>CAZBWM010000076.1:0-33661 GCA_964495375.1 uncultured Planctomycetaceae bacterium | reverse complement strand
ATTAAAAGTCCGTTGCTCTACCGACTGAGCTACAGCCTCTAAGTATTTATCTATCAAGGGGTTTTTTGATTTTCCCTGGCAGTGCGGCAATAGCCGTGACACGCGGTTTAGCACCCGACCGCTCGATGGAAGTCCACGGTGCGTTCGGGGTTCACGGCTCCCTGGGAAATCACTATGCCCTGGGGTTTCACTATGCCTTGGGAATTCACTATGCCTTGGGAATTCACTGTGCCCAAGGTAAAGCGCCGCATCGATAGCAGCAAGCCTCGAAAGCCCGATCCAGGCTTGGCCACTTTTGGCCACACGCCACGCGGCGCTGGGCGAAGACGAATCGCGGCCAGCTCGACGGCTTTGACCCCTGGGCGAACCCCGACGCAGCGCTCCCATGGCACCTGGAGCAACGGGATGACCTCGAAGCCGGACGCCGACCGCGGGGCACCTTCAAGGCCAGGCACTGACGCGGATGCTTGTCGACGATCGAAAGCCATTTCAACGGACTGCTGACCACCGTGCGATCCAACACGAAGCCCGAAACGTTGCTCGCCAAGCGACAACGCTGTGACGGTGACCAGAAAGAACCGAAATGCGCGCCCGAATCGAAGCCAGCGTCTCTTATGCCGCATGGGTTGATTGAGGACAGCGGTATCCAACGAAGAGGCTAACGGCCGCGACGCCAAGTATCCCAAGCGCAAGTGTGGACGGCTCGGGCACTTCTAAAACATCCAACTTGACATTGTCAACGTGGAGGCTTGCCACCGGGGCAATCGATTGCGGGAGAGCGTATGATGGCAAAAACATCTGGAAATGGATTCGATACTGGCCTGGCGCCAGCACCGTAGTGAAGTGCGTCGGGGGAATCACAAATTCAGTCAGCGAGGCACTTGTCTCCTCACCGAAGGTCAGAAAAGTAAACCCCGGAACGTCACTGAGTGAAACACTGTACTTCGCACCTGGGATCGCGCTGGCGAAACTACCCCAATAATCGAACGACAGGGTATGGGCTTGACCGGTTACGGTAAAGATCTGAAGTGCGGTAGCACCACCTGACTGCTTTACTCCCTCGGTAAGACCGAGTGTCAGCAGGTGATTGCCATCCTCTTCTTCCTCGATCGCGACGAACGCATTCCCCCATCCGCCGGCGTCCCAACTAGCGAACCCCCCCGCTTCAAAATCGCCGTTGCGGATCCCTGCGCCGGCTGGCGGTGAAACCAATAACGCGGCGCAGAGTGCGCCAGCAAACAATTCTATTCGCATCGTCAGCCCTAAGGTATGAAGCCAAAAGTATCCAGACGCTTAGCAAGTTGATGGCTTCACGAGCGACTCCTAAGGCGATGCGAGGGTGCGGAGAGCATTTTCACGCGCGCGTGCGACGCACGCAAGAGAAATGACTGAACTTGCGTGGGGCTGGAAGAAATCACAGCGACCGAGACGTATACCAACTGGGCCGATCGATTTGGCGAGCCAGGCAATTGGTCTCAAGGCGACTTCAACCACGACGGCCAAGTCGACGGCCTGGACTACACGGCGTGGGCCGATCGCTTCAGGGCCGGCGTTGCGGAAGTCCCGCGAATCGTCCTGGCGCCAGAACCGTCAGCTTTCGCACTCACTGGGATCGGGGCGCTGTTATGGGCTGCCACAACCATAACTCGCCGTCACGCGCTGCTTCGCTCGTGCTGGGCTGGGAGGAAGGCTCTCGGCCGATCCTGCCGACGCCGAACGAACGCGTGCCAGCGATCGTTGGCGGCCAGCCCGTCGGCTGGTGTTCGACATCGGCCAGCGCTTGGTGGCTTTCAAGAACGCCGCGACTAGAGCGCCGCCGATCGCGGCGAGCCGCCAAGCTGCTGGTTCAGGCACCGCGAAGCTTGTCGGCACGCTCGCCGCGGCAACTCGATTCTCGTAGTTGTCTGCCCAGACGTTGTAGTCGAGGCCGTTGACCATTCCATCGTGATTGAAGTCTCCCTGCGACCAGTTACCCGGTCTCATGAAGCGGTCTGCAAGCACTGTCCAATCGAGGCCGTTCGTGACGCCATCAAGGTTCGCGTCGCCACCGTGTTGATCGAGAATGGCATGGAGCACTTCGGTTGCCAGCCAGGTGTACCCGCCCGTTCCAAAGAGATGGTAGTGCCCCTGGGTCACCCCGTCGTCAGAATACAGGCTTTGCCAATTGGGCTGCTGCTTGATGGCCTGGTTGATGTCGATCAAGTGAATGTCGCGCCCCGCGGCAGCGAGCGCGGCGACCTGTTCTCGAATCCACGGCGCCATGACCGTATCAACGAATTGCGCCGCCAGCACGCTGATGGCACTGTTGGGGTCTGCCAGAATCGGCAGTGGCGTCGCGACGAAGATTTCCGGCCGCTTCCCGCCTGGTGTCGTCGCTGTGGTCAGGTATTCGTAGACGCCCGACATCTGCGTCTTGTAAGTTTGCCAATTCTGCAGGCCAAATCGAAATGTCCCCACCGCATCGTTCGTGCCCAGCATGACAACGATGACATCGGGCTCTGGGTTTGGCTCGATTTTCGATCCGTATGACCCGGCGACTTTGTAGACGGGGCCATTGATCGCGTCGACGGCCTGATGGTGTTTCGCAGGCGCCGGCTGGTAATTGCGATCGACCGTCAGGCCGGTGTACGACGCCGCATCGGCGCCGTTGGACGCGATCGACAGCGGCCGAATGTTGAGGCCCTGCTGCACTCGAAGTGTGTCGAGCAAATTCGGCGAGAAGCCGACCGTATTGCTGTCGCCGGTCGTTACGATCGTCAGACCACCTTCGGCAGGCATCGCCGCCGACATGACCGCGAAAAAAACAATGCTCCCACAATGTCGCCTCATACTTCCCTCGATGCCTGCTGACCATTTCAGTCGAGCAAACTGGTCTGCGGCGCCGCTTGCCAATTGCGAGAAAGTGCATCGGCGTTCTACGTCGCCAGCGCCGTAGCCCGCTGGCCTGGCAAGCCACGGCCCACGGCACTCCGTCGAGTCGACCAGCGCGAAGAAAGGCATTGCAGATGGCGTGCCGCGGCAGTCGCCGGAGCGCAGAAACAGGGCAATGACACCGCTGGCCGAAGTTGCTACCGTCCGGGCAGAGACCGAATGGCCGCTCCGGAGGCAACGATGCGACTCACGCGCGAACAGGCCGAAGCGCTGCAGGATCGACTAGTGCCGACTCTCGGCTACCTCACGCGGTTGCGGCGCCGCATGGAACAACTGCGCCTCGACGACAAGCTCTATCACGACTTGCTGCGAGCCCAGATGGCCATGCAAGATCTCTGCGCCGAGCTGCACTATCGGTCGTGCGAGCATGGGGTTGGGCGGGCACGATAATGGCGATATTTTGTAGTGGGTCAGTCTAATCGGATCGCCCATCCGAACGGTGTCAGGAACCGATTCAAGCGAGGTTTTTCAATGAGTTGGTCTGCGCAGGAATCGGTTCCTGACACCGATCGGGCTCCGAGCAAACTAGACTGACCCACTACCCGATATTTTGATTTCCCTGGTCGGCCGCGATATGTTCTAGGCTCTGGGCGAACTCTGGCCACGAAAGGAAACTGCTATGAGAAGTTTCGTTCTTGCCGCAGCGCTACTGCTCGTCCCCTCGCTCGCCAGCGCGCAGATCACGATGTACCGGCCGAACGCCTACGGTGGCACGCTCTATCAGTTCGGTCGCAGACCGAGCATCACGACGACAATCACCAATGGCAATGGCGGTTTCACGCAGTACCACTACGGGCCCGGCCGAGCGCCCCAGTTCGTTCAGCCGCTGCCGACGTACAATTACGCGCCACCTGTGTACTATCAGCCCACACCGGTCTATCGGCCATGGGGATTCGGGTACCGGATGGGAGCGTGGTGAACGACTGGCGTGCAGATTGAATCGACAAGGCTCGCCTTGGACTCCGGCGGCCGGTTATCTCTGGGGTAGCCGGCCGCACTCGTGCGCTCGGGTCTGCGAAGCGCCCGATCCGGCAGTGGGTCAGTCTGACCGATGGGCAAGCCCGAACGGTGTCAGGAACCGATTCTAGAAGAAGCCAACTATTGCAGACCTAACGCATGAATCGGTTCCTGACACCGTACGGATGTCGGACGCAAGCAGACTGACCCAGGTCCACCCTGCACTCGCGGTTACGTGAAGAGCGATCGGATAGGCTGGCCGTCCGCGACGCGCCAGGGCCGGCCCGTCAGGTCGTGGATCTCGGACGCCGGATCGATGCCGAATCGCCAGAAGATTGTGGCCGCGAGATCGGCAGGCGTCACGGGGTCGCGCGCGGGATAGGCGCCGCTGCGATCGCTGGCTCCGAAAACCGCTCCCCCTTGCACGCCGCCACCAGCCAACAACACGCTATAGCAATCGGGCCAGTGATCGCGGCCCCCCTCCTTGTTGATCGCCGGCGAGCGACCGAACTCGCCCATCGCCACGACCAGCGTGGTATCGAGCAGGCCGCGCATCTCCAGATCCTCGATCAGCGCCGACAGCGACTGATCGGCCACGGGGAGCAGATGGTTCTTGTGCTGCGAGAAATTCTGATGGTGTGCGTCCCAGTTCTGTCCCTGCTGTCGGAAATCGAACACGTTGACGAATGGGACGCCCGCTTCGACCAACCGCCTGGCGAGCAAAAGGTTCTGCCCGCGCATGTGCCGAGCAAAGCCCATTTCGGCGCCGTTTCCGCCGCCGCCGCCGGAACCAACGGCCACGGCCGGCCGGTCGTAGCCGTAGCGATCGCGCGTTTGGGGCGATTCGCGCGACAGGTCGACCGCCTCACGGATCGCCTTGGACCCGAGCAACTGAAACGCTTTTTCGCTGGAAAGCTGCCAGCGACCCAGCGGCGAAGTTGGCGACACGGCGGCCAGCGACTCTTCTTGCAATGTCGTCAACAATTGACGCCTTGCCTGCAGCGAATGCGCCGAGTGCCCTGCTGGCAGTGCGAGCGCACCTGCGGTATACGTGCGCTGCTCGGGATCGACGTTGATTTGCAGCGGGTCGTAGGTCGCGCCGAGAAACCCGCCCCCCTGGCACGGTACGTCGATCACATTGTGAAACACGAACGGCAGCGCCGCGTGCGGCACCTCGAGCTGCAACTCGCGCCGCAAGTACGTCAGCGAGGAGCCGTAACTGGGGAACACTTGCTTGATCGGCGCGAACTCTTCGCGATCGCCGGTCGGCGCTTGCCGGCCGGTCAATGCTTCGGTCGAAGCCGAATCGTGCAAGCGGTTCGTGTGATGCATGCTGCGAATGAGCGCCGCCTTGTGCATCACGCGCGACATCCGTGGCAGGTGCTCGCTGACGAACACGCCGGGCGCGGAGGTCGCGATCGGCTTGAACTCGCCGCGCGTTTCGGCCGGCGCGTCCGGCTTCGGGTCGTAAGTTTCCAGGTGGCTCGGCCCACCGTAATAAAACACAATCACGCAGGACTTCAGCGGCGGCAGCCCAGGCGTTTCGATCGCGGCGGCACTCTCCCGTGCGCGCAACAAGCCGGTCAGGCCCAACCCGAGACCGCCGACCCCCAGCCGCAAGCACGCGCGACGCGACAAGGCTTCGCCTGGATAACCAAGTTGATGGCGTCGAGTTGGCATTGCTGCGGTTGCGGAACCTAAACCAGGACCGCCCTTGGTGCGACGCCTCTGACGGCCACGATTGCCGTGGTGCCGATGAAGCGACTGGCCAATCCAAATCCGCCGCCATTGTAGCGGGGGGGCGGACCTGGCTCGAACAGTTTGACCAGGGCCCGCGAATACGGCCGTCGATGGAAGACGTTAAATCCCGTCCTCCTAGAGGGTAACGTGTGTGGGGATTGCGTCGGCAGCTTGTGCGGCTCGCTCACCTCGACTGGCCGGCCATCGGCACGGGCGCCGTCTCACCCACCATCGCCGCCAAGAGAGGGGCGAGCCGCTGCTGCCGATAGGCAAACACCTTTAGCAGGTCGCGGCGCACCAACAGGGCGTTGGCGAGCCATCCCCCCAGCGGCCGGTAATCGACGATGTCGCGGCAGAGCGTACCGCCGTCGACTTCTTCAAACACGTGCTCGTGATACCAACGGCGATACGGCCCGCGCGTCTGCTCGTCGACAAACCGCACCGGAGGTTCCCAGACACTGATACGACTCTGCCAGCGGATCGGCACGCCGTGCAGCCGCAAGCGGTAGTCGATCAGCGTTCCGGGGGTGATCTTGATCGGCGCCGGCGTCAACACCGAGAACCGCAACCACGGCGGTGTCAGCGCTTCCAACTGAAAGGCATCGGAGAAGAGCGCAAAGACCTGCTCGCGCGGCTGTGGCACCCATTGCTGCGCTTGCAGCCGAAAGCCACCCGCGGGCAACGGTTCAATCGTGATCGGTTGTTCGACCTTCATGGCGCTCCAAGTCCTAAATCGATGGTCATCGCGCGGTCACTCCACCCGTCGCGCCACAGCGCGAGGAGCCATGCCGAGCGCAACGCCGCGGCCGGTCAGCTCCCGCGTCAATCGCGCCACGGCCAGTTCCTTGGCCTTGGCTTCGACTTCGACCGTCAGCGCGAGCGTGTCCCAATTCGCCGGCCAGTCGGCCAGGTCGATGTAGTCGTGGTGCCGTTGCGGTTGTGGTCCATGCCAGCCAGCCAAAGGACTGGAAATATGAAACAGCGGTTCGCGACTCCAAGTGCTTACAGCCTGCTCGGTGGCCTCTTCCACGCTCAGTCCATCGGCGAGGCATCGGTGATGATGAACGTCGTAGACCAGCGGAATCCTCTCGGTGCGACAAACCGGCAACAAGTCGGCGGGCGCGAAGACGCGATCGTCATTCTCCAGTGTCAACCGCTCGCGCGCGGCCGTGGATAACCGATTGAGATTGCGCCGCAGCGCGGCCAGGGCGGCCGGCTTATCACCATACGCCCCGCCGGCATGGATGTTGATCACGTTGGCGCCGATCCAACCGGCGACTTCGGCCTGATACTCGAGCTCGGCCAGCGAGCGATCGACCACGTCCGGCTTGGGCGAGTTAAGCACGACAAACTGATCGGGATGAAACGTCAGGCGGATGTCGTATCTGCGGGCCAGTTCCCCCGCGTGCTCGAAAGCGCCGACCAGCGCGTCGGCATCCGGCAATTCGTCGATCCGGTAGCCGACCGTCGGATGGGTCTTGGCCGGCAGGATCTGGCTGTTCACACGAAAACAGCCGATCCCCAAGTCGTGACAGCATTGCACCGCGGCTTGCAATGCCAAGGCGTTCTCGCGAATGAGCTCGGCCAACTTCGTGAGTTGCGCAGGAAGACCGAGCCGGGCGAGCGCCGTCGCCGTCGTCGTGCGAAACTTGATCGGCTGCTCGGCGAACTGACAGCAGAGCCCCAGCCGCAAGCGACCCGGCGCTCTCGATTCTGATGTGGCACGCGAACGAGACCGCGCGGCGGGAATGCTCACGGCGCGGCTCGCCAGCGATACGCGGCCAGGGCGTGCAACTCGCGAACGAAGAGCTCGTCGCCGCAGACCGCCAGGTGGGCCCAGCAGGGCTCTTCGCTGATTTTGCGCGAATCCAATAGATCGAACTTTTCCGGCGTCGCGTGGATCAGCAGCAGCTCGCCCCGTTCGTCGAGCGCGAGAATCCGATCGCCGTTGGCGACCATGCTCCAGTACTCGCCAAACGGTTCAGTCGTCCAGCGCGTTTCGCCAGTAGCAAGCTCAAGGCAAGTGAAGCGGCGATTCCGCAAGTGAAGATACAAGTGCCCATCGATCACCACGGGAGACGACATGTAAGCAGTAACTTTATTGGTCCAGGCTTCGTCGATCGCGTACTTGTCTCCGTCGCGCCGGCAGGCCAACAAGAACGATTTCCCTCCATAGGCACTCGTGAAAACCGCGTCGCCAACCGTAGTGGGCGTAAGGATATTCATGCCGCGGAAAGTCGGAATCTCCTTCGACCACAGCACATCGCCTTGATCGGGGTCGACACCCGCCAGGTGCGTGCGGGTCTGCACCAACAACTGCGGACGGCCAGCCAACTCGGCGAGATAAGGCGAGGAGAAGGCGCTCCCGAACATTCCACCGGCATCTTTGAGCGCGCGCCAAAGCACCTTGCCTGTCGTCTTGTCCAACTTGCAGAGCGAAGCGCCGGCCTGCACATAGATGTGATCGCCGACGACCAGCGGTGAGCTCACAAAACCAAAATCGGGGAGTGGTGTCCCGAGTTCCTTGACGAAGTCGATCTGCCAGCGAACCTGCCCGTTGCTGGCGTCGATCGCTACGAGCACGTCGCGCATGCCGGCGACGAAGAGCGTCTGTCCATCGAAGGCAGGCGTGGCCCGAATCCAGTCACCGTTGGCTTTGGCAAAGAAGGGAACGGTCATCGCCCCTTCCCAACTCGCCTGCCATTGCTCGGCCCCCGTCGCCCGATCGAGCGCCCGCACGACTTCGCGCTTTTGATCGGCTGTCTCGGTCACAAAGACCAGCGAGCTGGAAACCACCGGGCTCGAGTAGCTCGGGCCCAATTCAACGCGCCACGATTGCTGAAGTGCGGGGGCCGACAAGCTGTCGGGCCAGGGGGCCGAGTTCACCAACTTGCTATCGCGATCCACGCCACGCCACTGAGGCCAGGTCGTGGTCGGCGCGGCCGCCAGTTCAGACTCCGGGTTTTTGGCCCGCAACGACGGCGCCTCCAGCGACAGGTGGACCCAACTCAGCACCATGACCCAGTAGATTGCGCGGTACACAACGCTCTCCGTGTTTGTTGGCCGGCTGGCGGCAACCGATTTCCACACCACTTGCCGCGACGAAAGCGCGGAGCTAACCGATGGACGATATGACCGATTATAGCGCGCCGATTGAGTGCGGCCAGTTTGTTACAAGGTTGCCGAGCTGCAATGGGCAGAATACCAAAAATTTCAGGTTCTAAGGCTCGTGACGACTTCGACTTCGGAGCCAATCTCGATCGGTCCAGGCTGTTCGATCGCGGCCGTCGCGCTACGATCTATCTGAACGATTTGGACGATTTTCAACCCGTCGGTCGTTCAAGCTGGTCCCAAACTGTTCTGCTGAGGAGATGCTCTCATGGTTAGTCTGAATCGCATTTGCGTGGTCGCGATCGCGACCTTCGCACTGGCAAGCGCCGGTGTGGCTTTTGGAGGTCACAAGTGTGCTGGCACTCCCGCCCGCACCGTCGCTGCCAAGAAAGCCAAGCCCGCCGACATCGTTGACACCGCGGTCGGCGCGGGCTCGTTCAAGACCCTGGCCGCCGCGCTTGAAGCCGCCGGGTTGGTCGACACGCTTAAGGGCAAGGGCCCGTTCACGGTCTTCGCGCCGACCGACGAGGCCTTCGAGAAGTTGCCGGCCGGCACGGTCGAGTCGCTGCTCAAGCCGGAGAATAAAGACAAGCTCGTCGCGATCCTCACCTACCACGTCGTGCCAGGCAAGGTGAAAGCGGCCGATGTCGTGAAGGTGAAGTCGGCCAAGACCGTGCAAGGTCAGAGCGTCAAGGTTGACGCCACCGATGGAGTCAAAATCAACGACGCCAAAGTTGAAAAGGCCGACATCGAGTGCAGCAATGGCGTGATCCACGTGATCGACACCGTGCTGCTCCCCAAGGAAGAGTAGTCCTCAAGAAAACGACGCCTAGAAAACGACACCGAGCAATCAACGCCGAACCAAGAGGCCAGTTGCGGTCGCGCCCCGGGGCGCGGCTGCCGCTGGCCTGCGGCGCTTGCGGAACCAGATAAAGTGCGCGAGCGGCCACCGGAGGCGCGACAAAACGTGCGATGCGGTTGGCAAGCGACCGCTTACACCAACTCCGGCAGCGGCTGGCGGATATCGGTCAGATACTGCGGCCGGCCGGCGGCGTCGAGAATGGTCGTCTGGCCGACGTCGATCCCCAGGTTGTGGTACAGCGTGGCGAACACTTCCTGGAAATGGACGGGGCGATCCTTGGCGTATTCGCCCAACCGGTTCGTGGCGCCGATCACTTGCCCGGTGCGCATGCCACCACCGGCTAGCAAGGCACACGAGACTTGAGGCCAATGGTCGCGGCCAGCATCTTTATTGATGCGTGGCGTGCGGCCGAATTCGCCCCAGACCACCACCGACACATCGTCGAGCATGTCGCGCTGGTCGAGATCTTCGATCAAGGCCGACAGCCCTTGATCCAACAGCGGAATCTCGGTGCGTCCTTGAGCGAAGTTTCCGCCGTGCCAGTCCCAGCGGCTGAAGGCCAACGTCACGCAGCGCACGCCAGCCGACACGAGTCGCCGTGCCACGAGAAAGTTATCCAACAGCCGTGGGCCGCCGTCGTCTTTGTTCTCGTTGAAGCCGCGCCCGTAGCGATCGCGCAGCCGCTGATCTTCGCGGCTCAGGTCGAGCGCTTCGACCAGCTTGCTCGACGTCAGCACGTCGAACGCCCGCTCGTTGAAAGCGTCGACTCCGGTCATTACTCCCTTGGCGTCGCTGGCGCTGCGCAAGCGATCGAGCTGCCCGAGCACCATCTTGCGGTCCGACAGCCGATCCAGGCTCACGCCGTTGAGCACCATGTTGGCCATCCCCTCGCCGTCGGGCTTGAACGGGGCGTAGGCCTTGCCCAAGAAGCCGGCCTCGCCGGGGTTCGCCCAAGGGGTGTGCCCCATGCGTGGCGACAAGCCGACAAACGGCGGCACCGCCCGGTCGACGGGCCCTTGCAGCTTGGCGATGGCCGAACCCAAAGAGGTGTGCCCGGTGCGCGGGTCGAGCCCGCCATCTCCCCAGCCGCTCATGCACTGGTAAGAGTCGTGACCGCCGGTTGCCCCCACGATACTGCGGATGACCGCGAACTTGTCCATCATGCCGGCCAGGCGCGGCATCAGTTCGCAGATTTCCAGCCCGGGGACGTTGGTCGAGATCGGCTTGAACTCGCCGCGGATTTCGGCCGGGGCGTCCATCTTCAGATCGACCATGTCTTGATGCGGGGGCCCGCCCGGCAAAAAGATCATGATGATCGCTTTGTGCGAGTTGCCGGCGGGGCTGCTGGCCACGCCCGAGGCCGCTTCGGCCCGCAGCAACTGGGGCATCGACAGGCCCCCCAGGGCCAGGCCGCCAATCTTGAGAAAGTTGCGGCGCGAAACGCCGTCGCAGAACCGGTGGCGATCGCCATAGATCGTAAGCATGGTGTGCGGCTCCTGGCGCCGGTGTGTTCGCGGTCGGAGTGCGGGCGAACCGCGCGGGTGCGGCTCGCTTTCGGTCGTGAGGACTCGGACGAAGTCGGACTTCTCCTCATGCCCCTCTCCCCTTGTGGGAGAGGTTAGGGTGAGGGGTTCAAGTATCAGGAAGCCATGCTTCGTCCGGTCGTAAGTATATCCCTGGCCGACAGAAGGTGAAACAGATCGCATCAGCGAATCTTGATCGGTTGTTCGCGTCGGTTGCCGTCCGCTGCTAAAATCTCGGGCGTAGGCAGGTTGCGAGCGGTGGCTCTCACCGACAAGTCCGCATCCGCCTTGGGGTTTCTGCTCCCCGTGGGTGCCAAATGGGAAGCGGCCAACACGCCCGGCACTTGAGCGCGGCGATCTGTCGCATGTGCGCCGTTTTGGCGTTTGGCTTGGCGACTGCTAGCGGGGCGGCCTCGCGTGGCAACGACTCCGCGGTTGCCGGTTCGACTTCGGCAGCGACCCCGGCCACCCCCCGCGAAACTATCGCCGGCATCTCCTTTATTAATGACGTGCTCCCGGTCCTCTCCAAGGCGGGCTGCAACCAGGGGACGTGTCACGGTGGGGCGACCGGCAAGGGAGGTTTCCGCCTTTCGCTGCGAGGCTACGCCCCCGAGCAGGACTATCCGACGATCGTCCGTGACGACTTAGGCCGCCGCGTGAACCCGGCCGAGCCCGAGCAGAGCCTGCTGCTGCGCAAGCCGACCGGGGCCACTCCGCACCAAGGGGGCCGACTGATCGAGCCCGGCTCGGCGGCGTTTGAGATTCTCGTCGCTTGGATCCGGGCCGGCGCGCCACCTCCAATCGATGCCGAGCCCCGCGCCGAAAAGCTGACAATCACTTGTGCTGACGACGCATCAAGCACGCTCACTCCGGGCACCGCACTAGGATTGAAAGCCGAAGCCACCTTCTCCGATGGCAGTACGCGCGACGTCACGGCCTGGACCCGCTGGGACTCGAGCGACGCGATGGTCGCGCGGGTCGATTTTGCAGGCCAGGTGACCGGGGTCGGCCCGGGCCGCGCGGCGGCCAGCGGCGCGTATCAATCGCTCGTCGCGGCCCTGCCGATCGTGGTTCCCTTCGCGGCGGCCAACGAACCTTCAGCGCCCGCATCTGCCAGCTTCGACTACGACGGGCTCCCCCGCGCCAATTACATCGACGACCTCGTGATCGCCGATTGGCAACTGTTGGGCCTGCGCCCGTCACCGGCAGTCGACGATGCGACACTCTATCGGCGGCTGTCGCTGGACATCACCGGCACGCTGCCAACTCCCGACGAAGTGCGCGCCTTCGTGGCCGATACTCGGGCCGAAACCCATGTCGACAAACGGCTACGTGCGATCGACGCGCTGTTGGCCCGCGAAGAGTTCGTCGATCTTTGGGCGCAGAAGTGGGAAGACATCTTCCGAGCCAGCCGCGAATGGATCGGCGAAAAAAGTGTCTGGGCGTTCGATCGCTACCTTCGCGACGCCATCGCCCGCAACCGCCCCTGGAACGACGTGGCCCGCGAGCTGATCGCTGGCGCGGGAGACAGTTCTCAGAGTGGCCCGCCGAATTTCTATCGGCTGCAAAAGGTGTTCAACGAGCTGGAACTCTGGCCGCTGACCGCCGCGGAAACGACTGCGCAAACGTTTCTCGGCATCCGGCTGCAATGTGCGCGGTGCCACAACCATCCGTCCGATCGTTGGACGCAGTCGGACTACTACGGCATGGTGAGCTACTTCGCGCGGACCGCGCCCAAAACCACCGCCGAGGGGAGCGTCATCGTTTTCGATCGACCTGCCGGCGAGGTGAACCATCCGCGGCTGGGGCGACCGCTACCGCCGAAGCCCCTGAATGCACCCGAGCTCTCCGCCGACGATCCGCAGCGCCGTGAACATCTTGCTGCCTGGGTGGCCTCGCCCGACAATCCGTTCTTCGCGCGGGCGACCGCCAACCGCGTCTGGCGGCATTTCCTGGGGCGTGGGCTGGTCGAACCGGTCGACGACTTGCGGCCGTCGAACCCGCCGTCGAACCCCGCGCTGTTGCAAGCCTTGGCCGACGATCTGGCCGCACACCAGTTCGACCTGCGACACCTGATGCGGACGATTTTAGTATCGGAGACGTATCGGTTGAGTTCGGTCCCCACCGAGGCGAACGCCGCCGATCGGCAGTTCTATTCGCACTGGCACCCGAAGCGACTGACGGCCGAACAACTGCTCGACGCTTTGGCCGATGTAACCGGCGTGGCCGAAAAGTTCGGCGGACTGCCGGCTGGCTATCGGGCGCAGCGACTTCCTGATACGAAGGTGGCCTCGGCCTTTCTGGACATGTTCGGCCGGCCGCTACGGCGAAGCGCCTGCGAGTGCGAACGTATCCAGGAGCCGAACCTGGCGCAGGCCCTGGAGCTGATGAACAGCGAATCGATCGACTCCCGGGCGCGCAGCGATGCGGGCCCGGTCGCGCGATCGTTGGCCAGCGGCGCAAGCGACGAGCAGATCATCGATACTATCTATTGGCGCGCCTTGGGCCGCGCGCCAACTGATGCCGAGCGTGAGCTGTGCCACGCGGAGCTGTCGACCGCCTACAGCACGGCCGCGGCAGCCGATCGTGAACCCACCCGCCGGCAGTGCTTCGAGGACCTGCTCTGGGCAGTGCTTAACAGCAAGGAGTTTGTGTTTAATCATTGACATTTGTAGGGTGTGTGAAACATACCATCGTCCTGTAGGTAATTGGAATCCGCATCCTGGTGTGCTGAGCACACCCTACTACTGAGTCATCGCATGTTCACGTTCGGCCCCTTTACTTCGCGCACGTGTGCGGGCCCTACGCGCCGCGAGCTGCTGCAAGTCGGCGCGGCGAGCGCGCTGGGATTGTCGCTCCCCGGCTGGTTGCGCGCCGCCGAAACGGGGCTGGCCGATCGCAATAACGACGTCTCCTGCATTCTGCTCTTCCTCTGGGGAGGCATGCCGCAGCTCGATACCTTTGATCTCAAGCCGCGCGCGCCCGACAGCATCCGCAGCCAGTTCGCCGAGATCGACACGCAATTGCCTGGCGTGCGGTTCTGCGAACATCTGCCGAAGCTGGCCGCCAGCAACAAACAGTTCACCGTCGTCCGCAGCGCTACCCATCGCGAGACCGAGCACCCGCGCGCCGCCCACTTCATGATGACGGGCAACCAGGTCATCCGCGGCGGTGAATGGCCGAACCTGGGGGCGAGCGTCGCTCGTTACGGCGCGCCGGGCGAGTCGCCGCTCGGCTCGGTGGTGATCGGGCCGCGGTTGATCGATTCGCCGATCACGCCGACCGGCCAGGATGGCGGTTTCCTCGGCAATGTCTACGCGCCGTTCCGCGTGACCGATCCGCTCTCGCCGGTCGACAAGATCGCGGCCATGCTCCCCGCCATGCCGCTGGACGACGCGCGGCTGGCCCGGCGCCGGCGCCTGTGGCGCGGCGTCACCGATCAACAAGCGCACGTCGCCGGCGAGCAGCCCGCCGTGCTCGATCGCGCCTACGAAACGGCGCTCGCCCTGGCCACCAGTCGGCCAACGCAAGAAGCGTTCGACCTCTCTCGCGAGAGTGACGCCCTGCGCGATCGCTACGGGCGTTACCCCTTCGGCCAAGGCACGCTGATGGCAAGGCGCCTCGTCGAGGCGGGCGTTCGCTTCGTGCAAGTCAACTGGCGGCAGCACCCGATCAACGACAACGGCTTCGACAACCACGGCGACAATTTCAATCGCTTGAAGAACGTCCAGTTGCCGCAGGTCGATCAAACGGTGAGCGCGTTGTTGGCCGATCTGGCCGACCGCGGCCGGCTCGAGCGCACGCTGGTGTTGGTGACCGGCGAGTTCGGCCGCACCCCCACGATCAACGGCGCTTCGGGGCGCGATCACTGGCCCTTCTGCTTTTCGTACGTGATCGCCGGCGGGGGCGTCCCCGGCGGGCGCGTGATCGGCGCCAGCGATCAGTTCGCCGCCTATCCGGCCGATAATCCGGTCAGCCCTCAACAAACCGCGGCCAGCGTGCTGGGGTTGCTGGGGCTCGACCTCGAGAAGCTGGTCGCCGCCCGCGTGCTCGAAGAAGCGGACGGGGTGCCGGGCCTGCTCGGCTGAGCGGGCCGTTGCGAGCGCTTGCAGCGATTGTGACGGCGCGTGACGGGGCGCAGCGCCGTCGACCTGACCGCCCGGCGAGCAAGCGCCGCTTCGCACGATCCATCAACACCCCGGCGATTCGGCCGTAAGCTACGCTCTCGCAGGGAGATGCCAGCCGCTAGATCAATACCTAGGGATCGGCCGAAGAATAACTTCTCCTCCAATCCCTCTCCCCTTGCGGGAGAGCGCAGGGTGAGGGGTTCCCGAAATCAGGAAGTTATTCTTCGGCCGATCCGAAACCGACTTCACACCCAGCACACCACGATGAACAAACCGCAGAAACCGGCCGACGACTCGGCCGCCAACCGTTCCGGCACCTTTGAAGAATTGGGGCGCAAGCTCGACGAACTGCCCGAGGTGCAGCGTGCCGAAGCCGCGCTCCGCGCCGCCTGCGAGCAGCTCGAAGAAGCGCAGGCCAAGTATCGCGAAGTGCGCGAAGACGCCACGCGCAAGCTGACCGGCGCGCGGGAGAGAAACTTCGGCGACTTCCTCGCGGCCGTGCTCGACTTCGTCAAACGCAATCCCGGCAAGGGCTTGATCGCCGCGGTATTGAGCGGGTTCTTCCTCGGCCGGCTGTTCCGCCGCCGCTAATTTGCCGCGAACCGTTCGAGAAGTCCCGCTATGACACCCCGCCTCACCGCCACCGAACACGAGCGCTTGCGGCGCGAGCTGCGCAGTCAGATCGCCGCCAGCCGGCACCGGCTCGAGCGCGACGTGCGACAGATGCGCACGGCCGGCCGCGAGTTGACGAGCTGGCAAACCTACGTCCGCAATTATCCCGGCCCGACGCTGTTGGCCGCCTTCGGGATCGGCCTGGCGCTGGCCGCCGGCTTCTCGCGACGGTCGCTGCGGCGCGTCGTCGGGCGCCGTGCGATGTCGGCCGCGCTCGGCATGGTCGGCGCCCGCGTTTGGCAAGACTTGCTTGCCGCTTTCTTGCGCCCCGGTCGCTGAGGCAAGTGAACCGTTAACCAGATCAAAGAGTAGCCGAGCGTCATGACCCCAGCCCCCGACCACCTGCTCGACGACGTGCGCGACGCCAGCGATCGGCTGCGCGCCGACGTGGCCCAGGCGCTCGACGTCCGCTGGCGGCTCGTGCGGTTGGAGGTCGGCACCGCGGCCGGCGCGCTGCGAAATCTTTCGATCAGTTGGGTGATTGCCGTCTGGATCGCGGCCAGCGTCTTACCACTGGCCGCGGTGTTAGGCGCTGAAGCGCTCGCGCGCGCCGCCGAGCTCGATCGTATCGCGGCCCTGGCGATCGTCGGCGGGGCAATGCTGCTGCTCGCGGGCCTGATCACGAGCATTGCCTGGTGGCGGTTTCGCCGCCGCTGGCGTGGCGTCGAGCAAACACTCGAGTTCCTGCGCGAAGACGCCGAGTGGCTCAATCACTGGATGCACGACGGCCCGCCAAAGGCGTAACGCCGGACGTGTCACGCCACGGCGTCTCCGCTTGTCGCCCGGCGCATCGACGCTACGGCTTCCCGCCCGAAGCGCTTCTGCAATAGCCGCACCATCGGGTAGCCGAGCCGGGCCAGCACGTGCCGCGGCATTGAGAACGCCAAGATATCGAACCATACGCTGTCGTCGGCATGGTGCCACTCGACCAGGAACCGCTCTTCGCCGCACTCCGCGTGACCCGGCAACGTGGCATACGCAAAACCGAATCGCTCGACCGGTCCACGCTCGTCGATCGCATCCACAATCCGGCAAGCGTTCAACCAGTAAACCGGACCCAGTCGCGCGACGATCGACACGACGTTGCCCGGCAGCAGCGTCACATCGGCCGGCCACGGTTCGACCCAGCCCAATTGAAACTGCCGCCAACCAGCGAGCGCGTTTTTGGCCCCCAAAAATGTCTGCGCGCCGGCCCCCAGGCAGGCCCGCGTGTGATCGACGTCGAAGCCCGCAGGCACGTTGTCGGCCCAGCTCTCGCCGAGCGTCGAGCCAGCATCCGAATACGTATACTTTTGTCGCGCCTGCTCATCGAGAAATCGCCGCAACACGTCGACCGAGGGTTTGGTGAAGCGGATCATATTCGTGATGGCAGCGTTTTGATCGTTGCCCGCGCGTTAGAATCAACGGTTCAGGTCCGGTGGCACAACGTCTCGTGCCGTGCCGGCGATGGGTCATCCCGTTCCGGCATTGTCAGACTAACCGCAAACCATCGCACCCGCTCAACTTCTTCCCGGTCAACGAGGCTTAACGCATGCCCGCAGCGGGAGACAGATCGACTTTGCAGCCGACCGTCTTGCTGACGGGGGGTACCGGTTACGTCGGCGGACGCTTGATTCCGTTATTAGAGCACCGCGGCGTGCGGTTGCGTTGCCTGGCGCGAGACCCCAACAAACTCCGCCCGCGGGTGGCCGCCGATACCGAAGTCGTGCCGGGCGACGTGTTCGATGTCGACTCGCTGACGGCGGCCCTACAGGGGGTAGAAATCGCCTACTACCTCGTCCATTCGATGGCGGCCAGCCGCGACTTCGAGCGGCAGGATCGCCAGGCTGCGGAGAATTTTGGCCGCGCCGCCCGACAGGCGGGCGTCCGCCGCTTGATCTATCTCGGCGGTCTCGGCGCCGACGACAACCAATTGTCCCCCCATTTGCGCAGCCGGCACGAGGTGGGCGAGGTGCTGCGATCGTCGGGCGTCGAGTGCATCGAGTTTCGTTCCTCGCTGGTCATTGGCAATGGCAGTCTTTCATTCGATCTGCTCCGCACACTGACCGATCGGCTCCCCGTCATGATCTGCCCTCGCTGGCTTGCCACGCCGACGCAACCCATCGCCATCGACGATATGCTGGCCTACTTGCTCGCGGCGCTCGATCTGCCGCCAGGCGCCAGCCGAATCTTGGAGGTCGGCGGCACCGAAGTCGTCACCTACGGCGATCTCGTTCGCGAATACGCGCGTCAGCGAGGCCTCAAGCGCTGGTTGATCTCGGTGCCCGTGTTGACTCCCTACCTGTCGAGCCTATGGCTGGCGCTGGTCACCCCCGCTTCGGCACAGGTTGGTCGGCATCTCATCGAGGGGCTCCGCAACCCCACGATCGTGCGCGATCGCGCGGCACTCGACCTGTTCCCGAAGATCCGCCCGCTGGGCCTTCGCGACGCGATCGCCCGCGCGCTGGCGGAGTCTTCACCATGACGGGCCTCATCGCTCCATCGCAGCGTAGTCGCCCGGCGCGAGACTTCCCTCGCAGGCTGCTGCCATTTGTGGCAATAACCATCGCGACGTTGGCCGGGCCCGTGAATGCCGCGGAAGAAAAACTCCCCTGGATTGTCGTCTCGCCCGACAAATCCGGCTTCGTCGAACAAGGCTCCGATCGCCCGTTCACCCCGTGGGGTTTCAATTACGACCACGACGAACAGGGGCGCTTGCTCGAAGACTACTGGCTCGACGAGTGGGCGAAGGTCGAAGCCGACTTCGCTGAAATGAAAGCGCTGGGGGCCAACGTCGTCCGCATTCACTTGCAGTTCGGCCGGTTCATGGAAGATGCCGAGCACGCCAACGCGCGCCAGCTCGATCAACTCGGCAAGCTGCTCGAACTGGCCGAACGCCACGGCATCTATCTCGATCTGACCGGCTTGGGCTGCTATCACCGCAAAGACGTGCCCGCTTGGTACGACGCGCTCGTCGAAGCCGACCGCTGGTCCGCGCAAGCTGTGTTTTGGGAAGCGATCGCCTCGCGCTGTGCCAATAGCTCGGCTGTCTTCTGCTACGACCTGATGAACGAACCGGTCGTGCCGGGCGGGCAGCGCGAGAACGGTGCCTGGCTCGGGCCGCCCTTTGCCGGCAAGCACTTCGTGCAGTTCATCACGCTCGACCAGGCAGGGCGCGAGCGACCCGAGATTGCCCGCGCGTGGATCGCGAAACTGGTCGCCGCCATCCGCCAGCGCGATCGTCGGCACCTCGTCACCGTGGGCCTGGTCGATTGGAGCCTCGACCGGCCAGGGCTGACGTCAGGCTTTGTGCCGGCCAAGATTGTCGATGAAGTCGACTTTTTGGCGGTGCACATTTACCCCGAGCGCGGCGAACTCGACGCGGCGCTGGAAACACTCGGCGGCTTCGCGATTGGCAAGCCGATCGTGATCGAAGAGACTTTCCCGCTGAAGTGCTCGCTCGCGGAGTTCGCCGATTTCATCGAGCGTTCGCGACCACACGCGGCCGGCCACATCGGCTTCTACTGGGGACGCACGCCGGAAGAGTGCCGCCAGCAGGGGACAATCGCCGACGCGATGATGCTCGGCTGGCTGGAGTTTTTTGCTAGTCGCGCGAAGGTCAAACCTCTCGAGCGCTGACTCGGATAAGTAAGGTGTATCAATCCGTCGCGGCGAGCGTTGACCCTTTCGGCGGCGCAAAGATCGGCACCGTTCCGCGCAGGTAGGCGCCAAGCCACGTGACCAGCAGCAGCACCGCCCAAGGAGCCCAAAGTTCGCCGCGCCCCATGTTGGTGGCGATGATTCCACCCCACAGCCCGCTCATCAGCAGCGTCCCTAAGGGAGCCGTCCACGGAATCAAGAACAGCATGGCCGTGACGACTTCGCCAAAGCCCACCAACAGCATCTTCTCCTTCCAGATTCCCATCTTTGCAACTTCCTCGGCCGGCATTAAGCCGAGCAACTTCGATGCGCCGGCAAAGAGCATCAGCGCCGCAATCAAAATGTTCAGCACCAGGCCAGTGCGCTTCAGCCAGATGTTTTGGGGAGTCATAATCGTCATTCCTTTCTGAGTTCGCAGAATCATACACCAGGTGCCGTGTTCTTTGGCAGACGCGGCATCGCCGCGGAGCACCCCTCACCCCCGGCCCCTCTCCCGCAAGGGGAGAGGGGAGTACATCGATGGCTGCGCTAAGGGATGAACTCCGGCCGCTCACTGGAAGGCCGGGCATCCTTCGTCGCGCAACTATCAAAAATCATGCCAGATCGAACAACATCACTTCGGCCGGCCCGTCGGCGGCAATCGTCACGCGCGGTTCGTCGCCGATGGCCACCCCGTCGCTGGTGTCGGCCTGCGATCCGTTCACCGTCACACTACCGCGCAGCACTTGCAGCCAGCCGAACCGCCCGGCCGCAAGCTGGTGCTCGACCGCGTCACCGGCGGCCAAGGTCGCCAGGTAGATGCGCGCGTCCTGCTGGATCGCCAGCGAACCGTCGGCCGCGTCGGGCGAAGCGACCAGCCGCAGCCGCCCTTGCCGCTCGTCGGCGGCGAAGGCTTTCTGCTCATAGCTCGGCTGGATGCCCTGTTCGCGCGGCAGCAGCCAGATCTGGTAAAGGTGAACTGGCTCGCTGGCCGACGGGTTGAACTCGCTGTGGCGAATGCCGGTGCCGGCCGACATCCGCTGGAACTCGCCGGGGCGCAGCACCTCACCGTTCCCCAGGCTGTCCTGATGCTCGAGCGCTCCGGAGAGAACGTACGTGACGATCTCCATGTCGCGGTGGCCGTGCATGCCGAAGCCTTGGCCCGGCGCGACGACGTCTTCGTTGATCACGCGCAGCGCGCGAAAGCCCATCTGCGCGGGGTCGTAGTAATCGGCGAACGAGAAGGTGTGGAAGGTATCGAGCCAGCCGTGGTTGGCGTGGCCTCGCTCAGCAGCCTTGCGAATGCGAATCATGGCGTTCCTCCCGGATAGGGCCAAGCCTTTCGCGGCTCGGCCAGTTAGTTGACATATCAAGTATCTGGCGAAAAAAAGGAGAACTGCGGCGGCCCGGCTACTCGTCCGCCAGCGGTTCGCACACCTTGTCCAACAGCCGCCCCAACTCCTTGAGCTCCTTTTGATTCAATGGCCCCAGCAACTGCTGATGTAACTCGAGCACCGGTTCGTCGAGCGCGGCCAGCGTGTCCATCCCCTTGGGCGTCACCGCCACGTACACCACGCGACGATCCTCTTCGCAGCGGATCCGCTCGACGAGCCCCGCCTGCTGGAGCCGATCGACGAGCCCCGTGATGCCCGGCACCACGGTCACCGTACGACTGGCAATCTCGAGGATCGGCAGCGGTTTCCCCTCACCTCGTAAAATTCGCAGGATGTTGTACTGGGCCGGCGTCACGCCATGCCCACGAAACAGCCGGGCAAAACGAATCTGCAACCGATCGCTGGTGCGCAGCAGCGCGAGCGTGGCCTCTTGGGCGGCCGACTCGAACGGGCGTTTCTTTTTCAGGGCCTGTTGCAGGCGGGGGGCAGCCATGATTCGGACGAACCTCGTAAACGGGGGCGGGGAACGGGTCAATGCAACGGCGGACGGGTAATCAACACGAAATCGGCGACAAGCAACGAATCAGTCCGCCTGGCCACCTCTGTCTACAAGGGAATACCACCGCCGGCAAGATATCTTACATGTCAATTATCGACGTGTAAATTACGTGGCGGAGGTGCGGATGGTTCGCACTGGATTCGCGCCGAGTAACAACAGATTGGGTGGCCCAGCCGCTGGCCGGCTGGGTCGCGAAGCGACAAGAAAGCCTTTGGAAGCGACGTGGCTTGAGCACGCCGCGCGGCATGAGTTGATTCTTGTGGCTGCGCCACCCGGCTGCAAGCAGCCGGGCCACCCAGTTTCCTTGATCAGCGGCACCGCGTTGCGTCCGCGAATCATCCCACTCGGTTGCGACGCTGCCTTACCGCCCGGCCGAGACATAGCCGATCTCGTTCGCACGGCGCTTGCCGCGCCGGGCACGACGCTTCTTCTTGGCCGCCGAACCGGCTCCGGTTGCCGGTTGCGAGTCGCGGCTCCCCTCGCCGTGCGACGGTCGCGCTCCCTGCGGCTGCCCGGCGCCGTGTCCTTGGGCTGCGCCGTGAGGTTTTGCTGCGGCCTGAGGACGAGCCGGCTTGCGGCCGCTCGCTTTCGACGGCGCGCCACTCGGCCGGCCTCCCGACTTGCCCGCCGATCGGGCGCCGCCACTGCTGCGGGCATTGCCACTGCTGCGAGCATTGCCACCGCCGGAACGGGAACTGCTCCGGCTGCGCGAGTTGCCGGCCGGCGGACCACTGCGCTTCTGCTCGCCGTTTTGAGCATTGTGCTGCTCGGGCGGCAGTTCTTTGTACTCTGGGTGATTCTCCTCGACCGCCAGCTTCTGGCCGATCAGCCGCTCGATCCCCCGCAACAAGTCGCGCGTCTCGGCATCGCAGAAGGCGATCGCCCGGCCCGACGCCCCCGCGCGCCCCGTGCGGCCGATGCGGTGTACGTAGGTCTCCGGCTGCTCAGGCAGGTCGTAATTGAAGACATGCGAAATCGCATCGACGTCAATCCCGCGGGCAGCCAGATCGGTGGCGACCAGCACCGGCGGCCGATTCGATTTGAAACTCGCCAGCACGCGCTGCCGTGACGACTGCGTCTTGTCGCCGTGAATCGCCTCGGCGCGGATGCCCGCCTTGCCGAGTTGCCGGGCGACACGATCGGCGCCGCGCTTGGTGCGCGTGAAGACCAAAGCGCGGGTGACTTGCCCCCCCATGATCAGGTGGGCCAAGAGCTGCGGCTTGCGCCGGCGATCGACGTGGAAGACCGATTGCTCGATCAACTCGGTCGTCGCTTTGACCGGCGCCACGCGAATGCGGACCGGCTCACGCAAAATCTCTTCGGCCAATTGCCGGACTTCACCGGGCATGGTGGCCGAGAACAACAGCGATTGCCGCTTGGCCGGCAACTGCGCGATCACGCGCCGCACGCTCGGCATGAAACCCATGTCGAGCATGCGATCGGCTTCGTCGAGCACCAGCACTTCGAGCCAGGCCAGATCGATGTAGCCCTGATCCATCAGGTCCAACAAACGGCCCGGGGTGGCCACGAGGATATCGACGCCGCGCCGTAGCGCCTGCGTTTGACGATTTTGATCGACGCCGCCGAGCACGACGGCCAACCGCAGGCCGGTCTCCGCGCCATACTGATCGAAGTTCTCGGCGATCTGCAGCGCCAGCTCGCGCGTCGGCGAAAGCACCAGCACGCGAATGCGGCGGCCACGATCCTGTCGCGGCTGCGTGCTTTGCCCCAGGCGATGCAAAATCGGCAGCGCGAACGCGGCAGTCTTGCCGGTGCCCGTTTGGGCCAGGCCGAGCACGTCGCTACCGGCCAGCACGTGGGGAATCGCGTGGGCTTGAATGGGGGTCGGTTCGGTGTAACCTGCGGCGCCGACGGCGCGCAGGATGGGCTCAGAAAGCCCCAGCTCTGCAAACTTCATTGAGGTCTCGTGGGAGAGTCCCAGGACCGATGTGCGAAGCGCCAACTGCGCTCTCAGAAAACCATTGGACCTGGCGGGAATCCAAAGGCGGTTAGCGCAGAGGATCGACCTGTAAGTATAGCACGCCGGGCAAATACGTCGATGCCACCGGTCGGCGCTGGTGGGAAATCGGGCCAAAGTGCGAGCGATTGCCCGGTTTGAGCGCGGCAAATTTGCCGCTTGGCGTGGCAACTCGGCGCGCTAGCAGCAGCTTGCCGCGAGATGCAAGCGGAGGCGGGCCGCTAGCGGCGGCCACGGCTCCCCATATCGCGAATTCGCTTGGCTTTTTCCTTGGCCGCCTTTTTGTCGGCCTTTTTGGCCGCTTTTTGCGCGGCTTTGCGATCGTCTTCAGTCACCGGACGCGACTGGTTTTCTTCGGGAGATGCTTCGGACATGCAGGCTTCCTCTAGAGAGTACTACGCCCTGTAATGCCGCTCGTGATCGCGAAAATCAATCCACGAACTCGAGAGCGAGTGTTTAGCTTAAGCGATCTTGGCGGCTTGTGCGCTGCCGCGCCTCGCGAAAACTGATCATCTGCCGAGCCCGTTCATCCCACAGCTTCAGGCGGACGCAGCTCAAGCTCGACCACAGCGTCACCCGTTTGGCGCGCCGCAGACCGGGATGCGAACGGTAACATCGCGCCAGCGCGTAGTTCGGTATGCGGCTGTCGAGGTGGTGGATGTGGTGGTAGCCGATGCTGGCGGTCAACCAACCGAGCGGCCAGGGGAGATCGAGAAACGAGCTCCCTTGGATGGCCGCCTGTTGGTGGTCCCAGTCGGGATCGTGCTCCCAATAGGTCGGCTCGAACTGATGCTGGATGTAAAACAGCCACACCCCGAACGACGCCGCCAGCGCGCTCACCGGCAGATGGATTTTGACGAGCGCTTCCAGGCCGACCATCCGCGCCAGGCCGAGCAAGATCGCCAGGATCATCAGGTTTGTCAGGTGAACGCTCCAGCGTTCGCGTTTCCACTTCGCCGGCAACCCGCTGGTGAATCGCTGCAAAACCGCGAAATAGAGCAAGGGCCCCACGCCGAACAACACCAACGGATGCCGATACACGCGATAACGAAATCGCTGCCACGGCGACAGCGCCTGGTATTCGGACAACGTCAGCGTGCCAATATCGCCGATGCCGCGATGATCGAGCTGCCCGTTGCTGGCGTGATGGATCGCGTGCTGCCGCCGCCAACAGGCGAACGGCGTCAAGGTGATCGCGCCCAGCAGCGTGCCGAGAATCTGATTGGCGCGAACCGATGCGAACAACGAGCCATGCCCGCAATCGTGCTGCAGCACGAACAGCCGCACGGCGAACCCCGCAGTCGGCAGCGCCAAGAGCGCGGTCACCCAGTACGGGGCCGCCAGGCTGAACCACATCAAGAGCCACATGCCGGCGAAGAGCGCCAGCGTGACAACTAACTGCGAAATGCTGCGGGCCATTTTCGGGCCCCGATGGCCCATCAGCGCCGACCGCAGCTCGCTGCGCACACTCGGCGAGTCGTTCGCAGTCGCCAAACCGTCGACATTTTCAATTTGTGTCAAGAAGTTATCCTGGTCGCGTGACGTAGCCCCGACAAGCAATGGCCCCACAGCACTTGCAGGCGGGCGCGGGCGCGCGATCGCGCTGCGAGTGATCGCCGACGAGCGCCAAGCGCGCCTGACTACCTGCCGGCCGTCACCTTGCGGTGCAGGGCCAGAATCTCCCACAGATCGTCGTAAGACTGCGCCTGACGAATCAGGGCCTGCAGGTCGTCTCGCGATCCCTCACCCAAGCGATCGCCGTGGCGCACTAAGATCGTTCGCTCTTTGGCGGTGACGGTCAGGTCAGTCAAATCGTGCTGCCGTCCAAACTTTTCCGTGAGCGCCTTTTCGACGGCGACCGCGGCATAATCAATATCCCGATCCATCAATACTTGTCTTTCTGCAAATGAAGATTTCCGCGTCGGCGGTTCGCCGCAGCGCGACCCCCACGGTAGCAGGTCTGTCGCCCGCGTACGAGCAGCCTTCTTGTGTGTGGTACGTAGCCGCTGGCCCGCTAACCACTTAGGCACGGCCGAGAATTAACTTCTCCCGATTTCGCTCTCCCGTCGCGGGAGTGGGCAGGCTGAGGGGGTCAAGCAAACGGGAAGTTAAATTTCGGCCGTTCCTTAGACCGCCTTGGCCTTGACCGTCAGTCGATCGATGACGCGGCGCACTCCGGCGATTCCTGTCGCCGCTTGCACGGCCGCGTTCTTCTGATGTCCCTGACGAACGGTTCCGCTCAGCGTCACCTCGCCGTTGCGCGTCAGCACAGTCACATGGCACGGCGCACTCACCCCGCGGCTGGCGAGCTTGTTGGTGACTTGCTGCGTGATCATTCGATCGGGGACGGGTTCGGAACGCATGAGAATAGCTTTCTGTTGGTGGGCGCCGGGGGGGGTCAAACGCGCGTGGACGTCACGCGCGCAGCGGGGACACCCAACTTCTTCTTGGCTCGATCGGTCCTGCCGGCATCGTGGCGCGGCTGCACCAGGGGGCGATCGGATATTGCCTCAGCGCGGGGCAAGGGCGGCGCGGCCGGGTTGTTCGGCGGCACAGCCTGGTGGCCCGGTAGCGCCACCGGCGCCGCGGGGCCAAACGCGTGCCCGCAGTCGCACACGTAGCGGCGCGAGGCCATTTGTCGCTGGCACTGCGGACAACTTTTCATCCAAGGCGTGCGCGCCGCGGAGCGCGGGGCGACAATGCCGGCCGCCAGCCGCTTCGCGCGTACGTCCGCATCGGCGCGGGCGACAGCACATTGCGGATGCGTGCCACCGCGCGAGTACGACGCCTTACCGCAAACGGGGCACAGATTGCGCAAGATCGCGGCCTCCAAGGGCCCGGGCTTTTTAACGTTCAACTTCATGGTTCCTCAATTTGCTTGCCCGCGCGACGCGCCCGCCTGTCGCCCACGCTTCGCCAGTGCGACAGCCCTCAGTCAAAGCTCGCACCGAAGCGCGAAGCCCCGTCGCGGAACCGCCCGATCGCCGGGCAGCAGAACAGGTCGCGGGCCACGTCGACCCTAAACTTCGATGGCAGCCCACAGGCTGTCCGTATGTCGTTCGAGATGACCGTAGTGCTTTTGCGTAATGGTGATCGAGTTGCCCAACAGGGTCGCCACCGTGGCCAGCGACACGCTGCGCCCTAGCTTGGTTGTGGCGAACGTGTGGCGGCAACTGTACGTGTTGTGCTTGTCGGTGAGCCAGTTCAGCCGCTTGCGCAACCGCGCAAAACGACCGGCGCAGGCCGCCGCGTTCCAGCGATTGCCATGCGAATTGCGGAACAGCGGGCCGCGCGGAAACTGCTTGGCCAGATCGCGCACCAGCGAGGTCAGCGCCTTGGGCACGTACAGGTATCGCGGCGGCCGCGTCCCCTTCACGCGCTTCCGCGGACCGCAACGCAGCCGCATCCCTTCGGGTGACTCGACGATGTTCGAGGCCGTGATCTTGGCCAGCTCCGAGAAGGGGCGCGCCCCGGTCGCCAGCAGTGCCCGCAAAAACTGGCGAAAGTGCTCGTCGCAGGCGGCCAGCAACTCGGCCTGCTGTTGGTCGTCGAACCAGGCTTCGCGCGGTAGCGGCTGCACCAGCTCGGCCGCGATCCCGGTCACCGGATTGTTGTCGATCAACCTGGCCGTGCGCTGGCACCAGCGGAAGATCGCGTGAATGTTCTTAGCGCGGGCTTGCCGCGTGCTGGCGTTCCAATCGTGGGCCGCCAACCACCCCGCGACGTCGCTGGGAGTCAGGTCGCTAACCTGCTTCGACCCCAGGGCGCGGACAAAATCGGCGATCACAATCGACCGATTCTTTAGCGTGACCGGCTTGAGCTTGGCCTGCGCCATTTTGAGATACGCCTGACAGCAGGCCTCGACCGTGAGGTCGTGGCCGTTCGTCGCTGGGAGGGCCATCGCCCTTTTCAGCGGCGCAGGGGCTGCCACTCCGGGGCCATCGGTTCGCTGATTCCGCTTCGTCGGTCGACCGTTCACCTTCATGCATCACCTCAATTCGAAGGAAAGACCCTACCCGCACCAGGCAATCGTGTGCCGCGCGACGACTACGAGCGTTTCGCAGCGGTGACATCGCGATTCGCAACCTGCCTGAGCTGCGCGGCTTGGTTAAGCTTCGCGGCGGCTGCGCGATCGCAGCATGAGCTCAGGATTGCCACAAGAAACTGAGAGTGCAGGGGCTAGGGCCACCGTGCTTGATAGATACTTCGCCTGCCCTCATGAGACCGGGCACGCGGCGAACGCGCGGTCAATGCGTGACCGCGCTCTGCATAATCATCATTATCTTACGTTCTGCCGTTGTTTCTTGCAATAATATTCCTAAAAGAAATATGAACGTGGTCTTTTGGCTTGGCTGCCCGCCGAACGACCGGGCCAACGAGCACAACCGAGCGCCCGCCGACGCACCTTAAGTGCCGACGGGGCCTCGCTCGCCGGGCTGCGGAACTTTCCGTCGCGGTTGCCTATACTGCATGCCAGCAAGCCGCCCACCGCTGCCACTTGTTACCTCGCCGCGATCTGAAACGGAGCCTGCGCGATGGCTCGCGCCGATAGCACTCCCCTTAGTACGCCGGCCAGAATGGGTCCGGCAATCTTGGTCGGCGGCGCAGCGCTGTTGGCAGCCGTGCTCCTACTGACACGCTCGTTGGCCGGCGACGTCGGCGACACGCTGACGCGCAACACCGTGCGGTTGTCGCTGGCCTGGTACGCCGTGGCCCTCTGCTTGCTCATGCGACTAACGCCCGGCGACTGGGCCGCGAACTCCGCCGCGGGCCGCTTTGCACGCTGGTGCTGGACCTGGGCGCTGGTCTGCTTTCTCGTGCATCTGGCGATGGCGTTCCACTACTACCATCATTGGTCGCACGCGCACGCGTTTGAGCGCACCCGGCAGATCAGCGGAGTGGGCGAGGGGCTCTACGTTTCCTACTTGTTCACCTTGCTGTGGATGGCCGATGTCCTCTGGTGGTGGATGTCACTCGCGGGCTACCAGGCGCGGTCCCCTTGGATCGATCGCTGCCTGCACGCCTTCATGCTGTTCATCGTCTTCAACAGCATGGTGGTGTTCGAGACCGGGCCGATCCGCTGGGCAGGCGTGGCGCTGTTCCTCCTGCTCCCGCTGGTCTGGATCGGTGGGCGGCGCCGGCCGGCGATTCGAGAAACTCGACCGGCCTGAGCAGGGCCGGGGGGAGTTGCCGAAAACGCGGTATCGGTCGCTCAACGGCCGCCAAATCGTATTCCCTCCGGGTGAACAATTCGCGACCCACGGGCCCCTGTGATCGGTGATAGCCCAGGCTCGTTTGACCAACTGCTCGAAAAATAACCAGCCAAGCGCTCTGGAATTTGGGTAAGCTGACCGCATAAGATACCTAGCACTTCGACATGGGAGACGTTGCCAGACGCTCCACCCAGCTAAGTCAACGCCAGGCTGGTGAGTGTCGGCAGCAGAAAAGGATGGCGATTCCAGGGGAATCAGCACCGGTAAACTCTCAGGGGAACCGGCGCGCGGTTTAACTTCATTCAGCTCCCCTCCGCCGTCTGTGTCCGTTTTTTCCTTCCCAAGTATTCACTCGTAGCTACGTTCGTGCGCCATGGTGGCCCGCGTGCCCGAAGCGCCTCGGGACACGCCGGCCGGTGGTGCGCGCAGGGTTGCAAGCTGCGCCAGATACCCGAGGAGTACGCGTTTTGCACTGGCTATCGAGGCGACGCATCGGCAATCGACCCATCACGAACCACGCACCGAATCTGTCGCGCAAGCACCGCGCGCGCCGGCTCAGCAGCGAAATGCTCGAACGCCGCGACCTGCTCGCGGGCACGCCCTTGCTGTTGGCGGCGACCCATACGCCCATCATGGGGCCGGTGGTCCCAACGGTTGAACCCGCGGTCCAACTCGCCAGCGACGTCGTCGCGCCGATGACGCAACTCGCGGCCGCCACGACGCTCTCCTTCGCCGATCATGGTCAGTTGATCGGCAACCCCGGCGCCGGCTGGCAAGCGTTCTACAGCCCGAACAACACCTCGGGCTTTCCGACGAGCACGGTCTACGCGCGCTTCGATTGGTCGGACATCGAGCCGGTCGTCGGTCAGTACAACTTCTCGCAGATCGATCAGTTGCTGGGGAGCATGTCCAGCTCGCAGCGGCTGGCGCTACGGATCATGACGTTCCACGAAGACTCCGGGCCCGTGGCCTATGCCAACGCCGGGCTGTCCGGCAATTGGGCCAGCTACGCGGGGCAGCAACGCTTTCAGCCCAACCTGAACAACGCGGCCGTGCAAACCGCGGTCGCCAACTTCATCAATGCAATGGGCCAGCGCTACAACAACACCGGTCGGATCGATTCGGTCGACGTCGGTTTCTACGGCCCTTGGGGCGAATGGTCGGAGACCAACGTCTTCAATGTGCCACTGCCGACGCGAGCCACCAGCGCCTGGCTCGTCAACACGCTCAAGGGAGCGTTCCCCGGCACGCCGATCATCGCCAACGCGTTTATGAAGGTGGTGCCCGGCGCGTTCGAGGACGCCATGGCCGCCGGGCTCGGTTGGCGCGGTGACAGTTGGGGCGACCACCCACGCTCCGGCGCCGGCTGGACCAACATGGGCGATCTCTACAACCCGATCATCGCGGCCTTCCCCAATCAATGGAAAACCGCGCCGATCTACATGGAGCCGGCCGGCGTGATCTCGCAGTGGGCCAGCATGGGCTACAACTGGAACACCGTCGCCCAGTGGACGATCGACAATCACATTTCGGCCATTCACGACAAGACCGAGACCTTAAGCGCCGCACTCAAAAGCCAGCTCTCGGCGCTGTTGCTCAAGATCGGTTACCGGCCGCTGATCTCCGCCATCAGCCTCAATGGCAACGCGCTGACGGTCACCATCCGCAACAACGGCAACGCGCCGGCTTATGTCGATCGCTTCCTGCGGATCGTCGCCGACGGCACCCCGATCGGCACCAACGTCAACCTCAAGGGGCTGCTTCCCGGCGAGTCGCAGTTCACGATCACCAACGACAAGTTCCTCACCGCCAGCACGCTCTCGCTTGGCTTCGTCAATAGTGCCGGCGTGGCCGACATCCAGCTCGCCCAGTCCGGCACCACCAACAACATGCTGGTGGTCACCATCCCGCGCTCGTCGATCACCGCGGCCATCGCCGGGCCAACCACCGCCTTGCGCGGGCAGTCGCAGGCGTTCACGCTTTCGGTCGCTGGCTGGACCGGTGACCCCAACGCCCTGTTCACCTTCAACATCAATTGGGGTGATGGTTCGGCCGTGCAGACAATCTCCGCCCGCTCCGGCACGCAAGTCTCACACACGTTCAACAGCGTTGGCGTCAAGAACTTGAGCGTGACCGCGACTCCTCCGGGTGGAACCGCTAGCACCGCAGGCACGCGACAGGTGACCGTTTCCGCCGTGCAGTTGCTCCCCAACGCGCAGAACTCGGCGCTGCGCGACCTGGTCTGGGCTGGCACCAGCGCCGACGACCAGGTGACGTTCACGCAGGTCAACTCGACGACGATCCGCGTCACCACGCTCAGAGAAAACGGAGTCGCCGTCAATTACACCGAGACCATCAGCGGCGTCACCGGACGGTTGTTGGCCAGCGGCGCGCACGGTAACGACACGCTCGATGCCGCGGCGATCACCACGACGCGCGCCACGCTCGATGGCGGCGCCGGCAACAACACCCTCAAAGGTGGGCAGGCTGGCGACACGCTCATCGGCGGCTTCGATGGCAGCGAAGGGCGCCAAGGCAACAACGTGATCATCGCCGGCAGCGGCGCTAACACCATTTACGGCAACGGCGTCAACGGGCCCGAAGGGGTCACCGCCGGCAATCACCTGATCGTCGGTGGCTCGGGCGTCGACACCATTTACGGCGCGTTCGGCAGCGTCAACCACAACGGCGGCGAAGGGGGCCGCAACCTGATCGTCGGCGGTGGCGGCGCCGACACGATCTACGCTTCACAAAATGCCAACGGCGCCGAAGGAGGATTCGGCAGCATCCTCGTCGCCGGCACCACCACGCTCAGTCAAACGGCCCTGCAAGCCGTGCTCGCCGAATGGACCTCGACGCATAGCTATGCCCAGCGCCTGTCCAACATCCAAGGACAAAGCACCGCGGGCTTCGCCAGTCGTTTGAACGGCACGAACTACTTGATCGCGGGCCAAACGGTCGCCAACGATTCGGCCGCCGACAAACTGTGGGGGGACACGACGGGGGACCCCAATTGGTTCTTCTACCGTGGGCCGCAAGACACGGTCGGCCGCACCAAGTCGGGCGAGAGTCTCACGGTGACCTGATCGTGGCCGGGGCTTCCAGCCCATGTAGAATAAGACAAAGACATCACGGCCAAGATGGCCGTGCCACGAACAGCCGCCCATTAGTATCGACACAAGTCCGGCAGCTTGTTGGTGGCGGTCAGCGATGCGGCGGTGTGCTTTTGGAAACGGTATACCTCAGTCAAGAATTTATCCGCGCCGCGGAGATTGATTTCGCCGCGCAGCGGCTATTGAATTCGCCGCGCAGCGGCGGCGGCGCTTAGCCGTGGGCGCCAGCCCACGGAGGAGTGGCAACAAACCACAAAGCCGCGCAGCGGCGACATCGACTGGGAGCTTGCTGCAGATTCGCAGCCACAAAGCTGGGTATATGTCGCCGCTGCGCGGCTTCATGACCTGTCGCGAACAGTTCCGTGGGTTTCACCCACGGCTAAGCGCCGCGGCCGCTGCGTGGCCAAGAAAAAGCGATGCGGCGCGCCAATCGAGGGCAATGGTGGAGACACTCACTACCAAGATGCAACTCGGGTCGCGGCCTGCCTGCCGTGGCCTAGCTAGCGAAGATGTGTTGAGACCAATAACTCAACCGCCGTGCCACGTCCGATGAATCGTGCGACGGTCGCCCCCTCACGCACCCGCCCCCGGCGGCTGATTGTCGAGCACGGCCAAACTGCTGGCGTCTTCGAGCCGGTCGACCTCGGCTTCGAGCTCCGCGACGAGCCGTTCGAGATTGGCTTCCAACTCCGCGACCCGCCCCAGGGCCTGATCGCCGGCCAACTGCCGCCGCTGGGCGAAGCGGACCCGATTCTCGGGCAGGCGATCGCTGGGGCCTTTCGCCGCGCCCCCTCGCGCTGGTCCATCCGCTACCAGCCGAGCGAGCGGTTCCGGCAAGCCGATCGGCGGCTGCTCAAAAGCCTCGTCACTCGCATCCTCGCCGGGCTCAAATAACCGCAGCGGCTGCCCCACCGGGCCCGGCGCGTCGAGAAACTCCACCGCCGAGAGGGCCGCCGCCAGGCGATCGAGCTCCGCCGACGGATCCACGACCGAACCCGTCGCGCTCCCCTCGGGAACGTCCCACGTTTCCAGATGGACGATGCGGAACACAGGTCGGGCGGTCGAAACACTTCGCACGGGGGGACGCCTCGCGGCCAGACGGTTGCCCCGACGAACGGAAATCGACGCGCGGGCACCTTATATCTGCTTCGGCAGTGCGCAGGCGAGCGGCTTAAGCGAAACCGCGGTCCGATCGGCCATCGGGCGCGATCCGCAACAGCCTGGTCCCAGTTGGGGAGAATACGTCGGCCGCATCGGCCCCGCGGCGCGAGCCGCGACGCATTCGATTGCCCTAGATCCGCGGCAAATGTCCCGCCGGCGAACTCTCTGTGGCGGGCGGCCGTACTCTTACCTGGTAGCACGCCGGAACGTAGGCAGCCCACCCACTCCAACGCCAAGGCCACGACCGAGCCGGTCGCGCTCCCCAGGCGCGCATTCCGCGCCTTCAGACTGGCAGAAGGGGTCGCTGTGTCGTTAGAATCGGACCTTGCCGCCCCCCGCCCGCAGCGGCAGCACGTGCGACTGACACGTCCCTCCGAACTTTGGCCCAGGTGGCCCCCTTCTGTTGCGGGGGTTCCGCGTGAGCGCGCCGACTTCACTTTCCTGCCCGCAGCAATCGACGTTGCTCGCCTTTGTCGAGGGTCGGCTTGCCGATCCCGAGGCCGAGCAAATCCGCCAGCATTTGGTGGGCTGCGCGAACTGCCGTCGCCATCTGCCCGACGTGCCGACGATCAGCCCCGAAGACGGCATCGCCCTGGGGCTGCTTGTCAACGACCAAGTTCCACCAACGGCGATCACGCCGCTGCACGACACGCAGCGCACGCCGCCGCCGGCGCCCGCACCTCCTGCCCAAAGCCCGCCGAC
>CAZBWM010000075.1:0-33997 GCA_964495375.1 uncultured Planctomycetaceae bacterium | reverse complement strand
CCCTTGGCGTCATCACGCCCGACACCGCTTGACAATCATCGTTGCATCTTGGTGGAGAGCGGTGCTGGTGGCCGCCGGCCTAGGCCGGCGCGCATCGCAACCATTGATCGACGTGGTATCGACCGAACAAACCTCGTCACGCAGTGCCGTGCCCCGCCGGAGATTGTCGAACTGCCCGGAGGAATCCGGAATGACGGCAATGCACGAGGAATTGCCCGAAAACCGGCGCGCTACTCAACGGGCCGACAACGCCTGGCAGGCGAGCGACTAGCGTAACCATTGGCAATGGTAGGGGCCGAGTGGCTCAGGGTCAATATACTTTTGACCCGATTTTTGTACCTTTTTCCACGAGCCAGATACCGGCCCACGAGTTGCCGGTACGGGATCACGGGGACCGATCTCAGCGGGGCATCGGTCGTGGGACGGTTCAAGCGACCCACAAAGCCGAACGGTGTCAGGAACCGATTCAGGCGGCGACTTAGCAGTAGCAGGCTTGCATCAGGATCGGTTCCTGACACCGATCGGGGGCCCGAGTGCGCTTACGCGCCGCCGAGGTCTTCGACTTCGAAGATCGCTTCGATCTCCACCGAAATATCGCCCGGGAGCGAGCCCATGCCGACGGCGCTGCGGGCACCGACGCCGTTGTCGGCGCCGAACACGTCGGCCAGCAATTGGCTGTAGCCGTTGATCACGGCCGGATGCTGCGTGAAGTCGGGGGTGCAGTTGACCATGCCTAGCGACTTTACGATGCGTTTGACGTGATTCAAGCTGCCGAGCCGGGAACGGAGCGTGGCCAGAATCGCCAAACCCGTTTGCCGGGCCGCGGCCTGCCCGGCTTCGACTTGCCCGGCGGCCGTGGTGAGCTTGCCCGTGTGCAGGGTGCCGTCGCTGTTGAGCGGGCCATGGCCCGAGACGTAGGCGATGTTGCCGACGATGACGACCGGCTTGTAAACGCCCATCGGCTTGGCGGCGGGTGGGAGTTCGAGTTTCAGCTCGGCAAGCCGTTCTTCGGGACTGGTCATGGCGGCTCCAACTTACGGTTGATTCGGTGATGCGTTGCGGAAGATTGATCCGACGATCGCGTTCGTCGGGCGAGCGTCGGACAACGATTCGCTTGGTTATTTCGAAGAGGCCGCTGCAGGGGGCACGATCTTACGGCCGTGCAAGCGAACGTTGGTAAACTCGCCGGTGTCGTCGAACGAGCCCAAGCCGACGCGCCCCCATTTGAAGGTCTTGTCGACTGCCCGCATGACGGGCTTGGTCAGATCGTCGAAGTAAACGGCAATCTCACCCGTGGCGGCACTGCGGGTGATGCGGAGGTTGTGCCAGCCGTCGTCCCACGGGGTGCCGGGCGTGGTTTCAGTCGAGATCTTGGTGCGGGGGGCGTCGTTGACGATGAAGATCTGATTGGCGTGGTCGTCCGTCTTCTTGCCGAAGTGGACGTAGTAGAACCGCGTCGGGCTCTGATAGCCGAAGAACAGGCACAAATCGCGATGACCGTACTCGCGCGAGGTGCTATGCACGCGAACTTCGAGCGTGAAGTCGTCGACGTAGACGTCGCGCACCAGCGAGATGTTCACCGGACTGCGGTGCGTGGGCTTGTAGTTGCTCTGCTTGGTCAGGGCGTAAGCGCGACCGTCCTTGATGTCTACGACTTGCCAAGCGGCGGCGTCGGTCGGTTGCCAATGATCGGCGCCGCGCGCAAAGTCGTCGCGAAACACCAGTGGCAGGTCTGTGAGCGCGAAATCGACTGGCATGACGCGGGTCTCGCGGGTGAGCGGTTACTTCTTGCCGGATTTTTTCTTGCCGGCGGAGGCCTTCTTCGCAGCGGCCGGCTTGGCCTTCGCGCTCTTGGCAGCGGGCTTGGGCTTCGCGCTCTTGGCGGTAGCTTTGGCCTTGGTGGGGGTGCTCTTGGCGGGCGCCGCGCTCTTCGATTTGGCGCCGCCCCCCTTGGAAGGCTTGCCGAAGATATTGTCCCAATTCTTCGAAAACTCGGGCGAGGCGCCCGACCGCACGATCGGTCCACTCATGGGTCGAAATTCTCCTGGGATCGACGGGCGCTTGTGTCGGCTTGTCCGTGCCGACCGCGTCCGCCGAAGTTGTTGCTGGGACACTATTCTAAGGGAGGGGTTTTGCGGAGCAAGAGTGCAGTGGCCGTCAAACCCGCCAATCGACCAGCCGCAGGCCAAAACCCAGTTGTTGAACACGCGCGTAATGCGCGGTGTTGCCGGTTGCCAGTACTAGGCCATTCCGAATTGCAATCGCCGCGATCATGGGATCGACGACACCGATGGAGAGTCCTTGGGACTGCAGTCCGCCATGAATACGGCCGGCGATTTCGGCGGATTCGACATCCAGAGTGATCACTTGCTCGGTCAACGCAAACCGCAGAAATTTGGCGATGCCTTCTTCGCGTTTGAGCCTGGCGAGACCGGCCACGATTTCCAAGACGGAGAGAGTCGAAATCGTGAGTTGTCCATATTGGCGACGATACTTTGACGCCTGAACATTAACTTTCTTGTTCCTTCCTCGCAGAATCTCCGAGACGACATCCGTATCAAGGAGTGACAGGTCCATATCCGGGTGCCCTCAACGGCAGATTTGCGCGGTCGTGGTAAATCTGTTCCATAATCTGGTCCATCAACTCGGGCTCGTCGGCGAATAGGCCGATCAAGCCGCACTCACCCGTGTCGGCAGGCTCGGAAGCGTGCGCCGGCGGGCTCGGCTCGGACGCTGCCACGAGTTGTTTAAGCAGTTCTTCGACCGTGCAATGACGAGCAGTCGCCAATTGCCGCGCGCGGGCCGCGGTGTCGTCGTCCAGATTGATGGAAATCATGAGCGGGGCCCTCCCATTGGTACGCCCAATTCTACCACGACGCGTCCATCGCGGCGCGGTGGAATTGAGACAACCGAGGGGAACCGAAGGAGCGGTCCGTTACTGCGTCGACGAGCGGCCCGAACCAGCAGCCGCGCTAGATCGCCCCGAAGATCTGCGAGAACTCGAAGGCCGTTTGCGAGATGCTGCTCGACGTGCTGTCGACGTAGCTCTTCGGCGTGCTGGCCGTGTCGCGATTGAGCGACCACATCGAGATGCGGCCGATCCCCTTCTGCTGGGCGAAGGTGACCAACTGCCGGGCCGCGGCCTGATCGAACACTTCGGTCGTCACGTCGTTCAGCCCGATCATCGGCGTCACGCCCACCAGGTGCCAGAGTTGGGCATCGGTTTGCGACGAACCGTAGAGCGTCTTCAACTGATTGAACAAGCTCGTGGCGGCCTGGATGGCGTAGTCGCCCATACGGCCTTGCGGATTGGGGGCGGCCGAATCGCCGTAGTCCATCGCCATGATGTTGACGCCGGAAATCCGCACGCCATGTTGCAGGGCCGATTGCAAGAGGTAGATGCCATCGGGCGTCAGACCGGTCGGCAACACCGGCAGCGTGAACGAGACTTCCAAGGGCCGGCCCGCGGCGGTAGCAGCCTGTTGTAGCGCCGCAATCGCCTGCGAACGACGATCGACACTGGCGCGCTGGGCGAGCGCTGCACCTTCGATGTCGAAATCTATGTGCGTCAGGTTGTAGGCGTCGATCACCGATTGATAGGCGGCCGTCAGTTGCGGCACGCCTGTGATGACTTCGGCCAGCTCCTGATTGGCGGCGCCGCCAAATGAGATCATGACGTCTCCGCCCGTGGCCCGCACGGCGGCCACTTGCTGACGCATCGCCAGGTCAAACTCAGTGCCGGAGATTTCGTATTCGGTGTAGCCACCCCAGGCGGGCAGCTTGCGCGTGTCGGCCGTGATGAAGCCGAGCGAGAAGTACTTAATGCCCTGGGTTTGTGCGGCGCTCGCGATGTTGTAGTACGGGTAAAGCGTCACGTCGACGTACGGGGCGTAGTACTGGGCATCCCAGGTGGTGGGGGCGGCCGGTTCGCCGACTGTCATGGCCACGAGGGCCGAAGCGGTCAGCCCGCGTCCGTCACTGACGGTGTAAGAGAAGGTGTCGCTGCCCGAGTATCCGGCGCGCGGCGTGTAGGTCACGGTGCCGTCGGAGTTGAGCCGGGCCGATCCGCTTGCAGGCTGCGTCACACTGCTGACGGTGAGGCGATCACCGTCGGGGTCGGTGTCGTTCCCCAGCACGTTGATGGTGATCGCCTGGCCGGCGAGCACAAAGACGCTGTCGCCCGCCGCGGTGGGGGCGTGATTCGTGCCGCCGCCCGGCGTGCCGCCGCTCCAGACGATGTTGCTGGGGGCGGCGATCGCGCCACCAGGGCTACCGTTGAATCCAAAGCTCACGCTGGCCCCCGGCGCGAGCGAATTGTTCCAAGCGGCCCCCTCGATGACGTAGTGGTTGCCGACGTGGCTCACGATCGAGGCGTTCCAGATCGTGGTGATGTTGGCTGCGAAGTCGAACTCCAGTTTCCAATTGTTCAGCGTTTGCGAGGTGCTGTTCTTGGCCGTGATCTGGCCGGTGAACCCGCTCCCCCAATCGCTGGTGACCTGGAAGACGAAATTGCCGGTGGCCGGCGGCGTCGGTGGCGTGTCGTCGTTGGTGATTGTGCCCGTGGCTTGCGTTTTGGCGAGCGTGGCGCCGCTGGGGGCGCTGAGATTGACAGAGAACATTTCATCGGACTCGACCGTGGTGTCTCCGAGCACCGGCACGCTGACCTGCAGCTTCGTTTGCCCTGGCGCGAAGGTGAGTGTGCCGCTCGTGGCTTGATAATCGGAGCCGGCGGTCGCCGCGCCAACTCCAGCGCCGTTGGCCGTGGCGTACTTCACAGTGACCGCGTTCGTGGCAGGCGCGGAGAGGGTGACGTCGAACACGAAGTTCGCCTGGCCGCTGTTTCCTTCGGCCTTCGTGACGTCGCCAATCGAGAGGGTTGGCACCACGGCGGGCGGATTGCCCACCGGGGCGCCGTTGAGCTTGTAGTTCGTGGGGTTCGAGCCGACGCCGCTGCCGCTGGCGACGAATCCAAACGCGACGCTGGCGCCGGCGGCCAGGTTGCTGTTCCAAGCTGCGCCGGCGATCACGTAATGGTTGCCGACGTGGCTAACGATCTTGGCATCCCAGATCGACGTGATGTTGCGGGCGAGATCAAACTCGAGCTGCCAACCGATGATGCCGGCGGTTTGCTGGTTGGTGACTTGCAACTGCGCCTGAAAGCCGGAGCCCCAGTCGTTGGTGACCGAGTAGGTTGTCGCGGCGCTGGCCGTCATCAGGCGGCGCTCTTCGAGGCAATCGATCCCGAGCCTTGAGCCGGACGATGATTTCTTGCGACGCACGTGCGCCGTGCGCGTGTTCGCTTTTCCGCCGAACCACAGTTGCCATTTCGAGGTGCGAGCCATTGTTGGTTGCTCCGGTGTGTGCGTCGAGATGATTTCGGCCGACAAATGAATGTCACACGTGCTTGCGGCGGAGCTGCCAGAGCGGCGCACAACGGCCAAACGCGCGACGCAACCAGGGGCGCGCCGATCGTTAGGCAGGCAACCGATCAAGAAGTCCGCAGGGCTCGCGCAGCGGGAAGCTGCGACGAACCGACAAACACGCTGCCCTGCGGAAGAGGAGTGATAGCGTCAGGCGCTATCGAGTTGTCGCGTGCGGCAAGCTCCGCGAACCTTGCGGGTCGGCGGCTTGCATTGAGGCGCGTTCGACCTGCGAACGGACCTCAACACGACGATTGCAGCACGTACTGGCCGAGGCCTGCTAGCAGTCGAACAAGACTGTCTGCGCTCTCAGGCGGTAATCAAAACTCTAACACGAGTGGCCGACCGATGCCATCCTGCACTGCACGGGTGAACGGTTATTCCGGCGATGGTAAGACGAGCGCGCCACCTTGCGCGATTGTGCGGACAAGCGGAGCGATTGGGACACCAGTCGCGGTGGGATTATGAGTGGTTGCAAGACCTAGGGCATGAGGCGCACGCCAGGAGCCGGCGAGCCATGCAGCAGTCCTGAGGAACTGAGGTCTTCGTCGATCTCGGGCCAAATGAATTCCGAATCCGCCGCCAGCGATCTGCCAGTTGCTACGCTGAGCGGCGGTGGCGGCCAGCAACCGCGGGTACCAGGCGAGCGGTACGGTAATGGTGCGACCATCGACGAGATCGACACTCAACGAGTCTTCGTCGGTTCGCACGTCGAGGATTCGCTCGCCAGGCTTAGGTGTTGAAGTACTCATTCCAGGCATCCAAGGAGCCAGTCGCTCGCTCCGCCAAGATATTCCGCGCCAACCGCTCGGCCCATTTGGTGGTGTCACTTCGCGAAGCATATTCTTCTGTCAGCGGACCTGTATCGTGGCACAATCGGTCGTAAAATCAAACGATCGCAACCGACAAACCTCGCCGCCGAGAAACCTGATGGCCGACGCACACGAACGCTCGAATTCGCTAACGGACACTGCCGCCGCGGTCGTCGTGACCGAGCACGAAGCTGACGGCGGGACGATTCTCGACATCCTGCTCAACCACCCTGCCGCGCATAACGCGGTCGACGGCGAGACCGCGGCCCAACTTCTCGCGGCCTGGCGACGTTTTCGCGACGACGACCGGCTCACCGTCGCCATCCTGCGCGGCGCTGGCACGCAGGCGTTTTGCGCGGGGGCCGATCTCAAAGGGCTCGCCACGCTCGCGCCACCCGAGGCCACGGCCGAACAGATCGACGACTTCGTTCGCCGCGGCACCGGGCCGATGGGCGGAACGCGAATTATTCAGACGAAGCCGGTGATCACCGTTTCGCAAGGCTTCACGTATGCTGGAGGTCTCGAGTTGTTCTGCCACGGGCATATCCGCCTGGCCGAACCGGCGGCCACTTTCTCCGTTGCTTGTCGCCGCTGGGGCGTGCCGCTCGTCGACGGTGGAACGGTCTTCTTGCCGCGATTGCTCGGCTGGGGCGCGGCGCTGCCGCTGCTGATCACGGGTCAACGGATCGACGCTAAGCGCGCGCACGAAATTGGTCTCGTCTGGGAGCTCGTTCCGCCGGGGCAAGGCTTCGATCGCGCGATGCAATACGCTCGGCAAATCTGCGCATTGCCGCGCGACGCGATGCTGGCCGACCTGAATTCGGCGATGAACGGGGCCCATCTGTCGCTCGACGCGGCGCTGGAGCTCGAAGCCCGTAGTTGCTATCCGGTAATGCGCAGCGAGAGCACGCGGCGTGGCGTCGAGTCGTTTCTAGGCGGCCGGCGATTTTGGTTCGAATGAGAAATCCCTAGCGGCAAATCGATATGGCTACCACGTCCGCAATGCCCGACTTGATTTCCTACGCCCAGGCGGGTGAGCAGGAGTTCCTGCGGCAGATTTTCGTGCGCGATCAGATGGCCGAGTGGTCGAAAGACCCGATCATCATGGCCCGCGCCGATGGCGTGCGCTATTGGGATATCCATGGCCGCGAGTACCTCGACGCGCTGTCGGGCATCTACGTCGTTTCGGTCGGACACAACAATCCACGCGTGATTGACGCCATTCGTCGGCAGCTCGAAACGCTGCACTTCTCGCCGCCGATGCACGGCACCAATCCCGTGGCCATTCAGCTCGCCAATCTGCTGGCCGAGCTGGCCCCCGGCGATTTGTCGACCGTGAAGTTTCAGTGCGGTGGCGGCGAGGTGATCGAAGGGGCGATCAAGCTCGCTCGGCAGTATCACCGCCTGACCGGCTCGCCCGGCAAGTACAAGATCATCAGCCGCTACCAGAGCTGGCATGGCTCGACACTGGGAGCGCTGGCGGCCTCGGGCTTGAAGTCGCGCAAAACGGTGAACGAGCCGCTTGGATCGGGCTTCCTTCACGTTTTTCCGCCGACGTGCTATCGCTGCCCGTTCGACAAGAAATATCCTGAGTGCGGCATCACCTGCGCCAAGCTGATCGGCGACACGATCGAAATGGAAGACCCGGCCACGGTGGCGGCGGTGCTCGTCGAACCGATCGGCCACACCGGTGGCATCATCGATCCGCCCGATGAGTACTTGCCGATGCTCCGCGAGATTTGCGATCGGCATAACGTGCTGCTGATGTTCGATGAAGTGATCACGGGCGTCGGCCGCACGGGGCAGTTGTTCGCGGCCGACACGTTCGGCGTGTTGCCCGACGTGCTCTGTACCGGCAAGGGGCTCAGCGGCGGCTACGTTCCGCTGTCGGCGATGCTGGTGCGGCGGCCGATTGCCGACGCCTTCTGGGGACCGATCAGTGAGAACCCTGGCTACGTCGAGGGGCACACCTTCGAAGGGAACCCGATTAGTTGCGCCACGGGCATCGCGGTGCTGCGCGAAATCCTGGAGCGCGATCTGCTGACAAACGCCCGGGCACTTGGTGAGCGACTACGGGCCGGTTTTGCCGACATCGCCCGCCGGCGCGGCTGCATCGGCGATATCCGTGGCCGTGGGCTGTTGCAGGGGGTCGAATGGGTGCGCGACCCAGCGACGAAGGCGCAGTTTTCGCCGGAGCAGAATTTCGGCGTCCGCGTCGGTCGGCGGGCGCTGCAGCACGGTTTGTTGTGCCGGTTCGATCCCCACTGGCTGGCGTTCGGCCCGGCCCTGACGACTACGCACGACGAGCTCGACCAGATGCTGGCGATACTGGATCGGTCGGTGGGGGAAGTCCTGGGCGAACTGGCAGCTTGACGCCGCGACCGGCTACGCGCGCTTACACCAACTTGGCCATCGTGCTGACGAGGCCCTTGACCGCGTCGACGCTCTTTTGGAACGCCGCTTTTTCGGTCTCGGTCAGTTTCAGCTCGATGATCCGCTCGACGCCGCCAGTGCCCAGTACGACCGGTACGCCGACGTAGTAACCGCCGACGCCATACTCCTTGTCGCAGTAGGCCGCGCATGGCAGCAGCCGCTTCTTGTCGCGGATGATCGCTTCGACCATCTGGGCCGTGGCCGCCGCGGGGGCATAGAAGGCGCTACCGGTCTTCAGCAGGCCGACGATCTCGGCGCCGCCATCGCGAGCGCGCTGGATGATCTCCTGCAAGCGCTTCTCGGGAAGCAACTGCGTGACCGGGATACCGCCGACCGACGTGCAGCTTGCCAGGGGCACCATCGTGTCGCCGTGCCCGCCCATCAGCAGGGCCGAGATGTCCTCGACACTCACGCCCAACTCCATCGCCAGAAACGTGCGATAGCGGGCCGTATCGAGCACTCCGGCCTGGCCGAGCACGCGCTGATGCGGGAAGCCGCTCACTTGCCAGACACGCTGCACCATGGCGTCGAGCGGATTGCTGACGACGATGATCACCGCGTCGGGGCTGGTGTTCTTGATCTGCTCGGCGACCGAGCCGACGATCTTGGCGTTCGTGGCCAGGAGATCGTCGCGGCTCATGCCCGGCTTGCGGGGGATGCCGGCGGTGATCACCACGACGTCGCTGCCGGCCGTGGCTTCGTAGCTGGTCACGCCCTGGATGTTCGAGTCGAAGCCCACAATCGGCGAGGCTTCCATCAGGTCGAGCGCCTTACCGGCGGGCATGCCTTCGGTCGCGGGAATGTCGACGAGGAAGATGTCGCCCAGTTCGGCGGCCGCGCACCAGTGGGCCGTGGTCGCTCCGACGTTGCCTGCTCCGACGATCGTGATTTTGGCTCGACGCATGATAAATCCTTCACTGGCTGGCGGTTGGCAGGAATAGTCGGGGGCCGCTTCGAGCGCGGACAAGGCACCGGGGTTGGGACCTCATCACGGCGACGAACAAGACGAAGAATATGATGCCAAACGCCCGAGGGTTCAAGGGCGTGAGCGGGGGTCGCCCGAAGCAACCGAAGTTCCACCTCGCAAATGCTAGCGCGCGGAGCAAGCTCCGCGGCTAACATGCGTCGCGCGAAACGTGTCGGCCAATGCCACGACCTTACACCCAGATCGGATCGAGCTTTTCCTGCACGTAGTCCATCGAGACCCGCCAGCTATCGGCGGTCGAGACGCGGATGGTATCGAGGTCGTGATTGATCCAGCCGGTGTACTTCCGCTCGGCCAGCATCTTCATCAAGGCGACAAAATTAATCTCGCCGCGGCCCAGCTCCAACATCGAATTAAAAAACTTGCCGGAGTGGGAGTCGCCGGCGAACCGCTCGCCGTTGGGGGACAGGTAGTCATCGGTGACGGGCTGCCGCGTGGCGTCTTTGAAATCGGTGTAGACGATCCGGTCGAGCGACTTGCGGAAGGTCGCCTGCACGTCGCAACCGCCGACGTGCAGATGGGCGGTGTCCCAGGCACAGAACACGTAGTCGGGGTGCGTCCCTTCGAGAAAGCGATCGACCTGCGCCTGGTTCTCGACGAGCGTGTCGGTGTGGTTGTGCAGCCCGAGCCGGACGCCGTACTCTTCGATGGCCATCTTGCCGACTTCATCGACGAAGCGGAACATCTCGCGAAAGGCCTCGGCTTCTTCCGCACGCTTGACCGGCGAAGGGGGGAAGAAGACGCCGGCCGTGGCGCCGAACTGTTTGTGAAACGCCAGCGCTTCGCGAGCCCGCGTGCGGATGTCTGATTGTTGCGCACGATCGAAGTACTGCCCACCGAACGAGACGGTCGAGAAGCGCAGGCCGCGTTCGGCGAGTGCTTCGCCGTATTGTTCAGCGGTGAGATTGTTTTGCGCGAGGATCGTCGGATAGCCGGTGAGCCGCACGCCATTGAAGCCCGTGGCGGCGGTCTCGTCCAGAATCTTCAACAGCGGAAGCGGCTCGCCGGGCGGAACGACGCGCCCCCAAGAACCGGTCGACAAGGCGTAGAGCACATGCGGGCGCTCGAGAGGCTTCTTCGCGCCATCAACAGCGTCGGTCGCCGGTTCGGCGGCTCGCGACAACAGCGAAGTTGAAGCTACGGCCGCGGCGGTGCTGGCGAGAAATCCGCGTCGATCGATGCGCGCCATTGATTTGCCTTCAATGCTCGGACGACTAGTGAGCAATCACGCCTGGTCCTCGAACTCCCACAGCCGTAGCGCCGTGCCGCCCAAGATCCAGCGGCGATCCTCGTCGTTCAAAAACTTAAGCTCGTCGCGATATAAGGCGAGGGCCTTGGCGTAACCACAGTATTGCTCGACCATCGGCCAATCGGTTCCCCACATCAGCCGCCGGGGGCCGAAGGCGTCGTAGAGCTTTTTCACCTGGTCGTGCGTGTCGCGATACGGGTAGGGCTCGCGCGACAGGGACCAAAGATGGCTTAACTTGACGTACACCCGCGGGTAGCGCGCCAAGGCGAGCAGCTTGTTCAATTCGTTGGGCTGATCGATCGGGCAATCGGCCATGTGATCGATGCAGACGGCCAGCCGACCGTTGTGCCGGGCGATCACTGTTTCGACGTCGGGAATACGACCGATCGGGCAGAGCACGCACATCGGCACGTTGCGCTCGGCCGCGCGGTTCCAGATGGCGTCCATCTGCGGGCGGTCGTTGATCCAATCCCCTTCGGGCCCGGCGCCGGGACTGAGCCGCACGCCGTGATAGCCTTGCTCGATCCATTGATCCAAGTCGTCGGCTGCACCGGGGCTCGTAGGATCGACGCGGCAGACACCTTGAAACTGTTGCGGGTGTTCTTTGATCGCCAACGCGGTGTAACGGCAATCCCACTTGTAGTAGATCACGTGGACGATCACGGTGTGGCGCACACCATTGGCGGCCATGAGCTTCAACAGCGTGTCGGGCAGGGCGTCGTCGGTCGGAGGCGTCTTGAGATCGGCGGCGAACGGATAGTGCGAATCACGCTTCCAAACATGCACGTGCGGATCGACGATCGGCGGCCCTGCGGCCGGCGGCACAGCGGTGTTGGCTGCGGGCATGGGTTCCTCTCCAAGCGCCGTGCCGACGCACGCGGGTGACGCCGCCCCGGCCAGCGACGCGCCGACCAGGGTAGCGCCGGTGGTTTCCATCCATTGGCGGCGGGTGATCTCGGGCGGCTGCGGCATGATGGCAAATCTCCTGTCGATGGTCGTACTCGATTTTGGGTCGCGGTTCCAATGGATTTCTGGGGGAATCTTGGCGACTGAAGCACGCTCGGCAGGATCGCACCAGGACTGGCTTTCAGCCTGGCAAACTGTTAGTCTCACTCGCACTTGGAGAGGGCTTGGTTCTCCGCCTTGATACCGGTTGTGGCCGGCCGCTGGGGCGGATCTTTTGATGGCGATTTCGGCTCGTAAGGAGACCTGATGTCGGCGCGACCTTTCGCACTGTTGGCAATGTTATGGGCGGCGTTGTGTTTTGCCGCGCCGTCGTCGAGTTCTCAGGCTCAGGAAGCGGATGCTGCTCCGGCCACCGATTCCACCAAGCTCGAGCCGCTGTTGGTCCTGTCGCTCGCCAATTATCAAAGCCTGTTGGACGATCTGAATTACATCGCCAAGACGGCCGACGACGACCGCTTTTTTGAGAAGGCGCTCCCCGAGTTTCTGTCGGTCATCACGCAAGACAAAACGTTTCATCTCGAAAAGCTCGAAGGGATCGACCCCGCCAAGCCGTGGGGCGCGGCGCTCGTGGCCGAAGGACCCGAGTTGCGGATGCTGGCCTTTGTGCCGGTGACGGGCGAGGCCGAGGCGGTTGTCACGCAGCTCAAACCGCTATTGGGTGAAGCCGAAGCGCAGGATGGCGGTATCTACGCCGTAAAGCGCGGCACCCTGACCGGCTTTGTCAAAGTGGCTGACGGTCACGCCTGGTTGGCGCAATCGCGAGCGCATCTGGACCGGCTGCCCGAGCCCGCGGCGGTGCTGGGCGCGCTACCGACGACGTACGACGGGGCGCTGCAGATCAACTTCCAGAAGATTCCCGAGGAGCTGCGCGGCTTGCTGGCCGATCAGGTGGGGGCGGCGCTCGAGTCGGTCTCGCAACAGGCCGAGGGAGAAACCGAGTCGGCGTTTGCGTTTCGCCAGGAGGTCGGCCGGCTGCGTTCGACGTTGATGACGCGTGCCTCGGCCGAGGCCGAGGCGGTCACGATCGGCTGGAACATCGACAGCGCGGGAAAGAAATTCGTGGCCGACATCTTGATCAAGCCTGTCGCGGGCTCGGCCCTGGCGTCGCACTTCACGAGTGATTTGCAGAACCTCAAGAGTCGCTTCGGCGGGGTGCTCACCGCCGGCACGCCCAAGCCACAACTGATGCTGAACCTGACGGGTAAGCTCGAACGCCAGACGGCGACCGACTTCCTCAGTGTGCTGGACAAGTACCGGGCCGCGGTCCTTGACGAGCTCGACACGTCGACCGACATCGCCAACGACGAAGAGCGGCAAGCGCTGAAGAATCTGGCGAACGGGTTTCTGGACATCGCCCGTGGTACGGTCGAGGCCGGTGAGCTCGACGTGGCCGTGCGATTGAGCACAGGCATCAAGTCCACGCTGGTTGCGGCTGCCAAAGTCGCCCGGCCCGAGGAACTGATGAAGTTGTTTGCCACCTTTGGCGAGTTGGCGGCGAACGACAAGGGCTTCGCTTCGGCCAAGCTAAACGAAGCCGAACACAACGGCTCGGCGATTCACAGCATCACGTTCAAGTCGGACGACGATCAAATCAAGTTCTTCGAGCGACTATTGGGCAAGCCGACGGTGTACGTCACCGTGAAGGGAGACACCGCCTGGATGGCCGCCGGCACAGGAGCGATCGACGAGCTCAAGAAAGCGCTCGACGGTGGCGAAATCGCGGTGCAGCCGATGCGGGCCACGATGCAACTGGGGCCCATGATCGTGATTGGCTCGCAGGTGCTGCTCCCCAAGAATCTGGCCGTGCTGGGGACCGTGCTCAGCATGCAATTGTCGAAGGAAGGACGCGCCGACATGGTGGCCGAAGTCATGCCTGATGGCAGCCTGCGGATGCGGGCCGACTTCGAGCAAGGACTCTACCGCCTGGGAGTGATGATCATGAAGCAACTCCCCGGCTTGCTCCAGATGCAAGCCAGCGGCCGCACCCCGGGTTCCGGGGGACCGTTTTAGAGAAGAGGGGTCAGAGGCTAGGGGCTAGTGGTCAGACTTGAAAATCCCTAGACCCTTATCCCTAATCCCTAGACCCTACATCGCCGACCACAATTCTCGTTTACGGGGGGAACCTCATGAGTCAGGCCACGACCGACGCGATCGTTCTGGGTGAGCTGCACGGCAAAGTCAAATGGGTGCGGCTCAATCGCCCGGAAGTCAAGAATGCCATCACGCCCGACGCCGCCGATCTGGTGCGGGCGCAAATCGAATCGGCCGAGGATGAAGGCGCCCGCGTCATCGTGCTCACGGGCACGAACGGGTCGTTCTGCGCGGGGGCCGATCTCAAAGCGCTCGCGCCGGTGATGGCCCAGTTCACGGGTGTCAAACAAGTTCTCGAAGAGCGCTACCATCCGCTGGTGCTGGCGATGGCCCGTTCTCCGCTGCCGGTGATCGCGGCGGTCGATGGTGCGGCGGCTGGCATCGGTAGCGACATCGCGCTGGCGGCCGACATCCGCCTGGCGAGCGATCGGGCCTTCTTCGCCGAAATCTTCGTGAACATCGGTCTGCTGCCCGACGGTGGCGGCACGTTCACCTTGCCGCGGCTGGTCGGCAGTGGGCGAGCGCTGGAGATGGCGATGACCGGTCAACGGGTTCCGGCCGAAACGGCTCTGGCCTGGGGGCTCGTGAATCACGTCTACCCGACCGACGATTTCGAGACCTGCGTGCAGGACTTTGCCGCCAAGCTGGCGGATAAGGCTCCTTGCTCGGTCGCCCGCTCGAAGCTGGCGATTCGCGCGGCGCTGGGCAACTGCACGCTCGAGCAGGCGCTCTCGCGCGAAGCCGAGTTGCAAGAAGAGCTAATCGCCACCGAAGATTTCCGCGAGGGGGTGATGGCCTTCCTCGAGAAACGCGCGCCGCACTTCAAGGCGAAGTAAAACGCCAGAAAGTGGTCGCAAGCACTTCGAGGCTACACCGCCATGTCTGCCAGCTCGAGCGATGACGTGAACGCTGCGCCGGGCACGTCCGCAGCGAGCGGCCAGACTTCAGGCCGAGCGAATGCAGTCGACATTTCGCCTGCCCCTTGGGGATGTTTCGCGGCGGTCTTGTGTGTATTCGTCGCGCTAGGTTACGTCGCCTATTGGCTGAGCGTCCCGTACGAATTCCGCGCAATTCGGTCGAACAAACTATGGTTCGAGCGTGCCGCAGCGGACGTCATCGCCGGACGCCCGCTGCCGAAGGAGATTCGAGATGTTTGCCCCTTCGAAGCAGGGCAACTATTGCGAATCCGAGTTATCGACGGTGTTTGCGACCAAACTCAGAACAAGGCCGTCTTATTTGTTTTCACCGAAAACCTGTCGGTCAACGATCCCTATGTCGTATTCGTTCCGACAGGAGATCTAGATTGCTGGAAGTGGCTCAAGAAATTCGACACGGATCATATTGGCAATCCGCCAGAAAAAGTTGCCGATGGCTTCTGGTTCTTTCGCGCCGAACCTGGATTCGCGGATCGCGAGCCGAAGACTCATTGAGATTCGGTAGCGTTATCTACCGCCACTTCACGTCCGGGAGCGTGGCCGTTTGCGGGGTGCTCGTCACGCCGCGGGTGTAGCGGATGTCGATGTCCAGGCGCGGCGTGCCGTCGGCCAAGGGCGCCACGATGGGTGTGGCGATCGGTGATGCGCCCGGCGTTTCCGCCTTGGCGAGGCACTTCTTCAGTCGAGCGACCTTTTCCGTCGCAGGCACTTCGCCGGTGAGTTCGGTCGCGGGGCGCCAGCCCCAGATCACGCGGGTGCCGTCACGCGTCCAGAGCTCGAAAGCGGGTTCCTCGTGATGGCTCCCCGTATCGGGGGCAATGCTCGGCATGATTCGATAAAGCCCTAGCGACTGCCAGTCATCAACCAACAGCGCCGCGATTTCGGCGGCGCCGGCCACGCGCGGATCGCCCCAGGGCGTGCCAGCGGGCCCGGGCGGAAGGTAACCAATTCCCCCGATGCGGGGATAGCGCCGCGCTTCGGCGCGCGAGAAGTCGGCGGTCGGCAATAGCACGGCGCCGGCGTCGACTGGCAACAGGCCGCCACGGTTCGCCATGGCCGAGAGCATCGTGGCGGCGTCGCCCGTGCCGCCGGCGGCCGCGGTCGCTTCGGCGTCGCGATCGGCATCGGGGACTTCGTCGGGCCCGGCCGGCACTTCGACCATCGCCACGGGCTTGCGGTATTCGAGCTTCACGTCAACACGGGCCGGATAGCTCTTGCGAACTTCAACGACGCGCAGCACCCACGGGTGCAGCGCGAACTCGCCGGCCAACCGCGAGCAGAGATCGTCGTCGACCAGCGACAACGAGTTCCCTTCGATGTTCATGCGGCTGAGGACTTCGTCGCGAATGTGGCTGCGGACCCAGGTGGGCGACGCCGACAAGTAGATGTCTTCGACGGTCACGCGATAGGCCTTGCCGGCCAGCACGCGCTCGCGCACGGAGCGCCAGCCGAACCACCACCCGGCGCCGAGCACGCCGGCCGCCAGCATGCAGTAGGTGAGCCAGCGCAGTTGGCCGCCGAACATGGCGGTTAGCAACACGGCCAGCGGACTGGGCGTTTTCTTCATCGGCTGCTTGGGAGGTTTCATCGCGACAGCTCCAGCGCCAGGCAATCGCGCACCAACCGATCGCAGAGCCGGGGCATTTCGAGCCCGCCGCGCGCCGCGGCCATCGGGGCCAAACTGGTATCGGTCAGACCCGGCACCGTGTTGAGCTCCAAGATCCAAGGTTGGCCGGCGTCGTCCATGCGAATGTCGACACGTACCAGCCCACGCGTGCCGAGCGCTTCGGCGGCGCCGCGCGCGAGCGCCTCGAGCGGCCGCGTCAACTCGCCGGGCAAGTCGAAGCGCACTTCGTGCGGATCGTCGGCCTGGTACTTGGCGGTGTAGTCGAACACGCCGCGGACGGAAACTACTTCGGCGGTCGGCAACACGTCGCGGCCCAGTAGCGTCACGGTGAACTCGCGCCCCTTCACATAGGGCTCGATCAACACGTAGGAGTCGAACTTGCCGGCTTGCGCCACGCGCTGCGGCAACTCTTCAGGCGTGCGCGCCACGCCAACACCCAGGCTCGAGCCCTGGCTGTCGGGCTTGGCAATCAGCGGGTACGTCAGCCGCGCGGCGCGTGCTTGCAACTCTTCGGGATCGTTGTCGGCCGCCACCAATACGTAGTCGAGCGTCGACAAATTGGCCTGCAAGAATCGCTCCTTGCTGGCCGATTTGCTCATCGCCAACCGGCAGGCATCGGGCCCGCTACCGGTGTAGGGCACGCGCAACAGTTCGAGCCGGCGCTGTAAGCGGCCATCTTCGCCCGAGCCGCCGTGCAGGGCGATAAAGCAGGCGTCGAAGCGACTCCAGGCGATCTCCGCCAAATCGCACTGCGAGGGATCGATCGCGGCCGTGACGTGCCCCGAGGCTTCGAGCGCGGCCAGCACGTTGGTGCCAGTTTCGAGACTCACTTCGCGCTCGGGCGAGCTGCCGCCGGCCAAGACGGCGATTGACAGCCCGTGTCCTTGCGGATCGAAGCGCAGCGTGCGATTGAACATCGATCGGTCCTCCATGACCTGCGTATTCGAGCGAGAATGCTAGCAATTCGGTACTGGCGGCGCGCAGGAAGCGCCGGCGCGGCGTGGTCTGGCACCCCAGCCATTACCAGATTTCGATTTCCAGTTCGAGATCAACTCCCAGGCGGGCAGTTACCTGGGTTTTGATTTTTTCGATCAATTGCAGCACATCCTGCGTGGTGCAACCTTGTTCGGCCACGATGAAATTGGCGTGGCGGTTGCTGACCTCGGCTCCGCCGATGCGGGCCCCCTTCAGGCCCGCCTGGTCGATCAACATGCCAGCACTCATGCCGCGGGGGTTCTTGAAGATGCAGCCGGCGCTCTGATGCCCGAGCGGTTGGGCCGCCTTCTTCTGAATCCATTGTTTCTGCATGCGCTTGGTGAGCTCGACGGGGTCGTCTGATTCGAGCTGAAAGTGGGCTTCCAAAATCGCCAGCTCGTCGAGGCTGCTGTGCCGATAGGCGAAGACGAGATCTTCGCGGCTGCGCTCGATGATGCGGCCCGCAGCGGTCAGCACCGTGGCGTGGCAAGTCCACTGGCCGATATCGCCGCCACGGCTGCCAGCATTGCCGTGCAGGGCGCCGCCGATGGTGCCGGGAATACCGACGAGCGTTTCAAGCCCGCCGAGCCCTTCGCGGATCGACGTCGAGATGACGTGCCCTAGCTTGGCGCCGGCGCCCGCGACGACCTCATGTCCCCGCACTTCGATGCGCGAGAAGACCGGCGCCGACAAATGAATCACCAGCCCGGGCACGCCTTCTGGCCGCACAATTAAGTTCGACCCGCCCCCTAGCAGGCGCATCGGCAGACCGTCGTCTTTGGCGCGCACGACGAGCGCTTGCAACTGGTCGACGCTCTGAGGCTCGGCAAAAAACTGCGCGGGGCCGCCTAGTCCGAACCACGTATGCGGAGCCAGCGGCTCACCCGACTTAACGATCTCTTCGAAGCCGCTGAACAAGGCCATGTCGTACTTTCCGAATGTCGCCCGCCCCCAGAGTGACGACAGTGTCGCCGGGGCGCGCCTCGGCCGCAAGTTGTTCGACCACATCTTCAAAACGTTCCCAGGCGACGGCCGAGCCGCCCAGTTGCCGCACCCGTGCCGCCAGATCGACCGCCAGCGAGCTCTCGCCGCCCGTCGGTTGCTCGCGGGCTGTGAAGACCTCGGTCACCAGCACGCGATCGGCGGCCAACAAACTGCGGGCAAACGGCTCAAAACAGCGGATCATCCGCGAAGCCTGGTGCGGCTCGAACACGGCGAACAGCCGGCCGGCCGGGTGGCACTCGCGCAGGGCCGCCAGCGTCGCGGTGACGGCCGACGGATGGTGCGCGTAATCGTCGACCAGCGTCACGCCGCCGAACGTGCCGACCGTTTCCAGCCGCCGCTCGATGCCACTGAAGTTCTCGAGCGCATCGCGAACCACCGGCCCGGGCATGCCGAGCTCGGCTGCCAGGGCCGCGGCCGCCAGGGCATTCGTGACGTTGTGCCGGCCGGGAACCGACAACCGCACCGTGGCAAAGTGCTCGCCGGCCACTTCAATACGGAAGCGGTAGCAACCGCGATCGCACACGAGGTCGACCGCACGCCACGTAGCCGCTTCATCCACCCCAAAGGTGACCAGTCGGCAGGCCGATTGCCGGGCCAGCGCGCGGTGGCAAACTTCGCGCGTCGCACGGCAATCGAAGTTGGCCAAGAGCATCGCGTCGGCCGGTAGCCGCTCGACGAATCGCTCGAAGGCGGCCGTCACGTCGGCGTCGGTTTCGTAGCAATCGAAATGATCGGGCTCGATGCCGAGCACAACCGCGAACGACGGCTCGAGCTGCAAGAAGTTTTCGCGGTACTCGCACGCTTCGACGAGGACCAGGTCGCCCTGGCCGTCGCGCCCGCCGCTGGCCCAACCGTGGGGCACGGCGCCCAGCACGACCGTGGGGTCGAGCCCGGCTTGAATCAAGATCGTGGCGGCCATGGCCGTGGCGGTCGACTTGCCATGCGTGCCGGCGATGGCCACGCCGCGCGGCGGGGCGGCGGTGACCTGCTCGGCCGCATCGGGGGACATCAAGCCCGCGAGCGCTTGAGGATAGGTGATGGCCGGAATGCCGAGCCGCTTGGCCCGGCGCAGCTCGCAGTTGGCCGGTTCCAGGGCGTCCGAATGAATGACCAGCTCGGCGTCGAGCGGCACGTTGCGAGGACTGTGGCCCGGTCGAATCCGTACGCCTGAGCCGGCGAGCACCTGGGGGGCCAACAGACCGGAGTCGGAGGCAGTGAGCCGCCAACCGCGCTGGCTGAGAACCTGGGCCAGCGATCGCATACCGGCCCCGGCGGCCCCGATCAAATGGGCGGTCGCCACGTGGTCTGGTCGGTCGGCCGCTGCATCCGTCGCCCGCAGACGATACTTAACTACTTGTTGGGTTAACACTTGAGGTTGCCATCCTTGGCCCGCTAGTTGTATTTGGTAACGGCCAACATAGGCCGTTTGGTGCGGGGCTGTCAATTTGAGTTCACGAGTAGTGGCTGGTGGGCAGTGGCGAGTAGTCAGGTCTGAGTGCACCGGTATTCACTGACCACCGATCACTGCCCACTCGCCACTACTAGATGTTCCGGAATTTTGCGTCCGGGTGCGTCCGGGTGTCTTACTATGTGACGCGAACTCGAATGGACAGCACAACTTGGGGCGATCGGGCCTCGCGGAATTTTGCGTCCGGGTGATCGTCCGGGTGCGTCCGGGTGCGTCCGGGTTTTTTTTTGGTATTTCGCTCGAAGCACTGTGCCTGGTTCGCTTTGCGCCAAGGCAAACGCAGCTCCAGTTTGCGTCCGGGTGGGGGCGTGGAGCGTGGCTACGATGCGTGCGCGGCGCAGGAGTCTTGACCTGCGGCCCGCAGACCACAGTCCGCCGCGTCCCCTGTGCCAATCAAGTCGGCGGGACAAACGGATTCACCACCTGCGCCCCGCAGTAGCGGTAATCGCTCACGTTGCGAGTCGCGATGATCAAATCGTGCTGCAGCGCAGTGACGGCGATCAAGCTGTCCTTGACTGGCATCGCGCGACCCTTGCGGCGCAAGTCATCAAGAAGGCGCGCCCAGATCGGTGCGCTATTTTCGTCCAAGGGAAGTACGGGAAGATATTGCACCGCTTGCGCGAACCACGCGGTCAACCTGGCGTGGCGCTGCCCTCGCGGGAGGGACAAGATGCCATACTCGACTTCCCCGAGAATGATGGGGTTGATCGCGAGCTCTTGTTCATGTGCCTGAACCCAGGCGAGCACCAGCGACTGCGGCGCAGGCTTTGTGCCTTCACTCAAAACGTTCGCATCGACGAGGTACTTCATCGCTCCTTACCGCGACGTTTGGCAGCGCCGATGGTCTCGGTCGACTCAGAAGGTAGGGGTTGAAACCACCCTTGCTCCGGACAGCTTTGTAGCCAGGCAACCAGTCCGGGCTGCCCGGGTCCAATGACCTTCTTGAGTAGGTATTCACCTGCTTGCACACGCTGGATCTCGAACTGCTGGCCCGAGCGAAGGTCGTCCTGCTCGCGCAGTTCAGCGGGCAATACAATCTGGCCTTTGGAAGATAGCCTAGTTTTCATATAGGTAAGATATCGTCTTACCGAGGCTGCGGCAACTCCATTGGTTGTTGAATACGAGAATTTTCTCACGTGCGCGCAGTCCACCTTTCGCCCACGACCGGTAGTTCTACGGAACTACTTTCAAGCTAATTCGAGTACCTTCAGGAAGCTGGGCGATTTGCCGGGCGAAGTCGCCGCGGAAGCGCATGGCTGCGACGTTTTGGCCCGCGTAGAGAATTGCCACTTCATACTTGCCGCCAATGACGAATGGTATCTTGGGGATGAGCCGTTCGCCTGCGGCCAGAGGGCGATTGGCGACCTGCCATTCGTGGGCCAGTTCGAACCCGGTGAAGCCGCGCCAGTCGGACAGCAACAGCTCCGCCCATTCGGCCAGACTGTCGTAGTGCCGTTGTCGCGAATCAAACATCACGCGCGAAGCATGTCGCCGCTGCGCGGCTTGGGGCGCGTCGGGACCGGCTATCCGGGGGCTGGCGCACCCCGGCTAAGTGATTCCGCCGCGGCGCGGCTAATACATCAACGCGAACGCGACATCGCGCGCAGGGCTAGCTTCAAACGAATTCATTATTCACAGCGCCAGCGGGGATGAGGGTACTCCTTCTTTAGCCGAGCGCGAGGATCGTGGCGTCGATGGTTTTGCTTTTACCAAAGTGCGTCAGATCAAGACGCCCACCCAGCGTCAGCAGTGGCTGCACTCTCGTGGGCAGGGGAAATCGCAGGTGAGCGATGGCTTGTTTGCCCGGGGGACTGCAGGCGCCGACAAAGTGATATCCGCGCGAACAGGTCGTTCGGGTACGTCAACCCAGACCATTGGTCCCGTCAGCGGCTGGGGCGGGAGCGACTTGCCGCCGACCACCTCTCGCCAAGTTAGGATGCGCACCTGGGCCGTCACCTCCCGAACGAATGGTGACCCATCCGGAAACATTTGTGGCGGGTTGGTCGCTTCGACGATGCACTCGCGCAAGTCTTCCAGCCAATAGCGATGCCAGTTGGGCCCGTCATAATTGATCCATTCGAAGCTGGCTTCGGGCCCAATACGTTTCATCTCGGCAAGTAGTTCGTCGGCCTGCTCCAGCGCCAGAGCTATTTCTTCTGGCGTGGGGGGAGTCACCCAATTCTTAAGGTGGTGTGGCAGAAGCTCGAAGGCACCGACGCCACAACAACTGGGTTCGCAGTAGATTGCAAAGCCCTGCGCGATGTTCCAGAGCGGGTTGGGAATGGCGAGCACGAGATTCTCGTTGGGCATGGTGGTTCTCGATCAACTTACCGCGCGCTAGTTGATGGTTCCGCGAGCGATTCTAGCAGTTCGCGGGCTGCGGCGGCTGCGGGGGTGTTTGGGTAGTTGTCCACGATGCTCCGCAAGATCAAGGTCGCGCGGTCACTTTCCCAAGGGGTCTTCTCCAGCACTTCTTTCGCGCGCGATAGCTCTGCTTGTGAGGGCGGAAATCCTCCGCTGCCCGCATACGTCCACCAGAATCGCCGATAGCGACAGACGGTAATGCGGCCCCGCGGCTCGTCAGTTCCCATGATCCAATAAGTTCGGCAGCGTTCGCTATGGACGTCACCAGCCTCGGCGCGGGTCATCTCCACTAATCGAACTGGCTCGTGGTAGGGCATGCGCGCGAGGATATTTTGCGCGGCAGCCTCGGCTGTCCGCCCTTCGATGCGCGAGACGAAGTCGTAGAGGTAAACGCTCGCGATCGCGGCGATCAAACCGATCGGGATCCATAAATGAATTGCGCGATAAGCTCGTGAGGCGACGCCGCGCCGATAACGCCAGATCGAAAGGCCACTGACGCCTAGGGCAATGAGGGCTGCAAAGTACCACACATAGTGATAGAACCAATGATCGTTGTCACCAATCCAGAAACCCCATGCCAGTAGTCCTAGCGCCATCGACAGCCAGAACCAAAGCGCCACCACCTCGACGCTGCCTCGTATTAGCGCCGCTTTCCAACTGGCTCTGGCTTGAGGCGTACGGGAATGCCGGGCGGCGACGGCATGCAGGATGAGTGCGACACAAACGATGAAGCACGCAGTGCCGACCCTAGAAGTCAGTTCCGTCATCGCCACGAGGAGCATTGGCGAGCTCGACTTTCGCGGATGTGGAATGGCGCCGGGTGCAGCGCCATGGAACACGCATGTCCTACGTCATGCCATTCTGAGGCGGTAGTTGCTGGCAAACACGTAAGTCCTTAGTGCTATTCGCACGTCTGCCGCATCCATTGTCGGATTGCCTAACCAGTTAGCGAAAGAATCTTCCGTGCTGTCTGGCAAAGCACGGCTAGCGGATCGCCGTTTCGGCCAGGGCCAGTAGCTTCGTCAGGGCATCGATCAAGAGCTCCGGCTTGGCCGGGCCGGTCGGGTTGTTCCAGTAGAGGTGCAGCGTGTACCACTCACCGTTTTTGTGCTGCAGCAGCCAGTTGCCCGCCAGGATCTGATCCTCGGAGCCCCCTTTGAAGCCGACGAATGGCCAAACCGCCGGATCGTGCGGCAACTTGGTCTCGACCGTGAGGATCGCCCGCAGGTCGTGGGCGGGTTGGTCGGCGCGCGTATGGGCTTCGATCCAACCAAGGGCAGCGGCCATGTCGAGCGGCGAGGCATACCACTCCGCGACCTGGTACGCGGCTGTGTCGAAGTCGAGCTTGTCGTAGTCAGGCACACCGGCGTCGAGCTCGGCCAGCGTTTTGCGCCGCGCGGCATCGTCCTGCTGGCGATACTTGTTGCCGGGCATCCCCTGGCTCTTGTCGCGGAGCATGGTCATCTCGCGCGTCGAGAGCAAAGGCCGATTGACGGCCGGATCGCCGTGCCCCATCGCGGCCATCTGCTGTTCGATCCGCTCGCGCCCGAGCAGGTAGAGCAAGTGATCGGTGGCCGTGTTGTCGCTGATTGAAATCATCTTCAGCGCGAGTGTGTGGAGCGTGACGGGTGAGCCCGCGGGCCAGGTGGCCAGCTCGCTCGTGGGGGGCCCATCCAGCTCGCGCGAGAGCAGCATGATGTTCTCGGCGCGGCGGCGCCCCTGGTTCACCTCGTCGATCAAGGTGCCGAGAATGAACAGCTTGAACGTGGAGCCGACGGCCAAGCGCTTGTCGGGGCGAACGCCGATGACGAGTGTCGGCTTGCCATCCTTAAGGTGCGTGAAAGCGAAGGCCGATTCACCGGCCAGGCTTTTGAGGATGTCGGCGGCCGCGGCGTCGGTTTTCATGCGGGCATCGAGATCGTCGGCACGCGTAGGCGAAAGCAATCCCAAAAGAGCTAGTAACAACGCGAACAAACCAAGCGACGTGGTACGCATGAGGCCGAACTCCGGGTGCAGCGCGCGAAAGAATGACAGCGCGCGAGAAATCAGGCGGCGCGCTAGGGGTGAGAAAGTATAGCTTGGAAGGGGGATCGGGCCGGATCACGACAGCCCAAACTCCAAACGGAACTCCAAACGGTGTCAGGAACCGATTCCAGCGGCAATCCACGAATTGCTGAACGCCCGTAGAATCGGTTCCTGACACCGATCGGGCGACCGTTTCACGATTTGAGCCGCCATCGACGCGATTGCATCGGCCTTGTTTCCTACGTCTTCGGCGGGCGTTCGAGCACCAGCGCCACTTCGAAGCGGCTGTGCGGCTCGGCCAGGCTCACTGTGCGGGCCGACTTGATACGCAGCTCGCTGGCGACTTTCTTGCCGACGCGGAACTGATAGAGGGCGACGCCGGGACCGTCGTCCTGCATTCGCACCAGGCCATAGCGCGACGTGACGAGATTGACCAGCGGGCGGGTATCGCCGGTCGTACCGAGAAAGGTGATCCGCTGCACCTTCTGGTCGTTGTTGAAGTAGTAAGTGAGCGAGCCGGCCAGGTCGTGCGGCAGGGTACCGGTGACCAAGGCCACGCGGTAGCCTTGCGTCGGCAAGCTGGAGAGCCGCGTGCTGACGCGCGGCCAGCGGGCCAGCACCCAAGCGGTGGTAACGTCGAAGCGGAAGACCTCGGCGAAGTCGTTGACCGGCATCCCTTCGGGGCGCAAGTTCAGCGGCGTGATCGACAAGTCGGAGTGATCGAGGATTCTGGCGGACGACTCGCTGGAGCCGCGCGATTCGGCAGCCTGCACGGCGGTTCGGCGCTCGATGCGCGGGCCGCCAACGGGGATTTCGGCCGGCGCTTCGGCCGTGGTCGTCGCCGACTTGATCAGGTTTTTCACTTCGGGCGATTTGAGCGCGTACGGCACGCCGACCGAGGCGGCCACTCCTAGGAGCATGAGCGACGAGCGACTGAGCATCTTGGCACCCGCGATTAGACGATGTCTCAGGGATCATCGACTCCGGCGCACGGCGGAAATTGCTCGGCCCTCGCGCGGCGGTGGTAGTTTGCCCAGGGGATAGCGGCGGAGTTACTGGCGCGACCCGTGCGGCGGGAATAAAGGGACGGCACTATTGAGAGTTACTGGCGCGTGAGCAGCCAGACCACCAAAGCCGCGGCCGCCATCAGCACGACCATCGCCAGCGGAAAACCGAGGGGCGCGTCGAACATGCGGCTGCGCGGGGCAGGCCGGGCAGGGGCCGGCGCTGCCCCAAGCACTTCGAGCGACGGGCCGCCACGCTGCCGCGCGAGCGCGTCGGCGCGCGGCGGCGGCGTGAGCGGATCGGGGAACGACTCCAGGAAAGCGGTCGCCTGATCGTCGGCCATCAACCGCTCGACGTCGTCGTTGGCCAACTCGATGCCCAGCGAACGGAGCATGTGTTCCGATTTTTCCGCCGAGTACTGGCGGACGGTCCGCCGCAGCAGGTCTTGAAAGTCGGGCTCGGTGGCGGCCGCCCGATAGGTTCCCCAGCGGGCCAGCAGGTGTCCGCGGTTATGCTCGACGATGATCAGCCGACACTGTTCGGCCAGCGTGCCGAGGCCCAGGCGATCGGCCTCGCCGGCGGCCAACAGCAGGAAGCGGTCGCGCACCAAGGGGCGCTGCCGCACAGCGCTCGCCCTCGCCAGGTGAAGGTAAACGGCCAGTGGTTCGGCGGGGTGCATGCGGGGCTCGTGGCGCAAGCGATTCGAGCGCGCGGTTTGGCGCTAATGAGCGGGCGTTCACGCGGTTGCTCAGCCGTTAGCCTATGATGCGAGTAGCATCTTGCCCAGCCGTTTGGCCTGGCCGAGCAGTTCAGCCACACAGAAGTTCAGTCACGCCATCGTCATGCCCTCGCTTGAATCGACGAATACCCTGGCCAATGGTCGCTGGCTGACGAGCTCGGCGGCCAAACGGTATTTCGCGCTGGCGGGTGATGCGGCGCTGTCCGAACTACAGCGGTCGGATCGCTTGCGACGCGAGCTGTCGCCCGAGCGAGCGCGGCTGGTGCTCGAGCAGGTGGCCTTGCGCAGGCGGGCGCGGGAGAAGTTTTCGGCAGCCGAGCGGATGTTCTTTGCGCCCGTGGCGCTCGAGCAGGCGACCGATGAGCAGGTCGCGCGCTACAAAGCAAAGCGGTTCGCGGGGGGCAGTCTGGCGCTCGACTTATGCTGCGGTATCGGCGGCGACCTGCTTGCGCTGGCCGAACGCGGGCCGGCGTTGGGGGTCGATCGCGAGCCGATCAAGGCGCTGCTGGCGGCGGCCAACCTGATCGCGTGTCTTGGATGTTCGGCAGGTGGCGCCGAGGATTCGCAGGTCGCGCGTCCGTTCGCGCGGCTGGTTGTGTGTGGCGATGCGACACGGTTGGCGATGCCCCCTGAGGTGGCCTGGCACATCGATCCCGATCGCAGGGCTGGCGGAGCGCGCACGAGCGACGCCCGGCACTATGCGCCGAGCCTTGATGAGTTAAACGTGCTACTCGACGCGTCCCCGCACGCAGCGATCAAGTTGGCGCCGGCGGCCGTGGCGCCCGACGACTGGGCCACGCACGGCGAGTTGGAATGGATCAGCCGTGGTGGCGAATGCCGGCAACAAGTTGCCTGGCTGGGGCGGCTGGCAACGGAACCAGGATTGCGCCGCGCGACCGTGGTGCGTGGCGATGCTGGGGATGCGCACTCGATGGTCGGCCGGCCCGACATTCCGTGCGAAGTCGCTCCAGCGCTGGGCCGCTACTTATACGAGCCCGACGCGGCGGTTCTGGCGGCCCATCTTGCCGGCGCGCTGGCTGCCGAGTGTGGGCTGCGGGCGATCGATGTCGGTGCCGCGTACTTCACCAGCGACGTGTTATGTGATCAATCGCTCGGCCACACAGGCGGCAACGCGCTCTTGGCGAGCTTCGAAATCGAGGACGTGTTGCCATTGGATTTGCGACGCGTGCGACAGCACTTGCACGCGCGCGGCATCGGCCGCTTGGAGATCAAGAAACGCGGCGTGGAGCACGACCCCGCGGCCGTGCGGCGGCAACTGGCGCTGAAAGGAGACGGCGCCGCGGTGCTGTTTCTCACACGCGTGGCCGGGCGCGGGCTGGCAATCGTAGCGCAGCGGATTACGGCTTCGGCTTGAGATGTACCCGCAGGAAGGCATCCGCGGCGTCAAACGTGCGAGTGGCTTCTTCGGCTCCCCAGCCGTGATGGGCGCCGATGAGAATCTCAACGCGGCCTGGTGCGCCGGCTTTGGTCATGCGCGTGGCCATTTCGTACGCCTGATCGACCGGCACGATCTCGTCGAGCGTCCCGTGGTAGAGCAAAAGCGGTGCGTCGTTGGCGTCGACATACGACACTGGCGAGGCCGAGCGAACCGCATCAGGGACGTCGGCCGCTTTGGCCCCCAGAAAGTTCTCGATAATCTTGTTGGCCGTGTCGGGAAACGTGCGGCTCAAATCGGTCGGGCCAGCGAACGATACGGCCGCTTGTACTTTGCTCGATTGATCGGGCCAGCCGCCTGTGCCTTCGAGACCGTCGGCCGGGTCCATCACGGCGAGCATTTGGGCCAAGTGGGCGCCTGCCGAAAAACCGATTGCGCCGATTTGCGCCGGGTCGATCCCCAACTCGCTGGCGTGGGCGCGCAAGTAGCGGATCGCGCACTTGACGTCTTCGATTTGCGCGGGCCAGCGATGCTTGGGCAGCAGGCGATACGTGACCGTGGCGGTCACATAGCCCTTGGCGGCCCACTCGCGCACCTGGGGATCATGAGACTCTCGCTTGCCGCCGCTCCAACCGCCGCCATGAATGAAGACCACGGCCGGCAACGGGCCCGCGGCGTTCTTCGGCTTGGCGAGATTCAATCGCAATGGCTCACCACCGCCGGTGCCGTACTCGATGTCGGGGCGAAACTCGATCTCGGGGTCGTCAGCGGCCGTCGTGTTGTGCGCGAACACTGTAGCGAGCAGCAGCAATGCTGAGAGGGATCTCGCGAAGTGCGAGTAGCGAAAACTGGTGTATTGCGTAAAGAGAAATCGCAGCATGAGTGAATTCCGCTTGCAGTGCATGAGTGCTGGTAACTCCCAGGACAGGCTTTGTCGTCATCGCGCCAATGGCTGCGAGTTTTTCGTAGCCTGCCCCGGGCTTTGTGATCGTGGTTGCTACTTTGCCGCCGCTGGCGCCTTTAAGTACTGATCGAAGAAGGCCAGCGCGCCGGCTTGCGTGCGGGCCATTTCTTCGGCCTTCCAACCGTGGCCGAGCCCCAAGAGCAGTTCGACGCGCCCCGGCACGCCCGCCTTGGTCAGTGCGGTGGCCATGTCGAAGGCCTGCTCGTAAGGAACGAGGATGTCCTTGGTCCCCTGATAGATCAACGTGGGGGCGTCGCCAGCGTTCACGTAGGTGACGGGGGACGCCTGCTTATAAGCGTCGGGCTTCTGCTCGCGCGAGCCGCCGAGAAAACCCTCGACGATCGGCACCGTGATCGCGGGATACGTTGCTTCAAAGTTCGTCGGGCCGAAGTAAGCGACCACCGCCTGCACCTTGCTCGATTGATCGGGGGGGCCGCCGGAGCCTTCGAAGCCATCGGACGAATCCATCGTGCCGAGCATCATCGAAAGATGCGCGCCGGCCGAGTAGCCGATGGCACCGATGCGCTCGGGGTCGATGCCCAGTTCGTCGGCGTTGGCGCGCAACCAGCGGATCGCGCACTTGACGTCTTCAATCTGCGAAGGAAAGAGATGTGCAGGGGCAAAGCGATAGCCGATCGACACCGAGAGATAGCCACGCTTGGCGGCTTCGATCGCGTCGAGCTTGTGGCCATCTTTGTTGCCGGCGCGCCAGCCACCGCCATGAATGTAGGCGATCACCGGCAGGCGACCTGCGGCGTTCTTGAGCTTGGCCAGGTGGAGCGTGAGCGGCTCGCCGCCCCCGGTGCCATACTGCACGTTCTCACGCAGTTCGATCTCGAGACCGCGATCGGCTTGCGGCGCGGCAGCCGCCGGCTCTTCTGCCCACCCCGCGATCGGCAGGGCCGTGGCCAGAATCAACAACGCGAACGTGACGTGAAACGAATTGCGTACGGTTCGAGCAGCGCGCGAAGTATGCAGCAGGAAAAACATTGGCGGAATCCTTTGGACGGCAAGGGGCAAACCACGACCCGTGGCGATTGTAGTTCGACGAACAACCTGAATCGACGAATTACCGGGATCGACGAACAGTGTAGTCGACCGGTGCGGGCAATGCAGCCTGCGGCCGGCTCCGTAGAAATGGAGTCGAGGTCCGAACGGTGCCAGGAACCGATTCTTGAGGATGCACGACTATTGGTGCCGTGCTAGTTGAATCGGTTCCTGGCACCGTTCGGGCGCACCGTTCGGGCTTCGCGCGGGGAGCGCGTTGTCGTCTAAGATTGGGCCGCTGGTGCTTGGGCCGCTTTGGATGGGGTTTCTGTGGATTGGGCCAGCAGCAACAATTCTCGGATTTCGGCTTCGCGAACGACGAGCCGTTCGATGGCCGTGGCGCGACCTGTCGCCGGATCGATGTCGACAATTGAACCGCTGAGCCGGACGTCGCCCGTGGCCACCTCGAAATGCGTGGGGTTGAACGTGCGGGTGGTTTCGAGCACGCGGTCGATGCGGCGGCCGAGAATGCTCTCGTACGGACCGGTCATGCCGACGTCGCACTGCATAGCCGTGCCGAGCGGTAGTATCTGCTCGTCGGCGGTCGGCACGTGCGTGTGGGTGCCGAGCACGGCGCTTACTCGCCCATCGAGATAGCGGGCGATGAGTTGCTTGTCGCTGGTCGCTTCGGCGTGGAAGTCGACCATGATGACTTTGACATCGGGCGGAAGCTGGGCGAGCACGCGATCGGCAGCAGCCCACGGACAATCGACCGGGCGCATGAAGACGCGCCCCATCAGGCTGATGACAGCGACGCGAACGCCCGAGCGCGACGTGACGATGGCGAACTCTTTGCCCGGCGCGTCGGCGGGGTAGTTCGCCGGCTTGACGATATTGCTTTCGCTATCGAGCACGCTGTTGATTTCGGCCCGCTTGTAGATGTGGTCGCCCAGCGTGATGGCGTCGACCCCCGCGGCGCACAGTTCTCGATAGATGGCCGGGGTGAGCCCGGTACCGCCGGCGGCGTTCTCGGCGTTGGCGATCACCAGGTCGAGCCCGTAGCGCACGACCAGCCCGCGGACCGATTGCTCGACGATGCGCCGCCCTGGTTTGCCGACGATGTCTCCGATCAATAGCACGCGCACGGGGCACACTCCCAAACAGTTAACGGGCCAGCTCTGTGAAGCGCGTCTCACGCAACACGGTGACCTTGATCTCGCCCGGATAGGTCAGTTGTTCTTCGCACGCGCGGGCAATGTCGTGGCAGATTTTGGCGGCCGAATCGTCGTTGGTGTCCTTCGCACGGACCAGCACGCGCAGCTCGCGGCCCGCCTGGATGGCGTGCGCCTGCTCGACTCCTGCGAATGTGGTAGCGATCGCCTCGAGCTCTTCCATCCGCTTGATATATCGTTCGAGCGTCTCGCGGCGGGCACCGGGGCGCGACGCGCTACAGGCGTCGGCCGCGGCGACCAGCACGGTATAAGGATATTCGATCCGCAGGTCGTCGTGGTGCCCTAGCGCGGCGTGTACCACTTCGGATGATTCGCCATAGCGCTTGAGGATGTCGGCGCCGATTTTGGGATGCCCCCCTTCGACTTCGTGATCGGCCGCCTTGCCGATGTCGTGCAGCAGACCACAGCGACGGGCGAGCGCGCCGTCGAGGCCGATTTCTTCGGCCATCATGCCGGTGAGAAAAGCGACTTCGATCGAGTGCCGCAACACGTTCTGGCTATAACTGGTGCGGAAGCGCAAGCGCCCCAAGAGGTGAATTAAGCGCTCGTGCAGCCGGGGGACGTCGGCTTCCTGGGCGGCCTCTTCGCCGAGCTTCTGCAGGTGCATTTCAAGCTCTTGCTGCGTCTCGGCGACCACTTCCTCGATGCGCGAGGGGTGGATGCGACCGTCAGCGATCAGCTTGGTCAGCGACATGCGAGCGACTTCGCGGCGGACCATGTCGAAGCCGCTGACGATCACCACGCCAGGCGTATCGTCGATGATCACATCGACCCCCGTGGCCTTCTCGAAGGCGCGGATGTTGCGTCCTTCGCGGCCGATGATCCGCCCCTTCATGTCGTCGTTGGGGATGTCGACCGTGCTGGTCGTGGTTTCGGCCGTATGGGCCGAGGCATAACGCTGGAGCGCTGTGATCATCACGTCGCGCGATTTCTGCTCGCACTGGGCGGCCACTTCCTTCTCGTGCCGCATGATCAACGCACCACTTTCGCGCTGCAGCTCGCGATCGAGCTGGGCCAGGAGCAGCTCGCGGGCTTCGTCGCGGCTCAGCCCGCTCAGTTGATGCAAGGTCTGCCGCTGGAGATCGAGCAGCTTCTCGAGCTCATCGTTGCGGCGATTGGTGTCGTCGATTCGCTCGGCGAGCTTGCGCTGCGTGCTTTCGACCATCTTCTCCTGTTTGCGCAACTGGTCGTCGCGCTGGTCGAGCGCGTCGTGGCGTTTGTCGAGCTGGCGTTCGCGCTCGTGGACTTCCTGCCGGAAGCGGGCCAGCTCGCGATCGCCGTCGGAGCGCTGTTGGATGGCGGCTTCCTTGATCTGGAGCTCGGCCTCCTTGCGGCGGCTCTCGATATCGGCCTCGGCCCGGCTGATGATCTCGCGGGCGCGGGTTTCGGCATCCGTGCGCCGCAGGTAGTCGATCAGCTTAAGAACGACCGCTGCCAGGGCAAAGGCAATCACGGCCGTGACGATGACGGTAATGACCGGGTTCACGCGCTCGCTCCCCTATCGTAAGGACGCCCCCGAGTGCGGGGGCCCGCCTTCATGGCGGTCAGCCGTGGGCCGCGAGTTCCGGCACCGTCACTGGCAGACGCGACGCCGGTGCAGGGCGATTGGCGACGAACCGTGGCGAGATCGGCGCGCTGCGCCCGGCCAACGACTTCTGACCCGAGCGCCGAGAGCGCGTGTCACGATCGAGCAGCAAGAACTACCGACTAGTCTGGCTCTGACGGATGCCGCTTGGCGCCGTGCGTTGCCAACGGAGCCGCGGCGCGAGCCGCAGACTCCAGTGCAATGCATGTTGCGCGGCTGCCGAAAGTGATCCGCCCGCAGGCGACCAATCAGGCAGAGCGCCGAGGGCGCGGGTCGGGTGAAGTGCCAGAGCAAGCCCGAGGTCGGGCCAGCGATGGCGCCATTGTTCCCGTGCAACCCTGCGAAAAGCCAACCAGGTCGACGATTGACCGGATTGGAAATTCGTGCCCTCAGGGCGATTCCAAATGTCAGAGCCAGCGGGTGCGACGCTATGCATGGCAAATCGACCCCAAGTGGCGCGGGCGAGGTGATCGCACGAGCGAACGAGGTCGCCCCATGCGGCTGCCAAGCAATCGACCGCAGGCGCGATCAATCGTCGGAGACACCACGTCGACAAAGCCACGAGGATGGACACGAATTGCATCACGCCGAGACGTCTCCCCGAAATGGCTAGAATGATGCTGCCGTTTCGCGTGGTCAAAAAATCGATGACCAAATCTCGAACAGTTCGGCCTACCCCCCGCAAGAGGGCTGTTAGGCTGAATTCGACTCTAAGTTAACCACAATTGCGGCTTGTCAGCCCAAGCTGGCATGCCACGATTACCAGCATTCTATCAAAGTCGCCGCGATATTCAACTGTTTTTGGAGCTAGGCGATCGCAGTAAATGGTTTAATTGCAGCCGGTTATGCGGATGACGTACAGCTCGCGCACCGCCTCAGAGACGCTCTAGTGAATTTGGGAAGCCTAGGTAACGAATTGCCGTGACCCATTCGAAATCAGATTTGGAGCAAGCGATCGCTGACGCCTGGCCGGTCGCGCACTGGTCGGCCGTGACCGTGTTGGTGGCGGTTTCCGGCGGACCGGATAGCGTTGCGCTGGCCCGGGCGCTGGGGGCGATCCATCGACCGCTGGGGGGGCGGTTGATCCTGGGGCACTTCAACCACAGGTGGCGCGGGGCCGATTCGGAGGCCGACGAGCGGTTCGTCCGCGACCTGGCCGCCCGGCTTGGTTGGTCGTGTGAAGTCGGCCACGCGGCGGTCGGTCGGTCTCAAGCAGATGAGCCTGAATCGACCAACTCGCCGCTTGTCTCGACAGGCAATCCGAGCACTCGCAGCGAAGCGGCCGCGCGGCGGCAGCGCTACCGGTTCTTGCGCCAGACCGCCGAGCGGCTCGGCGCCCGTTACATTGCGCTGGGGCACACGGCCGACGATCAGATTGAGACTATTCTGCATCGCATCTTGCGCGGCACCGGCATCGCCGGGCTATCCGGCATGCCGCGCGCTCGGGCACTGGGCGAAGCGACGTCGATCATCCGGCCGTTGCTCGAGGTGCGCCGCTCGACGGTGCTCAATTATCTGGGTTTGCTCGAACAGGATTATCGCACCGACGCGACGAACCAGTCACTGAAGTTCACGCGCAATCGGCTGCGGCGGGAACTGTTGCCGAATCTGGCGCGACGCTATAACCCGCGCGTCGACGAGGCCCTGTTGCGACTGGGACGCCAAGCCGAGGATTTGCAGCCCTTGATCGCGCGGTTGCTGGACGAGGCCACGCGGCGCTGTGTGATCGAGAAT
>CAZBWM010000074.1:0-35490 GCA_964495375.1 uncultured Planctomycetaceae bacterium | reverse complement strand
GTATCAACCAAGAGGAAGATCACACTTCAAAGGCTGGCTGGTTTTGAAGCGCCGAAGAGTGGCTGGTTTTCAAGCGCCGAATGACATAAGATAAAGGGGATTACAAAACACCAAGTTCTCTTTTGATCGAAAACTATTGATCCTGACCTGGACAAACGGTGGGCTATCAGCTCCACTTACACGTAGCAATCGATCGTCTGAACAGCGGCACTGCTGTGTTCCGCGTGGCGGACTCTGCGCTATGGTGGCAGGCGAAGTGCCGGCCATTGTTGGCGAAGTTCTGTTGGCGCCCGGGATCTGAGCCAGCCTATCATTCGGCCCCCGAAAATGAGCGACAGAGCGGCCCATCAAGACTAGCCAGTTTTTGAAGTGGCTTCTTCTCAGATCGTGGTCGCTTAGCGAACACCTTCAGACGCGTTCCAACCAGCGTTCCAACGAGTCATAGCCGAGAAATCGGAAGTGTCGTTGAGAACGTAGTTTCCAACGATTCCGAACTGGACTTAGGATCCAGTGCCGCAAGGCGTCCGGGTTCGACTCCCGGCTCTCGCACTTATCTTTTCTGACGCTCTCACCACGCGAAGACCGTCGGCACCTTCAATGTGTCGGTGAGCGTACCTGCGCAGTTGCCAGGCAACCTGTCGGAAGTCTCGGTCAACGCCTCGCGGCTGCTGGTCGCAGGCAACCTAACCGAGGGATCGAGCACCTTGACCAAAAGCGGTATCAGGTGCAATTCTGTGGTCAAGAATGCCCGACCAGCTCCCCGAGAGAGTGTCGAGCCTGCCTCGATACGAGCGCACTTTTGGGGAACAACGTCGGAACATGAGCCGGTTTTCGATGGTAAGTATCCTGGGATCGCCAATCGCCTTAAGGCCTTTCGATCGAGCAATCCCCGTAAGGTTGGCTGTTCTATCATTGTGTGAGATTTTGCGCCGATTTCGTTCCCTCTACCGAAACTGCTCGCAGTTGGATCGTCGCGCGGCGAGGCTCTCAGCATGACCCACCCGACGCCTCCCAGCCTGCTGGATCGCTTGCAGGGCGAAGGCCGCCCTGACGATTGGTCGTTGTTCGTTTCGCTCTACCAACCGTTCATCGAGCGGTTTATCCGACTCGATCCCGTACTTGTCGCCGACGCCGATGACATTTGTCAGAATGTGCTGCGCAAGATCGTCGAGCATTTGCAGCAGTTTCGCCGGCAGCGTGATGGTTCGTTCCGCGCCTGGTTGCGAGTAATCACTGCGAACGAGGTGAACTATTATTGGCGGCAGCGCCGCCGCGCTCGGGCGATTGGGACAGCGGGCGTCACATCATCGCTTTTGGCCGGGCTTACCGATCCGGCCAATGAGCTCAGCCAGCGCTGGGATCGCGAGCATAGCCAGCATGTGTTGGCGCGATTGCAAGAATTAGTGAAGTCGCAGTTCTCAGCGACGACCTGGCAGGCCTTTCACATGCGCGTGATCGACGACAAATCGGCCGCCGAAGTGGCCACGATTCTTGGAATTTCTGAGAATGCCGTGCATGTGGCTAAGTCGCGAGTATTGTGCCAGTTGCGGCGCGAAGCCGCCGGCTTTATCGACGGCGCGCTCTGAAACGGTGAAAGTTCTGAAGGGCTTCGCGCATTCTTAATCAGGAGCCTCGTGGTGTACGGTACCGGCCGCGGACCTCCTTCCACCGTAGGCTGAGACTTGGCCGACAGCCAAGAAACAGGCTACGATGATCGCCTTGTCGATGCCTGGAATTCGAGGCAAGCGCGGTCAAGGCAGCGCGGGGCTCTGCCAGTGCCATTCGCTTTGGTCCATGTTGGGGGGGCGGCGGCGTGCAGACGACGAATACCTGGCATCCCACGTCGGGCGATCTCAGCGATTTTGCCGTAGGGAAGCTTTCGGAAGTCCGAGCCGCGGCCGTCGAACGGCACCTCGACGAGTGTAGTCGGTGCGTCAAGGCGGTAGCGCAGGCGCCTGCCGACGATTTCACTCTGCTCGTGAAGCGCACGGCGCGACAGCAACTACCGGGCCCTGCCGAGCGGTCTATCCGGGGACAGTCTCAAGATGGTTTGGCGGTTGCTCAGTCGGGTTTATCACCTGTCCGACCTCGGCATGAACGCGAAATTGGTCGAGACTATGTCAGCGTTCTGGCCTGGTATCTGCTGTCTCCGGTCACGCTGTTGCCGTTGGCGACCGCGGTGATATTGGTGATTGTGCTGTCTTGGCTGTCGTGACAAGGCCGATGAGTTCGGCCCGATCCCGTCTCCTCGTTCGTAAATTGCAAGCCTAGTTTCAGTCCGGTAGTTGAAGTGCAGGATGGCAGGCATGGAAACGCAAAAACAGGCGCATCCCACGGCTGGGGAACTGGCGGCCTTTGCCTTGAAGCGACTCAAGCCCGACAAGCAAGCGCAACTGCGAGAGCACGTGGTCTCCTGTGGGCAATGCACTAAGTTTCTTCAAGACAATCCTCCCGAGAAGCTGGTGGCTCGTTTGCGACAACTGGCGGCCAGCCGCTTGAGCCAGCAGTCGACCCCCGGCATTGGCGAAGGGGGAACTTTAGCGAGCGTGCCGCGGGCCGGCGCCCCGCTTCAACCGGTCGTCAGCAAGTCACCGCCCGCGTCGGTCCAACCTCCCGGGAAGCCGGTAGTATCGGGTGATCAGGCCAAACCGCTGCCGGTCGCCCGACCGATCTCGCCGCGCGACAGGGCCGTTCGCGATGCACCCCAAGCGGTGCCAAGACATGAAGACGATATCCCCGCCGATTTGCGGCAACAGGATCGCTACGAAATCGTGCGAAAAATCGGCGAAGGAGGGATGGGGTCTGTCTTCGAGGGCTTCCACAAGCTCATGAAGCGACGCGTCGCGATCAAGACAATCAACGCTTCGATCAGCGGGCATCCCGACGCCCTGAAGCGATTCTTGCGCGAAGTCGAGGCCGCGGCCAAGCTCTCACACGCCAACATCGCGCAAGCCTACGATGCCGACAAATTCGGTGCGTCGCACGTCCTAATTTCCGAGTTCATCGACGGCGCGAGCCTCGATAAAGTGATTGATGATGGCGGTTCGCTGTCAGTCTCCCAGGCTTGTGAATACGTGCAACAGGCGGCCTGCGGTTTGCAGCACGCGCTGGAACACGGGCTGGCGCATCGCGACATCAAGCCATCGAACCTGATGCTCACGCCAGCGGGCACGGTGAAGATTCTGGATTTCGGACTCGCCAAGTTCCACGGCGCGGATCGCGAGTCGGCAGGCCTGACCGGCATGGACCGCGGCATGGGCACCGCGCAATACATGGCGCCGGAGCAAGCGCTCGATGCCACGAATGCCGACATTCGAGCCGACATCTACGCACTGGGCTGCACGCTGTATTGCTTGCTGACTGGCGCCCCGCCGTGGGAGGGCGATGTCGTCAGCGTGCTCACCTCGCACCAGCGCGACATCGCGCAGCCGCTCTGCGAACGTCGGTCGGATGTGCCGAAGCCGCTTTCCGATCTTGTCGATCGCATGCTGGCCAAAAATCCTGCCGATCGTCCGCAATCGCCGTTACAGGTCGCCGAGTTGCTCGAGCCCTTTGCAACTTCCCAATCGACGATTGCCGAGCCGGTAGAAGTGCCGGTCGATCCAGGGCCTGAAAGCGGTGGCATTTCGATCGTTGTGCCGGCGCCAGTGCGACCGATCAAGAAGCCGAACCGACTGCGGGCAGCGCTCCAGGTCCTGCTGCAGCAGTGGCGCTCGTCGACGCGGCCGCCCTGGTTTTGGCCGGTGGTCGGCGGTGGAGCGGCGGCACTGCTCTTGCTCGTCGTGTTTGCAGCGCTGGGCATCATGAAAGTCCGCACGCCCGAGGGAACGATCGTCATCGAAAATGTGCCCGCCGATGCCGAGGTGCTGGTCGATGGCAACAAGGTCAAACTCACCCGCGCGGGCGAGATGGTGACAATTACGGCGGTTGGTCAGGGAACCCACGAGCTACGCGTCGAAAAGAACGGAGTCCAAGTCTGGGCACAGACAATCGATATTGCGGTAGCCGGCGAGCGCGTGACGGCTCAATTTGAAGAGCATGCCGCCGATGCGACGGTCGAGGCCCCGGCCGCGCCGGCGCCAGGGCCCGGCGAAGTGATTGACGGTGATTGGAAGGTTGAAGGGAACGAGCTGTTGCAGCTTTCCTCGGCTCCGCGGCGGCCGTCGCTGATCGTTTTCGGGGATCCGCTTTGGTCGAATTACACGCTGCGGTGTCAGGTGCAATTTGCGGACGGCGACGGGGACGTGAAATTCTTCTTTCACTACGCGCACTTTCGGAAGTCGCGCAATTTCAACTTTGGGAATGGTTCTCGGCTAAAGTCGAACCACAATAAAAATTGGAGTGGGCCAGAACGGCCCGATCGGTTCGAACCGAATCGCTGGTATAACGTCCGCATCGAAGTTCGCAGTGCCGACTGCAAGTGCTTTGTCGACGAGCGACTGCTCTTTGAGAAACGCGACGACGACTTCCTAAGCGGGCGCATTGGTCTCGGCTCGCGGCGTACGTCGGCAAGGTTTCGCGACATCTTCGTTACCGATATGCAGGGAAAGATCTTGTGGCAAGGGCTACCAGGCTTGCCCGCCAGCGGAGGCAAACCCGACAACGCCGTGCCCGTTGATGATGGGGATCTCGACCCGGACGATCTGCCCAGAATCGGCGCCGAAGCACTGGTGCCGGCCGATCCGGCCGCACGCGTGGCGCGCGTGTTCGGGGGTGAGTGGAAAGTGGGAGGAGAGGAGCTGACGCAAGCGCTGAACGATCGCGAGTTATACGGCATGTCGTTCGGCGATTTCGGCTGGCAAGATCTCGATCTATCGGTCGAGGCCTACACTCCCGAAGTGGCCGGGCCTGCCGTTTACATTGCGTTTAATGCCGCTCCGGACGCCTTCAAGTTCCGCTACCTTCGCTTGGGAGTCAAGTACCGGGAGTTGCATTGTGTTTATGGCCTGGATGACGACAGAACGGTGTTCCAGCGAGAGGAGCAACTTGCTCCCGGCTGGCACAGAATTGAAATCAAGATTCGCGGTAGCCGCTGTGAGTGCTTTGTCGATGGGGCTTCGATGTTCGATGCTCACGATAGCCCTGATTTCGTAGGTGGTAGCATTGGCTTGGCCACCTTGCAGACTACCGGACGCTTCCGCAAAATCATCGTGAAATCAGGAGAGGGCGTTAATCAGCTCTGGAATGGCTTGCCGACCATTCCCGCCGAGCTCACACCTCTCCCCGGCGGAGCGGTGGACCAACAGCCCGCTCCGGCAACAGGGCAGCAACCGGCGGCAGCTTCGGATTGGTCACAAGCTCGTTTCCCCGACGGCGAAGTCGGCGGCGGCATCTGGGAGGCACGCGGCAACGAGTTGGTTCAGTCGCGTCACGAATCTTCTACGATTTTATTCGGGAATCCCGCATGGTCCCGCTACAACTTCGAGGCCAAATTCAAACTACCCAATCCAGAATCCGTTGTCTTTTTCTACAATCATAAATCTCAAGGGAATTTCCATCTACTCAATTTAGGTGGAGACGGCAACGCCTGGCATGATGTCAATGTGATGGCCGCCGGAGAGTGGATTGGTCCGCGGAAAGTGACTGACGGCAAAATCGAGCCCGATCGGTGGTATCAGGTTCGTATCGAGATGCGAGACGGGAAGTGTCGTTGCTTGCTCGATGGCCAGGAGTTGTTCGCTTACTCCGCTGATCGCTTGACGGCGGGTCGCGTCGGGTTCTCCACCCCTAATGCCGCACATTTCAAAGACATCCGAGTAACTGCGGATGATGGGCAGACGGTTCTGTGGGAAGGGCTGCCGCAACTGCCGGGTGAGGATCGCGCGGCGATGCCGATTCCGGCAGACCCTGTTGCCCGCGTAGCACGCGTGTTTGCGGGCCAGTGGGCGGTCGAGGGTAGCGAGCTACAGCAGCAATCCGATGCCAAGGCGCTGGCGGCGCTGACAATGGGAGATATTAACTGGCAAGACGTTGATATCTCTCTGGAAGTCCGCACGCCCGATGCACCGCAATCGGAGGTGTTTGTCGCCTTCAACTGCAAAGATTCGTACAAGTATCGCTTCCTGCGATTCGGCATCGGCTATCAAGATTTCTGCCGCCAGAACGCCATTAAGGATCACACCTTGATCCGTCGTTTCCAGGAAAGTCTCGACGCTGACTGGCACAAGGTCGACATCAAAATACGAGCGAGTCGCTGCGAGTGTTTTGTTGATGGCAAGCCGTTGATCAGCGACGAGAACGCCGACTTCAGCGGCGGCTGTCTAGGGCTTGGGTCCTTTAATACGCGCGGACGATTCCGCAACATTACGATTAAGTCGGGGGGTGGTTCCGGCCTGCTCTGGACAGGTTTGCCGACAATTTCCGGCAACCCGGTCTCGCTCCCCGGCGCGGCAGCCAACGCGACTGTTCCCGCAACCACTCCGGGACCAGCCGCGAACGATGGGTTCTTGCCCTTGTTCAACGGCAAGGACCTGACGGGCTGGGAGACGCACGCCGCACAACCAGGTGACTGGCAAGTGAAAGATGGTTTGCTCGTCGGGCGCAGTGGGCTTAGTTACCTGTACAGCAAGCGCGACGATCTGCAAAACGTGCATGTGCGCGTGAGGGCGCGCTTCTCTGCGGGGGGCAATAGTGGAGTCTTCGTTCGCTCCACTTACGGCATCAAGCCAGGCAGCAACTCCCCCAATGGCTATGAGGCCGCGATCGAAGACGGCCACGGCGAAGTGGGCACGGGCGGGTTGTATGCCATGGCCGATGGCGCGCAGCGAGTGAAATCGGCCGGATCGAGCTTCAAGGCCGGCGAGTTCTTCACATTGGAAGTCATTGCTCAAGGAAAAAAGATTGAGGTCAAAGTCAACGGTTGGAAGACTGCCGAATATACGACTGAGCATGCGCAGCGCGGCGGCGGTTGCCTTGCCCTGCAATGTCATAATGCCGACACCGTCATCGAATTCGAATCGATCGAGATCAAGCCGCTTGACGCGACATCCGGTCCCAAGCAAGGTTCTCATCCCGCGGACGCGAAACCCTTCGGCGGGCGGTTCTACAAGTTCTTCCCCGAGTCGCTCAACTGGCACGAAGCGCGCAACCGCTGCGCCGCTTTGGGCGGGCGCTTGGCAATCGTGAAGTCCGCCGCCGAGAATCAGTTCATGACGGAACTGGTTCGTAGCCAGGGAGCCGGCCGCGACGCCGCCTGGCTGGGCGCCACCGACGAACTGCGCGAAGGAGTTTGGCAATGGACGGACGGACAAGAGATGCACTACACCAACTGGGACGTCGCGGGCCGGCAACCAAACAATAAGGGGCAGGCCGAGCACTACCTGATCTTGTGGCTGAAGAATGGCGGCCGCTGGTCGGATCAACCCGCGACGTCGAAAGCCCACAACCCCGGATTCATCTGCCAGTGGGAAAAATAGTCGGCCACGCAGCCATACGACCCTCAACCTGGAACAATAACACCATCTTTGAGTGATCGCCCGTATGTCCATTCAAGGAACACGGCTTGAAACGGCCGAAGAAGTTCGCCAGGCACTGGCCAGGCATCGGGCGGGTGGCGCAGTCGCTACGCCACGACCCGCGGCGCAGGGGGTAGCTCGGGTCGAGCGCGAAGTTCCCCTGGTGTCGCGCGGCGCCGCACCAGCCGACGACGCTCCGCCGCCATTTCGGCCCACTCGACGCCCCCCAACGCCGATCCTGATCGTGCACGACGATGGTGATGATGACGGACAGACGGTCCGTTTACGTCAGGAGCGACTAGAAATCGGGCGCATGCACGGCGACCTCGTATTTCCGCACGATGTTCAGATGTCCGGCCGGCATGCCGAACTTGTGCGCTCGTTCAGCAAAGAGAAATTCCGTTGGCACCTGGGGGATTTGAAGAGCACCAACGGGACATACGTGCGCATCGGGCACGCGATCTTGGAGCATGGGCAACAGTTCATCGTCGGGCGCACGCGCTATCGATTCGATAATCCGGCCGCGACGACGAACGCCGACTCGCCGGCTCGCGGCGTGCAAACCACTCAGCTGTGGCAGGGCACTGGCGCGTCCGAGAGCTTGCCGACGCTGGTCGAAGTGGGGGTTGACGGTGGTGGAACTACTACGCCGCTGCGCGGCAGTGAAGCTTGGATCGGTAAAGATGCGAGCTATTGTCAGGTCGTACCTAGCGACGATCCTTTCGTCAGCGCCCGGCATGCCCGACTGCGGCAGGACGAGGCCGGCCGTTGGACGATTGAAAACAACCGAGCGCTCAACGGCGTCTGGCTGCGCGTCGATCGCATCCAGCTCAAGGGCACCTGCAGCTTCTTGCTGGGCGAGCAGCAGTTCACACTGCGGATTGGTAGTTGATCGCTGCCGCCCCACGCTGGATGTTGAGGGGGGCTGGCTTCGGCAGGTAGATCGGATTTGATGATGGCTGAGCGAACTTGGATTGTCGGGAGTGCAGACGATTGCGATTTGCGCGTCGATCATCCCACGGTCTCCTCACGACACTGCAAGCTGACCGCACACGGCGACACCTTTGTGCTCGAGGATCTCGGTTCAACCAATGGCACGTTTGTCGCCGGGCAGCGTATCCAGAAGCCGCGAAGCGTGCGGGCAGGCGATGAGGTCACGCTGGGGCAGTCGATTCCGTGTCCCTGGCCTATGCCGGTCATTTCGATCACCATCGGGCGGGCACCGGACAACGACGTGGTAATTCCGCTCGATACGGTTTCGAGTCGGCACGCCCGCTTGGAACGCGAGGGCGCACGTGTCTGGCTCGTCGATGAAGGCTCGACGAACGGGACCGCGCTCGGGAATCCCTTGAATAAGATCGAACGCGTGGCGCTCATGCCGGGCGACATTGTCTTCTTGGGCACTCATCGCATCGCGGCTGACGACTTGTTGGCGGCTCTGCCCCAGCTGCCGCAGCGTGCTGGCACAATGCTCGAAGCGAGCGTTCCGGTAGAGCGACAGCCGGTAATCGATTCTCCGGCTGTCACGGTGGGCAGTCCGTTCGCCTCGGTTCGCACAACCGTCGCCAAGCGTCGCCGACGCCCTAACTCCTTCACGCACCCGGTGCCCTGGATCGTCGGCGCCGTTTTGAGTGTCATTGTCTCTGGCGCAATTTTGCACTCGATGGGGCGTTTGGATTTCTTGGCGCAATCGGTACCGTCCGAGCCGCCCGGCAAAACGACGAACGCGCCCTCGCGGCGTTCTAACGTGAACCACGGTACCACGGCCGCCACACCGGCTCCTTCGCCGGTACCGACCGCTCCAGCACGAATCGACCGACCCGAGCCGCATCGTCAACCCCCGGCGGAGAATTTGGTACGCACCGCCGAGCCAATCGTCGTGCTGATCGGCCTGCGCATCGATCGACAACTACTGCTGTCCGATCTAGGGGCCGTCGGCTGGGCGTGCCGGCCAGATGCGATCGTCTGCCCGACGGAAATCATCGAGCGTCTGGAAGGTCTACGGAAAAAAGGTGAGGGCCGCGCGCAAGGTGCCGACCAACGCCTCGTCGCTTGCTCAGCGCGACAGACATTGGCCATCCTGAAATACGTGTCGGGCAAAGGGCCTGCCGAGGGCTTCTCGTTAGCCCTGTTGGAAGCGCCGCTTGAGTCGTTTCGTCAAGTCTCGGTGCAACCAGCCGAGGCACCCCGAGTTGGCCAGAGATTGGCCACACTCGTCGGGCGATCAAAGGAAGATGATCCTCGCTCGATAACCTGGGATTTTGTCAGCCTCGCCGTCGACCAGGTAGGACGAGGTGCCGGTGGCGCGCCGGTCGAGTACTATGCTCCTGTCTCGGCCCGCGAAGTCGATGCCCTGGGAGCGCCTGTCTTCGATGGATCGGGGTGCATTGTTGGCTGTATCCGCACTGCCGGTGAGCACCTCGACATTGCAGCGATTGCCCAACTTTCCGCGCTATTGGAAATGCAGCCTTGACGGAGGATTCGAAGACATGGTGACCAAACTGGCAATGTGCCTGTGTTTGTCGCTAGCTGGCCTGGCGTTTGGCTCGCGAGTCGCCCGCTGCGACGATCTCGATGCCCGTTACGAGGCCAAACTGCGGGCAGCAGAAGAAGCCAAAATCAAGGCCGCCGAAGAAGTGCGTCGCAGCCTCGCTGAGCGAATGAAGGTTGCCGAAGCCAAACTCGCCAAGCTGCAGGATTGGACCAAGGCCCAATTCAACCTCGCCCAACTGGGGGTAATCGACAAACCAGAAGTGCTGAAACAGATTGTGCAATGCTGGGAACGCAACCGCGATACCAAGATCTACCAGCTCTTGGAGCATCCCGAAAAAGTTGCCGGCGAAATCGAGTCGGGGAAGGCCCTCAATACGCTGCTCGAAAGAGCCGCGCCGGCTGCCTATGAGCACTGGTTGACTCGACAAGTCAATCCCGATCACGCCTTGCCGCTCTACGAGCCGACAGCGTTGTCGAGAATTGATGAAGATGTCTTGCGGCACCTGCAGATCGCGACCAATACCCTCGGTGCCGCGGCGTCGGGCCATTTCAACGAAGACCCGATCAATGTGCGCTGGCCCGCCGCCTTGCGAGAAAAACGCTGGACGGCGCAGTGCCAGGCGATTGAGAAGCTCCGCGCGCAATTGTTAAACGACATCAAGGCTGGGCAAGGGGTCTCGCCCGAGCTCGACAAGGAACTACGCGACGCCGTCGGTCAACTCAATAAGGACTTTACGGAGTTCCGCCAGCAGTGGACCCGGGAACTACGCAAAGTGGACAACGAACCCGCCCAAACCTACCGCCGAATATGTGATGCGCACCGGCACATCGAGCAATTGGTTTCGGCGGTCAACTACGTCGTCGAGGCCTCGACGCGTGCTGATCTGGGGCCGGCCGAGCCGTTCCCAGGAGGCAACGTTGAAGAGTTGCTCAGCTACATGCACCGCAACAATCTGCGGTTTGCAGCAGCGACCAACGTCACTGACCGCGGCGCTTATCACCAGGTCTTCGATCGGATCGTGCGCTACTATCTCGATCTGAATGCTGTGAATCAGGCGCAGGAGCTCATCGAAAAAGAAATCGAAGATTTGCAGGCAATGGATCGCGAGGCGATTGACGTCCTGCTCGGCAAGACAATTTCGGCCGACATGGAGGCCGCACTGAGATTAGAGGAAATGAGGTTCGTTGGTGAACTGCTCAGTGACGACTAGGCTCGAACTCCGCCGGTCATCCGCATGGTATGGAACGGCCGAGAAATTACTTCTTCCTTATTCCCTCTCCCCTCGTGGGAGAGGGCAGGGTGAGGGGGATAAGAAAACTGGAAGTTATTTTTCGGCCGTTCCTAAGGGTGCTATCACGTACCTCCGACTGCGATCGCTGGTAGGTCGCCGATCTGTCCAACCACCGTATTCTGATCCTCGATTTCGAAGGGCGCTTCTTGACCGCATGGGGCGAGCACGGGACCAAGCCGGGCGAGTGCGGGGGCAATACCAACGTCAAGTCGCGGGCCGAAGGTCCCGATTTCGAAGTCGACGAACGATAGCCATCGCCGCATGGCGCGCGCCTCGCGGCCTGGTGACGCCAGCAACTCACCAGACACCGACTTACTTTCTTTTGCCGGCCCGCCAATCGGCGCAAACTACGGGCTGGCGTATCCTACGAGCATGAGAGAAGTCACCAATATCGCCGCCTATAAGTTCTCGCCCTTGGCCGATCTGCACGCACTGCGCGAGCAATTGCGGGCCAAATGCAAACTCTGGAAGCTGCGCGGCACCATTCTGCTCAGCCCCGAGGGAATCAATCTGTTCGTCGCCGGCGGTCGTGCGGAAATCGACTTGCTGCTGGAAGCGTTGCGCGCAATCCCGGGGCTGGAAGACTTGCAGCCGAAGGTGAGCGTCAGCCGCCGGCAGCCCTTCAACCGCATGCTGGTGCGCCTTAAACGCGAGATCATTGCTTTCGGCGTCCCCGGCATCGCGCCCGGGCAGCATACGTCGCCGAAAGTCGCCCCGCGGGAGTTCAAGCGTTGGCTCGACGAAGGTCGTCCGCTTACGCTGCTCGATACGCGGAACGCTTACGAAGTCAAACTCGGCACGTTCAAAAACGCGATAACGCTCTCGATCGATCACTTTCGCAACTTCCCCGCTGCCGCCGACGATTTGCCCCCCGATCTCAAACGCCGCCCCGTGGTGATGTTCTGCACCGGGGGCATTCGTTGCGAAAAAGCGGGGCCGTACCTCGAACGGATCGGCTTCGAGCGGGTCTATCAGTTGGACGGTGGAATTCTCAAGTACTTTGACGACTGTGGTGGCGAGCACTTCGACGGCGAGTGCTTCGTTTTCGATCAGCGGGTGGGCCTCGATCCGAGTCTGGCCGTTACCGACTACTCGCTCTGCTTCCGTTGCCAGGCGCCTCTTACGGTAGCCGATCAAAAGGATCCTCGTTATGTGGCGGAGCAATCGTGCCCTTATTGCTTCCTGACCGACGCCGAGCAGATGGCGCGCGTGCTGTCGGCGCGCGAGTCGGCGATTCGGCAGGTGACAACACCGCTGCCGGGCTCCATCCCCTACGACAACGATCGGCCGCTGAAGATTTCCGCGAAGCACGATGGCTTGCCCTTGCTCGACGTGCTCGGCGCCATGTTCCCCCATCTGCCGCCCGACTACTGGCAGGATCGCTTCGACCGGCAATTGATGCTGAATGCCGACCGCCAGGCGGTCGCGGCCGTACATCGCGTCCGCTGCGGAGAGGTCTACCTGCATCGCACGCCCGCCAACATCGAGCCGGCAGTGAACTCGGCAATTCGTCTGCTGCACGAAGACGTGGCGCTCGTCGTCGTCGACAAGTCGGCCCCGATGCCGCTGCACCCCTCAGGCCGATTTAACCGCAACTCGCTGCAATGGATTCTGAACCAGGTTTACGCTCCGCAAAAGCTGCGCCCCGTGCATCGGCTCGACGCCAATACAACCGGTGTCGTGGTCCTCGCCCGCACGCGCCATTTTGCCAGTCAATTGCAAAGCCAATTCGCGGACGGTGAAGTGGAGAAGCACTACCTGACGCGAGTTCAGGGACGACCGTCGTCGGTCTCGTTCGCTTGTGACGCGCCGATCGGCGTCGACACCACGGAACTCGGGGGGCGCATCGTCGCCGACGATGGGCAGCCCGCGCGAACCGAGTTTCGCCTGCTCCACGAATTTGGTGACGGCACGTCCCTCCTGGCGGCCCGCCCCATCACGGGTCGAACCAATCAAATTCGGGTGCATCTCCAGCACCTGGGTCTGCCGATCTGCGGCGAGCAAGCGTATTTGCCCAACCACCAATTCGGCGAGACCCAGACCCATCACATCGCTGATCCACCCCTCTGCCTGCACGCCCAGCGGATTACGCTTCTGCACCCATTGACCAACGAACGCGTCAGCTTCGAGTGCCCCGCCCCCGAATGGTCGAAGACAGGTGTCGGCACGGGATAGCGGGATCGGCAAAGGCGCTCAGCGAGGTGATCGCTCGACTGCCAGCTCTCGCACTCGTGCGCAATGGACCGGTGATCGAGGCGCCCGTGATGCCTGTGTCGCCGGCGCAGGCTGTTCGGCCCGCGCCGCCAGCTCCTCCGGCGGCCAATGCGCGGCCGAGCGTCGAGGCGGTCGATCCGCCGCAGCGCTAGTCAACGAATCGCAAGCAGTTATCCCGCCGGCGAGCGGCCCGGACTAGCGGCGATTAAAGAACTTGCGCAGGGTGTCGGCTGCGGCGCTGCGGCTGTCCTTAGTCGTTGTCTTTGGAAAGGGGAGCTTGCCGGCGATACCCTTCGGTGGCGGGACTTTTCCCCCCTCGGCGCCCGATTGCTCGTCGATTGTTGTTCCGTCATTGCGACCGCGGGACTCAGTGGCCGAATCGGTCGCACGTTGCTGGCTACTTCCCTTGGTCGGGCGCAGGATTTGTGTGCCCGATGCCGACGTAGCGATCGTCTCGGTCTCCTCGGCGATTACCTGCTCGCTCGTGTCAACCAGTGCGGTCGCTGGCTTGGACTGAGCCGCCACTTTCTGTGGCGCAGGCGTCGAGCCCCTGTAGGCCGCGGGCGATTTGCTTGGTGAAGGAGTCGGACTGGTTGCGCTGGCCAATTCACCGAGCGCTTGCAGGTAGAATGCTTCGAGGTCGTCTGCCGGTGGTGGCGCCGCAACGGCAGGGGCCGCGGCCGGCTTGTCAACGGCCCACGCGGAAGCCGGTGTTGTGGCTTCGATGCAAACCTCAAACTCCAATGGCCCGACGCGCAGGCGATTGCCATGGGCCAGCATTTGCTCGCCAACGATGCGTTGGTCGTTGATGTAGGTGCCGTTGCGGCTCCCCAGGTCGCGCACGACCACGCCGTCATCCTCCACCAGCACCATGCAATGGTGCCGGCTGACCAAATCGCTCTTGGGCCGCAAGTGGCAGTCTTCGTCGCGGCCGATCAGGAAGCGCGCGGCGGAAAGCTTGATTTCCTTGCCAGCGCTATTGGCTGCCAATGATCTGAGTCGTACATCCATGCTTAGCGGTCCGCCTGAGTTCATCCGTCGGCGGCAAGTTACGGCAAGCGTGAGCCACGCAACCCTGCGGGGGCTCCTGAAACGTCCGCAACTGCCGCCGAATTCCGCGCCCCGCTTGAAAAAAGCAAACTGCATACCACGTGGCGATTGTGGCCCCGGCGAGTCGGTTTCATCGGCGTTTACAGGGCACCTTCGAGAGTCCCTGAATTCGGGCGAGTGGATTTGCTGGCCAGCCCGGCAAAGGTCGCGGGAGGGACCGCGATCCATGCTGCTCCCTGCGGACGAATTCTTCCCGCAGCTGGGCAAACCAGAGGCGAAGCTGATCGCTGCAAGGTGGCTCGAGGGCTATCCCACCTTGCCCACAACGAACGGCCAAGCTAATCGAGAGAATTGCTGATGTCCCGCAGTTCATGGCAATCAGAGCCATCAAGCCTGACGGCTGAGGATCGTTATCACGCTCGGTCCATCAAGGGGCACAGTCGGGGCGCGAGTCGCGAATCTCAAAAACGCCCTGAGCAAGTCGCCAAGCCGCGGCAATCGCGGCCAAGTCGGCACGAAGTTAGGTGCGGCATGAGGTTTGCTTTGTCGCCTCATCAACATCACTAGTTTGATCAGTTCAAGGGTGGATTCAATTCATGCACAGTTACCTGACGGGCCCAGCCGCAGATCGGGATTTGGAGCATCGCTTAAGGAACTTCCTCGGCGGACGCTTTCGTAACGCGACTCGCGAACTGCAAGTCGAATCACGCTGGGGCGTCGTCACCTTGCGAGGCTGTGTCCCTTCCTACTACCAGAAGCAGTTGCTGCAGGAGTCGTGCTGGCGGGTGGCGGGCGTTGTCGGGCTCTTGAACGTCCTCGATGTCGCTCCGGACAATGCCCGATATCACCGGCCGGCGCCACTTCCGCGCGTGTTGCCGTCGCACGTGCCCGCGATCGACCGTCCCCGCCCCGCCCTCGACAGCTCGCGGCGAAAATCCCAACTCTGAGCCAACGCTTGCCAAGGGTGTGCTCGCGAGGCGACAATCTCGGGACGCGTGCCCCATCCGGCTGGGTAGCGCTGGTCTACCGCGGCTCGATTGCCAACACGGAAGGCCCATTCGATGATCGGTACCCGATCTTATCTCGCTGCCGCGATTTTTGTTGCGGCGCTGATGCCTTGTTTCACTCCGCGCGCAGCGCTTGCTGGCGACACAGGCAGCAACGAGAGTGACTCGGCGGCTCTTCGCCTCGAGTTCTTTGAAAAGCGTGTGCGGCCCGTGCTGGCGGCCAACTGCTATAACTGCCATTCGGCCAACACCAACACCAAAGGTGGGCTGCGCGTCGACGATCGCAATGGCTTGTTGGTCGGCGGCGGACGGGGCGCGGCCCTGGTGCCAGGCGACGCCGAGGCGAGCTTGCTCATTCGCGCCATTCGCCAGGGCGACGACGATCTGAAGATGCCGCCCGAAGGTCAACTCGCGGCCGAACAGATAGCCGATCTGACGCAGTGGATCAACGACGGCGCGGCGTGGCCCGCGGTCGAACTGCCCGACGACGTCGGCGTGTCGAGCGAAGAGTACGCGGCGCTCCGTCGTGAGCATTGGGCGTGGCAGCCGCTGCGTGCTGGTGAATTGCCGGCCATCAGCGACATGGCCTGGCCACGCGACCCGATCGACCAATACCTGCTTGCCGCGCTCGAAGCGCGTGGCTTAAAACCAGTGCGCGACGCCGACAAACACGTGCTGCTGCGGCGCGTGACTTTCGATCTGGCCGGGCTGCCGCCCAAGCCCCACGAGATCGAGGCTTTTCTAGCCGACGACTCGGGCGAAGCCTTATCCAAAGTCGTTGATCGACTGCTGGGCTCGCCCGCCTTTGGTGAGCGCTGGGGGCGCCACTGGCTCGATGTGGCCCGTTACGGCGAATCGTCCGGTTCGTCGCGAAACTTGCCGCTGCCGCACGCCTGGCGCTATCGCGATTACGTTATCGATTCGCTGAACGCCGACAAGCCATTCGATCAGTTTGTTCGCGAGCAGATCGCCGGCGACCTGCTACCGGCTGAAAGTGACGCAAAGCGCGACGAGCAGCTAACCGCCACGGGCTTTCTCGCGCTCGGCGTCAAGGATGTGAATCAGCGGTTCAAAGTCCGCTTCCTGATGGACAATATCGACGAGCAGATCGACACGGTCAGCCGCTCGGTGCTGGCGATCACTGCCAGTTGCGCGCGGTGCCATGACCACAAGTTCGATCCGATTCCCACAGCCGATTACTACGCCCTGGCCGGCATCTTTTCCAGCACCGAGCTCTGTGCGGGCCTTCGGAACAAAATGGGGGGCGGGGGCCTCGATTACTACGATCCGCAACTCCTCGTGCCGCTCAGCGGTTTCAGTTCGGCCAGCACGGTGCTGACGCCCGAGATCGAAGAGTTGCAAAAGCAAGTTGCCGAAGCGCGCACCGAGTTTGAGAAGCTGCGTGGCACGCCCGAAGGGAACGTCAAAGAAGCCGATGGACGCCCGAAGCGAGCCGTGGCCCGCCAGAAGCTGAACAAGTTGCAGGCCGAGCTCGTGGCCCTGACCGATCCGGCCGCCAGCAGCGGGCGCGTCGTGCATGGTGTGCGCGACGCCCAAACGATCGGCGACACCGCGATTCGCGTTCGCGGCGAGGCCGAGCAACTTGGCCCTGTCGTGCCGCGCGGTTTTTTGACGTTGCTCGAGTTCGAGCACGGCATCCAGATCAACGCCGCGCAGAGCGGCCGACTCGAGTTAGCGGCCTGGCTCACCAGTCCCCAAAATCCGTTGACGCCGCGTGTGATTGTCAACCGCGTGTGGCAGCATTTGTTCGGGGCAGGGCTTGTCAAGACGGTCGATAACTTTGGCGTTAACGGCGATATGCCGTCGCACCCCGAGCTGCTCGATTACCTCGCGGCCGAGTTTGTCCGCGACGGCTGGTCGATCAAGCGGCTGGTGCGGCGATTGACGCTGACACACGCGTATCAGTTGGCCGCCGACGCATCGCCGGACAATGTGGCGGCCGATCCTGAGAATCGCCTGGTGTGGCGCCACAGTCCGCGTCGCCTCGACGCCGAGGAAATTCGCGACACCATGCTCGCGGTTGCCGGCCGGCTCGATCCGACGCGGCCCGAAATCTCGCCTGCCAAAAAACTCCCCGTCACCGAGGTGCGCAATAACGGTCCCGAAGCCAAACAAATCGCCAGCTTCGCCCGGGCGAGCGTACACCGCAGCGTCTATCTCCCCTTGCTGCGCAGCCTGACGCCGACCTCGCTCGAAGTGTTCGACTTTGCCAATCCCGGTCTGGTGACGGGCCAGCGCGCCGCGACCACGGTGCCGCCGCAATCGCTTTACCTTTTGAACGACGCGTTCGTGCGCTCTCAGGCTTTGAAGTTGGCCGAACGATTGCTCGAACGGACGTCACTCTCTGAAGTCGAGCGCGTCGAGTGGGCATACCGGCTAGCGCTGGGTCGACCGGCGACCACGAATGAAATAATCCGTGCCGCGCAATACGTCACCGAGTTCGAACTCGCGTTGCGAGAACCTAGCGTCGCGGAGGGCTTGCTCGCCAGCGCCGACGTTCCAACAACAACCACGGTGCAAGTGGCCTCAACCGGGGACGATGCGAAGCCCAAGCCCCTGGCGGCCGGCAATCCCGACGAAGCGGCCTACGCCGATCAGGCCGACGTGCAAGCGGAAGTCGTCGCGTCGAGCCCGCGAGTTGCCGCTTGGGCAAGCTTCTGTCAGGCGCTATTGGGCTCGGCCGAATTTCGTTACCTGAAGTAGCACTGCGATACCTGAAGTGGCGCGCCGCGTGTACGGCGATGGGTGCTGTTCGGATCGATATTTTCTACGGTGATGCGATGTCCAGTTTGTTTTCGCTAGGTTCAGGAATTCAGCAACCACTCTCGCGTCGCCAGGCGCTACGGCACGCCAGCGCCGGCTTTGGTTTCTTGGCGCTCGCCGACCTGCTGGGCCGGGGCGCGGTGCGTGCTGCCGATCAGGCGGTCAGGCCCGTTGGCCCGCTCGCGCCGAAGCCGCCCCACTTCAAGGCCAAAGCCAAGCGGATCATCTTTCTGTATATGGATGGCGCTACCTCCCAGATGGACACCTGGGAGTACAAGCAGCAGTTGCAAGCCAACGATGGTAAGTCGGGCCCTGGCGGCGGAAAGCTCGTCGCCTCGAAATTCAAGTTCCAGCAACACGGCGAGACCGGTACCTGGGTCTCCGAGCTTTATCCTCATGTCGCTAAACAGGTCGACGAGTTGTGCTTCATCCGCGGGCTGTACACCGATACGCCGGCCCACCCCGAAGCTGTGATGCAACTGCACACCGGAGCATCGCAGGCGTCATTGACGCGCCCTTCGATGGGGGCCTGGTTGCTCTACGGCCTGGGGACGGAGAATCAGGACTTGCCCGGCTACATCACGATCAATCCGCCGCCAGCGTTTGGCGGCGTGGCCAATTACGGTAGTGCATTTCTACCGGCTCATTTTCAAGGGACGCGGATCGCCGATAGTGGCTTCGTGCCGAATTTGCGCCCCTCGACCGCAACGGTGTTGCAGCGCCGCCAGCTCGATTTGATTCAAGCGATGAACCGCGATTTGCAAGCCGATCCCGCGGCGCCTGACGCGCTCGACGGCGTGATTCAGTCTTACGAGTTGGCGTTCACGATGCAGGACGCCGTTCCCCGACTGCTCGACATTTCGCAAGAGCCGCAGTGGGTGCTCGACGCGTACGGCGTGAAGCCAGGGCTGGCCGGGAGCTTCGCGCGGCAGTGCCTGATGGCCCGCCGGCTGAGTGAGGCGGGCGTGCGCTTCGTCGAGATCTGCCAGCCAGGTTGGGACCATCACAACAACCTGCACAAGGGGCTGATCAACAACTGCGCCGCAACCGATCAGCCAACCGCGGCACTCTTGGCCGATCTCAAGCAACGAGGCCTGCTCGACGAAACGTTGGTACTGTTCGGTAGCGAATTTGGCCGCATGCCGACCTCGCAAGGCGAAGACGGCCGCGACCACAACATCACCGGTTACCCGATGTGGCTGGCGGGCGCCGGCGTGAAGCAGGGCTTTTCCTTCGGCGCGACGGACGACGTCGGTCTGCACGCGGTCGAAGGGCGCATGCACATGACTGATCTGCACGCGACGCTGCTGGCGCTCTTGGGGCTCGATCACGAGCAGTTGACTTACAACTACGCGGGGCGCGACTTCCGCCTGACCGACGTGGCAGGTAACGTCGCAACGGAGATTTTCGCGTAGCTGGCAGAACGTTGCGGAACAAGCTGGACCGTGCCATCTGGTGGCGGAAATGTGAGATTTCACGACTATCGTTCGACGAGCCGTGGCATAAGCGGTGCCAGCCGGTTGAGCGCACGCAGATTTCGCGATTGAATCGCCGGGAACGCTAATTGCACGCGGCTCCGCCTGTCGGAGAACTATCGCAATTCGCCGGTGTTGAATCCTGATCGCTGAGTCGTGCGGCAGATCTACTAAGTTCGCGCGGGGCGCCGCGCTTCGCAAATCAATTCGAGGAGGTTATCGCTATGTCACAACCAACGTCGAGCGGCCAGCTCAGTATGCTCCGTGTGGTCGCTGCCTTCTTAGCTTTAGTCGCAACCAGCCATATCTCAACCCACTACGGCGCGACCAGTGCCCTCGCCGCCGATGCGCCGGCCAGCGCGCGACGTCCGAACATCATCGTCATCGTGGCCGACGATCTGGGCTATCACGATGTCGGCTTTCAAGGAGGGAAGGACATCCCCACGCCGAATCTCGATTCATTGGCCGCCACCGGCGTGCAGTGCACCAACGGTTACGTTTCGTGTCCTGTCTGCAGCCCCACGCGGGCCGGCCTATTGACCGGTCGCTACCAGCAGCGTTTCGGTCATGAACACAATCCCGGCCCGCAAACCAGCGGCAACATCGGGCTCCCCCTCACCGAAACCACGCTCGCCAACCGGCTCAAGGCCGCTGGCTACCACACGGGCATCGTCGGCAAATGGCACTTGGGCGGCGATCCCACGCGCGTCCCCACCGCGCGCGGATTCGATGAGTTCTTCGGTTTCCTCGGCGGCGCACACAAGTACCTCGACCTCGAAGGGGACGAGCGCGGGCCGATCTATCGCGGCACTGAGCCCGTCGACGAGCAGGAATACTTGACCGACGCCTTCGGCCGCGAGGCGGTCGCCTTCGTCGAACGTCACAGCGGTGCCGACAACGCGGCGCATCCGTTCTTCCTCTACTTCACCTTCAACGCCGTCCACAACCCGCTCGAAGCGCCGCAGAAGTACCTCGATCGCTTCGCCAGCATCGAGAATCCTCGCCGCAAGACCTACGCGGCCATGCTTAGCGCGCTGGACGACAACGTGGGGCTCGTACTGGCTAAACTCCGCGAGAAGCAGCTTGAGAACGACACGCTCATTTTTTTCGTCAGCGACAACGGCGGACCGTCTCCCACCGCGGAGCAGCCCAACCGCGGTAACAGCTCGAACAACGCCCCGCTCTCCGGCGCTAAGGGGCAGCTCTTCGAAGGCGGAATCCGCATCCCCTATGTCGTCCGCTGGAAGGGGCATCTCCCTGAGGGCCAGAAGTACGATCAGCCGGTGATCACGCTCGACATTCATCCGACGGCGCTGGCCGTGGCCGGAGTCGAACTGTCGGCGGGCGACAAGCCGCTCGATGGCGTCAGCTTGCTCCCCTACTTGGCCGGCGGCAAAGCTGAGCCCCCGCACGACTCGCTCTTCTGGCGATTCGGGCCGGGCAATTCGGCGATTCGCTCGGGCAATTGGAAGCTGCTCAAAATCGACGGACGCCCGACGGCACTCTACGACCTGGCCGCGGATATCGGCGAGACGAAGAACCTGGCCGATGCGAACGCCGCCAAAGTCGACGAGCTTTCGAAGACGCTCACGGCCTGGGATTCCCAACTCGAACAGCCACGCTGGGGACGCCAAGGGCGCGATAACGGGGCCAATCCCCGCCGGCAAGCCGCGCGCCGCGCAGGCGCCGCCGCGGGCAACGACAACTGATCGCGGCCGGGCCATGCGTTGATCCCAACGCGCACAACTTCGCGCGAAGCTCGGTTCTGGGTAGACCTGTTCTCGGTAGCCCCGTTCACGATTGCCGCGCCCTGTGGTATGCTGAGCCGCGAGTGGGGACGCCATTGGGGAGTCTCCGCAACCTTGGGCATGCGGCCAGTGCGATCATGCCGCCGGGCGCGCCCGGCCGATTGGCTATCGAGAAATAGGAGCTCGACAAATGGGAAAAGGAAATAACGCGCAGAAGAACGACAAGAAGAACAAGAAGCCGAAGAAGGACGCCAAGAAGCCCAAGGGCGCCGCGAAGAGCTAGTTGGCTGTCGGCTAAACAATGAATGCCGGGAGCAGTGATTTCCGCGATCGTCGCCCGATGCAAGACTATGTGGCCCGGGATTGTGAGCGCCACGGTTCTCGGCGAATTGCAGATTTCATCTAAACGCTGGTAGCCATCGCCAAGTGGGCGGTCAGGTGCTGGCGTTTTTTTTGCGCACTTCGGGCACTTCGATGATTCCAAAAGTTGTCGGCGACCCTGGCCTTTGCCATACTGCGCGGTATTGGGCAAACCCTCTCCCGTGTGCCAGGGAAACACACTATGTCCGCCAACGATCGTCGCACATTCATGAAGCTCTCGGCGGGGACCGTCGCCGCCTCGATGTTCGCACCCCGGCTGGCGACTGCCCGCGCCGCCAACGAAAAGCTCATCGTCGGCTTGATTGGCTGCGGTGGCCGCGGCGTGCACGATGCCAAGTTGTTCAAGAATACCGACGGCGTGGAGCTTACCTATGTCTGCGACGTTGATGAGGGGCGCCGCCACGCGGCCGCTACCGAACTGGGGATCGACTCCCAGCGCGCCGTCGGCGACCTGCGCCGCGTGCTCGACGACCGCTCGGTCGACGCCGTGATCGTGGCCACGCCCGACCACTGGCATTCTCCCGCCGCCATTCTGGCCTGTGAGGCGGGCAAGCACGTCTACGTCGAAAAACCGATCTCGCACAACATCCGTGAGGGGCGCCTGCTCGTCGAAGCCTCCGCGCGCAACAAAGCCCTCGTGCAGCACGGCACGCAGTGTCGCAGCACCAGCATGATGATCGAAGCGGTCGAACTCTTGCGCGCCGGAAAAATCGGCACAGTGCTGGCCGCCAAGTGCTGGAATGTGCAGCGCCGCGGTTCCATCGGCCGAGGCATGGACGGCACTCCGCCAGCGGGCCTCGACTACGACAACTGGGTCGGGCCGGCCACCATGGTCCCCTACCGCTCGAACCGCGTACACAATCGCTGGACCTGGTGGTACCACTTCGGCACCGGCGACATGGGCAACGACGGTGTCCACGACATCGACTACACCCGCTGGGGGCTGGGAGTCGACACGCATCCCAATAAGGTTGCGGCGATCGGCGGCAAGTTCCAGTTCGACGATGACCAGGAATTCCCCGACACGCAACAAGTGACCTTTGAGTACAGCGGTGATGGCAGCGTTGGACATCGCCGCATGCTGGTCTACGAGCAGCGGCTCTGGTCGAGCACGTATCCCTACAACGTCGACAGCGGCGCCGAGTTCTACGGCACCGCCGGGCAACTGTTCCTCAGCCGTCGCGGAAAAATCCAATTGCGCGATGGTGACAACCGGCCGGTCGAAGTGGCCATTGAACCGGTCGGCCAGGACGACAAGACGCACGTTCGCAACTTCTGCGAGTCCATTCGCGGCGAGGCAAAACTCAACGCCGATGCCCTCGTTGGGCACCTTTCATCGTCCCTCTCTCACTTGGGGAACATCGCCACCCGGCTGGGGCGCTCGTTGGTGTTCGATCCCGAGACCGAGCACGTCGTGGGAGATGCCGAAGCCGACGCGCTGGTGCGCCGCGAGTACCGCGACCACTGGGGCACTCCCCAAGGCGTCTAAGTACGGCCGATAAACAACTTCTCCTTACTCCCCTCTCCCCTCGCGGGAGAGGGTAGGGTGAGGGGGATAAGAAAACGGGAATTTATTGTTCGGCCGTACCTTTGCCGCGCGCCGCGAAACTGTCAGGAGATCAGTGCATGCCCCCCGGAAATCGGTTCGAAAAGCTCGTCAATCAGGCCAAGGCGCGCATCAAGGAGGTCACGGCCACCGCAGCAGCGCAGTTGCAATCGCAGGGAGCAATTTTGATCGACGTTCGCGAAGCGGACGAGTTCGCCAAGGAACACGCGGTCGGCGCCCTGCACCTTGGCCGTGGAACTATCGAACTCAAGATCGAGCGCGAAGTCCCCGACGCCGCGACGCCGATCGTTTGCTACTGTGGCGGCGGCAGCCGTTCGGCTCTGGTGGCCGACAACCTGCGGCAAATGGGCTACGAGAACGTGGCCTCGCTGGCCGGCGGCTTCAAAGCTTGGAAGGAAGCTGCGCTGCCGACCGAAGCGTAGCGAGCAGCTCGGTCAAGCGGAGCCTGACTACGCCCATTGCCAAACGCTAACCAGGCTCGTCCCCCAGCTCGCGCCGCAGCCGTAACAGCACGCGCGATTTGGCCACCCGCACCGCGCCGGGCTTCATCTCGAGATCAGCCGCCACGTCGACGGCCGCGCGCCCATCGACGACCGTGCGCCAAAAGGCTTGCCAGGTGCGCTCGTGGAATTCGCCACGGATCGACTCGAGCGCCTTGAGCAGCAACTCGTCAAACGCCGGATCGCCTGCCAACTCGGGCGGGTGCTCGATCGACAAAGGATCGGCGAGCTGCTGCAGGTGGAGCGTCGCTTCGGTCCCCCCGATTGCCGCCGGCTCTCCCGCTCGGCGGCGAAAGTGATCGCGAACTTTGTTATGCGCGATCGTCGACAGCCAGCCGCGAAAAGTGTCGCTCGGCCGATCCAGGCGAAAACGATCGAGATGGCTGGCGACCGACGAGAACACTTCTTGCAGCACATCGCCGAGATCTTGTTCGGCCACGCCCCAGCGCCGGCACCAGGAGGCCACGAGCGGGGCGTAAAGCCGCACCACGCGCTCCCAAGCTGCAGGGTCGTCGAGCTTGGCCCCTGCCAACAAGCTGCGCGACGTCGAGCCTTCGCGGTGCAGTCGTTCCCCGGCGCTCTGGATGTTCGCGGCGTCGTCAGGTTCGTTGACGTGATTCTTGGCGCCATGCTTGGCGCCGTCGCTGGAGAGGTCACTGACGCGGTCGTCGGCGATCATGGCAGGCTGGCCCTCCGTCGCTTCCGGGCGACCACTACCACGCTCAGACTCACCATCAACAGCAGCGACCAGATCGAGCCCATCAGTAAGAAAGCGCTACGCAACCCCGCGCGCGTGTTGTCGATCTCCCGTTCCAGTGGCCGCACAATCTTCAGCACGCCGACCACTTCCCCCTCTTTCCAGTCCTTCTTGGGGCTAAGGCTGTCAGGGTGGTTATGACAAGCAATGCAGCTTTTCTCCATGTGGCGCGCCGTGTAATAAAGCAGCTTGCGCCGGCCGTCTTCGTCGACGAAATGGGCGAACTCGGCCGGCGGATTGTCGCTGGGCCTGGCGCGCAGTTCCAACCACTCGAGCGCCGCCAGATCGATCGGGCCTTGTGGTCCGCCATCCTTGCGCGTCGGCCACGGATAGCGGCTAAACACGCGGACTTCCATGCCCGGGCTGCGCCGGCTGATCCGCTCGCCGAGGTCGATCGCAAACGTCGCTGGCAACGGCAGCGACGGATGGACGTGCCGATAGTTCTCAGTGATCGTGATGCTCGATAGCTTTGGATCGATGTCGGAAATCTCATCGCTGTAGAATCGCCAGACCTCGTCGAGCATATTGGTTTCGAGCCGCGCGCTCTCAAGCGCCGTCTGCCGCACAAAGTACTCCGACAGGCTCGACAAATACCACAGCGCGGCCACCGAACCGACGATCACCGCCGCCAGCACGCCGACGGCCAGCGGGTACCGGCGGCACCAGCGGAGCGTGCGGGCCAACACGCCGAGCGGTCGCGCCAGGATCGGCTCCCCCGCGCCGAAGCGGCACAAGTCTTCGGCCAGTTCGCGTGCCGTCTGATACCGGCGCGCCGGCGACTTGCTCATGGCCTTTAGGCAGATGACTTCGAGATCGCGGGGCACTTCGGGTCGCACCGCGCGCGGTGGCCGCGGATCATCTTCGAGCACCTGCAACAAGAGCAGTCGGCGATTGCCGTGAAATGGACGCACGCCCGTGAGCATCTCATACAGCACCACCCCCAGGCTGTAGATATCGCTGCGGGCGTCGACCTGGTGCGAGGCACCGGCCGCCTGCTCGGGAGACATGTAGGCGGGCGTTCCCAGCACGCGCCCCTCGGAGGTCATGGTCCATTCGCCGCTGTCCCGTTTGGCCAGGCCAAAGTCCATCAGGTGGGCCTGGTCCTGGCGATCGATCATGATGTTCGACGGCTTCACGTCGCGATGGACAACACCTTGCTCATGAGCGTATTGCAGCGCGTCCGCGAGATCGGCCGTCACCTTGGCAATATACTGCGAGGGGAGCGGCCCCCCCTTGAGGCGTTCCTCCAAGGTGATCCCTTCGACGTACTCACACACCAAAAACCAGACCTTATCTTCGGTCTGGCCGGTTTCGTACATCGCGACGATCGCGGGGTGCTTGAGCTGGGCGGCGCTACGGGCTTCGCGCAGGAAGCGCTCGACTTCTTCCTGCGAGGCGAGGCTGCCGGCGCGCTGTACCTTGAGGGCGACGAGCCGTTGCAGACGCGGGTCCCAAGCTTGAAATACGTAGCCGAACGAGCCGACGCCCAGCTCGGCGCGCAGCTCGAAGCGATCGAGCCACACCGTCCCCTCGCCCAAGCGGCGGGCCAGATCGCGCCCCACATCGGCCGAGATTCGCGCGCTCGGCGAGCCCGACTTGGCGGTGCCGGCCAGGATGGCCTCGCTCCAACGATCAGCACAGGTAGCGTCAACCTGGGTGGCCGATCGCAGTCGTCCCAAGTGATCGACCAGTTCGTCGACCGAGCCATCGAGCCGCTCCAGCCGGCGCTGGCAGTCGGCACAATGCTCGATATGCGCGGCCAACGCCGCGAACGGCACGGCGTTGCCGCGTCCCAGCGCGAAATTGCCAAGTTCGACCGAATCAGGGCACGACGGTTGCGACAAGATTTCCCCCTCCTCGTCGCCGATCAATTTGCCGCGCGCCAAACGGCGCGCAACCCCATCTATCTTAACGGCCGGCCGTTACAGCATGCGAAACCGCGAAAGAATGCGTGCGGATTCGCCCCCCACGGGGGGATTGTTGAGCCGCCACCCGCCATGGCATGGCCCCTAATGCGGCCAGCGAGCGAAACGTGTGGCCTGGAAATGACCTTGACAAATGGTCAATGTTTTGTGTAGAATTGCTCGTGCGGGTGGTCGCGGCTTTGGCGCGTAGCGCCGATGCCGCGCCTGCTCAGTCGTGACTGTCTCTTGTGCCCGCGGCTTCCTGCCGCCGGCGCCTTGAGCCATTCCGCCCCAATTCCACCCGATAAAAGGAGTACAAGCTCTCGCGCCTGTGGTGCGCGCCTGGCCAGCCGCCAGCCTCGAAACCTCGCTCGCCCAAGGATCCCACGAGTCGATCGTTAACGGATCGGGCGGAGCGCCGTTCCGCGGTGCGCGCCGACTGACTGCCTGCATCGAAAACTTCGCTTGTCCCAAGGTCCCGCGAGCTCATCGCTCGACGGATCGGGTGGAGCGCCGTTCCGCGGTGCGCGCCGACTGACCGCCTGCATCGAAAACTCCGCTTGCCCCAAGGTCCCGCGAGTTTATCGCTCGACGGATCGGGCGGAGCGCCGTTCCGCGGTGCGCGCCGACTGGAACGCCAGTAGGTCGTCGCCAAATCGCTCCATTTCCCCCCACTCAGGCCGCAGGAAAATGGACACAATATCGCTGGCAGGGAACCTTTTGCGTCGACGTTCGCGACACCCTCGAGTCCTAGATTCGCCGTGCTGAATTTCATTGCTCCTCGCCCTGTAACGCGGCTACGTTCTAGGAATGCAGGGAACCTAAGTTCAAGGCAGTTCCGGTCGGATCGAACCGGCCGGTGCTACTCGCAAGCGTCATGGGGATGGCGCCGCCACCTTGCCACCAAACTTTGAGGGAGCTTTCCATGCACGGCACCAATCGTCGCGCGTTTCTGTCGGACGTCGGACGTGGAATGCTGGCGGCCGGGCTGGGGGCCACGCTCGCCAACGACTTGGGCTTTTCGACCGCCTTCGCCTACGAAGGCTCCGAGTCGATTCCGCTGGGCCAACACGCCTCGCTCGTCGACCTGATGCGCAGCACGCCTGCCGAGAAGCTGCAGCCGCAATTGGCCCAAATGCTCATGTCGGGGCAAACCGACCTGAAGGCGCTCATCTGCGCGGGGGCGCTGGCCAACGCGGTGAGCTTCGGCGGCTGCGACTACGTCGGCTTTCACACGGCGATGGCGATGCTCCCCGCCCTGGAAATGACGCGCCTGCTCGACGATCGTCGCCAGCCGCTGCCCGTGCTCAAAGTGCTGTATCGCAACGCTCAGCAGATTCAGCTTCTTGGTGGCGCGTCGCATACGGTGCTCGAAGCCATTCACGCGGCCGAGCATGCCAGCGATGGCGACGTCGGAATTGCCATCCGCGATGCTTGCCGCCAGGTCGATGTCGCGCGGGGTGAAGCGCTATTGGCCGATGTCGGCGGCTCGCCGCTGGCGGCCTTCAACGCTTTGCAACCAGCGATTCAGGATGATCTCAACGTCCACCGGTTCGTATTCGCTCATCGCACCTACGGGCTAGTCGGCCTGCTAGGCGACGACTACGCCTACTCGATGCTGCGCCAATGCGTGAGATTGTGCGCCGATCACGAACGCGAGCACGTCACGCACAAGCATCCCGAGTCCCCCATTCGCGCGCTCGTTCCCAAGCTGCTCGACCAGTACAAGCTTGCCGGTAAGACTCCCGGCAAGCGCGACCCGGGCGACGACGTGGTGAACGAACTCTGCCTGGCAATTTACAACGGACCGAACGACAAAGCGGCCGAAGCCGTGGCTGCTGCCTTGGCCGACGACATCGATCCCGAGGTGATCGGCGAGGCGATCTCGCTGGCCTCGAACCAGTACGTGCTTCGGCAAGGGACCGACAAATGGCGCACCCACGGCGATTCGGCCGGCGTCCATTCGTCCGACGCCACCAATGCCTGGCGAAATATGGCGCGCATCGCCGAGCCGCGCTATGCAATCTCGGGCCTGATCGTGGCGGCCTACCATGCCGGCGTGCAGTCGGCGCCGTTCCAGACGCCCCCGTACCCCACGGACGAGCATCGTGCCCAGATCAAAGCTAAGGACGCCGCTGGGCTGCTCGCGGAAGTCGAGGATGCCGTGCGCCACAACGATCAGGGGCGCGCCGCGGCCGCCATGCAAAGTTATGGTGAGCACGGTTACAGCGTCGAGCCTGCAATTAGCCTTCTGCTTAAGTACGCCGTGAGCGAGGATGGGCGTCTGCACGGCGAGAAGTACTTCCACACCGTTCGCGAGGAGTTCCGCACGACTCGTCCGGCCTTCCGCTGGCGGCAGGTCGTGGCCCTTGCGCGGGTCACGAGCAGCTCGTATGGCTACAACCGCGACGACCAGCACGGCTTCCGCGCCGCCGGTTACGAAGATGCCTGCAAGATTCTGGGGGTCGAAGCGTAAGTTGCTGGTACAGGAGATGTCTTGCTGTCTGGTCTAAAATGCGGACGAACCCATGACCGTTGTGCAAGCTGCATAGTGAGTTTTTAGTTGGTCGCAGTTCCTGATTGAGGCCCCGGTCGTGGTGCGAAGCTGCTGGCTGGTATTGATCGTTGCAGCCCTAGCCTCAGGGCCGCTTGCGCGAGGCGATGAGTCCGCAGGCGACGCGCCGATTTCGTACCCCACCGCGACGGTCGAGCAGGTGTACCAGACCGTCGATCGCGCGATCGGCTACATCCAGAAAGAAAGCGCATCGTGGCTCTCCACACGCCAGTGCGCCGCCTGCCATCACGCACCGATGCCCTTTTGGGCGCTGGGCGAAGCCGATCGCCAGGGCTATGCGATCGACAAGCAATACCTGGCCGACAAGATTGAGTCGCTGTTGGGCAGCAAAGAGAAGTTGATGTCGTCCAGGATCTTTCCCGATCCGACCGCTCCCCCCGATCCGCGTCCCCAGGGGCGTGGGCTGAACATGGGTCTGCCGTTTTTGGCGGTGGCTGCCCGCACGCAGTCCACGCTCACCGACGCTCAAAAGCAAACTCTGCAACTTATCGCCGACGAGATTGTCACGAAGCAGCAGCCTGATGGTTCGTGGGAGTTCTTCGCCACGCTCCGGCGCCCGCCGATCAACGAGAGCCAGACCATCGATGTTGCCTGGATCATCCTGGCGCTCGAAGCGGAAACGGGCATCGACTCTTCTGAGTCGCAGCGCGTGGCGCTCGAGAAATCCCGAACCTGGCTGGCAGGCATTTGGAAAAATGATCCCGCGATTCCCAGTACGATCCAGGACAAAGTCTTCAGCGTGCTCTTGGCATCCCGCGCCGGCAAACCGCGCGAGGACATGCAAACCACGCTCGACGAGTTGCTCGCCCTGCAACGCCCGAATGGCGGTTGGGCGCAATTGCCCGACATGCCGGCCGACGCCTACGCCACGGGGCAAGTTCTGTATGTGTTGGCGCTGGCTGGTTACACGGCCATTCAGCCCGAGGTCAAGCGAGCGATCGATTTTCTCGTAGCCACGGCGCAACCCGACGGCAGTTGGACGATGACGTCGCGCTCGACGCCCGACGGCAGGCCCGGTAGCTCGAAGCTGTTGACGCCGATCACCTGCGCCGCCAGCAGTTGGGCCACGCTGAGCCTTGCGCGACTTGTGCCCAAGCACGGGTAAGCGAACTATTGCCTTGCGATAGCGACTTAGGTTTCTTGGCGCCGTAGCGCCGAGTAGAGGACGGGCAGCACCAGCAGTGTCATTAAGGTGCTGCTGAATACGCCTCCGATCACGACCGTGGCGAGTGGCCGCTGGACCTCGGCGCCGACGCCGTCGCTGATCGCCATGGGCACAAAGCCGACGGCCGCGACGAGCGTGGTCATCATGATCGTGCGCAGCCGGCTCAGCCAGGCCGCCTCCACGGAGGTGCGCGATTCACGCACCGCTGTGATCACAACCATGCTATTGAGCACCGATACGCCCGAAAGCGTGATAAAGCCGACCGCTGCTGAAATCGAGATCGGCAGCTCGCGGTACCAGAGTGCCAGTACGCCGCCAACACATGCAAACGGCACGCTGGCAAACACGCAGAGCACATCGATCAGATTGCGATAAGTCAAGTAAAGGAGCCCCAGGATCAGGATCAATGCCGCGGGAACCACGATCGCTAAACGCTGCTGAGCACGCTGCATGTTCTCGAATTGGCCGCCCCATTCGATGGTGTAACCATTGGGTAACGCGACTCCGGCAGAAATTCGCGCGCGAGCGTCGGCGATGAAGCTTCCAATGTCTCGCCCGCGAACGTTGCACTGCACCGTGATGCGGCGTTTTCCCCACTCGCGCGGGATCATCTTCGGGCCGCTGACGCGCTCGACGTCGGCCAAAAGCGACAGTGGCAAACGTTCGCCGGAAGGAGTCAACAACAAAATGCTGGAGATCGTCTCAGGGCCGAATCGCAGGCTATCGGGCAGGCGCGCGGCCAGCGGAAATCGCAGTTGACCTTCGACGATTTCGCCCAGTGGCTTGCTGCCGATCGCCTCGACCAGGTCGAGTACGGCCTCGGCAGGCACTCCGTATCGGGCAATCTGGTCTTGCCGCACTTTGATGCGCAGGATGGGTTGCCCCGTGAGTTGCTCGACTGCCAGGTCTTCGCAGCCCGGGACGTCGCGCATGACGCGCTCGATCGCCGTGGCCGTGGCGACCAAATGTTCGAAATCATCGCCGAACAACTTAAGTGCGACATCGGCGCGCACACCTGAAACCATTTCGTTGATCCGCTGCTCGATCGGTTGTGTGAACCAGGTGATTTGGCCGGGGTAATTACCGACCACCTGCTGAATCTTCTCGACAAGCTCGTTTTGCGTTTTTGCTTGACGCCAGCCAGCGCGGGGTGTGAGGGAGACAAACATGTCCGTAATCTGCACGTCGCCGGCGTCGGTGGCCACTTCGGGCGCGCCGGTACGACTCCACAGATGGGAGATCTCGTCGGGAAACTTCGTCCGCAGCTTCTGCTCCATCAGCGAGTTGAGCCGCGTGGCTTCGGAAAGGTCGGTACCTGGCGGACGTAAAATACCGATCACGAGATCCCCTTCGCTCAACCGCGGGACAAACTCGGTTCCCATGCCGAGCCCCAGGAATGCCGCCACAACCAGGCTAGCGAGCGCGGTGCCGAGCACGAGCGACTTGCATCTCAAGGCCCAGCCCAACACCGGCCGATAGCCGGCCGTTGCCAGGCGGACCAATAGCGGCTCGTGCTCCGTCGGCTGCTCGGGGAGCAGAAAACTGCACAGCACCGGGATCACGGTCAGCGAAAAAATCAGCGACCCCAACAGCACGAAGATGACCGTCCATGCCATCGGCCCGAACATTTTTCCCTCGACCCCCTCCAGCGTGAGGATCGGAATGTAGACGATCATGATGATTAACTGGCCGAACACGGTGGGCTGCCGCACCTCGATCGCGGCGTCGCGGATGGCCGAGAGCCGCGGTACGTGCCGGCCGCCGTGGGCCAGTCGAGCCAGCACGTTCTCGACCACGACAAGCGAACTATCGACGACCACGCCAAAGTCGATGGCGCCTAAACTCAAGAGCGTGCCAGCGATTCCAATTCGCTGCATGCCGGTGAAGGCAAACAACATCGACAGCGGAATCGCCATGGCGACGATTAAGCCGGCCCGCAGATTTCCCAGAAAGACAAATACGATGGCGGTCACCAGCAAGGCGCCGTCGCAGAGATTACTTCGCACCGTGGCAATGACCTGATCGACCAGCCGCGTGCGATCGTACACGGTATCGATGCGCAGCTCGGGCGGCAGGTCGCGGCGAACTTCGTCGAGCTTGTCCTTCAAGCGGCGAGTCACCGCGTAACTATTCTCGCCCATCAGCATGAAGCCCAGGCCGAGCACGACTTCCCCCTCTCCGCCAGCCGTTACGGCGCCACGGCGGATTTCGTGACCAATCGTGACGTCGGCGACGTCACGAACGCGAATGGGGATATTGTCCTTTTCGAGGATGACAACATTTTCGATTTCCGCGACGTTGGTTGTGCGGCCAACTCCTTGCACGAGCAGCATCTCGCCCGAGCGATTCTCGTTGATATTGCCACCACCCACGTTGAGGTTGTTCTCATGGATGGCGTCCACTACTTCGTCGAAGGAAATGTTGAGCCGAATCAACCGCAAGGGATCGATCCGAACCTGGTATTGCTTTTCCAGGCCGCCCCACGAATTAACTTCGGCCACGCCGGGAACTGTGCGCATCTTCGGCTTGACCACCCAGTCGTGCGCGGTACGCAGTTCCTGCAAATCGAGCTTGTCGCTCGTCAAGATGTAGTGAAACACCTCGCCAAGCCCAGTGGCGACAGGACCCATCTGCGGTCGGTCGATCCCGACCGGAACCTGCACGGCGTTGAGTCGTTCGTTGATGACTTGCCGCGCGAAGAAGATGTCGACGTCGTCGTCAAACGTGGCGATCACCGCCGAAGCGCCAAACTGCGAAACCGATCGCACCTGCAGCAGGCCGGGCAATCCGCTGACGGCCAATTCCACGGGAAACGTGATCAGCCGCTCGATCTCCTCCGGGGTCATCGACGGCGCCGGCGTGTTGATCTGCACTTGCACCGGCGTTGTGTCGGGGAAAGCGTCGAAATTCAGCCGTCCCAACGACCAGATGCCGACCACCGCAACCAGGGCCGCGACGGCCAGGACGGTCCAACGATTCTTAAGCGACCACGTGATGAGCCAGGTTGCCACGCGTTAACTCCCGTTCGCATCGTGAATGCGCGACAACTCAGCCTTGAGGACGTGACTCCCCGCGGCGGCGATCGATTCGCCCACTGCGAGTCCCTCGATGACTTGCGTGAGTGTTTCGTTGGCGATGCCGACGCGGACACGCCGCATCTCGAAACTCCGCCCGCCATGGCTGACAAAGATCACATGCGACTGACCGTCTCGCTGCACTGCTTCGGTCGGCACGACGAGCGCCTGAGCCACTTCCGCCACGCGAATACGCCCCATACCGAACAAGTTCGCCCGCAGCACTCCTTGCTTGTCGGTGGCGATCAGGTTATCGACGTCGCACCGCACGCGCACGGTGCGCGTGCGTTCGTCAACCTGGGTGCTAATCCAGGCAATCGCGGTTTCCACCTCTCGGCCATGCGTGGTGAAGAGAACGGGCAAACCAACTTCGAGCTGCTCGGCGTCCTCCTCGCGAACGTTCAAGAAGATCCACATGCGCCGCACGTCGGCAACTTCCACGTGGCTGCGGTCGGTCGAGACAATCTCGCCGAGCGCCAGGTCGCGTCCGGTGACCAGCCCGTCGAAAGGCGCGCAAATCGGCAGCAAGTTGGCCGTCAACTTGCTGGCATCGAGCTTGTCGCGGAGCGAAGCTGGCAGCCCGAGCAACTTGACTTCGGCAAGCAACTCGCGGTCGTTCATTTTTGCCAAACGCTCTACATCGACCGGCAAGCCGAGATTGACCAGCGATTGCTCGGCATTGAAGAGATCGATTTCGGACTTGCGCAACTCGGCCTCGGCGAGTTGCACCTGCTTAATGGCCACGGCCTGATTGCCAATCGATCGCATCCGTTCGACGATTTTGCGATTGAGATCGACCTGCGACATGGCACGCAACAGCGAGGCTTTGGCTTCGCCGACTTGCATCGCGTCGATGACGGCCAGCACGTCGCCGGCCCGCACTGGCTCGCCGACTTGCTTTTCGACACGCCACACGGTTCCGGGCACGCGGGCAGTGAGCTGGGCTGTTCGAGTTTGATCGTAGTTGACGACACCCGCAGCGAAAATCTCGCGATAGATCACTTGCTCGCCGACATCTGCCAACTGAATGCCCACGTCTTCAATGGTGACGTTCGCTGGCAATTCAATCAGGTGTTGAGCTGCCATCGCAATCGGCGATGCATCGTCCGCGGACAATTCGGGCAGCCCGACGGGCACCGTGGCCGCAGGTCGCTGGTGTTCGGCCGCGTGTTCGTGGCCAGCGAGGAACGTCCAGTGCGTACGATGCCCCCAGTAGCCGATGGCCGCCATCACGGCGAGCACGCTCGCGTACGAAAGGTACGACAGTTGTATAGAACGAAGAAGCTCTCGCAAGGGAAGCATCCCTCCTGGTCGGTGAGGAAGACAGGCGGCCAACGCCAAGTCGCCATTTGCGCAGCAGAGCATCGACTGCGAAGCCGATGGGGATGCTGTGCCGGTTCTGGCGAGCTCAGCGCATCGCTAGCGCAGCAGCGCGGAAGGTTCTGCGCGCACTCAGACTTGGAGTCTGATTCGTAGATTCTGCAAGGTGCCGGAGCCGGCAGTTGGGAGCGGCAAGAAAGCCGAATCTAGAAAGGAACGCTCTGACCTATGGTGCGCAGAGCCCAATGACAAAGAAGCGACGACCGGCAACGCCGTGGCCCCGCGTGACGAGCCGCTACGGGGCATCGGCACCGAATCCTCGAACTCCGATTCCTGGCCATTCGGTGCGCCGTCAGTCAAGGTCTCGATGGTCTGCGCGTCGCATTGCAGCGTTGCCAGACAAATCGCAATAAAAGCCGTGCGGAGCATGCCCTTCATTATTACCACCGATCGCAGACTCGCCAAGCTGGCGTCGCACCCTGGCGAGAGCCACCCAAAGGTGGCATCGCTACGTCTGGACGTGGTCAGTGCGGTCGCTGGCGGAGGGTTCAACCGCAAGATTACTCATGGAAGCAATCGTCCTGATTGTGGCGATCATGCTGAACGTCTGATTTCAACATATCATCACGTGATCCGACGAGTGGCCCCCTGAAGCCTGTCGCGAGCAAACTGATTCACCAAGATGCAACGATGATTGTCAAGCGGTGTCGGGCGTGATGACGCCAAGGGT
>CAZBWM010000073.1:0-35539 GCA_964495375.1 uncultured Planctomycetaceae bacterium | reverse complement strand
TAGTCACGATATTGTTCCCGTAGGGAAGACTTCAAGAACTTGCCGGCCGAAGTTCGCGGAATTTCCTGGGCAAACACGACAGCATCGGGGAGCCACCACTTGGCAAACTGCGGTTCGAGGTACTCGCGCAACTCGCCATACGTGGCATTTGCGCCGGGTTTGAGCACCACGACCGCTAGCGGACGCTCGTCCCAGCGGGGATGAACGCAGGGGATCACGGCCGCTTCGGCCACGGCAGGATGCCCCATCAGGGCGTTCTCCAGCGCCACCGAGCTGATCCACTCGCCCCCCGACTTGATCACATCTTTGGCCCGGTCTTGTAACTGCATGGAGCCGTCGGGGCTGATGGCCACGATGTCTCCGGTGCGGAACCAGCCATCGTCGGTGAACGACGCGGCCCCTTCTGGACAATTGTAGTAGCTCGACGCGATCCACGGCCCGCGCACTTCGAGCTCGCCGACCGAGCGGCCGTCCCAAGCGACCACGCCGTTATCGCCGCGAGCCCGAATCTCCACCAACGGCACGGGGCGCCCTTGTTTGGCACGATACGCGTACTGTTCGTCGGCCGTCCCCGCGCGCACCGCGCTCGAAAGCTGCGAGACGGTCCCTAGCGGGCAGAGCTCGGTCATGCCCCAGGCGTGCAGCACTTTCAGACCGTGTCGCTCCTGAAAGCCCTTGATCATCGAAATCGGCGCGGCCGACCCGCCGACCAACAGCGCGCGCAGCGCCGAGAGATCATACTTGCCGGGATTCTGATCCAAGAGTTGCAAGATGCCCATCCAAATCGTCGGCACGCCGGCGGTCACCGTCACGTGCTCGTCGGCAAACAGTTCGACCAGGCTCGGCGGATCCAGATGCGGCCCGGGAAACACCTGGTTCGAGCCGACCATCGTGGCCGCGAACGGCAGCCCCCACGCATTGGCGTGAAACATCGGCACCACAGGGAGCACGGTGTCGTGCTCGCTGAGCCCCTGCGTATCGGCCATCGTGGTACCGAGCGAGTGGAGCACGACCGCGCGGTGCGAGGCCAGCACGCCCTTGGGCTGGCCCGTCGTGCCTGAGGTATAGCACATCGTGGCGGCCAGGCGTTCGTCGAACTCCGCGTATTCGAAGCGCGCGGGGTCGGCGGCGGCCAGCAGCTCTTCGTAGTCGATGGTGCCCGGCGGGAGCGGTTCGCCCCCCGTGCGGACAACGATCACGTGCTTGAAGGGAACTTCGTCGCGGAATTTCTCGAACAACGACCACAAGCAGTCGTCGACGATCACGACCGAATCTCCCGCGTGACCGGCGATGTAGGCCAGGTCGTTGGGGTGCAGCCGCAAGTTGAGTGTGTGCAGCACCGCGCCGGCCGACGGGATGGCGAAGTACGCTTCGAGATGCTCGGCATGGTTCCAGCACAAGGTACCGACGCGGTCACCGGTCTTCACTCCCAGGCCGTGCAGCGCCACGGTGAGCCGCTTGATGCGGTCGATCAACTCGGCGTAGCTGCGGCGGTCGAGGTGCTTGTCGGGGCGGCGCGAGACAACTTGCTTATCGCCGAACAACTGGTCGGCCCGGCGCAACATGGCCGGAACCGTCAGTTGATAGTCCATGATCAGACCGTGCATCGTGTTCCCTCTTGCGGAGCGTCGGAAAGGGGTAGTGGGTCAGTCGAGTAGGGCCGCCATCCGAACGGTGTCAGGAACCGATTCAAATGAGGGTCATCCATTGGTGACCTGCCGCTTGAATCGGTTCCTGACACCGTTCGGGCACCCCGTTGAGTCGACTGACCCAACACCCGGAATCGACGCGGTTGATTGTACTATCGGCGGGCCCGCTTGGGGCGATGGGGGGATCCCCGCGTGGAATCGGTCCAGGCACCGACCATTGGAAATGCCGCCGGCGCGGATCACCCGACCTTACCCTGACGCATCGCGGCATATCGCTACGGCTGCACCATGACCCCGATCCCCATCATCACCAGGCTCAAGAGCAGCATCCCGATATTGAGCAGAAAGCAGCCGCCCCCCAGGATCATCCCCAAAATGGCCTGGGTTTCCCCCCGGCGGTGCGTGGTGAGCTTGGCGGCAGCCAAAGCCCGACGCCCGACGACCACCGCGGCCGGCCCCAGGCCAATGGCCAGGCAGGGGATCAACGAGCCGATCCCCAGGTACAGGGCCGTCGAGGCGATTTCGTCGGCCGGTGTTGCTAGCGGCGCGACGTGCCCACCCGCGGTGTTCCAAGCGACAGGGGCATCGAACGGATTATCCGAGGGGGCCAGTGCTGGTAGCTCGGCCTGCACGGTATGAGCACTAGGGCCCATTTCGCCGTAGTCGCGCAAGGTGGGGGCCTCGCCGCGAAACGCCGCCACGACCGCCGGCCGCGTCAGGAAATACCACATCAGGATCGAATAGGAGTACCAGACCAGCGTCATGAAGATCATCATCCCGATCATCGCGAACAGGAACACCTTCTCCATCTGCTGATCGGGCATACTGGCGCCCATCTGCTCGACCATGTCAGCGCGAAAGTACGCCATGGCAACCATGCTCACCGTCGTCGCGATCAGGTTATAGACCGCGAAACCCAGCGCGAGCTTGCGTCCCCACTGCTTCAGCAGCAGCAAGCCCAGCCCCGATGAGAGTTGCACCAGAATGGCGACGATGCCGATCGGGGTCGCGATCCATTGATAGAGTAGGTAACCGTCGCTGACCTGCGGTTGCGGTGCGTTGGTCAGCCCGAGCTGCACAATCAGGCCGAACCCGGCGCCCGCCAACGAGAACGCGCCGAACACCAGGTTCAGCGTGCCAATCACAATTACCGACACCGGTCGCGGCATGGGAAATTCCGTCGAGGACTACGAACTTGAGCCGGGCAGCGAGCGCCGCTCACCGCACCTGCGCGCGACCGATGTCGCTTCGCAAGCCGCCGAGCGATCTACAGGACGCGCTGCTTTGGTCGTAGTTTTTACCCGACCCGTAATCCCACGACTACCGCTCCTAGTCCCACCACCAGCGATCGGCGGTCGGCGCAAGCGGAGCGGCTTGCTGGCGTGTCGGTTTCAGCCGAGCGTCGCCATCGACCAGTGCGGCTTCACTAACGTGCGACCAGGGATCAGCATGAATGCCGCCGCTGACGCCGGCCACCACGCGCCGCTTGCCCGCTTTCTGACTGGCGGACACCGTCTCCACCGTGCGCGGCACTTCGGCCGCCTCGGGCACATACCCGCCTGCGGGCCCGAAATAGGTGCGATGCCAATGCACGCGCTCGGCGAGCTGTTGCGAAGCCACGAGTGCGCCGCAGAGCTCTAACGCGAACAGGTTCTCCAACTCGGCGTACACCGGATACTTGGTGGCCAGGTCGGAGTAGTGCTCGTTGAAGTTGGCAGCGAACTTACGATTCAACTCGTCGGCCTCGCCCGTCGCAACACGGCGACCCGTCGCATTCAAGAACTCGTTCTCCCCTTGCAGCTTCACCGCTACACCCCGCAGCGCGAACGCCTCGCGGGCCGCGTCGCTTTCCACCGCGTCGCAGGCCAACGTGAACCACCATCGCAGCACGTCGAGCGCCGGCGCGGCCCCCTCATCCTGCCGGGCAACCAGCTCCAGATAACTCGGCACGCCGGGCACCCCCGGCGCGAGGCCCATGCCGATCAGCTTCATGTGGTAGTCGCCGGCAACCAGCGTGCGGGCTGCCGTCGTGTGGCCATCGATGCCAAATACCTCGATCGTCTGCAGGCCGACGTGGCGGCGCAACTGTTCGAGCTGCTGCTTGCGTCCCGCGGGCTTCGCCTGCTGCGCGTCGAGATACGCCTTGGCGGCGGCCAACCCTTCGGCCGAAGGATTGATGGTGCAGCCGAGCACTTCATGCCCTTGCTCGAGCGAGTGGCGCCAGAGTACGACGAGATCGTCGAGCCGCAGACAGGGGCGCCCCGTCGAGTCGCTGACCGCGCGCCCTTCGGCGTCGATTTGCCAACCGCCTGCCGGCCCGGCGATCACCAGATCGCCTGACTCAGGATAAATAAGCACGTAATCAATCCGCTGGAGCCCGGCCAGCGTTCGCTCGATGTCGCTCGTCGGCCGCCCCGCGGCGTGCCTGAGCTGCATGACGCGTTCGAGCCGGGAGATCGAAACCTTCCGCAGCTTCGATGACCGGCGAACATCCTGCGCGTCGGCGATCACGGCTGCCTCGCGTCGCAGCGCCACCAGATCTGCCCGCGCACTGGTCTTCGTCGCGCGGCGCAACACGCCTGCCCCGTCGACGTAGACGCCGTTGCGATAGGACTCGATCGCGCCGTTGCCGCCGACATCTTCCCAAGTCGTGGGGGCGATCGTCGAGGTGATCAGATCCATCAGGCTTTCGAAATCGGCGACGACACCGCCCCCTTGCGCGCCGGGAGGTGCGCCGGGCGCCGCGCCTGGGTTTCCATTCGCGCCAACACCAAGCCCTGGACCTCCGGCCGCAAACGGCAATCGACCGCCCTGGCCTGGGAAGGCGCCGATCTGCGCCAGCACCGTGTTGCGCTCGAGATCGTCGTCGAGCTGTGCGACCGTGGCAATCGCCGCATCGCGCGCGCCAACGCGCGCCTGCGCGGCAGCGAGCTGCGCGAACTGCGCCGGGCGAGCGGCCTTTGGTCCTTGTTCGATTTGCTCTCGCGCCAGTCCGAACTCGCCCGCGGCCAGGTATTCGGAAAACTTCGTGGCGTCATTCGTGTGGTTGTTCGTGCTTACGGGCGCGGCATCGCGCGCGTCGTCCGCGGCCAATGCACCGGCAGGCAGCGCGAGAGAGGAGAGCACCGCTAGACAAAAAAGCGGTCGAAGAGTTTTAGACGCCAGGCCCGATCGTTGCGCGCAGCCGCGAACCGCTTGTAAGCGTGCCATCTGAAGACTCCTCGTTCCGGTGTTCCCTGGGCGTCGGCGCGATCGACCCGATACCCGTCGATAATCGTCTCACTACCGGCTACGATGCGTCAAGCAAATTAGACGAAAATCATTCAGCCGAGCCCCGCGATGAGCACCCCCCACCGACGCTTCGACAAAGACTCCATGCTCCAGTTCGCCAACGAACTGCCGTTTTTCAAGCTGATTGGCCTGCGCGTGGTCGATCTGGGCCCCGGCTACTCGAAGTGCGAGATCGACTTTCGCCCCGACCTTTGCCAGCCGGCCGGCATCCTGCATGGGGGGATCACCGCCACGTTGATCGACACGGGCATCGCCCACTCGCTGCTGCTGACCGAGGCCTTCGAACGCATCGGGGCCGAAGGGGGCTCAATGGTCTCGGTCGATCTGCGGATCAAGTTCTTCCGCCCCGTCTCCGAGGGGCACCTGATCTGCGAATCGACGATCCCGCGGCTCGGTCGGCAGATCGTCCACGGCGAAAGCGTGGTGACCAACGCGGCGGGCAAAGAGATCGCCCGCGGCGATTCGATCTACATGCTGATCTCGCGGCAGCAGTTGACGCGGTCGGGCGAGAAGTAAGGCGTGTAGTAAACGCTCGGCCCTCAGGCCGGTTCCATGGCCGGTTCGATGTCGGAGACTTCTTCGTCCGCTGCCGGCTTGGTCACCACCGGCGGTTTTACGAAGCAGACCAACAGCGCCGGCAACATCACGAGGTCGCCGGCGATCGCCATCGCGTAGCCTGCGCAAGACAAGCCTGCGAACAATCGGCTCGAGGGCATCGAGCTGGTGAGCACGCTGCCGAAACCGACCAACAGCACCAGCGTGGTGGTGAAGACGGCCGAACCGACCGCCATGAAGCTGCGGCTGATCGCCGCCCGCACGTCGCCGCCGATCACTAGCTCGCGGCGAAAGCGATTCAGAAAGTGAATCGTGTCGTCGACCGCGATCCCCAGGCAGATGCTGAAGACCATCACGCTGGTCATCTGCAGCGGCCGCCCGGTGAAGACCAAAATCGCGGAGATCGCCACGAGCGGGAAAATGTTCGGCGTCACGCTGATCGCGGCCAAACGCAACGAGCGGAAGCCGATCGCGATCGAGCCGAAGATCGCGATGGCCGCCCCCAGCAGGCTCGAATTGAGCGACTCGATCATCTGGTGCACGTTGCGCGAACCGACGACTGCCGTGCCGGTCAGGGCGAAGTGCAGGTTCGGATACTGCTCACCGAGTGTCGCGAGTTGCCCTTCGATGCGATCGAAAATCGGGCGATTCGTCGCGATGCCGGCGTCAGGCAGTCGGGCCACGACCAATGCCCGGCGAATCTCTTCGCGGACGTAGCGATTCCGCACGTCGGCCGGCGCTAGCTGCAAAAGCGGCACCCGTTTCGCCAGCGCTTGGGGCGAGGTATCTCCCGCAGGGCCCGGGAGCGCGGTCAACACCCCTAAGACCGACAGTGGATAATGAACGCCCGGCTCGGCCTTGAGCAGTTTTTCGACGTCAGCCAGCGCGGAGAGCACGTCGGGGCTGCCGAGCGATTGAGACTCGGGCCACTCAACGACTACGAACGCCGACAGCGTGCCACCGAACGCGTCGTCGCAGCGTCGCAGCGCAATGTACGACTCTTCGTTTTTGGGGATCATCTCCAGGAGGCGATTGTCGGGCTCGAGCCAGAACATCGAGGTGGCCAAGAGCGCCGTGACGCCGATCCCGCCGATCGTCACCGGCCAGGCGTGATCCAGAATCCAATCGATGTACCGCTGGAAGTAGGCGAAGTTGCGCGTGAAGAAATCCTGCCCGTGCGCGGCGCGCACGTGCTCGCCCAACCAGGTGCTCGTCAGCAGCGGAATCAGCGACAGCACCGCGATCATGCTCAGGATCGATCCGCCGGCGCAAGCCAGCCCGAAGCGGCGAATGATGTCGACCTCGGCCAAAGCCAGCGAGCCAAAGCCGATGGCGGTCGTGCCCGAGGTCAAGAGCAACGCAATCGTCAAATGCCTGACGGCGGCCTGGCTGGCATCTTTGGGTGACATTCCGTCGGCCAGCCCGAGACGAATGTCCATCATCAGGTGCATGGAATCGGCGAAACCGACGACCATCACCAGCGTCGGCAACATCGTGTTGATGACGTTGAGCTTTTCGCCGACGAGCCCTAGCGCCCCCATCGTCCAGAACGCGCCTAAGATCGGCGCGGTCGCCACGATGAACGCCGACCACGCCTGGCGGAACAAGAAGTACGCCATCAACAGCGCCAGCACGGCGCCGACGATGATGAACTTGCCCGTCTCGCGCGGCACCTGATTGAAGATCTGCACGCGGATGCCAGGCACGCCGGTCAGGTCGACGCGCAGGCCCGAGTCTTTGCTGACCTGCTGGGTGAGGTTGTGCAACTGATCGACGACCGGCTCGATGTCGTGGATTGCCGCCAGGTTCTCGTCGAGCCGCACAATGACCAGCGCCGTGCGGGCGTCGGTCGCCAGCACCTGCCCACCGATCAATGGATGGGCCAGCGCCTGCTCGCGCGCCTGCGCAAACCGCTCCGGCGTGGCATCGGCCGCGGGCAACAGCGACTGCGCGCCGCCAGCCCCGAACGAAACCACATCGACCAGGCTGCGGACGCTGGCGACGCCGTCGATCCGCTTCGCCCCCTCGACGAGGCTGCGAATCGCCTTGGCCCCCTGCGGCGTGAATAGGTCGCCACCATCGATCACCAGCAAGCAGTCGTTGTCGTCCGATTCAAAGTCGTCGAGGAATTTCAGCAGTTCCGCGTAGTCGCGGTTCTCAGTCTTGAAGATCGCCCGAGGGACGTCGTCTAACTCCAGTCGTGCCACCCCCACCGTCGCCAGCGTCGTGAGACCCACCACCAGCGCAGCAACCCAGCCGCGATGGGTGATGTACCACTTGGCAAATGCGGCAGGGTGCAAGGCTGGAATCTCGCGGACAAGAAAACCAGGAACGTGGGTCAGTCGAAGTAGCGGTAAGCCCGATCGGTGTCAGGAACCGATTCTAGCGGCAGGCCACCAATGGATGGCACGACTATGAATCGGTTCCTGACACCGTTCGGATATCGGTTCCATTCCGACTGACCCACGAAGTAGGCGGGCGCGAAGGGTAGGGAGGGCAAAAAGGCACGCACGCCTGGCAGGCAGGTAAATGTCGTCCCGGATTGTAGCGATTCGGGCGAAATTGGTCACCCACCGCCCCGTAGCCGCGCGCCGCGACGCATGTCACAATAGCTGGGTTCATCCGTCCGCCCGCCATTTGCTGCCAGCCACGGCTGGCAATCCAACCCGCCAGGAGAGTTACCGCCGTGAGATTGTTTCGCCCCGCTCAGCTTTTCGCCGCGCTGTTGTTTTCTGTCGTCGCCTTGGGATTGGTCATTGCGGGCCGCCCGGCGTTTGCTAAACCGCCGGCCGAGGTGGCCGTCACGGCGCTGGAGAATTATGTCGCCAAGCCCGACGCCAGCTATCGCTGGGAGAAGCGGCAGGAGCGCGAAGCCAATGGCGTGAAGTTCGTCGAGCTGCGCCTCGTCTCGCAGACGTGGAAGGACATCGTCTGGAAGCATCAGCTCTGGATCGTCAGTCCGCTCGATCTGCCCGAGCAGACGTCGCAAGGGGTGCTGGTGATCTCCGGCGGCGGCTGGAACGACGAGCTCGACAAGCCGTTCGATCCGGCCAAAGCCGAGGAAGCCAAGCTGCCGGGCGAGGCCCCGCTGCTCGCGCAAGTCGTCAAGCAGGTAAAGGCCCCCGTCGCGCTGTTGTCGCATGTGCCGTTCCAGCCGGTCTTCGACGGCATGACCGAAGACGAGATCATCGCTTACACCTTCGAGCAGTACTTGAAGACGCGCGATCCCGAGTGGCCGCTGCTGTTGCCCATGGCCAAGGCGGCCGTGCGGGCGATGGACGCCACGCAGGAGTTTACCAAGCAAGAGTGGAAGCTCGACATCAAGAACTTCACGGTGACCGGCGCCAGTAAGCGCGGCTGGACCACTTGGCTCACCGGCGTCGTCGATCCGCGGGCGACCGCCATCGCGCCGATGGTCATCGATATGCTCAATGGCCCCGTGCAAATGAAGAACCAGATCGCAAGCTGGGGGAAGTACTCCGAGCAGATCGAAGACTACACGCGCCGCGGCATCCAGCAACAGATGGATACGCCTGCCGGCCGCGAATTGGGTGCGATCGTCGATCCGTACACCTATCGCGACAAGCTCACGCAGCCCAAGCTGCTGATCTTCGGCACGAACGATCCGTATTGGTGTCTCGACGCTTGCAACTTCTATTGGGACGATTTGAAGGGGGAAAAGCACCTGCTCTATGTGCCAAACAAGGGGCACGGCGTCGAGGATTTCGGCCGCGTGCTGGGCACGATCGGCGCATTCCAGAAGGAAGCCGCGGGCCAGTACAAGCTCCCCGACTTGAAGTGGAACTACGACACGACCGACGAAAAGACGACGCTCACGATCACCTCCGACCAGACGCCGCAGAAGGTGCAAGTCTGGCTGGTGACCGCGCCGACGAAGGACTTCCGCGAGTCGAAGTGGGTGTCGCAGGAGGTGCCGGCCAGCGACGGTAAATACGTCTACGACCTGGCGGTTCCCAGTGTCGGCTATGCGGCGGTGATCGGCGAAGCGGTCTACAAGGCTGACGGCCCGCCGTTCTACCTGTCGACCAACGTGCGGATCGTCGGCGGCCCCAAGGCCGACGAAGCGGCCGGGAAGTAGACTGGAATTAGACGGACGTGGACCAATCTCGCGAATTTGCAGATTCGGCAAGAACATGATCCAGCGCATTGACGCCATCTTTGAGAACGGGGTATTTCGCCCCGAGCAGCCCGTGCACGTCTCCGACGGCCAGCGTGTGTCGTTGAGCATTGAAACCACGGCGGACAGTTCGGACGACCTGGCCGACATTGCCGACTTGCTCGATCACGAATTCATGGAGTCGTGCAAATCGAGTGTCGCGCCTCCCGGCCTAAGCAAGGCGCGCGCCATTTTGAGTAAGTTTAAGGGCTCGCTCGCGGACTTCATTCGTGAGGAACGCGAAGAGCGCTGAGTTTTTACTTGGCAGGCAACGCGCGGTGAAGCGCTAGATTCGGTTCATCACGATGGCGCACTGGCAAAACCGCTCTGAGCCCGCCTGGGCCGGCTTCGAGTTCAACCAGCCGTACGCCAAGGGGCTGAAGCGGCTGCGCGAAGACGTGCTCGCCAAAACCGATTTCGATCCGGCCACGCTCTGGCAATGGGGAACCATGCAGGCGATGGCCGTGATCGGCATCTTAAAACGCTGCGAACGCGAGTTCGGCCAGCGCGGCCAGGAGGTGGTCGCCCAGTCGCTCTACGACGTGGGCCACGACATCGGGGAACAGGTTCTCGCCGGCACTACCAAGCCCGAGGGGATGACCGCCACGGAGTTTGTCAGCTTCTACGCGTCGGTGATCAACCGCATCGCCTACGCGTCGCTCGAAGCTCCGCAGATCGATGGGCCCGATCAGGCGAGCTTCGATATTCTTTGGTGCCCGCACCAGGATCATTACCAGGCGTTCGATTGTCGGGTGCAGCGGTACTTCGTCGAAGGGATGGTCGCCGCGGCCCGCGAGTTCGCGGCCGAAGCCGGCTTCGACGTGCGATTCGACAGCACGATTCCGGCCGGGGCGCCGACGTGCCACTTCACGATGTGGTTGCGGGACGAAACCGCGCGCGACGAGGGAGCCGGTGAATCAGCGCCAGACGGAGTTGCGTCCGGGCGCACGGCCTGGCAGCAAATGACCGCGGCCATCGACGCCAAGGCGCTGGAGATCGCCGCCCGCGAGAAACGTGCGGCGACGTCCGGCTAGCCAAAACGGTGCCATAGCCAAAACAGTGCCAGGAACCGAATCGGCTGACCGCACTCCCATGGGTGACGCGCCGCTGGATTCGGTTCCTGGCACCGTTTTGTTCGCCCGCTTGCAGGGTCATTTCCCCTACGGAACCGGTACCAGCTCGCCGCCGTCGACCGTCATTAGCGCGTCGAGCTGATGCCGCTCCAGATGGTCGGGCAGGCTGTGTACGCTGCCGTCGATGAACAGCGCGTGCGATTGCTTCGGATGGTTGCTCGCCGGGGCGCTGCCACTGGCTACCGCCGCACCGCTGCTCGCCGGAGCTCCAGGCGAACTGTCGCGCGGTTCGAGCCAGTTGATCTTCGAGTCGGAGTGCTCGATGACCGCTATCGTGTTGGATACTCCGTCGGTGATCTCGCTCTCTTTGCGCGGCTGCGCGCCGGGGAACACCCGCTGCGGACCAACCGCCGCCACGTAGCTGGTATAGCCGTCGATCGTGTCGGGATCAGAAGGGCACGCATACACCGGCGGCACCAACGGCGCTAGCAGGATGTTCTTCGGTCCGTTCCAAGGCTCGTTGAAATCGTAGCTGTCGTACAAGTCCTTGCGGTCGAGGTACGGCAGAATCAACACGCGCCAACTGTGCAGCGGCTTGCCCTCGGCGTCGGCGAGGTAAGCCGGCGGAAAGCAGCCCATATCCGTATGGTATTGCAACAGGGCCGAGCCGATTTGCCTGAGGTTGTTCTGGCACATTTGCGCCCGCGCGGCTTCGCGGGCGGTCTGGATCGCCGGCAGCATGAGTAGCGCCGGCAATCCGGTACATAAAAACAACAGCAAGAGCGTACCGCCGACGACCCATGCGATCGTCATCGCGCTTGTACGGCCAGGCGTTCCGGATGCGGCGACCACGGCCCCGCCATGCACGGTGATCTGCTGCCCGCAACTCGCGCAAGTTCCGGTTCGCCCAATGTACGAATCAGCGACCAGGGTTTGCGCGCCGCAGTGCGGACAGGTGAACGTAACTGGCATCGGGTGCGCGTCTCCGTGGTGATCAACCTCGAATGTCGTCAGCGTGCCACGTCGCCAGACATCACGGCGCGGCTCTCATCAACGCGACGTCGTCAGGCAAGCCACTCGAAATACGGCTACGGCAGCATCACGGCCTCGCCCCCATCGACGGTCAGCATGCCTGCGACGGTCTGCGGGTCGGTGCTTTCGGGAATAAAATGCACGCTGGCATCTCCCATGAGCACGAATGACCCGCCCGGGTGATGGCTTTCGGGAGGATTGCTCGCGGCCGGCACGCCAGGCGCTGGGCCGTCGCGCGGCTCGAGCCAGCCGATGCCCGAGTCGGAGTATTCCATCACGGCGATCGTGTTCGACAGGCCGTCGGTGACTTCATTGAATTTGCGCGCGTCGGCGCCGGCGAACATGCGATCGGGTCCGGCCGCCGCGACGTAGCTCGTAAACTCACCAGTGTTGCCGCGATCGGTCGGGCATTGGTAAACGTTGGGCATCTTGTCGGCGAGCGCGAGATTCGTCGGGCTGTCCCACGGTTGATCGAAGTCGTATTGCGCGTAGAGATCTTGCCGGCCCAGGTCTTCCAAGATCAACACGCGCCAACTGTGCATTGGTTTGCCATCGGCGTCGGCAAGGTACGCCGGCGGAAAACAACCGAACCGCGCGTTGTAGTTGTGCAGTGCCATGCCAATTTGACTGAGATTGCTCCGGCACTGCGTCTTGCGCCCTGCTTCGCGGGCCGCGTTAATCGCCGGGAGAAGCAAGGCGACCAAGATTCCACCGCAGATCAGGAGCACGACGCAGATCACGCCGAGAATGATTGCGATCATCGGCGCGCTCGACTTCGCGGGAGCCGCTGCGACGGCCGCGCCCGTCGCACCATGCACCGTGATCGGCTGCCCACAACTGGCGCACGCCCCGGTGCGTCCCACGAACTGATCGGCCACGGTCGTCTGCGCGCCGCAGTGCGGACAGGTAAACTCAACTGGCATGACTTGCCCCCGGTTGTGCGAGTTTTTGGGACTTCGGCGGCCGCCTGGGCCACGCGGTCGGTTGTGCCGCGCACCCGGTTTCGGCCGCGCGACGCCCGGCATCTTAACGCAAACCGCTCCCATATCCAGCGCGGAGGATGCTGGTCGCAGGTCAACAGGGTGAGGCCCGGCGTCCGAACGGTGCCAGGAACCAATTCTGCCAGTGGCCAACAATTGGGGCACTATCACTTGAATCGGTTCCTGGCACCGCTCGGGCTTCGCGATGATTACGCTGGCCCGCGACCCGATTTCGAGCCCAAATCGAGAATTTACTCCCGGGGCGATCAAGCATGGCGTTTCGCGCCAACTTGACCATAATTTAGCGTGGGCCGCCGGGCTCCCATTCCTACCCCCCTCGCCTGCGAAGGAATCACGCTTGAGGTTCACCACCAAGCTTTTGACGTTGTCATTCGTCTGCTCGCTCGGGTCGTTGGCGGGCGCCTCCGATTCGCCCGCCCGGCTCACCCTGCAAGCCGGCGACCACGTAGCGATCATCGGCAACACGCTGGCCGAGCGCTTGCAGCACGACGGCTGGTTCGAGACCCGACTGCACGCCCGCTTCCCACAGCACAAGCTGGCGATCCGCAATCTCGGCTTCTCCGGCGACGAGCTCAAGTTGCGTATTCGCTCGGCCGGGTTTGGCACCCCCGACGAGTGGCTCACCCGCGTCCAGGCCGACGTCGTGTTGGCGATGTTCGGGCATGGCGAGTCGTACGCCGGCGAGGCAGGACTCGACGCCTTCAAAACCGATCTGGCCGATTTCATCAAGCACACCCAATCGCAGAAGTACAACGGTCGCTCCGCTCCGCGGCTGGCAATCGTGGGCCCACTGGCGTTCGAGAAACTTAACGACATCAATCTCCCCGACGGCGTGGCCGACAACGAGCGCCGCGCCCTCTACACCAAAGCGATGGCCGAGGTCTGCCAAGCGCACGGGGTGCCGTTCGTCGATCTGTTTGCTGCCAGCCGCGTCGCGTACCTGGCGCAGCAGCAGCCGCTGACCATTAACGGGGTCCATCTCAACGCAAACGGCAATCGCATTATCTCGCGCGCGATTGATTACGCCCTGTTCGAAGATGCCCCCACGGGCGATTCGAAACCAGCACCCATCGGCGACGCGGCCCTCGAGCCCCTGCGGAAGGCGGTCGCCGAAAAGTGCTTCTTCTGGTTCGAGCGCTATCGCACCGTCGACGGCTACTCGATCTATGGGCAGCGGGCCGACCTGAAATTCGTCGCAGGGCAAACCAATCGGACGGTCATGCAGCGCGAGATGGAAGTCCTCGACGTGATGACCGCTAATCGCGATGCGTACATCTGGGCGGTCGCGCGCGGTGAAACCCCGCCAGCGGTCGACGACTCGAACACGCCCGAGTTCATCCCCGTGGTCACCAACAAGCCGGGACGCCTCCCCGGCGGCAAGCACGAGTTTCTCGACGGCGACGCGGCCATCGACAAGATGACGGTCGCCCCCGGGCTGAAAGTCAATCTCTTCGCATCGGAAAAACAGTTCCCCGAGTTGGTCAATCCCGTGCAGATGTCGTGGGACACCGCCGGCCGACTGTGGGTCGCCGTTTGGCCCACCTATCCGCACTGGAAGCCCAAGGAGCCGATGAACGACAAGCTCCTGGTGCTAGAAGACACCGACGGCGACGGCCGCGCCGATCGCTGCACGCATTTCGCCGACGATTTGCATTGCCCCACCGGCTTCGAGTTTTACAACGGTGGAGTGCTGATCGCGCAGGCTCCCTACCTGATGTTCCTCAAAGACACCGACGGCGATGGTCGGGCCGACTTCCGCGAGCGGCTCGTCAGCAGTCTCGACTCGGCCGACACCCATCACGCGGCCAACAGCTTCGTGCTGGATCCCGGTGGCGCTGTCTACTTTCAAGAGGGGACCTTCCACCACACGCAGGCGGAAACCCCCTGGGGCCCGAATGTCCGGCTCGCTAACGCCGGCGTATTTCGCTATGAGCCCCGCACGCAGAAGTTCGAGGTCTACGTCACCCACGGTTTCGCCAACCCGCACGGGCACGTCTTCGATCGTTGGGGGCAGGATATCGTCGTCGACGGCACCGGCTCGAATCCCTATCACGCGGCCCTCTTCTCCGGCCGGCTCGAGTTCCCTGAAAAACACCCGTCACCGCCGCAGGTCTATCAGCAGCGCACGCGACCCTGCCCAGGCATGGAATACCTCAGCAGCGCCCACTTCCCCGACGAAATGCAGCAGCGCCTCTTGGTCGGCAACGTGATCGGCTTTCAAGGCATTTTGCAGTACGAGGTCTTCGACGACGGCGCGAGCTTTGGCGCCAAAGAAGTCGAGCCGCTGTTGTCGTCGAGCGATCAGACGTTTCGCCCCTCGGATATCAAGGTCGGGCCCGACGGCGCAATCTACTTTCTCGATTGGCACAATCCGATCATCGGCCACATGCAACACAATTTGCGCGACCCCAGCCGCGATCGCGAGCATGGCCGCGTTTACCGCGTGACCTACGAAGGGCGCCCGCTTTCTCCCGTCACCAAGATCGCCGGCGAGCCGATTCCGGCACTGCTCGATTTGCTCAAGGCTCGCGAAGACCGCGTGCGCTATCGCGCCCGCATCGAGCTGGCCTCGCGCGAGATCGGCCAGGTCTTGGCGGACGCCAACTTCTGGATCTCGCAGTTGGACCAGGCTGATCCGAATCTCGAGCACAATCTGCTCGAAGCGCTCTGGCTCATGCAGTCGTTCAACGTCGTGAACGTCGACTTGCTCAAGCGCGTGCTGGCTTCGTCCGATTTTCGTGTTCGGGCCGCGGCCACGCGCGTGCTCTGCCAGCAGCGCGATCGCGTTTCCGACGCCCTTGAATTGCTCAAGAAGCTGGCGGCCGATCCTCACCCGCGCGTGCGACTCGAGGCGATCCGTGCGGCCAGCTACTTCCCCCAGGCCGAGGCGATCGAAGTACCGCTCGTCGCTTCCGACCTGCCGTCGGACAAGTTCCTGGCCTACGTCTCGGGCGAAACGATGAAGGCGCTCGCCCCGCACGTCCGCGACGCGATCGCCGCGCACCGCCCCATTCACTTCACCACGCCGGCCGGCGCCCGCTACTTTCTCAAGAACGTCAGCGACGACGATCTCGTGAAGCTCGATCCCACGCCGCAGGTGTGGCGCGAAATGCTCTCGCGCGCTGGCATTCGAGATGAAGATCGCCAGCGAGCATTGCAGTCGTTGGCCGGTGATCGCAAAATTTCGCCAACCGCGGTACTGTTGGAGATCATCGCCGACCTGGACGGCGCGCAATCGCTGGCCGATGAGAGCGTGCTGTTCGATCTCGTGCGGCTAATGACCGATCTGCCGGCCGGCGAGTTATCGGCGGTCCGCGATCAAATCAGGCATCTCGCGACCGAGGGGCGCTTGCCCGTCACGCGGCAATTGGCCTTTGTCGCGCTCGTGGCCGCCGACGGCACCGCCGATCGCACTTGGGAAGAAGCTTCAAGCAAGCCCGGCACGCTGACCGACCTGGTCAACGCAGTTCCCCTGATTCGCGATCCCAGCCAGCGGGCAGCCCTCTATCCGCGCATCGAAGCGCTCTTGGTTGGCCTGCCGCCGCAGTTGGCCCCCAGCGCATCCGCCGACGAGGAGAAGCGCGGTCGGTTTGTGCGGATCGAACTCCCCGGCCGGCAGCGCACGCTGACCTTGGCCGAAATCGAAGTCTATAGCGAAGGGCGCAACGTCGCCCTCGACGGTCGCGCTTCGCAGAGCGACACCGCCCACGGTGGCGACGCTGCGCGCGCCATCGACGGCAATCGCTCAGGCGAATACTCGGCCGGCGGACAAACCCATTCGAGCGAGAACGCTCACAATCCCTGGTGGGAAATCGATCTGGGGACCGAGCTACCGATCGAAAAAGTCGTCGTCTTCAATCGCACCGACGGCAGCCTGGGCACACGGCTCGAAGGCTTCGTCGTCAAGGTGTTGGCTGCCGATCGCCAGCCGGTGTTCGAGAGCGGCAGGCTACCGGCTCCCACGCCGCAAACCGAAGTCGCCATCGGCGGCACTTCGCTCGAACGCACCGTTCGTCGCGGCGCCATGTTGGCGTTGGCCAGCATTCGCGGTCAGGAAGCGCCCGCCTTCCGGGCCATTGCTACCCGCGTGAACGACGAGCGCGATCGTCCGGCCGCGCTCACGGCGCTATTGCGTATTCCCCCGCAGCATTGGCCGAAAGAAGATGCCGGTCCCTTGGCCGAACAGGTGCTCGCGTACCTCGGCAGCTTGCCGGTCGAGGCCCGCACCAGCCCCGCCGCGCTCGATGCCGTACAGGTCGGCGATAGTTTGGCGGCACTCTTGCCCGGCGATCAGGCCGCGTCGCTGCGGCGCAAGTTGGGCGAGCTCGGCGTTCGCGTGCTGCGCGTCGGCACGGTGACCGACCAGATGCGCTACGATCAAGAACAGCTTGTGGTCGCGGCCGGCCGCCCCATCGAGATCTTGCTCGAAAACACCGACCTGATGCCGCACAACCTGGTGATCGCGCTCCCCGGCTCGATGGAGGAAATCGGCAATTTGGCCGAGGCTGCCGCCACCGATCCCGGCGCCGTCGCCCGCAACTATGTGCCCGCGTCGGACAAAATCCTCTTGGCGAGCCGCTTGCTCCGCCCGCGCGAGTCGCAGCGGCTGCGCTGGACCGCCCCCACCGAGCCGGGCGTCTATCCGTATGTCTGCACCTATCCCGGCCACTGGCGGCGGATGTTCGGCAGCCTGTATGTCGTCGAGAATCTCGATGAGTACCTGTCGGCCCCGGAGCAATACGTCGCCGAGCACAAACTCGAGCCGAGCGACGAGCTGCTGAAGTTCAACCGCCCCCGCACCGAATGGACCGTGGCCGATCTTTCCGAATCGGTCGACCACATCGCCAAGCGGTCGTTCGCCTCGGGCAAGCGAATGTTCGAGGTCGCCAGTTGCGTCTCGTGCCACAAGCTCAATGGCTCAGGGCAGGAGTTCGGCCCCGACCTGGCCAAGCTCGACGCCAAGCTGCTGCCGCCTGACATCTTGCGCGCCGTCATCGAACCGTCGCATAAGATCGACGAGAAGTACGCGATGTACACCTTCGAGCTCGACTCGGGCCAGACACTCACTGGCATGATCGTCAAGGAAACGCCCGACACGCTCGAAGTCATCGAGAATCCGCTCGCCAAGGCGCAGCCGGTCGTGGTGAACAAGAAAGAAATCGTCGCCCGCGAGAAGTCCGCCGCCTCGATCATGCCCAAGGGCTTGCTCGACAAGCTGACGCATGAAGAGATTCTCGACTTGCTCAGTTATGTGATCGCCCGCGGCGCGGCCGACCACGAGGTCTTCCACGGCGGCGGTCACGATCACGGCGGACACTAACCGCCGGCGCGAGGGTGGTTTGATGCATCAACCAGTACGGCGACAAACGTGGTCCGCCCTCGCTTGGGTCGGCACGATTGCGCTCATCTGGTGCTGCTGCTGGGCTCCGGCCACCGCTCAACAGCCGGCCGCGGAATCCGTGGACAACTTCCCCGCGGCCGATCTCGAGTTCTTCGAGACCAAGGTTCGGCCGCTGTTGGTCGCGCGTTGCCACGAGTGCCACGCCAGCGACAAACCGAAAGGAGGGCTGCGGCTCGATACCCGCGCGGCGGTGCTGGCCGGCGGTGATAGTGGTCCGGCCGCCACGCCCGGCAAGCCCGACGAAAGTCTGTTGGTCGACGCCATTCGATACGGCGACACCTACCAGATGCCCCCCAAGAGCCAACTGCCGTCTGACGAAGTCGGCGTGCTGGTCGATTGGGTCGCGAGGGGCCTCCCTTGGCCCGCGGAAGCAGCACCGACTGCCGCTGCCAAACCGTCGAGTGAGTTCGATCTTGCTGAGCGCGCCAAGCACTGGTCGTTTCAACCGCTGGCCGATGTAGCGCTCCCCGACGTTCGCGATTCGGCCTGGCCGCGCGGGTCGATCGATCGCTTCCTGCTGGCGCGGCTCGAGACGGCCCAGCTTACTCCGGCGCCCCAGGTCGATCGCGCGGCCCTGCTGCGCCGCGTGACGTTTGACCTAATCGGCTTGCCTCCCACAGCCGAGGAGCTGTCTGCGTTTCTCGCCGACAATTCGACCGACGCCTATGAGCGCGTCGTCGATCGATTGTTGTCCGCCCCGCAGTACGGCGAGCGCTGGGCCCGCCACTGGCTCGACCTGATGCGCTACGCCGAGACGCACGGTCACGAGTTCGATTTCGACATCCCGCACGCCTGGCGCTATCGCGATTACGTGATTCGTGCTTTCAACGCTGATCTGCCGTTCGATCAGTTCGTCGTCGAGCACATCGCCGGCGACTTGCTCGAGCAGCCGCGTCTGAATGCTGCCGACGGAACGAACGAATCGACCAACGAATCGATCCTGGCCACGGCCTGGTGGTTCCTGGGCGAGGCGGTCCATTCGCCGGTCGAGGTCCGCCAGGACGAAGCCGATCGCATGGCCAACCAGATCGACGTGCTGGGCAAGGCCTTCGTCGGCCTGACGATCGCCTGCGCGCGCTGTCACGATCACAAATTTGACGCTATCAGCACCCGCGACTACTACGCGCTGGCCGGCTACCTGCAAAGCTCGCGGTACCAGCAGGCGTTTATCGACCTAGCCGACCCGGGCGCGCCGCTGGTGAGTTTGAACGCCAACGCTCGCGCCGCGGAAATCGTCGCGCAGCTTGTCGCCGCCACGCCGCAAACACCGGCCGGCGCAACAGCCGCTGGCAGCACGACAAGCGCCGCGTCGCTTCCCGCTCGCGATGGCGACGTGTTGCTGGCCGAGTTTGCCGACGGAGATTTTGGCGGTTGGACCGCGACCGGCGCCGCGTTCGGCCCCCGGCCAGTCCGCCCCGACGACGTGCTCGTGCGCGACGATACCGATCCGCGCAGGTTACGCCACGCGGCCGCCAGCCTGGCCCACAGCGGCGCGCTTTCGACCAAGCTGCGCGGCGCCCTCCGCTCGCCGACGTTCGAGATCACGCGCAATCGAATTCTCTACCTACTCGGGGGCACGTCCGGAAAAGTAAGGCTCGTGCTCGACGGTTTGCAGCTCATTCAAGCCCCCATCTACGGAGGTCTCGCGATCGGCCCCGGTGGCGAACCGCTCCACTGGCACGCGCAGGACGTCAGCAAGTGGGTCGGCCACCGCGCTTACATCGAGCTGATCGACGACGACGACGGCTGGCTCGCCCTCGACCGCGTTCTGTTAAGCAATCACGACGCGCCGGGCGAACCCGCGGCGGCGTTCTATTTCGCTGCCGACGAAACGGCCTGTCGCGCGGCCGAAGCAACCAACGCCACACTCGAACGCCTCGCCGCATCAACGACAGACGCTGTCGCCGCGCCCGGCTCACCAGCGCGCCAGCAGCTCGATCGCTTGACCGCCGAATTGACGGCGCTTGTCGATCAGCGGCGGCAGCTCGAATCCGCGATCGCGGCGCCGCGCATGGCGCCAGCCATTCTCGATGGCACTGCCGAGAACGAATGGTTGATGATTCGTGGTAGTCCTAAGACGCTCGGCCCTGAAGTGCCACGCCGCTGGCTCACCGTGCTCGGCGGAACCGACACGCCCCCCGATGTCGTCGGCAGCGGTCGCCTCACGTTGGCTCGGCAAATGGTCGATCCGCACAGCAATCCGCTGCTACCGCGCGTGCTGGTCAATCGGCTCTGGCATCATCATTTCGGGGCTGGCCTGGTCCGCACGCCCGACGATTTCGGCGTGATGGGGCAACCGCCGACTCATCCCGAGCTGCTCGACTATCTGGCAAACCGTCTGGTTGCCGGTAACTGGTCGATCAAGGCCGTGCAGCGTGAAATCGTCTTGTCGAGCGCCTACCGCATGGCGAGCGAACCGCAGCCGGAGGCCGACACCGCTGATCCCGAGAACCGGCTCTGGCATCGCCGCGCGATTCGGCGCCTCGAAGCCGAATGCGTTCGCGACGCCATGCTGGCGATCTCCGGCCGGCTCAATCCAACGATGTTTGGACCAAGCGTGCCGCCGCATTTGACCGACTTCATGATCGGGCGTGGCCGGCCCACCACCTCGGGCCCGCTCGATGGTGATGGTCGCCGCAGCATCTATCTCTGCGTGCGCCGCAACTTTCTGCCACCGTTGTTGATGGCGTTCGACTATCCCACTCCCTTTACGACGATCGGCCGGCGCAGCGTCTCGAACGTCCCCGCACAGGCTTTGTCGCTGATGAACAATCCGCTGGTCGCCCAAGAGTCTGCCCGCTGGGCCGAGCACCTGCTAAGGCAATGCGACATGAATGACGACCAGCGCGTTACCCGCATGATCGCGTCCGCGTTCTGCCGGCAGCCGAGCGCGGTCGAACTGGCGACGGCCCGAGAGTTCCTGAGTTCCCAGCGTGGCGCGGCGACCGATTCCACGAGCGCGGTGGATGCCAATAGCGCCCCCAGCGCCGCGGAGCTGTTCGCCTGGACCAGCCTGGCCCACGCCCTCTGGAACGCCAAGGAGTTCGTCTTCGTGCCGTAGGGGGAGTAGACTGATGAAGTCGAACAGCGGTTTGGACTAAGCGGCAATTCGGGACCAGGATCAATGCACTGTGGCCGTTTCCGAACTCCGCCCCTCTCGCGCCGAGACGTACTGCGTCAGGCCGCCAATGGCTTCGGCGCCGCGGCGCTGGCAGCATTGTTGGCCGACGATCCGGCCTTCGGCGCGAAGAAACCGTCGGCCGCCGCGGATCCCTACGAGCCTCGCCCGCCCCACTATCGGGCACGGGCCACCAGTGTGATCTTCTTGTTCATGGACGGTGGCCCTTCCCAGGTCGACACGTTCGACCCCAAGCCACGCCTCGCCCGCGAGCACGGTCAGCCGATTCAGGCCAAGGTGCAGCCCACGCAGTTCGACAACGTCGGCACCGTGCTCGCCTGCCCTTGGGAGTTTCGCCAATACGGCGCCAGCGGCATTCCGGTGAGCGACTTGTTCCCGCACACGGCGCGGCACGTCGACGACCTGGCGATCATCCGCTCGATGGTCTCCAATTTTTCGGAGCACACCTTCGCCAACTACTTCTTGCACACGGGGGCCGGTCAGCAAGGTCGTCCCAGCATGGGCTCGTGGGCCTCGTACGGGCTGGGGAGCGAGTGCCGAGATCTGCCCGGCTTTGTCGTGCTGACCAGCGGGATGATTCCGCCGGGCGGGCTCGACTGCTTCGGCAGCGGGTTCTTGCCCGTCGCCTTCCAAGGCTCGTTGTTTCAACGTGGACCGGCGCCCGTGGCTGATCTCACGCCCGGCGCTACCGCATTGAACAATGGTGCCGCACGCGACAATTCCGCACGCGACTTGGTGCGGGCGTTTGATCGCCAATTGGCCGAGCGCCGCGGCGCCGACGATCCCCTGGAAGCGGCGATCGCCAACTACGAATTAGCTTGCCGCATGCAGACCGCCGTGCCCGAGCTGGCCGACCTGTCGAGCGAAACCGCGGCGACCCAGCAGCTTTATGGGCTTGACGATCCGGCGACCGAAGTTTTCGGCCGGCAGTGTTTGCTCGCCCGAAGGTTGGTGGAGCGGGGCGTGCGATTCATCGAGCTGTTGCCGCAGAACCTCGGCTTCGACCGCTGGGATCAGCACAGCAACTTGCGCGAGGGGCACGCCAAGAACGCGCTGGCGACCGACAAACCGATCGCCGGGCTGTTGGCCGACCTCAAGAGCCGCGGCCTGCTCGACAGCACGCTCGTGGTCTGGGGGGGCGAGTTCGGCCGCACTCCCATGGCCCAAGGTTCCGATGGCCGCGATCACAACCCCTTCGGCTTCAGCATGTGGATGGCCGGCGGCGGCGTCCGCGGCGGCACCCTCTACGGCGCCACCGACGACTACGGTTATCACGTCGTGGAGAACAAAGTCGAAATTCACGATCTGCACGCCACGATGTTGCACCTGATGGGGCTCGACCATAAGCGGCTCACCGTCCGCTTCGGCGGCCGCGACATGCGCCTGACCGACGTGCATGGCGAGGTCCTGACGCCCCTCGTGGCGTAGCACCTAATAACAACCGGCTGACGCCACTCGTGGCGTAGAACGGGGCAAAATTTGATGCCTTTGGCAAACGCCGAACAAAATGCGGTTGCCGCTGCGCAGCGCAAAGAGTCGGATACAAAAGTCGAAGCATCCCGCCGGGCTCGCCGGCACGCGTGCGGTCGCAACTGGGCCCCCTATCTCTTGCTCGCCGCACTGTCGATCGCCTTCTTCTGGGACTCCTTCTTCGCCGGTCAGGTGCTTTGCATGCGCGACACCTACTGCGATTTTCTCCCCTGGCGGCAGTTCGTGCGTGAGGCACTAGCCGACGGCGAAGTCCCCTTGTGGAACCCCTATTCGCACTGTGGGCAGCCGTTCATCGCGCATCCGCAGCGCGGGTTCTTTTATCCGCTACAGTTTGTCTTTCTCGTCGGGCCGATTGTCTGGGGGCTCAAGCTCTGGTTGGCAATTCATGTCTTCATTCTGGCGGCCGGTTGGTACGCGCTGGCCCGTCATTGGCAATTGTCGCGTGGGCCGGCACTGCTGGCCGGCATCAGCTTCGCGCTTGGCACCTATTCGATTGCCAACTTGGAGTTTCAGAGTGTCACGGCGACCTTGGCCTGGCTCCCTTGGATGTGGCTAACCGCCAGCCGAATCGCGCAACAGGCGAATGAGACCAGCGGCCAATCCTTCGGCCGGCAGCTACTGTCACTGATCCCCGGCGCCGCCCTGCTGGCGCTATTGATCGCGTTGGCGTTTTTGGCCGGCAATATCCATCTGTTTGCTTATCAAGTGGCGATCATCGGCGCCTATGTTGTTGCCCTGCTAATTTGGCAACGGAATTGGCGCGTTCTCGGCGTTTCGTTGTGCGCTTGTCTTGCGGCCGGCGGCGTCGCGCTGTTGATCTCCGCGCCACAGGTGCTGCTGACGCTCGAATTGCTCCCGCAATCGGTGCGGGCCGGCGCTTTTGATCCGGGGCTCGACCTAGGTTCGCTCGCGCCTCGCCAATTGTTCGCGATGGTGGTGCCGTTTCTTTTCGGTCGGCCGGGCCTGAAGGCCGACTACTGGACGCCGGGGGTGTTCGAGTTTTGGCTGGGAGCGGCCTACTTGGGGCTCGTGCCGCTGGCGCTGGCCGGCCTGACACCACTGCTGTGGGGCAGACGTCAAACGCCCGCGGGCAAGCGATCTTCGCCGTCGCCGGCCGCGCAGCACCGGTTTCTGGTGATTTTCTTTCTCGTGATGGGCGCGGCCGGGATGCTCTTAGCGCTGGGGAAATTCTCGCCGCTGGCCGACGTTTGCGAAGCGGTGCTACGGGCAACCCGCTTTCGCTGGCCCGCGAAGTTTATGATCTGGCCGACGTGCGGTGTCGCCATGCTCGGCGCGCTCGGCTGGCAGGCCGCGATCTCTTGCGAAGAAACCGGCACAGCACGCGTCAACCGCCCGGCCTGGATCAAGCGCTACACGATCCTTTGGTGCGTCGCGATCCTGCTGGCCGTGGCCGCACTATCGGTGGTCTATCTGGTCGCCAAAGACGCGACCTGGGTCGCGTGGATTTGCGGTGTCGACCGCGCGCCCGACGCGATGCATTTCGCCCAATGGCGCGCCGACTGCCGGCTCGCGCTGGCGACCGCGGCGGCGGCGCTCGTCGTGGTTGCACTCTGCGGTTGGCGACCATCGGCTCGTTGGCTGGTGGCTGCGCTGCTCGCCCTGGCCGCACTCGACGTCACCCTCGTCTCGCGCCAGGTGCACTTCATCACCGACGACGACATCTACAGCGTGCTGCCCAGCGAGGTGACAGAGCGGGCGGAAGCCGCCGGCGAGGGGCGCGTCTGCACCGAATGGGAACGCCATCAAATGGTGCTGTACGGCAGCCGGCAGCGCGAGGATTTTCTGGCCGCCCGTCTGGCCATGGTGGGCGACTCCTGGTTACCGCTGCGAGTTCCCAAGGTCTGGGGAAGCGGAGAGCTGGCGATTGGTCGCTTCCGCGACTTTGTCGCGCCGCGCATGCTGGGTGGCCGGCTCGACGTTGCCCGTCGTCAGCGTTACGACGACTTGCTGGGGGTGCGGCATCGCATTGTGCCGGCGCCACGAGCGCCGGACACCCCGCGCCAGAAATGGCTGCCGACTGCCTGGGAGGAAAACACCACCGCGCTGCCGCGCGCCTGGTTCGTCTCGCGGCTCGTTCGCGTGTCCGACGACCGCGCGGCGGCCAGCCTGTTGCTCGATCCCGCGTTCGATTTACGGGAGTTCGCCACGGTCGACGACAGCACGTTCTCGGGCATCTCTTCCGAGCTTCTCGAACAAATGCACTCCGACGGAAACACCGCGCAGGTGCTCGAAATCGTCGACGGTTGGAATCGCCAGAACGTGATCGCCGCAACAGCTCAGCCGGCGCTGTTGGTCATCGGCGAAACCTGGTTTCCCGGTTGGCAGGCGCTGGTCGACGATGTGCCGCAACCGCTGCGGCGCGTCGACCTGAACTTTCGCGGCCTGCTGCTCGACGCCGGACAGCATCGCATCGAGCTACGCTATCGACCGTGGCAGTTCCCGGTGGGGTGTGGCATCGGAGCCTTGGGCCTGCTGGCCGTGGCACTGGCGATGATTCCGCGATTGGGTGGTCGCTGGGCCGCGCCTAAGACGCCGCCCCGTTCAGCGCTGCCCGGCGAAGGGACGCGCGAATCAAAGCAGCATGGTGGGACGGCCGCGAGCCGCTCCGGCCAGGGCACGCGACATCGCCGCCGGCGCGCACGATAGAAACACGACAACGAGAATGGCCCACCCGCGCTAACCCCGCCGGCAAATCAGACCGACACAGGCTGGCTGGGCGCCAACTGCGGCTTGTGCGTCAGCTTGACCGCCTCGGGGCGTCGCAGCACAGCACCCAATCGCTGCTCGAGCACAGTGTCGCTCTCGTTCTTGATCAGGCTCTTGATGAGCTTGAACAGTCTCCACGGTCGCACGAGGTACGACAAACCGAAGAACGACGACATGCCGATAAAGCGCCACCACTTCAGTTCGCGGCCGCTGATCTGGCGGCAATACTCCGTCGAACTAAACACATCCATGAAGGCCACGAGCGAACGGAAGTAGTTGTCGTCCAACTCCCCAATCCGACCTTCGGCCCGCAACTGGTCGAACAGCGAGCTACCGGGATACGGCGAAAAGATGAAGAATGCCAGGTCGTGCGTCCCCAGCAGCGCCAGCTTCCAGGAGAAGATCACGCTCTTGACCATGTCGCGGCGCGTGTCATCGGGGAAGCCGATCACCATGTTCACTTTGACGTTCACGTGCGCTGCCAGCGCCGAACGAATCGACTTGGTAAGCTTGCCCAGGTCCACCTGCTTCTTGATGCGCTTGAGTGTCTCGGGGGAGCCGCTCTCCGGGGCATAGGTGATATTGCGGCAGCCGGTGCGATAGAGGGCCTGGCTGACCTCGTCGTCGATCACTTCGCTGCGCGTGCCGGTGGGCAGCTGCCAAGTGAAGTGCATTCCGCGGCGCTCGATCTCACTGCAAAACTCGAGAATCCAACTCTTCTTTAAAATGAACGTCAGATCGTAAAAGTCGATGTTCTCGGCACCGTACTTGGCCATGTACAGCTCGATCTCGTCCAGCACGTCGGCGGGCGAGCGGGCCATCCACAAATTGCCGTACATCACCGGGTTCGAGCAAAACGTGCACTTATAGGGGCAACCCCGCGTGGCCAAGATCCCCATGCTGCGGCCGCGATACACGCCATGCGCGTTGCGGCTCGACAGGTAGACCTCCATGTTGAAATAATGCCACGCCGGATAGGGCAACTCGTCGACCGCGCGAATGCGCTTGCGGGAGCAAGTCTGCACGTACTTGCCGCGATTCAAAAACGACAGACCGGCAACCTCGCGCAACTTCTGCGGATCGTCGAGGTTATTGACCAGTTCGACGAGCGTCTCCTCCCCTTCGCCGAGCACGCAGAAATCCAACTCAGGGCAATCGCGCAGGCAGAACTCGGGAAGCGCCGTGAGATGCTCGCCACCGCCGACAATGACCGCGCGGGGGAACCGTGCGCGAATCGCACGAATCAAGATCCGCATCCAAGGCCAATCCTGCGTGAACATGCAGGAGATGCCGATCAACTCCGAATCCGGCTCAATCCGCTGAACCGTTTCTTCGATCGTCAGGCCGCGGAACAGGTAGCCGTCTTCTTCAATGTACTGGTCGACCCCTTCGGCAATCGCATCGACGACCTGCACCTTGGTGCCGTTCTCTTCGAGCATGGCCGCCAGGTACGCCAGACCCAAGGGTGGGGTCAGCGTGGAGTTCCATGATCCGCTCGAGGCCACCATCACCGGACGGATCAAGGTCACCTGCCGGACGTGCGCCGTTCGCGGCACGGGCAGATCAATCACCGTGAGCAGTTCAGAATCCCCAACGATCGACATCGGCGACTCCAGTCAGTGCGCTCCAGCTAGTGCACTCCGGCTAGTGCAAGCTGCCGAGGAAATGCGATGTGTTGACGCCGCGTCGATGCCAGCGAGCATCATCCCCCAATGGATAATCCGCCCGCTCGCAAAACGCCGTGCCCCCATACGCGGGCGCAGCGTCACACGCTAACTTGCCAGTTAACGCGGCATTAACGCAGTCTATCCAGTCAAAAATGGGTGTCAAGGAATTTCCGCCGTAATCGCATCGTGAAGCGTACAAGCCACTTATTGAGAGACTTTTGCTCCGGTCCCAACCCAATTCCTGGGCTCTTCCCCCCGCCAATCCAGCCTAAAACTCAAAGTCCGGGGGGGGCCCCCGTACAGGCTCGACGTCGTGCCGATTCCGTAGTATCCCCAGCACCTCGGGGGCAGACGATCGGCACCTAGCGGAAGAGGCTGGCCGTGTCACCTTGAGAGTCCGTTCCGACGTTCGCTTGCGCTCCCCTCACGCCGATCATCAGTCCGCGGCGACAATCACGCGGGCAAGCTCGATCGACTAAGTTGCGTAATCCACCTGGTGGTCTACCGCATCAGGCGACATGCGAGAATGCATCGAAGCGCTGCGCGTGCGGTCGAAGCATTTTCATTGAATGTCGCCGAGTACAAAAGCTGAAATACCCATCCAACCAACCGCGTCGTAGAATGACAACCAGTGCTACCAAATTGGTGCCGAAGGAAGCCTGACCATGTCCACCTATCCCCCTGATCTCGAAAGCTATGTGCAGCAAAAGATCGCCAGCGGCGAATTTGAGTCGGTTGATGAGTTCGCCATAGAAGCTGCCCGCGTGTACCGAGAAATCGAGACGCGCGAAGCAGAATTGAAGGCGAAGATCAACGCCGCCTTGGCGGAGGCTGACGCGGGTTTGATCGCGCCGTTAGATATCGATGAAATCAAAAATGAGTTACGCGCCAAACTCAAGTCAAACGGCCGGGGACGCTAATGGCGCTGGTCGTTCGCACACAACTCTCGCGACGCGATCTCGAAGAAATCGCGCTGCATATTGCAGAATCAAGCGGTAGCGCTGATGTTGCTGATAGATTTCTCGATTCCATCCAAGACCGCTGCCACCTCTATGCGAGCAACCAAAAGCTCGGAGAACCCTGCCCAAATCTCGGCGAGCTTGTCCGACGGTTTTCCATCGGCAGCTACGTCGTGTACTTTCGGCCGCGCCCCCGGCGGAATCTTACTGCTCCGCGTTGTTCATGGCGGCCGCGATATCAAACTGTTCGAATGAGCACCGAAGTCGCTTCGATAAGCCGCGCACGATCACCACTGGCCATTGACCGACAGCAGAATCGCAACTTCGCCGGGCATACCGACGAGCCACTGATAACCCGTGGCATCGCTCGTAAACGGCTCGATCAAACCGGCCACATTGTCCCACGTACCTGGCGTCAAGCGGCAAAGGTACGAGCCGTCCGGCTGTTGCACGACTCCGGCGTCCCACGTTCCTGCCAGAAACGATAGTTGGCAGCCGCCGATCGCCGTGATGAATGGCAGCTCGGCGACCGCCACGCATCCCAATTCTCCGCTTGCCAGCTCTGCAACCGTCGAGCAAAGCTCCGCAGCTTCCGCACGCGTGAAGTCGTACAGTCGAATCAGCGGACAGTCGGGCGTGCCACTCGGGAGATATTCAAGTTTCATCGCCCACGTCCGAAAGTTGCGCTTCGATCAAGCGCCCTTCACCTGCTTCTTCGCCTCGGCCGTCAGCTTGGCCACAGCGGCGGAGAATTCTTTGCGCGCGGCGCCCAGGCCGGCGGCCGTCTTAGCGCCCGATCCGCGCACGTAGTCGAGCACGATCTTCTCGGCGTCAACAAACGGGCCGGCAAACTCGGCCACGTCCTCGGCGATCTCCAGCGGGATGCGCGTCACGCCGTTGGCGTCACCATGCAACAAGTCGCCTTGATGCACGACCAGCCCGCCGACGCGCACCGGTTTGCCCACCAGCAGAATGTGGCAATAGGCGTGCGAGCAGATCGTCGAGCCGGTGAAAGCCGGATACTTGAGCGCCCGCACTTGCTCCAGATCTCGCCCGGCGCCTGAGGTGATCAAGCCCGCCGAACCGAACGCCTGATAGGTGCTGCACATCACCTCGCCGAACGTGGCGGCCGCTGGGGGATCGTCCAAGTCTTGGAACACGACCACGGCCGGGCCAGGCAACTCCGCGAAGCTGGCGACCTGCTGATCGAGCGAGGCGTAGACGTCGCCGGCCGGCGGCGGAGCGTCGCTGCGGAACGAAGCCGTGGCGGCGAAACCGACCATCGGCGGCAGCTCCGGAAAACAGGAGTGAATACGGTGATCCATGTAGCCGCGGTTGCGCGGCACGACGTCGAACAGCTCGATGACGTTCGAGATCGTCGGCGTGTCGAACTGGGCAAGTTTCTTCAGGGTGTCGGCGGTGATGCTCATGGGTAGCTCAAACGGAGGATTGCATTTCGCGATGCTCAAAAGCACAGCACGCTTTGAATAGACACGACGATTAGCACAAAAAAGCCCAGGGGTTGCAACCCCTGGGCTTGCGTGAATCCACCATTCAGGGCGCGCCCTAATAGTCGTCGCGCGCCATCGTGTGAACCTGTCGATCCTAGATATCAAAATACAAGCAGAACTCGTACGGATGCGGACGCAGCCGCACCGCGTCGAACTCCTTCTCGAGCTTGTACTGAATCCAAGTCTCGATCACGTCCTTAGTGAAGACTTCGCCGCGGAGCAAGAACTCGTGGTCCTTCTCCAAGGCCCGCAGCGCTTCGTCCAACGAGCCGGGGGTCTTGGGCACCTTGGCCAGTTCTTCGGGCGGCAGATCGTAAATGTCCTTATCCAAAGGATCGCCCGGGTTGATCTTGTTCTGAATTCCGTCGATCACCGCCATCAGCATGGCCGAGAAGCAGAGATACGGATTGCAGCTCGGATCGGGGCAACGGAACTCGGTGCGCTTCGCCTTGGGGCTGGCGCTGTACATCGGAATGCGAACCGAAGCCGAGCGATTGCGCTGCGAGTAGGCCAGGTTGACCGGCGCCTCGTAGCCCGGCACCAACCGCTTGTAGCTATTGGTCGTGGGGTTCGAGAACGCCAGAATCGCCGGCGCGTGCTTGAGCAAACCGCCGATGCCGTACATGGCCAGATCGCTGAGCCCCGCGTAGCCGCTGCCAGCATACAACGGTTCATTGTTTTTCCACAGCGAAATGTGGGTGTGCATGCCCGACCCGTTGTCGCCGAACAGCGGCTTGGGCATGAACGTGACGGTCTTGTTGTTGCGCTTGGCCACGTTCTTGATGATGTACTTGTAAAGCATCATCGAGTCGGCCATTTTGACCAGCTCATTGAAGCGCAGGTCGATTTCGCTCTGGCCGGCGGTGCCCACCTCGTGGTGCTGGGCTTCAACGTCCAGACCGCAATCGATCATGGTCTGCATCATTTCATTGCGCAGATTCATGAGCTGATCGGCCGGCGGCACCGGGAAGTAACCTTCCTTGTAGCGCAGTTTGTAGCCGAGGTTCGGCTCTTCCTTGCGGCCGCGGTTCCATTCACCCTCAATGCTATCGAGGTGGTAATAACCCTCGTGTTGGTTCTGATCGAAGCGAACGTCGTCGAAGATGAAGAACTCCGCCTCGGGGCCGATGTAGCAGGTGTCGGCAATGCCGGTGCTCTTCAGGTAGGCCGTGGCTTTGCGAGCGACATTGCGCGGGTCGCGGCTGTAATCTTCGCGCGTGATCGGGTCCTGGATGTTGCAGATCATCGCCAGCGTGGGGAGATCGCAGAACGGATCGATGAAGGCCGTGGCCGGCTGCGGCACGACGAGCATGTCGCTCTCGTTGATCGCTTGCCAGCCGCGAATGCTCGAACCGTCGAAGCCGAGTCCCTCCTCGAACACGTCTTCCGTGAGTTTGTTGACTGGGATCGTGAAGTGCTGCATCAAACCTGGAAAGTCGATGAACCGCAGGTCGATCGCCTTGACATCCTTCTCACGGCACAGGGCCAGTACTTCTTGAGGCTTCACAGCTAATTACTCCCCTTTCGAGAGGTCGCAACGAAAAGTCCAAAAGCTTGTTCGCCGAGTGCCGCCTGACTCCCTGCGAGCACGCCGGCCATTGGACACGCGCAGGCCGACAGCACAAAGCCGATTTCGATTGATTCGCCCGCGCGGCACTACCGCAACGAGCCGTTGCCGCTTTGTTGCCGAGCGAATTGCCCGGCGCTTCCCCCACGGCGACGTGCATCATAGCGCATAATGGCTTGTATGCAAGAACTTGCGCTGCTTTTCCTTAACGGCGGCAAAGTCGCGAAAACCGCGCCCGCGCCGTGTACGCTAGCGACGGCGAAACAACCGGCGAAAGACCATCAGGTCGTTGAGAAAGAAGTAGCAGGGCGCGGCCGCCAACGGAATCTCGGCCCCTTGTAGCACCTGCTCGATCCGCGGCACATAGGCATCTTTCAGCACCCAGTCGGCGCCGGGCAACAAGCGAATGACATACCGCACCACTGCGCCATCGCCCGACTCGCGCGGCAGCGTGCGTTCAAAGCTCGGTCGCTCGTGAATCATTTCGTACTGCTCGCTCATGTCGGCCGCCACCTGGTCCAACAATTCGCGTGCCCGGGCTTCGTCGGCCGCGCGCGCTAGCGGCACGTCGAGATAGTTGGCCACGACCCCTTCGGGGAAGCGACACGAAGGGACGCACGCCGCGTTGTTGACGATGATCTCTTCCCCCCCCGCGGAGCGTAACTTGGTGTACTTGAGTTGGAAGTCGATCACGTAGCCGGCGTAGTCCTTCAGCCGCACGTAGTCTCCGACGCTGTAGTGACCGCCGAGCAAGATATCGAGCCCTTTGACGACGTCGACCACCACGTCGCGGAACATCGCGGTCAGGATCAAGGCCACGATCGACAGCGCGCCGGTCGCGGCCATCGGATCAAAGTTAGGAAACAGCGCGTGCAGAGCCTGAAGCGCCGCCGTCAGCGTCAGCGCGAAGTAAACCGTGCTGCGGACGAAGGCCAGCAGGGTCTCAATGCGCTGGATCGCACGGTCGCGGTCGATCGGTACCCGGCTCAGCCCAGCAATCCAGGTGCGTCGCACCAGCGCAACGACGATCTTGGTGACAGGGAGCAGTGCCAACAGCACCACAACCGGCAGCCAGCGCGCGACCAGTGCGGCAATCTGGGGGTCGTCGATCGCTCCGGCAAGATCTTGCACGCTCTGCAACATGCCCATCCTAGCGGCCCTTCTGCACTAGCGATTTGCCGGAGAAGCGTTTACGCAACACGGTGCGCGGATGCTAGCGAGTTTGGCCCGCTCGGCCAAGATGAACCGCGCGTGTTAGCAGGCACTCGCGGGCTCCCTGCTGCCGCTGGCAGTCGATGCTTGCACTCGCGCTCTATCGCACTCTACGATTGATCGACGAGCGTGTGGGGGGAAAGCCAGGTTGCCCGCGGCGGTTCGAATACCGTGGGCTGTCGCCATGAGAGGGAGAGTCCGCGTGCTACCACAAGCATCGATCGAGTCAGCCTCCACGAGCGCGACATCTACGCGGCGCGGATTTCTCGAGCACACGATCGGGGGCGCGGGGTTAGGACTCGCGGCGCTCACGGCCGGCTGCGCAACTAGTAGCGCGCCCTCGACGGCGGCCGGCGGCGCGAAGCCGCTGCGCGCACTTTTCTCGAACGCGGGGCTGCAGAGCACCTGGTGCGCGCTGGGCAAGCAAACCGCCGAGCTCTGGGGCAAGCTGCTGGGCGTGGAAGTTGTTTGGCGCGACGGAGAATTCGACCCCGCCAAGCAGCGCGAGCGGATCGATCTGGCGCTGGACGACGACTGGGATTTTTGCGCGTTCCAGGCGATCGGGCTGGGAAGCCTCGAAGCCCCCGTCCGCCGGCTAAAAGAGCGCGGCATTCCGGTGATTTCGATGGACACGCTCGTGGTGCCCCAACCGCAAGCGCGCGACGTCGGCGTCTGGCTGCAAGTTGGGCCCGATCAGGTTTTCATGGGCGAAACGAGCACGCGCTACCTGATGAACAAGATCGGTGGTCGCGGCCGCGTGATCCACATCGGCGGCCTCAGCGCGCACTCCGGCGCGCAAGGGCGGCAAGCCGGCTTCGAGAAAGTTCTCGCCGAGCACCCTGACGTTGAAGTCGTCGGCGGTGGCATCCGCTGGTGCGATTGGGACAAGCAGAAGGCCCGCGACACATTTGAAAGCCTGTTGGCGTCCAGCGACACGCCAATCGCCGGCGCGTTCTTCCACAGCGACGACATGGCCCTGGCCTGTGTGCCGGCGCTCAAAGGCACGCCGCACGAACAGATGGTCGTCACCGCAGTGGATGGGCAAAAAGAAGGGCTCGATGGTGTGGCCGACCGGCGATTAGCCGCCACGACGGTGAACCCCGTCTGTCTGATTCATATGACGGCGCTGGTGCTGGGGCAGTTTATCGTTCGCGGCGGTGAGAAGGTCGAATCGATTCCGCCCGACATCGTCACCCCCGGCCCGCTGGTCTCGCGCGAGTCGGGCAATCTCGACGCGCAGCGGTACTTGTCCGATCCCAGGCATTGCTTGGTGTGATCTGCACCGCATCATAGCTGTGTGGCGAACACGCGTGTCGGCCCGAGTGTTCCATCCACACGCCGCGCTAGCAGCGCCACAAGATCTCCGGCCGCGTTGATCGCGGCCCATTCCTGGTCGCCCGACGCGACAGGCCGGTGGATCGTTTGCCCGCGGACAAGCCGCAACTGCTCCTCGTCGCTGATGGCGATTTCGGGCACCTGCGTTAAAGCGGAGCGCGCCGGAAGCAACCGCTCGACCAAGGTGTCGGGCGTAAGCGCATCGAGCGGCAGCGCGTCGGCCAGGTGAAACTCACCGATGGCCGTGCGCTCTAGCGCCGACATCACGGCCGTGGTCCCTAGCGCCGCGGCCAGGTCGCGGATGATCGATCGCACGTAGGTGCCCGAGCCACACCTGACCTCGAACACCAATTCGGGATACGCGTACGACACGATGTGGATCTCGAACACTTCGACGGGACGCGGCGCCAAGTCGAGCGCGACGCCGCGCCGCGCCAGATCGTAGGCCCGCCGCCCGGCAACGTGCACCGCGGAGTAATCGGGCGGACGCTGCTGAATGGTGCCGATGAACTGCGTCGTGGCCTCGGCGATTTGCTGTCCGGTCGGCACCCGCGGTGAGTCTTCAGGCGTGATGGGCCCTTCGATGTCGTCCGTGGGGCTCGAGCGACCGAATAGTAGCGTCGCCCGGTACGTCTTCGGCATCCGCTGCACGTACTCGATCAAGCGCGTCGCCTGACCGACGCACACCACGAGCACGCCCGTGGCCAACGGATCGAGCGTACCGGCATGCCCTGCCTTATCGGGGCGAACGAGGCGGGCCACGCGGTCGACCACCTGCCGTGAGGTGAGCCCCGCGGGCTTATCAATGTTCAAAATTCCGCTACTGGGCATGAGCGATCGGCTCGACGGCAAGTGAAGGTGAACTGGGCAGTGCGACGTGCCTGCCTGGGTGCAGCGTGCCCCCCTGACAGGCCGGCGCCGAATCGCGATATTGTAGAGTGCGCGGCCGGCGCCAGAGTTCGCCTGCGGCGTTCCCTTTGCGACTGCGACAGCCGACTCGAAGGTAGTACAGCCTACCAACTCTTCAGCCCCCAGGTATCTCCGTGTCCGAGCATCCGCAGCCTGAGGATCTCGAAGCCTACCTGACCGAGCGGCTCCGGCGGCCGCTCCCCGGTCGCGCTGCGCAATCACGGTATGAGCCGGAGCTGAGCTTTGGCCGGCACTATGCTCCGCCGCCGGCCGATGCCCGACAGGCGGCCGTGCTGGTGTTGCTCTATCCGCACCAGCACGCCTGGCACGTCCCGCTCACGCTGCGTCCGGCAACCATGACCGATCACGCTGGGCAGGTGAGCTTCCCTGGCGGGTTGATCGAGCCAGGCGAATCGAGCGAGGCCGCGGCCTTGCGCGAAATGGAAGAAGAGCTCGGCATTTCGCCGGCCATGGTGCGCGTGGTCGGCCGTTTGACGCCGCTTTTTTTATTCGTGAGCAATTTCGCCGTCGAGCCCTGGGTGGCCGTGACCGACGCGCGCCCCGACTTTCAGCCGAACCCCAGCGAAGTGGCCGACGTGCTCGAACTTTCGCTCGGGCATCTCGTCGATCCGGCCAACTTCGGGCAGCACAAGCTCAACGTCCGCAGCCTGGAGTTTCAGGCGCCCCACTTGTTATTGGGCGAACACCGAATTTGGGGCGCGACGAGCATGATGCTCGGCGAACTGGCCGACGTGGTACAGCCCTGGCTCGAACTATCGCGCAGTTAGCGGCTAGTGCTGCGTCACAGTTTGAGTTTCGGGTAGAGGGATTTTAATTTACCGC
>CAZBWM010000072.1:0-36340 GCA_964495375.1 uncultured Planctomycetaceae bacterium | reverse complement strand
GATGGACACGCTAGACGGCGACACCAATGCCTTCGCCCACGCCCGCGGCAAGACGCAGTTCTCCAACATGGCCTTCGTGTTCAATCCGATCGTCGGCGCGACGGTGCCTTACTCCACGTTAGGCACCGGCTTTGTCGTGCTCCGCGAAGGAGAGCCGCTGTTGACCTTCACCGTGCTCAACTCGACCGACACCACGGCCACGAGCGGCTTTCGTGAACTGTGCCGCGACGGCGTTCTCCTGTCGTTGGCCCTGCGCATTCCCACCCAGTTCTTCGGCAAGCCAGGGCATCAGTTTTTCGGCGCCACCTGGAACAACCAGACCTACATCTCGATCCGCGAGTCGTACATTCAGTACCCCGACGTGGCGATCCCGAACATCCGCGGCTCGTACGCGCTGTTCTACAACTTCGATCAGTATCTCGTCGTCGATTCGCTCGACCCGCTGCGCGGTTGGGGCTTGTTCGGCCGCGCAGGCTACGCCGATGAATTGACCAGCCCGTTGGCCTGGTTCCTCAGCGTGGGGCTGGGGGGGCACGTGCCGTTCGCGCGCCGCCCGGACGACACCTTCGGCATCGGTTGGTACTACGCTGGCACGAGCCACAAGATCGGCCCCTTGATCACCAACCAGTTCGGGCCGATCGGCGACGGCCAGGGAGTCGAGCTCTACTACAACTATGAGCTGACGCCGGCCATCCGCCTCACGCCCGACCTGCAAGTGATCGTGCCGGCGCTCAAGAGCATTGAACCCAGCCTGATCCTGGGCCTGCGGGCACAGTTGATCTTTTGATCGAGGCTCATGAACGCTTGAACCCCGAGCAAGCAACGTTCGCGCCCCTCTACGCCAGAATCTCTCGCACCACGCGACCGTGTACGTCGGTCAGGCGATAGTCGCGCCCGCTGAAGCGGTAGGTCAGCCGCTCGTGGTCGAAGCCCATCAGATGCAGAATCGTGGCGTGCAGGTCGTGCACGTGCACGATGTTCTCAACCGCGTGCCAGCCGAACTCGTCGGTCGCTCCGTAGGTCATACCGCCGCGAATTCCGCCGCCAGCCATCCACATCGTGAAGCCGAACGGATGATGCTCGCGACCGTTGGTCCCTTCGGCCGTCGGCGTGCGGCCAAACTCGCCTCCCCACAACACCAGCGTCTCGTCGAGCAGCCCGCGCGCCTTGAGATCTTCCAACAGCGCCGCGATCGGCTGATCGACCGCCAGGCAGCGGGCCGGCAAACTCTCACGCAATCCACCATGGTGATCCCAGGCGTTGTTCGCGGGCGCGTCGAAAAGCTGCACGAACCGCACGCCGCGTTCGACCAAACGCCGCGCCAACAAACACTGTCGGGCAAACATGTCGGTCGGCCCGTTGTCGATGCCGTAGAGCTGCTGCGTCGCCGCGCTCTCGAGCGAGATATCAAACGCCTCGGGCGCGTCGCGCTGCATGCGAAACGCCAGCTCGAACGAGGCGATCCGCGCATCGAGCTGCCCGTCGATTGCCCGCTCGCGCTTGTGCAGCTCGTTGAGCTCTCGTAGCGCGTCGAGCTTTTCGCGCTGCCGCGCCAGGTTGCCGGTAGGGTCGGCCAGGTTGGCGATCGGTTGCTTGAGGTCGCGCACGAGCGTTCCCTGATAAGCGCTCGGCAAAAAACTCGACGCCCAGAGTTGGGCCCCTTGAAACACGGCCGCCGGGCTGACGACCACGAAGCCCGGCAAGTTCTGATTCTCGGTCCCCAGCCCGTAGGTCAACCACGAGCCCATACTCGGCCGCGAGAAGGCCTGCTCGCCGGTACACATTTGCAGTGCCGCGCCGGTGTGATTGATGTTGTCGGCCAGCATCGAGCGAATCACACACATGTCGTCGATCGAGCGGGCCGTCTGCGGTAGCAGTTCACTGACTTCAATGCCCGATTGCCCGTGCTTGCGGAACTTCCACGGTGACGCCAGCAGGTTACCTGTCTGTGTCCGCAAGAGCTTCGGCTTCTCGAACGGGAGCGGCTTGCCGTTGTCGATCTCCAAGCGCGGTTTGGGATCGAACAAGTCGACGTGTGACGGCCCCCCCGGCATGTACAGAAAGATCACCCGCTTCGCCCGCGCGACATGATGCGGGGCGCGCACCGCATAGGGATGGGCCGCGCGGTCGGCCGCTTCGGTCGTATCATTCTGCGACGGTGATCCGCGCGACGTGGCGGCCCGCCCGTCCCCGGCCAGCAAATCGGCCAAGGCCAGCATGCCAAACCCGCAGCCAGCCTGCCGCAGCGCGTCGCGACGTGAGATGGTGTGATCGTTACTCATTGCCGCACCTATCGGTCCACTCGGGTGCCACTAAGCCCCGTTGCGAATTTGATCGGGTGGCCCGGCTGCTCGCAGCCGGGTGGCGCAGCCACAAGAATCTATTCATGCCGCGTGACCCAGTCAGTAACTTCGCTTTTAGTAGGCTTCTTGTCGCTTCGCGACCCAGCCGGCGAGCGGCTGGGCCACCCATTTGTCACGATTGTTAAGCCTAACTGGTTTGTCGCCATCGCCGGTATGTCAAACAATCCAATCAATCCAAGTACACAAACTCATTGCTGCACAGCAGCACGTGCGCCAAATCGGTCCAGGCAGCCACGGGATCAACGACCCCGGCTGACCTTAAAACGCGCTCGGCCACCGCAACTTCTTCCGTGGTCGGCGCCCGGGCGAACAACAATTGATACGCATACGCAATGCGGGCCGCATCGTCCGACGTTGCCTCGCGCAGAAGTCGCTCGGCCAGTCGCCGCGCCTGCAGCAACACAAATTCGTGATTCAAGAGCAACAGCGCCTGCGGGGCGACGGTGCTCACCGTGCGTGCTTCGGCCGAGGCGTCGGGGTTGGCGGCGTCGAACAACGTGCCAAACCCGCTCCGATCCCAGCGCGCGGTTTGCACGTAGAGCGAGCGGCGCGCGATCGTGAGGTCGTCCCCCGCTGGTCCGCCAGGCGTCACATCCAGCCCTCCGGCGACAAACATCATGGCGTCGCGAATCGCTTCGGCCTCCAAACGTCGCGGGGCGAAGCGCCCCAACCATCGATTCTCAGGATCGGCCTCAACTGCTGCGCGCGAAGGAGCACTCGCCTGCTGATAGGTCGCCGAGAGCATAATCTGCCGATGCAGCGCCTTGAGCGACCACCCCTCGGCGACGAACTTCGCCGCCAAATAGTCGAGCAACTCGGGATGCGTCGCGCGTTCGCCGAGCTTGCCGAAATTGCTCGGCGTGCGAACGAGCCCCGCGCCGAAATGCCACTGCCAGACGCGATTGACGATCACGCGCGGCGTCAGTGGATTGTCGGCCGCGGCGATCCACGCGGCCAACTGCCGGCGGCCGCTCCCATCGACGATCGGCGGCTGAGCGTCACCCGCCAAGATCGTCGGCAAACGTCGCGGCACCACCTCCCCTGGCCGCGCGTAGCTCCCGCGAATATGAATCGGCACATCCTGAATCGCCGGGAACAGCCCGCCCGCGGTGCCACCTTCTTGCACAGCGATCGCCATCGGCAGCGGCGGCGGCATTTCGCTCTGAAGCTTGTCGCGCGCGGCAACCAGTTCTGCCCGCTCGCGATCACTGGCAGCGGTTGGCGATTCATTGTCCTTCGAATTAGTCTCCGCCGGCGCGTTCTCTACCGAACCGTTGTTCGCCGGAACACTACCCGCCACCGCTTGCTCGGCAGCTTGTTGGTTCTTCCGCGCCTCGTCGAACTTTTTGATCGCTTCTTCGGCCGCCGCGAACTGCTGCTCCGCTTGCTGCCTTTGGGCGACCACCGCCGCGGGCACCAGCGGCACGCGGTTCATCGTGTACTCGGCTCCCTTGGCCCCCAAATCCTTGAGAATGTGCGTGCTGTAAAAAATGCCGGCCATACCGTAGTAGTCGGCCGTCGTGATCGGATCGAACTTGTGATCGTGACAACGGGCACATCCCAGCGTCAGCCCCAAGAACGTCTTGCCGACGACGTCGATGTTGTCGTCGACCATGTCGCTGATGATCTTCTCCTTGTCGGCATCGCCGCGGTCCCACACGCCGTTGGATAAAAACGTCGTCGCGATCAATCCGGCCGGGTACACTTCTTCGCCCGTCGGGCTGGGGAGCAAGTCACCGGCGATCTGATGCACCACGAACTGGTCGAGCGGCAGATCGGCATTTAGCGCGTCGACCACCCAATCGCGATAGCGCCAGGCCTCGGTGATCTCGCAACTCGCCGTGCGCGTCGCGGGGTTCGCGTCGTAAAAATCGGCATAGCGAACCACGTCGAGCCAATGCCGCGCCCAGCGCTGGCCATACGCAGGCGACGCGAGCAACCGATTCACCACCCGCTCGAAGGCACCCGGCGCCGCGTCATTCATAAACGCCTCGACCTCGGCCGGCGTCGGCGGCAAGCCGGTCAAGTCGAACGTCGCTCGTCGCAGCAGTACGCGCCGCTCGGCCGCGGCGGCCGGCATCTGCCCATGCTTTTCCAATTCCGCCAGCACGAAGCGATCGATATCTCCCGCCGGCCAGCCAGTGTTCTGCACGGCCGGCGGCTCGACCGGCTGCAGCTTCTGGAACGACCACCAGCCGCGGGCCTCGTCGGGCGTCATGCCACCGATGCGAGCCTGGGCCACGCGCGGATCGGGCGCGCCGCGCGCCACCCAATCGACGAGCGTCGTCACCAGGCCATCGGCCAGCTTTCCGCCGTGATCGTCCGGCGGCATCTGCGGCCCGTCGTCGTCGTAACGCACGGCCTTGATCAGCAGGCTTTCGTCGGGCTTGGCTGGCATCACCGGCGGCCCGCTGTCACCTCCTTTGAGCCAACCATCGCGGGTATCGAGCGCCAGCCCGCCGCTGGTTTTTCCCTTGGCGGCCGAATGGCAGGCCTCGCAGCGCTCGACGAAGATAGGCCGCACTTGATTCTCGAAGAATTCGAGGTCGCTCTCACCGCGCGCCGCGCCGGGCGCCAGTGCGATGAGCAACACAAAGCGCATGCCCAGCGCGCAAGTCATCACCTGGCACACCGGCCCCAGCGACGTCCGGCGTTTCGGCCTGGCCAGCATCTTCGGGCGCGCTCACGTCGAAACGGATTTCACCACGGCCGCACGATTCGCCTGAACAACGGGAGCGTACTGCCAAAGCCGCAGAGAATCCCGCCCGGCGATGCCCAGATTCTAACGTCCCGCGGCAACGACGGCCAAACTCTGCGGCAGCTCGCGGGCGGCACGAACCGGCGTTAGAGCTCGCGAATCACCCGGGCCGGATTCCCCACGGCGACCACATTCGCCGGCAGATCGCGGACTACGACCGCGCCCGCCCCCACCACGGTGTTCTCGCCAATCGAAACGCCGGGGCAGACAATCACGCCGCCACCGAGCCAAACGTTGTTGCCGATCGTGATCGGCTGCGAGCCTTCCCACTTCGCCCGTCGCGGCTCAGGTTCGAGCGGGTGCGTGGCCGTGAGCAGTTGCACATTGGGACCGATCTGCACGTCGTCGCCGATCGTGATGCGGCCAACGTCCAGCGCGATCAAGCCCCAGTTGGCGAACGTCCGCGCGCCGATGTGCGTTTGAAAGCCGTAGTCACACCGCAGCGGCGGGCGGATGACTGTTCCGGGACCGACGCTGCCGAGCAATTCTCGCAAGATGCGGTCGCGGCCGGCCTGATCGTCACCCGCCAGCGCGTTGAACTCGGCCGAAAGTCGCGCGGCCCGATCCAACTTCTCCGTAAGCTGCCGATCTTCGCACTGGTACTGATCGCCGGCGAGCATCCGCTCGTACTGCGTGCGGCCATCGGGTTGAAATCGTCCGTCCATGCGGTGCTCGATTACGTGTTTGACTTGATGCTCACTTGCGGCGCGGCCGTTTCGCGGCGGCCTTCTCGAGATTAAGCCGCACCTTGAATTCGACGATCCGGCGGATTAGGTCCAGCGGCAACGGCCGATCGTGAGGAAGTTTGATCGTCCCCTTGCCCCCTTCGTAGGCCGCCAGTTCCTGCTTGAACTGCTCAATCCCGCGCGGCGCCGGATAGATGCCGATATGGTGCTCGTACCCGGCGAAGTAGATCACGTTCCCCTGCTGCGTGAGGGCAGGCATCTGATAGGAGATTGTCTCCTGGGCATCGGGCGCGGCCTGGCGAATGGTCGCCCGTACTTGCTGGAGCTTCCGCTGCACGTCGGCGGGAAACGTTGCGATGTAGTCGTCGATCGTTTTGGGCGCAGCGTGTTTGGGAGCGACTATTTTCCCTGCGCCTTTTTTCGTTACGGCCTTTTTGACCGCGACCTTCTTAGCCGTCGCTTTCTTGAGTGTGGTTTTCTTGAGTGCGGCCTGCTTCGGCGTGCTCCGCTTGCCCGCGGATTTTGCGACAGCCGCTCGCGGTGTCGATTTCTTACCGGTGACGTTGGGTGCGGCACGCGCATTTTTTGCAGGCTGAGCCTTCTTCATGGTTCGTTCTTCCCCGGCAACTCATGCCTCTTCGTTCGCTCACCGTCAATTCCAAGAGCATCGTACCATCCTGACGCATCGTGGGCTGTGCAGCTCTCGCAAATTGGTCGGGGACGGGAGTCGTTCCGGCGTCCGACCGACCGCGCTTGACATAGATACATAGACTGTCTATATATTCAGCATGACTACGATTCGCGGCGATCAACTGCGCGGGCACTTGGATGGCCTCATCCTCGCAACCCTCGAGCCTGGGCCGGCCCACGGCTGGGAGATCGCCAAACGTCTCGATCGCGATGGGCAAGGCGCGCTGCAACTCAAAGAGGGATCGCTTTACCCGGCCCTTTATCGCCTTGAGCAATTGGGGTTGGTGTCCGCCAAATGGGAGCAGGATACCGCCGGTCGACGGGGCCCCCGACGGCGCATCTACCATTTGACGGCCAAAGGCCGCCGGCGGCTTGTCGCGGCCCGCAGTGAGTGGCAGTTGTTCGTCTCAGTCTTAGGAAACCTGCTGGGAGCGCCCGCATGAAGGCCCTGCGACAACAGGTCGAACGCGTCGTCCGTCCGCTTCGCGCGAGCACCCGCACGAAGGACCGCATGCGCGCCGAGCTACTCGCGCATCTCACGCTCCTGTATCACGAAGAGCTCGCGCGCACGGCCGACTCGGCGACCGCCCTCGACGCGGCGACTCGTCGCTTCGGAGATTCGGCCTTGCTGACGCAAGAACTTCAGGCGAGCGTCACGTTGCTCGAACAATGGGCCTGCGCTCCGCTCCCCGGCACGCGCTGGGGCTATCGTCGACGCAACGAGTCGATCGGCAAGTGGATCTTCCGCACCACGACCGCCGGATCGCTGGCGAGCGCGGTGGCCATGGCACTCGTGGTGGTGTTGCTCGCGGCGCTCAGGCACAAAGTCAACCGGCTGGGGCCCGCCGTGCCGTTCTTGATTGTCGTTCCCTGCCTGATGTGGATCACGTTGGTGACGACCTTTGGTTGCTGCGAATGGATTCGTCGCCAGATCGAGCCGGCCGGTTCGCCCGGCAAGCGCCTCTCCCGGCTCGCGAACGTGCTGGCAAGCGGCCTTCTGGCGCTACTCGTGTCGACAGCCATGGCCGCGGTGATTGCCGTGCTGGCGAGTTTCACCGATCTTCATTCCCTGATCGGTCGCGAGCAGGCGGCCCTAGGGTGTGTCGCTTGGGGATTGTTGATGGTCGGGATCCTGGCGATCCAGGTTCGCGATTGGATCGCCGCTGCCCGGCGCTTCGACGACTGGGAATCGCTCGATTTGAACGACGATTGCCAAAGCGGCGTGAGCACTTAGCGCGCCCCCCTCACTTAGCGCGTCCCCCTCACGATCGCAAACCGAGGCAAACCTCGGGCAGGCGCTTTTAGGACGCAAAACCGCCCGTTAGGACGCAGCTAGGACGCAAGTTTTTTCGATTTGCGTCCTAAGCTCAAGTGCTTTCTCGGCAAGGCGTTAGGTGATTTTTTCTTGCGATTAGGACGGTTAGGACGCAAATTCCCGGAACACTTTATAGAGGACCCCCTGTAATCAGCGAATGATGGACCAGCGCCCTGCCGGCTGCGATGATGCTGCCAATAGCGCCTACCCATCCGCACACAGGAACCCATCCGATGGCTCGCACTTCGCACGGCAGCGTTTCGCGTCGACAGTTTCTGGCCACCACCGCCGCCGGCACGGCCGCGCTCGTCGGCGCGCCGACGATCCTCACCGCCAAGAAAACGGACAGCCCGTTGGTGGTCGGCGAGGGGGAACATCGTTTCGAAGTGCAGCACGATTGGCCACGCCTGCCCGACAAGTTTACCTGGCAAACCACCCACAACGTGGCGGTTGATCGCTCGGGCTGCCTGTACGTGATTCACGAGGGCCGGGCCGATCTCAAGGACCATCCGTCGATCTTCGTGTTCGATCCCGAAGGTTCGTACATCCGCTCGTTTGGTCAGCAGTTTCAAGGAGGCGGGCACGGCATCGAGATTCGTCAGGAGGGCGGGCAGGAGTTTCTTTACGTCTGCGCTTATCAAGCCCTCAAGACTTTCGCCAAGCTCGACCTGAATGGCGAGACGGTCTGGCAGAAGTGGGCCCCCATGGAGTCGGGCGTGTATGCCGCCGAAGAGGACACCAAGCCGACCAACAAGTGGGGACGCGATCGCTTCCTGCCGACCAACTTCGCGTTCCTCGACGACGGTGGCTTCTTATTGGCCGACGGCTACGGCGCGTTTTACATCCATCGCTACGACAAGGATGGCAAGTGGCTCTCCTGCTTTGGCGGGCCGGGCGAAGGCAAAGGCAAATTCAACACGCCGCACGGCGTGTGGGTCGATCGCCGCGCGGGACGCGAGCCGGCGATCGTCGTCTGCGATCGGGCCAACCACACGCTGCAATATTTCAACCTGAACGGCGAATACCAAGAGACGCTCACCGGCTATGGATTGCCCGCCAACGCCGAGACGTGGCAGAACCTGTTGGTGATTCCGGAACTGCACGCCCGGGTAACCCTGCTCAACGATAAGAACGAAGTCGTGGCGCGACTGGGTGAAGATGTCGCTCGCATTACGGGCGAAGGGGGAATGCAGGTCCGCGGCGACCGGGCCAAATGGCAGGCAGGCAAGTTCGTCCACCCGCACGATGCCTGCTTTGGCCAGGACGGGAGCATCTTCGTAGCCGAGTGGGTGGCCACGGGGCGCGTTTCGAAATTGAAGAAGCTGGCGTGAGGTACGCCACAATGCGAGAGGACGCTAGGAAAGAGCGCACTTGGGAAGGTATCCGCTCTCGTGTCATCACAAGTGTGAAGGAAGGTTCAATCCGAAAGGCTGTCAGCATCTATCGCCGCGCGCATCCCGGGATGTCGCTCGAAGAGGCGACACAAGCAATCTCAACGCTCGTCGAACAAATCGGACCAGAGCCCCCGCCGTGCCCGCATTGTGGCGAGAAGTTGCGATCGCCAGCGGCCGAACAGTGCTTTGCGTGCGGAGCCGACTGGCATCCAGGAACGAATCGGCCTGAAACAGTGGCTTGAGGGGAGCTACTGCGCTGCCGGCTTCGGCTTCGCGTGGCCTAAGTGCTTGTCGGCGAAGTCGAGATATCGCAGCCAGTCGTAATCGGTCAGCGCGTGCTTGCCGACGCGCACGTGATAGCCGATCTGCTGGCCGACGACTTTGCCCACCGCTGGCTGATCGGTCACGTCCAGACCCGGCACCCCGAGCAGCTTGTAGACCGCGTCGGCCCCGGCCGCCGCCAGAAACTCGCCGCGCGGATCGGCCCAACCATCGTCGACGGCACTGGCCACGTAAACCGGGCGCGGCGCGGACAGCGCCACCAGTTCGTGCTGGTCGACAGGCAGTTCGTTTTCGCGATCGTTGTATTTTTTGAAGTTGCCGCAGAACCAATGCGGGAAGGCGCGGTTGATCCGGGCCACAGTCTCGCCAAAGTTGCGCCGGCTGAGCGCCGCGCCGCCACAGCCCGAGTTGTTCGAGATCACCAGGGCGAAGCGCTGATCTTCGGCGCCGGCCCAGAGCGCTGTCTTGCCCATCCGCGAGTGACCGATCACGGTGACGCGCGTGGCGTCGATCGCATTGTCAGTCTGCAGGTAATCGAGCGCGCGGCTCAGCGCCCAGGCCCAGGTGGCAATCGCGCCGGGTTGCTCGGCGCCCGGGGGGCCGGTTTGATCGGGATACAATTGCTGGAGGACACCGTCGCGGAAATGCGTGGCATCGTCGGGGCAGAAGTCGGCAGCCGTGAGCGTGCCGATCGCGTAGCCGCGATCGAGGATCGTTTCGAGCAACCGGGCGCCGGGAAGCTTTTCAGCGACCGGCACTTCGAGCGGCTTGCCGGGCACCGGCTGTGCCGCCTTGGCATCAAACAAGTGCATGCCCACGAACGCCGGCACGCGGCCCGCATCGTTCGGCGTGTAGAGCGTGAGTACGATCGCGGCCGTGTCACCGCTGCCGCCGAGCCCGTGAATGCGCACCTGCTTGCGCGTGGCGCGGCCGTCGACCGCCGTGGCATCGGTCGCCGTGATGTCGAAACGCAACTCCGTGGGCTTCGGCGGTCGCCGACCATAGACCTGGGTCTCGAAGAGTTCGATCAATTCGGGGCGGCGCTTGTCGCGCCACTGTTCGGCCGTCGTGACCGGGGTTCCATCTGGCATCACGAGCGGATCAGGGAGCGAGTAGGCGCCGACTTTGGCTTCGTCGTAGTTGAACTGCTCGTCGGCCCCCCAGGTTGGTAGCGCGTCGGCAATTCCAAGCAGAAAGAATAAAAAGGCAATCAGAAAGCGAATCATTGGATGACAACCACGATGCGTATGGTTACTTGGTTTCGTGCCCCCATCGGCTAGCATTATGGCTGAGCGCATCGCCGTCGGCGACAGCCCACGAAATCGTCATGCAGCGCCGTCTTTTCCTGGGATACCATTTTCCGAGGACGCCAATTTCCAGGCGCGCCGTTTCTTTGACAAGTAGTGAAACCTGACATGCCAGCCGAGCCAGTCCTGAGCGCGGGGCCGTTGTTGCTACGCCCGTGGCGCGATAGCGACTTACCGGCGTTCGCCGCGTTGAACGCCGACCCCCGCGTGATGGAGTTTTTGCCGGCGGTGCTCGATCGTGCGGCCAGCGACGCCCTGGCCGGGCGAATTCGCGAGCATTTCCCCCGGCACGGCTTCGGGCTATGGGCAGTGGAAGTGCCAGGCATGACCGACTTCGCCGGCTTCGTGGGATTGAATGTCCCGACGTTCGAGGCGCACTTCACCCCGTGCGTCGAGATCGGCTGGCGGCTGGCCTGCGACTACTGGGGACGCGGCTATGCGACGATCGGCGCGCGAGCAGCGCTTGACTTTGCATTCGCGGAACTCAACGGCGCCGAAGTGTTGTCATTCACCGTGCCGCACAACCTGCGCTCGCGCCGCGTGATGGAGCGACTCGGCATGACGCGCGACGAGGCGGACGATTTTGATCACCCCGTGCTACCTGAAGGACATCCGCTGCGGCGGCACGTGCTCTATCGCCTGCAGCGACCGGGCTGAGCGCGTCGCTGGCAACTTCGCCGCGGAATCGTGCCGTGTCGAGTTAGAGGTGAACCACCTGGGCGCCGGTCGGCATGTGATGCCCATTGGTGGCCGGCAGCGGTAATTCGAGATCGTCGAGCGAAATACCTGCCCGCGATGGTGTCGAAGAGCGGAATTGCCGGTTGTAGACGAGGCTATACGAGACCGGAATCACCACCAGCGTAAGGACCGCCGAGAACAGCAGTCCGAAGATGATTGCGCCGGTCAAGGGAACCCAGAACTCGCCGCCGCCGGTGATATTGAAGAACGTGGGGAGCATACCGCCGATCGAAGTGAGCATCGTAAGCATAACAGCCCGGGCCCGCTTCTGACCGGCCACCATCAACGAGTCGCGCACATTGAGACCGCGCGCGCGGGCCTGGTTAGCAAAATCCACGAGCACGATGGCGTCGTTGACCACCACGCCCGTCAGGCTGATCAAGCCGATGAACGAAGCCAGGCTGAAGGGGAAGTTGCAGAACCACATTCCAAACACGACGCCGACGAACGACAGTGGCACAGTGGCCATGACGACGGCGGCCTGGCGGAAGCTGTTGAACTCGATCACCAGAATAGCCACGATCAGCACGATCCCGACGATCATCGACCAGAGCAGCGAAGCAAAGCCTTCGTCGCGTTCTTCGTTCTCGCCGGTGAAGGTGGCTCGTACCCCTTCGGCATCCGAGGCCGGCTCGCCCAGGAATTCGATCTTACTGCCCGATACGGCCTTGAAACCCAACTCGGGTAGAAACTGCGTCCGCAGCCGGGCAAAGACATGATCGGGAATGACATCCATGTCAGGCCGCACGTCGGCCGCGACCGTGACCGACCGCAGAGCATCGCGATGATTCACACTGTAGAGCCCCGCCCCGCGTCGGATGCTGGCCAACTCGCCAATCGTGGCCCGCCGGCCTGTCGGCCCGGTGATCATCATTCGCTCGACGTCACCCTCGTAGCGCTGGTACTCGGGCGTGGCTTGCAGCCGCAGCGTGACGTCTTCGTCGTCGAGCGTCAGTTCGATCGTGGTGTCGCCGAGTACGGCCGTTTGCACGGCGCGGGCGACATCCATCTCGCTCATGCCAAACAGGCCCACCACACCGGCGTTGGGTTCGATCACCAGTTCTGGGCTGTCGGGGCGATAGTCGGTGCGGGCTTCGACCGTGCCGGGGACGGCGCTGACCCTCTCAGTGAGGCGACGCGCGATGCGGCCAAGCTGTTCGAGATTCTTGCCGCTAAGACGCACCGCGACATCGGCCCCCCCGGGCGGCCCTTCCTCAATCTGGTCGATGCGATACGTCATGCCGGGGAGCGGCCTAATCTTCGAGCGCAGCTCGTTGATGATCACCGACTCATGACGTTTGCGGTTGGTGGCGGGCACCAGCTCGACCATTACTCGGCCGAACTCGGGGCCGGTTGCGGGATCGGTATCCAGCCGCGCAGCTAGTCCGGCGGAAGAACCAATCGCCGTGACAAAGTGCTTGAGCTCGCCGGTCTTCTCGAGATCGTGGAGCGGAGCGGTGATGGCTTCGGCGGCGGCGGCCGTTTGCTCGATACTGTAACCCAACGGTAGCTCAAAACTGATCTCAAACTGACCGCGATCGCTCGGCGGAAAAAATGTGAAGCCGATCAACCCCAGCTTGAGCATCAAACCGGCCCAAAGCAGCGCCATGCCACCCGTGAGCGCCACAACACCACGATGATCAAGACACCACGCCAAGAGCTTCGCATAGCCCGCGAAGAACGGCGCCCACAGGCGTTCGACGCGATCAGAGCTAGGGCTGCCGGCGCCCGCCTGCAACCGCTTGCTGGTCGGCACGTAGTCGCGGAACCATCGCGCGGCGACAACTGGCACCAGGAAGTGATCGACCAGCAGCGATCCGCACAGGGCCATGCAGACCACGACCGGCAACACGCCGAGGAAGTCTCCCATGATGCCAGGTACCAACAACATCGGCAGGAACGCGGCCACGGTCGTCATGTCGGCGGCAAACACCGGCACGGCGACTTCATGGGTGCCGTTCTTGGCAGCCGTGAACGAATCTTGGCCGGCTTCCAGGTGCCGATAGATGCTATCCGAAACAATGATCGCACCGTCAATCACCATGCCCAGGGCCACGATGAACGCGAAGATCACCATGTTCGACACGGCATAACCAGCCGCGTACAGAAACACGAACGCAATAGCCGAGCTAAAGGGAATCGCCAGCACGACCAGAAAACCAACGCGGATGCCCATCGACCAGGCCAGGATCACCAACACGACCATCGCGCCGAAGATCGCGTCGGAACCGAGCGTCTGAAACATGAAGGCGATGTCGGTCGAGATATCGCGCGTGCAAGAGAACTTGATGTGCGGGTATTGTTGCTGAAGCTCAGCGACCTGCTTCTTGACATCGGCCGCGGCGCCAAGCGTGTTGATGTCGGCTTCTTTGTTGACGATGATCGTCGCGCTGGTTTCGCCGTCGAGCTGGGCAAAATTCATCAGCCGGCGGTAGGTGTCCTGTACGTCAGCGACGTCGGCGACGCGAATCAGCCGCCCTTCCTTCTCGCTGACGATCGCCTCGCGGATGTCGTCGACGCCACGAAACTTGGCCTCGCTGCGTACCTGGAGATCGAACTCTTTCGAGTCGAGACTGCCGCCGGGCATCTCGGCGTGAAAGTTGGCCAACGCATTGCGCACCTGGTCGAGCGAGACACCGTATTGGGCCAGCAAGTCGGGATTCACATTGACGTGAATCTCGCGCTCGCGGCCGCCGAACAACTGCGTGTTCGCCACGCCCCTGACGGTTTCCAGCTTGTCCTGGGCGTCTTCGGCAATTTGCTTAAGGGTGCGCTCGTCGAAGCCCGCAGGTCCCGAAAGCGTCACCAGCATGATCGGCGAACTCTCAAAGTCGATGGCCGTGACGGTCGGCTGCACCTCGCGCCCCAGCGGCAACTCGCGGCGCACCTCGTTGATCAGGTGCTCGACGTCGTCACGGGCACGCTTCGATTCGGTGCCGTCGAGAAAGATCACCTGTGTGATGCTCGAACCACGCATGCTCGTCGACGTGATAAAGTCGACGTTGTTGAGCCGCTGCAGGGCATCTTCGATCTTGCGTGTGACGCGCTCTTCGACTTCAGTGGGCTGCGCGCCCGGGTACGGGACGGCCACCATGACAATCGCCGTGTGAATGGCCGGCGTGCGCTGCACAGGGATGCGCATCCCGGCAAAACCGGCCAGCGCGATCACCAGCATCGTCAACACGATGACGACGCGCGGATGATCGACGGCTTGGTCGGTGAGGTTTTTCATACGTTGGGCGGACGAGCGTTTGGCCCTTACTCGCTACGGATGGGCCCCGGCTTTTTCGTTCGGCAACGAGAGATCGGCCTGCAGAATCTCGGAACCCTGCGGACTGGTTTCGCGGATCACGACTTCACGACCGTCGATCAGCCGGTGTTGACCGCGCACAACCACCGTGCGATGCTCGGCCGGCAAGTCCGGCAAGATCAGATCGGGCCCCTGCGTGATCCAGCGATCGAGCTCCCAGGCACGGGCTTTATTGTCTTTATCGATCGAAAACAGCATCATCCGGCCGTCACGGCTGACCGCAGTGACGCTTGGCAGGCGAAAACCCTCCAGCGCGTCGATGACGATGCGCCCGGTAGCAACCAGACCGGGCCGTAGGCGGTGGTCGGAGTTGGGCACTTCGACTTCGATCTCGAACAAGCCGGTGCGATCGTCGGCGGTCTGCGCGACCAGAAAAACTGTCCCCTTGATGGGGGCTGGCTTCTGGCCGTACTTGTCGCGGGCCAAGAATTCAATGTAAACCTGTTGGCCTGGCTGGATCTCGCCGACACGCGACTCAGGCACGCCGACCACGAGCAGCATGCGATCGACTTCAACGATTTCAAACAGCTTTTGATGAGCGCTAATGGTCTCGCCGACGTTTGCCAGACGCTTGGAGATCGTGCCTGCCACGGGCGCGAGCAACACCGAATCGCGCAGTTTTTCGACAACCGTTTGTTCGGCGGCTTCCGCCAATTGCAGATTGGTGACGTTCTTCTGGAATTCGGCGTCGGTCATCGCGCCCGGCGACCGCGCCCGCAGATCTTTGGCGCGATTCATGTCGCCTTGGGCTTGCTCTAGACGCGCGAGCGCTTCACGACGCTGCACTTGCAGCAGCCGCTGATCGAGTCGGGCAATCTCTTGACCGGCCTTGACATAGTCGCCGTCGTCGAGCGGTTCGCCTTGGTCGTTAACGCCCAGTGCCTCGATTCGCCCGGCGATCTCGAAGCCTAGCGTGTAGCGTTCGAACGGACGCAGCATGCCCGCGTAGTGATCGGTGATTTCGACGTGCTGGCGTTCGGCCTGCATGACGGCCACGGGCGTGGGTGGCACCGGCAGCATCTGCGTTTTGCGCGACGAGCCCGAACCGATCCAGCCAACACCGAATGCCGTGGTAACCATGATCACGGCGGCGCCGATCGTGATCACGATCAGGCCGATGAAGTTGCCGGTTTCCTTCTTCATGCGGGATTCTAGCAGGAGCGTCGAGTGGCCAGACAGATTTAGAGGAATGCGCCAATGTCGAGGCAGCCAGATGACTGCACGAATGCAGTTTGCCCGCCGAGCGCGATTAGGGGACACCCAACCGGTCGTTAGCAGCCTAATCAACGATCTTAGGCAGCCATTTCACCAGCGACAATACGAATCGTCGCAAATCCTCGCTAGAGTTTCGGGAGCGGTCGCCGAAGCTCGGCAACCTCTGCCAACGCTACCCAGAACGGGTGGGCACCCAGAAAGGGAATAGAAAGTACACCCCAGTGGGCTCGAACCACTAACCTTCGGTTCCGTAGGCGGCCCTGGAGCGATAGCCAAAACGAGCAAATTCCTCGCGATAGGAGCGATTCTAGCTGCTAAAACTAGTTTCGCAAGGCTTCGCGTACAGGCACGAAAAAGCACGAGGATTCGCGGTATTCCAGACGTTAAGTGGTAGTAAGTGGTAGTCGCATTGCGGCTGCCAAGCAGCGCGGATCATTTCTCGTTCGACGGGCCGCGGCGGAGTTCTGGAACAAATCGCTGAGCCGGGCCGACGCTGGCTTCCAATGGATAAAGAAAGTCGTCCCGATCACTCAGGAAGACTGCCCAGCCGCCTAGCTTGACCTGGCTTGAGCCAGCCAAGGGGGCACGCGATCGGAGTGACAGATCGGTATCGCACTACCCCGACAACCCCGCCACCTCCGTTACATCAACCGCCGTCCCCAGGGCACGCACCGCGTCGCCACCCTCGACGCGCTCTTTGCGAAAGATTGTCGCCTGGAACAGAAACCGTCTCAGTTGGCCGTCGCGGCGCCGGATGCGGTAGACGACTCGAAATGCCTCCTTGCCATAGACGAGGGCCTCGCGGACCGCTGGGCGTTGAACCGGTCATCCGCGTGCACATGGTCAGCCCAGGCGTCGAGGTGACCCGGCATGCTCTCGCCCTCGTAGCCGAGCATGTCCTGCAGGATTGGCGAGACGTAGATTGAGCGGTTCTCCAGATTCCAGTCAAAGATGCCCACGTTCGATTGTGCCAGGGCGATCGTGGTCCGCTCTTCGTGACGCTGGAGGGCCGCTACCTTCTCTTCCAGCTTGGCGATTCGCTCGAGAAGCTCCGACTGGTGCCTGTGAATGAGACCATGGGATCCTCCTCTCTCAACGCAGCAGCCAACTATGCAGCCGCAATTGCACCGTCCGCGCGTTCGTGCGGAAGTCGCGAAATGAATTCAGTTGATAGTCTTCTGATTGTTCCGCGGAGGTCGCACAGTTCCAACGCGGTGGTTATGCTTAGCGTCCAGGGAGAAATGGCTCAACGACATGATCCTAGTCGCAGCACATCAGGTTTCAGGAAATGGTGCGCCGACGATATCTAAAGACCATCGCAAGTCAGCTTCCGTCCCTTCTACCGAGAAGGCTTGCAGCCGCATAGTTACGCGAATTGACGCTTTGCATGACCCACCCGACGCCTCCTAGCCTCCTCAATCGTTTGCAGGGCAATGCCCGGCCCGATGATTGGTCGTTGTTCGCCTCGCTATATCAACCATTCATCAAGCGGTTCATACAGCTTGATCCAGTGCTTGTCGCCGACGCCGATGACATTTGTCAGAATGTCTCAAGCGGCTGGTTCGATGGATGCCAGGTGAATCCCATGTTGAGGACAATCGACTGGATAAGGTTGATGCTTTTTTCGCCGAGCATCTGTGCGTCGGTGATCGTTTTTATCCTTATGCACCTCCTGCTCCTTCCTGACGCTCATTTCGTACCGGTCAGACGTTCATTCTAACAAACTATGACAACCCTAGCTCGCTTCTTGCCGACGACCTCAACCGAACCGTCGGAAGCCATGAACGAATCGCCCGAAGGCTGTTTCGGTCACATTGACCGAATGCTTGATCCTCGACGTGTCGGACCGATGCGCGTACATGGCGGTCGAAGTCAGTTCAAATCCCGCCGTCTCGATTTTTTGTTTGCGATTGCTGTGATGTAACTCCTTGTGTGACATCCCTCTTGCACCAGTCGCCCCGTTGTAGCGACAATCTCTCTGGCGCTAAATCCGACACAGTAGGGCACTTGCGTGGCCCCTGTCGATTGTGCGATCTCTGATTGGCAGAGATGACTGACGAAGCGGATGAGGCCGAGGGAGTGTTCTTGGCTGCTTGTCAGCCACAGTGGCACTCGAGAAAAGCAGTTTTCTTAGTCTCGCCGTCGGCGTATCGACCAGCAACGGTGAGCGCGCCGGTTGCGATGATCCGGGGGTACCGTCTGCGCCGTGATCTCGCGCAGCGTCGCGTCGGGCAACTGACCTTCAGCCAGTTTGAGACGGCGGGCCGTCGTGACAAAGTACATCTGTCCGTCGGCCGCCAGCAACGGCAGCGTCGACTGTAGCAGTGCCCCGTGGTCGCGCAGCACGTCCCACCGTCGTGCTGTGGCCGGCCCTAGGGCCGACGGGGGCGCGACGACAATCAAATCGAAAGACTCCTTGGCCGAGTCGCTGGCAAATTGAACCGGATCGGCTGCGACGACGCGATGCGAACGCGGGTCGACCTGGTTGAGCGCCAAATTGCGCTCGATCCAGGTCACATTGTTGTCGGCTGCTTCGACGGTCACCGTCTGGGCTGCTCCGCCCCCGGCTGCCGCCACCGAATATGCCCCGGTGTGGCCAAACAAAATCAACACGCGCCGGCCAGCGGATTGCGTCTCTATCTGTTGGCGCAAGGTGCGCGCGTGCAGCGGCAAGCCGGGGTCGGTTCCGCGCCGACAGCGCACCTCGAACTGCAACGCGCGCTCGCGCACGACCACGCGCAGCTCGTCGCGATCCGCCGCCAACGGAGTGCGCGACCGAGTAGCAATGCGTGCTGGCGTCGTGGATTGCAAGGGGCGCATCCAGACTCGATCGCGCGGAATGTTGAGCGACTCAGTGGCGACACGACTCATTTGTTCCAGCCACTGACGGTGCTCGATGTCGCTGCGGTGATGCGGCCGCTCGTGCTCGGCGATGACCAGATGCCCGGCAAAAAAATCGATCGTTAGCGGAATCTCGGGGATGTCCTGATCGTAAACTCGGTAGGCGTCGACTTGTTGCCGCCGCGCCAACTTGGCCCAATGCTTTCCCATGCGCCTCAAACGGCTGGCGAGTTCCGTCCCTTGGTCGGCCGTCGAGCGCAGCTTGACGACCGGCGAGGACTCGGTCGGTGTCGTTGGTTCTGCGACTGGCTCGGTGGCGTCGCGGTCGGATCGGCGACCGTCGTACAGTGCGAATCGCAGCAGCCGGCACTCGATCGGCCCGTTGAATACACGGAATCGTCGCGCCGGCCTCAAACCGATCTGCCCAGCCGCGTCGAGATTGCCCGAGAGAAGCAGCGCTTGATGCCCCGACCAGCTGTGTTTGAGCACGCGGCCCAGGCGGCGATAGAGGTTCTCGGCGTGGGCCACTTTAAGCCGCTGATCGTAGGGCGGATTGCACACCAGCCAGCCGGGTTCGCGCGGCGGTTGGACGTCAGAATAGTTCGTCACATCAAAGACGATATCGGCCGCCACGCCGGCGCGCTGGGCGTTGTGCCTGGCCAGCTCGAGCACGCTGGCGTCGATGTCCGATCCATGGATCGTGCTTGCGCAGGCTGGCAGTGCGACCTCGCGCGCCTCTTGCACGAGCCGCTCGTGTAACGCTCGGTCGTAGCCCCGCCATCGCATGTATCCAAAATCGTTTCGAATCAAACCCGGCGCGATCCGTCGCGCCAGCAGGGCTGCTTCGATCGGAATGGTTCCCGATCCGCACATAAAATCGACCAACGGCGTCGATGAATCCCAGCCGCCGAGCATCAAGATGCCGGCCGCGAGCACTTCGTTAAGCGGCGCCTCGCCGGCGGCCGTGCGATAGCCGCGCCGATGGAGCGAACGCCCCGAGGCATCGAGATAGATTGTTCCTTGCGACTGTCGCAAATGCAGGCCGATCCGCAGCGTCGGGTTATCCAAGTCGACGGAGGGTCTTTGACCATGCCGCTCGCGCAGTTGGTCGACAATCGCGTCTTTGGTCCGCTGGGCCGCATAGAGCGAATGGGTATGTACTTCGCCGCTGACCAGCGGATCGATGGCCAGCGTATCGCGAGGGGAGAGGTGCTCGCTCCAGTCGAGCTGCTGCACAGAGCGATAGAGATCATCGTCGGTCGTTGCCGAAAACGTATGAATCGGCTTGAGCACACGCGTGGCAGTGCGGCACCACAGATTGGCCGCGTACAACACGCGACGATCGCCGCGAAAGTGCACGACCCGCCGCTGAGCCGAGATGTCTGTGGCGCCAAGCGCCTGCAATTCACTGGCCAGCACTTCTTCCAAGCCGGTGAGTGTGCGTGCAATCAGATCACAAGGTTCATCCACGCAGGGGCTCTCCAGCTGCCGCGACGATCTCTTTTAGTGGCGGCGCGATGGCAGGTCGCATCGCCTGGACTGCGCGACCGCGATGCCCAACTACGGCTGTGGCCGCAGGTCCCAGCTCGGCAAGCGTGCAGTGATACTCGGCCAGCTCGAAAAGTCCATCATAGCCAAACCGGCGGCCGGCCGCTAAGGACGCGTCATCTGTTGGCAATTCGCGAGCAATCTGTCCGTGGCAGTGGCCGCAACTGGTCGCGCGAATGGCACCCGTCGGATCGGCCAGTGCCAAGTGGCACACGAACCGCGCAGTACGACGACCGACAGGCACGGCGGCCAGTTCGGCAAGGAGCTTGGCGCGATTTTGAGCTGGCGTGGCGTCGTTGCCGGCGTAACGCGCCGTGAGCACGCCCGGCGCTCCGCCGAGTGCGGCAACTTCTAACCCCGTGTCGTCTGCCAAAATCCATTGCCGCAGAGTCGTGGCGTAATAGCTGGCTTTGAGAGCGGCGTTGGCTTCGAGAGTTGCGCCGTGCTCCTCAGGCTCGACGATGAGTGGAAAATCAGCGAGCGATTGCACCTGCACGGGCCAGGCGGCCAGCAGCGCCAAGAATTCGCGCAGCTTGTCGAGATTCTGCGTGCCCAGTACGAGTGTGGCCGGTCGTAGCGCCATGATCAGTGCGCTATAAAATAGCCAACGGATCGCGGCGCAGTTCGAGCGTGCCGCGCGTGACGCCGATCCGATTGGCGGCGCGCAGCTCGGACCAAACTTGTTTGCCCGAGAGCGCCCCGCGTAGCAGTTGCTCGTAGAGCTCGATCGTGCGCGCGACGTCGGCGGTCGGCGTCGTGGCGAGCAGTTCGACGCGGAAGTGCCTAACTCCTTCGCGTAGCAAGGCGTTGGCCGCTTCGGCGCCGCTTTGGGGCGTGGCATTGAACAACGTGTTGCGGCAACCGACGTCGGCCACCAGCGGATGCTCCATGCCGGCCCGATCGCGCAGCCGAACCTGATGGGTATCGCACGGGCGGCCGCAATTAGTTTTGTTGGTTCCCGGCGAGAGCACGGCGCAAAAGACGCAATGCTCCATGTGGAATAGTGGCATGTGCTGGTGCAAAACAATTTCCAGCGGGGCGTTGGGGATCGCGGCCACCAGATCGAGCAACTGCTCGCGATTCAAGTCGTACGACGCGGTCAGCCGCTCGACGCCCAGATTCAATAGATATTCAGCCGTCAACGGATTGGTCACGTTGAGCGAAAAGTCGGCCACGACGCGTGTGTGACTGCGAAAGAACGCCATGCCCGACAGGTTGCGCGCGAGCACCCCGTCGGCCTCGGGCTTGAGCATCGCGCGAAAGATGCCCATCTCGTCGGGTTTTTGAATCCGTGGCGTTGCCAGCAAAATCTCGGCGCCATAAGCGCGGCAGAGCATCACGACTTCGTGATATTCGCGGATGTCGGCAAAGTCAGCGAGCAGGCTGCGCGATCCGTGTTCGATCGCCGCTCGCAGCGTATCAAGTGATCGGCAGAGTACATGCAACCGTGGCTGGTCATTATTCGTTGGCCGCGATTGGATCGAAGCGAGCATGCGCGGCAGTACGGGCTCAGGCGCAACCGGCCGGGTTAATTGCTCCACAGGCAGCTCATCAAGTAATCGCACCAGTTCATGCCGCAGCCGGCCGAGTACGCTCAGCGGCGCCATCGGCGCGCCGACGATTGTGGCCTGCACGTCGCCGAGCTCGTAACGCGTGCCGCCGAGTCGGCCGAACTGCTCGCGCAGCACGTCTTCGGTGAGCGGATGTTTGCGTGCTTGCTGCAGCGGCTCGTCGGAGCGGAGTGCGCATTCGGCGTCGCCTAGCCTGGCCGCGATTTCTAGCGCTTGTCCCACGGCGGCGTGGATCGTGAGCGAAACGGGCAGCGGGCGTCCCTCGGCGAGCGTGGCATACGACTGGCGAAGCCGCCGGTTGAGCTGCGGGTCGTCGTTCTTCCAAATTTGTTGCCCCACGTGCAAACGCGCAAAGTCGATCGCGCCGTGAGCAAAAGCCAATTCGACTTCTTGCCCGGCGTCGGCGTGCGGGAGCGATTGGTTGGCGGCAAAAATCTGGTAGACGCGTCCCCCTTGCTCCTCGGCAGTGCCGCGAATGCCGTCGAGGGCAACGCCGTCGCCACAGGCGATCGACGCGCGCAGTCGCAGGCCGACACGCCCACGCCCGACGTGGCTCACTTCGCCTAGTAGCACGCCGCGCTTGGCCGAGCTGAGACCGGGAACGAGTTGCTTATGATCACACCCGCCGAGCCAACCGGGCGAAAAACCTCGCGAAAAGGACAGCTCCATCTCCTCGCGGTCGCGCGCGGAGAATTGGGCGCGCGTGCCGCCAAGCGCGGCGTCGATGGCCTGGCGGTAGTGCGTGGTGATGTTGGCGACGTACTCGGGCGTTTTCAGTCGACCCTCGATCTTGAGCGAGCAAACGCCAGCGGTGAGCAATTCAGGAACCAGGTCATAGGCCGCCAAATCTTGCGGGCTAAGTAAATATTTCATCGCGCCCAAATCGACGTCGCGATCGTCGCAAACCAAGTCGTATGGCAGTCGGCAGGCTTGAGCGCATTGCCCGCGATTGGCGCTGCGCCCACCGAGCGACTCGCTGGTCATGCACTGACCCGAATAGGCAACGCACAGCGCGCCGTGCGCAAAGACCTCCAGCGGCATCGCCGTTTGTGAGTGAATCTTGCCGATCTCGTCGATCGACAATTCGCGCGCTAGCACGACACGCTCGACGCCCAACTCGGCGATGGCGTCGATCGTTTCGCTGCTGGTGAGGGTCATCTGAGTCGACGCATGAAGCGGCAGCGTCGGACAAATGGCTCGGATCAGCCGCGCGGCGCCGAGATCTTGCACCAGCACCGCGTCGACTCCGGCGGCGGCCGCGTGTCGCGTTACCTTTTCCAGTTCGGCCAGCTCGTCGGCAAAGATCAGCGTGTTAAGCGTGAGATAGCCACGCACCTTCCAGCGATGCAAAAACTCCATCAACTCGGGCAGCACGTCGAGCGAGATATTCGTGGCGCGGGCGCGCGCGTTGAAACCGCGATCGAGCCCAAAATAGATGGCGTCGGCCCCACAAGCCACGGCTGCCTTGGCGCACTCCAAATCGCCGGCTGGGGCGAGCAGCTCCAGGGTGCGCGTTGGCTCGGCAGATGGGGCAGGAGAGGCCACAAGCAACTTTCGATCGAAGGCAGACAATGGAAAAGGACGTGCAACAACTGCCCAATAATGGTAGGCCGCGTCGATTTTAGCAGACGGTGGGCTCACCGGCACGCTAGGAGTGCTTGCTCAATTACTGCCCGACGGCTTGCGGCCCAGGGCCAGCACATTGAGCCAAGTCATCGAAAAGTGGGGCAACCAGAGCAGGTATTCGGGGGAGTTGGGATCGAGAAGCGGAGCGACCTGGTGCTGGCCCTCGGGGGATAGATTCGGCAGGATATTGGTGCGCAGGAGACGTATAGATAATAGCCCAGGAACTTTTCTTCGTAAGAACCAAGGGGCGATTGTCGATCGATCGCCTGGGTTGTGATGCCGGTCAGAATCAATACGTGCCTCGGTCACATCGACCGACGGCGCTGTGCCGACTCGGTCTTTGACACTCTCTACGACTACAAGGGCATCGATGGCGCCGAAGGGGGCGGCAGCATTCTGGTTGCCGGCGACACCGGGCTCAGCGTGGCCCAGTTGCAGCAAGACGTGATGGCCGAATGGGCGAGCTCGCATACGTACCCCCAGAAGGTTGCGAACATCCTGGGCCCTGGGGCGCTGAATCGCCTGAACGGCAGCTCCTACCTGCAGCCCGGCACCACGGTGACGAACGACGCGGCCGCGGACGTGCTGTGGGGTTCAACCGGCGGCACCAACCTCAACTGGTTCCTCGCCAGCACGACGCTTGCGGTCGACACGGTCAACCAGACCAAGGCCGGCGAAACCCAGACAAACACTCGAGGATGCAGCGCATCTATCGCCCGGCTATCGTAGAGGGACAATTCGCCCGTCGATTGCCCGCAACGCGTTTGTCACGCCAGGCACATCCTCTTCGTCCACCAGAACTTTCCGGCCCAGTTCGGCCCCATGGGCGCCGTATGCGCAAGAAGCAGGGGCTTCGTTGTACGTTTGTAACGAATCACCCGCCGCGGGAGGATGATCCCGACTTCCAAATCGTCCCCTACCGTATGGTCGGCGGTGCGACACGTAGCAAGAACTACTTCGCCCGCACGTTCGAGAATTCGATAGCCCACGCACAAGGCGTCTACGAAGCCTGCCGAAGTCGGCCTGACCTTCGACCCGACTTGATCGTGGCGCATAGCGGGTTTGGTTCTTCGCTCTTCCTGCGCGAACTGTACGACTGTCCGATCATCAACTACTTCGAGTATTTCTATCATCCGCACGATAGCGACCTCGATTTTCGTCCGGAGTTTCCCGCCCAGGAGCGCGACGTTTTGCGGTCGCATTGTCGTAATGCGATGTTTGTGTTGGACCTGGAGAATTGCGACGCCGGATACTCGCCGACGGTTTGGCAGCAGAGCCGATTTCCCGCGAGGTACGCCGACAGAATCGACGTGATCTTCGACGGAGTCGACACCGAGCTTTGGCGACTGCGCCCCGAGGCGGCGAAGCGCATGTATTATCAGCATCCGCAAGTGCTGTTCGTCAAGGTTGGCTAGGATCGCATAGCCTATGGTGGTGATCGTCAGCGAATTCGCGAGAAGTCGTTCCGCGAACACGTCATGGCCGGGGACGATTACGATTTGTCGAAGTTCTTGTTCACGGGCGTGCCGCCCCCGGCGGAGCTTGCACAAGTCTTAGCGATTTCGGACGTTCATCTCTACTTGACCGTCCCGTTTGTTCTGTCGTGGTCTCTATTCAATGCCCTGGCGTGTGGCGCGGTCGTCGTCGCCTCCAGACACCGCGCCGGTGCGATCGATCATGGCCAAAATGGATTGCTGGCGGATTTCTTCGACGTCGATGGCCTGGCGGCCCTCGCGCTCTAAGTACTGCGCGACCCCGATGGTTACCGACCACTCGGGGAGGCCGCGAAGACCACGATCGACCAGCACTACGCGCTGTCGGGTGACTTTGCCGCGAGTTCTGGATCTATATTCGCGAGTTGGGTCAGGGTGTTGAAGTCCACTCCCCAGTGAGGGTATCAGCGGCCAACGCGGCGTTCTTTCGCTTTGAAGCGTCGAGCCAACCCTCGTTCTAAGCCTGGCGGCGAAACATCGCCGAGCGGGATCACGCGGAGCGGTCCGATACGCAGGGGCCGCTTGTCGAAGCGTCGATCGTGATCGAGCTGGCCGAGGGCCTGTGAGCGTAATTAAGTACATCGAAATGTTTTACAATCCCGTGCGGTTGCATCAGACGTTGGGCTACAAATCACCAAACCAACACGAAGCCGATCACGCCCCGGCTGCAGCGGCGAAAACACCCATAAACCGGTGTCCGAAACTCCTGGGCTATCGCATGAGATGCGAACTAAACGGTTAGCAGCGATCGTCGTTTGTTGTTTTCGTAACAGACATCACCAAGAGGCAACGTCTGCGATCCGCAGCGCAGGCGTTGACGGCGATTGGAATGGTGTTGCCCGGCTGCCCGCCGTCCGCCAGGCTCACTTGGCAGGCTGCACATTACCGAGTATGCGCTCCCAGGATGATGGCGGCAGAACATCCAGATTCTAATTATCGCGCGTGATCAATGAAGTCTCTCTAGCTTTTCCTTGATTCGTCCTGCCTCGAATACGATATCGTTACCAGCATCTTGAATCTCCAGCGTGGCGGCTAGTAGTTCGGCGATTTCTTCTCTGGTGAGCGGCAGAGAGGCTGGAACCCCTTCGGGGGAAATCTCTTCAACAAAGTGCTTCAAGGCTTCAAAGTCGCGCTTCAAGACTTCAAGCGATTCACAGAGTTCCTGCTTCAATCCGCTGGCAGTTGGCCTTGCTGGAGCTGGTTGGTCGGCCATGTGCTACCTCCAATTTGTCGGGGGAGTGAATGATTAAGCGATAGGACTCGCAAGCGAGAAATGAGGTTGGGCCCGGGCCTATCTCAACGCATCGTTCAAGTTTCGTCAGCAACGGTCCAAATACGCCTCGTGGCCTGCCCGAAGTTCATCGAAATGCAAACGGGTGGTCTGGATGAAATCGCCGCGCTTCGTCGTTTGAGATCGGGGTCACTGCCTCCGTGCGATCGAACCAAATCAGTTCGTCGAACTGCTGCGACAACCGGGCATGGAAGTAATGGCTTGCCAGTTCAGTTTGCGGTCGATAAACGACGCCGATCGCGCGCTCGAGCCGTTCGACGGCTAGTTCCTCGCGCACGGCGGCACGATGTGGTGCGCGTAGATGTAGCAACCCAGCAGCGAGGCGGGATTCGTGAAACAAGCTCTCGTAGCTCCCCGGGTGGCCCGGCCGCACGGTCATCATCTCGACGGGCTCGTCCCAATTGGCGGCTGCCGCCACGGTGCCGTGATCGGTCGCCTGGCCAATCAGGTATGCCGATTCACCAAATCGCTCGCGACAGAGGTGGCCGACATTTGTCTGCCCCCCCGCACCCATTTCCGTGGCAGCCGCATCTCCCAGGTGCGAGTTATGCTCCCAGATCACGCCGCGCGCGTTGGCGCCGTGGTAACCGAGCAGTAACTCGAGCGTTTCGAACATATGCTGATCGCGATGATTCCAAGATTCGTTGGAGCCGTAGTACATGATCCGATAGTAGCGCTCGGCGTTGGCCACCAATCGCGCGTTCTGCACTGCGTCGAGAAACATGGCTCCGTCCTGCTGCGCATATTGCAGGCGCTGCTTCAACAGATCCTTGAGCGTGGCCACGGCTTCGTTTTCGCAAACTCGATATCGACCCCTGACCGCCATCCGGCCATACAACGAAGGATCGCCCTCCCACGGGGTCAGGCAACCGTAGCGTAAGCGCGCGACCCGGGCCGCCTCGGGGTCGACCCGATCGAGATAGTCGAGCACGGCGCGAATCGACGTAAACACGCTGTACAGATCCAGGCCGTAAAAGGCGACGCGTTGCTGTGGATCGTCGATCGCCAGGTTGTATTCGCGGAGCCATTCGACGAACGCGAGCACCTCGCGATTGCGCCACATCCACGTGGGGAAACGCGAGAATGCCTGCCATTGATGACCATCCGGCGGTGGCAGGCGACGGACGTATTGGTCGATTCGCGCGGCGTCGGGCCAATCGGCCTCGATGGCGACAAAGCGAATGCCCTGCTGAGTGATGAGGTGCTTGGTAATCTCGGCCCGCAGGCGATAGAACTCCGAGGTGCCGTGCGTCGATTCACCAACCAGCACCAGTCGGCAGTCGCCGATCCGTTCGCACAGGGACCCCAAATCGGCCGTTTCGATTTCGTGCAGCGGCTCGGCTGCTTCACGAATCAGCTCGGCGACGGTCGCGGGCGAGCTGGGCAGTCGACGCGCGATCGTGATTGGTTTTGGCGCTCGTGCTTCTTCTTGCCAACCAGCGGCGCCGATGAGTGGCACGAAGCGTACGTCGCCCAGGTCTTCGCGCTCGAAACTTTCAGCCCCCGTCTTGGTCACTCGCACCAGGCTTTGTTGCGACTTCGCCTCGCCAACCGGGATCACGAGGCGACCGCCGACTGCCAATTGCGCGAGCAGTGCTGGAGGTACCTCCGGCCCGCCGGCGGCGACCACGATGGCGTTGTACGGGGCATGTTCCGCCCAACCGAGTGTGCCATCGCCATGCAGGACGCGAACGTTGTCGAAGCCCTGCTCACGTAAGCGCGCCGCGGCTTGCTCGGCCAATTCGCCGTGCCGCTCGATCGTAAACACCTCGCGGGCGACCTTTCCTAAAATGGCCGCCGCGTAGCCCGAGCCGGTGCCGACTTCAAGCACCCGATCCGTTGGTCGCAGTCGTAGCGCCTCGGTCATCAGCGCCACGATATAGGGCTGCGAGATCGTTTGGCCCTTCTCGATCGGCAGCGCACGGTCGAAATAGGCGAACTCGGCCAGTTCCGGCGGCAGGAACTTCTCGCGCGGGACTGCCTCCAGGGCTGCCAGCACCGCCGGGTCGGTGACCCCGCGGCTCTTGACCTGTTGTTCGACCAGTTGGCGGCGCTGTTCGGCGAAGCGAATCATCGTGCAAGTCCTATATTGCAGTTAGCCCGTCTTCTCCAGGGCGGCGGTCAGGTATCGCAGACAACCATCCAGGGTGGCCAATTGCGGATAGTCCGCCTCGGGGATGGCAACCTGCAACTGCTGATGCAAGGCAATAATGAAGTTCAAGAAGTCCATCGAGTCGATGTCGATTTGATCGCGCAGGCTTCGGTCCGACGCGATCCGCGACAAGTCTGCCTCGGGTGCAATGTCACCAAGAATCGACAGTACCTGCGACTTGAGCTCGCTGGCATTCATAACTTTTCTGGCTCCTGGAGTAGTCGCGCGAGAGCGGCCAGAAAAACGGCGCCACGATGTCCGTCGGTCACGCGATGGTCGGCCGACAGCGTCGTCTGCACGACGTGTCGCGCCACGATTTGGCCATCGACCACCCAAGGCCGCTCCACGACCTTGCCGATGCCGACCAAGGCGACCTGTGGTGGATAGATGATGCCAAAGACCGCATCCACCCCCTGTTCACCCAGACTCGTGACCGTGATTGTCGGATCGGAAAGTTCCGAGCTGCGCAGCGCTCCGGCGCGGGCGCGCGACACCAGATCGCGGAAACTTCGCATCAGTTCATCGAGCGACTGCCGGTCCGTGTGGTGCAAGGCCGGCGCGACCAGGCCCCCCTGTCGCAACGTAACCGCGGCTCCCACGTGAATATCGGCACTCGGTGTCGCCCCCGTTCCATTCCACAGGGCATTGAGCTCGGGAACCTCGCGTAAGGCCAGTGCGACCGCCTTCAGGAGCAGCACGCCGATCAACAGCCGCTCCGTCACCGGTCGTTGCCGGTTCTGCTCGGCCAACCACGTTAGAGCTCGTTCGAGATCGACCAGGTTGCTGAGATAATAATGGGGAATCTCGCGCTTCGAGCGGCTCATCGCGGCGGCGATGACCGCGCGCATACGCGCCCGTTGATCGCTCGCTGCCGGCGCCGCGCTGACGGGTGCGGGTGTGGGCGGGGACACTGCGTCGGCAGGCGCTTGCCGACCGGGCGCCTGGCGCAGCACGTCCTCCCGCGTGACGGCCCCGCCGGGTCCTGTGCCCGTTAGTTGTGCCGGATCGACGCCGCGTTCGCGAGCCAAACGGCGTGCCGACGGTGACATGCGCAGGCGCATGGTGGCGGCCGCTAAGGATTGGCGAGAAGCAACCGATTCGGTGAATGAGGGGGCAGCCGGTGTCGCCGTGGTGGCTTGCGCCGAGCGCGCCGCAATGCCAGGTTCGCGAAGGGCGGCGGCGCCCTGAGGTACGGTCGTCTCCGCGTCGCTCGTGCTTACCGTGGCCAGAACGGCTCCGACTGGGACTTTCTCGCCCGGCTGCACGCGGATCTGCTCGAGGACTCCCGTGGCAAAGATCTCGACGTCGATCACGCCCTTGTCGGTTTCGACCTGCGCGACAATATCGCCGCGGCGTACCGCGTCGCCCGGTTGCTTGAGCCAGGCCACGAGCGTTCCGGCGGTCATGTCGGCGCCGAGCTTAGGCATGACAAACTCAGCCATGTGCCACCAGTTCCTTCGCGGCCGCGACGATCGAGCCGACCTGCGGTATAGCCGCTTCCTCGAGTTGCTGCGCATAGGGCATTGGCACCTCGGCGCTGCATAGCCGCGCGACGGGCGCGTCGAGATCGTAGAATGCCCCTTCCACGACCTGGGCACAGATCTCGGCCGATAAGCTGCCGGTACGCCATCCCTCGTCAACGATCAAGACGCGATGCGTGCGCCCTACCGACGCTAAGACGGTTGGCATGTCTAACGGGCGCAAGATGCGCAGGTCAATCACTTCGGCCTCGACGCCAGCAGCGTGTAGTTGCTCCGAGGCCGAGAGCACTTTGCCCAGCGAGCCCCCATAGGTGACGATCGTCAGGTGCTCTCCCGCGCGGCGCACGACGGCCCGATCGAGATCGACCGGAAGAATCGCCTCGGCGACTTCACCTTCCTGAGGGTAGAGCAGTGCGTGCTCAAAGATGAATACCGGGTCGGGCTCGGCCAATGCGCCGAGTAGCATGCCCCGCGCGTCCTCGGCGGTGGCCGGCGCAAGGACGCGGATTCCCGGAATGTGCGCATACCAGACTTCCAGGCTGTGCGAGTGCTGTGCTGCGAGTTGTCGCCCGCCGCCGGTCGCCATCCGCACGATCAACGGCACGCTGAACTGACCACCCGACATGTGACGTAACGTGGCGGCGTTGTTGACCACCTGGTCGAGCGCCAACAGGCTGAAGTTGACGGTCATTACTTCGACAATCGGTCGCATGCCGCCCAAGGCGGCGCCGATTCCGGCCCCCACGAAGGTCGATTCACTCAGCGGCGTGTCGCGGACTCGCTCGGGTCCGAACTCTTCGAGCAGGCCGCGGCTGCATGCATACGCGCCGCCATAACGACCGACGTCCTCGCCCATGAGAAACACGCGCGGATCGCCGCGCAGGGCCTCTCGCAATCCTGCGCGCACCGCTTCGCGATAGGTAATTGTGCTCATGGCGAGTTTGCTTCACACCGTGACGGACTAGTCGTGCGTGGCGTGCAGACGTCCTTCAATAGATCGGCGACAGGTTCAAGCGGTCCGGCCTCGGCCTCGGCTACGGCGGCCTCGACGATACCGGCGATCTCCGCTTCGAGCGTTTGAAAGTCCACATCGCGGAGCCAGTCCCAGCCGCGCAGCCGCGAGCTGAATTGTTGGATCGGACAGCGTTGACGCCAGCGCTCGACTTCGTCCTTGCTGCGATACAATTCGGGGTCGTACATCGAGTGGGCTCGAAAGCGGTACGTGCGAAGTTCGAGCAATTGGGGACAATTGGTCTCGCGCACGCGGGCGGCCGCGCGCCGCGTGGCCTCTTCTACGGCCAGTACGTCCATCCCATCCACCGTCTCGGCCGGCATGCGATAGGCCGACGCCTTGTGGGCGATAGCGGGCTCGGCCTGGTGCCGCTCGAGCGCCGTTCCCATCGCGTAGTAGTTGTTCTCGCAGAGGAACAACACCGGCAGGCTCCAGAGCGACGCCAGGTTGAGCGATTCGTGAAACTCGCCTTCGGCCACGGCACCGTCGCCGAAGAAGCACGTCGTGATGCATGAGCGATTTTGCATTCGATCGGCTAGTGCCAGGCCCACCGCGACGGGCAGGCCCCCGCCGACGATCGCGTAACCTCCATAGAAGCGCCGCGCGACATCGAATAGATGCATCGAGCCGCCACGGCCGCGGCTGCAACCGTTCGCCCGGCCGAACATTTCGGCCATCACGGCGCCGGCCGAGATGCCGCGCAAGAGCGCTTGTCCGTGCTCCCGGTACGTAGCTACCACGCGATCATCCTCGCGCAGGGCCTGCATGGCGCCAGCGGCGACCGCTTCTTCGCCGATATACAAGTGCAGAAAGCCGCGAATCTTGCCCGCGCTATACAGCTCGACCGTCTTCTCCTCAAAACGGCGCACGAGCAGCATGTCGCGTAGCAGGGCGAGCGCGTGCTCGCGCGTGAGTCCCAGAGGTGGCGCGGCGACGGCCTGGCTCATTCAGTTCTCCTCGAGCGTGGAGGTATCTCCCAAGGGCAACCCCAATTCTTGCGCCTTGAGCAGCCGGCGCAAGATCTTGCCGCTGCGGGTTCGCGGCAACTTCGCGCGGAATTCAATTTCTTTGGGCGCGACCGCTGCCCCGAGCTGCTTGCGGGCAAAACCTAACAGTTCTCGGCGCAGCGCCTCGCTCGGCTCGTAGCCGTCCTTCAAAGAGACAAATGCCTTGACGATCTCGAGTGCGACCGGGTCGGGCTTGCCTATAACTCCTGCCTCGGCAACGGATGGATGTTCGAGCAGAACACTTTCCACTTCAAACGGACCGATCAAGTGACCCGAGGTCTTGATGACGTCGTCTTTGCGACCCACAAACCAGTAGTAGCCGTCGGCATCGCATCGCGCCAGGTCCCCTGTGAGGTAGAGGCCGTCGGCGAAGCACTTGCGATAGCGCTCCTCCTCTCCCCAGTAGCCGCGGAACATCGAAGGCCAGCCGGGACGCAGCGCCAATTCGCCTTGCACGCCGGGCTCGGTGACTTCGACGACGTGACCCTCGTCGGTCTGTCGGACGATGGCCGCACTGACTCCTGGCAGCGGTCGCCCCATAGATCCAGGGCGGATATCCATGGCGGCGAAGTTGGCGATCATGATGCCACCGGTTTCGGTCTGCCACCAATTGTCGTGGAACGGCAACCCAAAGGCATCGCGGCCCCAGACGACCGCCTCGGGGTTCAAGGGTTCGCCCACACTGGCCAAAAAACGCAATCTGCGCAAATCGAACTTGCGCACCAGGTCGACGCCAGCCTTCATCATCATGCGAATCGCGGTAGGGGCCGTGTACCAGACGGTCACGCCCTGGTCTTGCAGCACACGGTACCAGCGCTCGGCATCGAAGTCTCCTTCGTCCACGATGCTCGTGACGCCGTTGGTCAAGGGAGCAATGATCCCGTAGGAAGTACCGGTCACCCAGCCAGGATCGGCCGTGCACCAAAAGACATCACCCGGCCGCAGATCGAGTGCCAACCGGCCGGTCACATGGTGTGCGACGACCGCATCGTGCACGTGGATCGCGCCCTTGGGCGTGCCGGTAGTGCCGCTGGTGAAGTGCAACAGCGCCACGTCTTCGGGCATCGTCGGTACGGTCGTGAAATCCTCGCTCGCGGTGTCGAGCAGCGATCGCAGATCGTGCGTGCCTGGGTTAGAGGTCGGGCCGCGATCATCGCCGACGAGTAAAACGTGCTCGAGCGAGGAGAGACTTTCACGCAATGCCGCCACTTTGCGCTCGTACAGTGACGCCGTCGTGACGAGCACTCGTCCCTGGCCAATGGTTAGACGGGCCCTGATTGGTTCCGGGCCAAACGCCGAGAAGAGCGGGCAAAACACACTCCCATGCTTTAACGTGCCAAGCGCCGCGATGTACAGTTCGGGGATGCGGCCCGCGAGTACGTAGACGCGATCCCCTTTTTCCACGCCGAGCGACTTGAGGACATTGGCGAACCGGTTGGTAAGTCCGCGTAATCGCGCGAAAGTAAAATCCTCGACCGCGCCAGACTTTGCCAGCCAGCGAATCGCCAATCGATCGCTGGCCGGTCCCAGGGCATGCCGATCGACCGCCTCGTGCGCGATGTTCAAACCGCGGCCATCGCTCTGTCCGGTGAGTTCCGCCCGCGCCTGCGACCAATCAAAGGCTTGCCGTGCCTCGTCGTAGTTGCGCAGATTGGGCTCCACCGCCCAATCTCGCGACGTTTTGACGATTGTTGCGGCGGCCATGGCGAGGCTTCCAGAAAATCTAGAGCTTGGGCCAACGGTCGGCTCGGCCACGGTTACTTGGCCGTAACTCGCAACTTGCCGATCAAGCCCCGGATGAGCTCCTCTTCGAGAAGCACTTGCTTGCGATAGTCTGGCGAAAAGTGCGTGCGATGCGCTTCCACGCGGGTATCAGCCAGCGACACGTCCAGGATTCGCAAGAGCAGGTCGCGTTCTTCGTTGGAAAGCGCTAATGCTTGTTCGACCACAATAAGCTCCTTTCGTGAGGGCTAGGTTCACTGGGAGCCACGCGGTGTCGCCGCACCGAACTAGACAGAATCTGATGGTGCTCGACACGACGCGAGCGGACATCGCATACTGAGCAAACATAGTGCCAACGAAACCGGCGGCGCCGGCACGACCTGAAGCCGTCGCAAGAGTTGGCACGCCACCAGTTGCCGGTAGCGTATTACCCTTCGCAAGAAACTCCACGATTGACACCGCCGAGCCTATCCACGACCGCATTCAGCAGTGTCACAATGTGCGGTATCGACTCCAGGGTGTGTCACAACCGCACATTGTCAGCGGCGAGAAGCGAGCGCCGCCGCGACCGGATGGAGGCTCTCAACCCGAGTCAGATCAATCGGGCACCACACTTTCAAACCGCTTTGGCACCAGAGCTGCGGATCTGGCAGATCGTCGTATCAAATCGGTGATGCCCTGGGAGCCCACCAACCATGTCTGCTCGTTTCATACGCCCGTTTGCCGAGGTAGGCATCGACAATATCCCCGAGGTGGGAGGCAAGAACGCCTCGTTGGGTGAAATGATCCGAGAGCTCTCGGCTCAGGGTGTCCGGGTCCCCGATGGCTTTGCCACAACCGCCGAGGCGTTCCGGTACTTCCTGACCCAAACCGGTCTGCATGACAAGATCTCAGAAATCTTGGTTGGTCTCGACACTCGCGATATCGCCAATTTGAGCGCACGAGGCCGACGAATCCGACAGGCCGTGTTGGCGGCGTCGCTGCCCACGGACCTGTCGGCGGAGATCGTCGATGCCTACGAGCAGTTGTCGGCCGGCGTCAAGGAACCGCTTGATGTTGCGGTGCGCACCAGCGCGACGGCCGAAGACCTGCCAGAGGCCAGTTTCGCTGGCCAGCATGAAACTTATCTCAACGTGCGCGGCGCGCCCGCCGTGCTCGACGCGGTTAAACGCAGCTTTGCGTCCTTGTTTACCGATCGCGCCATCTCTTATCGCGTCCAGCATGGGTTCGATCACCTGCAAGTCGCTCTCTCCGCGGGTGTGCAGCGCATGGTGCGGTCAGACCTGGCCGCGTCGGGCGTGATGTTCACGCTTGACACCGAATCGGGCTTCCGCGACGTCGTGCTCATCAACGCCGCCTACGGCCTCGGTGAAAACGTTGTGCAGGGCTCAGTCAACCCCGACGAGTTCTATGTCTTCAAGCCAACCCTCGAGCAGGGTTGTCGGCCGATTTTGCGACGCAGCTTGGGGAGCAAGGAGTTCAAACTGGTCTACGACGTAGGGGGCTCGAAGTTGACCAAGAACGTCCCGGTGTCGGCCGGCGAACGTGCCCGTTTTTCGATCAGCGACGACGACGTTCTGACGCTCGCGCGGTGGGGTTGCCTGATCGAACGGCACTACAGCCGCAAGCGCGGTGCCCCGTGCCCCATGGATACCGAATGGGGAAAGGACGGTCTGACCGGTGAACTCTTCATCCTGCAGGCCCGGCCCGAGACGGTCCACTCGCGTCAGTCGACCAGCGAGTTGACCGCTTATCACCTCAAGCACCGCGGAAAAGTGCTCGTTCGCGGCCGCAGCGTCGGCGAGAAGATCGGGCACGGATCGGTACACGTGATTGCCGACGTGCACCAACTCGGGAGCTTCCAGGCAGGCGAGGTGCTGGTGACCGACAAGACCGATCCGGACTGGGAGCCGATCATGAAGAAGGCCGCCGGCATCATTACCAATCGCGGCGGGCGCACCTGCCACGCCGCCATCGTCAGCCGTGAGCTCGGTGTGCCAGCAATCGTTGGCACCGAGCACGGTACCGAGGCGCTACAGGACGGCCAGATGGTCACCCTGAGCTGTGCAGAGGGGGACATCGGCTTCGTCTACGAAGGGGAGCTCTCCTTCCAGGTGGATCGCACCGACCTCACGACCCTCGCTCGCCCGCGCACCAAGGTGATGATGAACCTCGCCAATCCCGAGGAAGCCTTCTCGCTCTCTTTTATCCCCAATGAGGGCGTCGGCCTGGCGCGGATGGAGTTCATCATCAGCACCTACATCAAGATTCACCCGCTCGCCCTGCTCGACTTCGAGCAACTTGCCGACCCGCTGGCGAAGGCGGAGATCGAGCGACTCACCGTGGGCTATGCCGATAAGCCGCTGTTCTTCGTCGACACACTCGCGCAAGGCATCGCGATGATCGCCGCCGCGTTCTATCCGAAAGACGTGATTCTTCGCCTGAGCGATTTCAAATCGAACGAATATGCGAACCTCATCGGCGGCAAAGCCTACGAGCCCGACGAGGAGAACCCGATGATCGGCTTCCGCGGCGCGA
>CAZBWM010000071.1:29383-36406 GCA_964495375.1 uncultured Planctomycetaceae bacterium | reverse complement strand
CCAAATTCCAAGCTCCCCACCAACCCGAATCTTCAGGTGTGACCAAGCACTAGTCACAAAAATCAGTGGCGGGGCCACGTTCGCCAGATCCCCCTCGGTCCCCGGGCTCAGGCAATCGTTGCACCGTTTTTGGATCGACCCCACCAAGCCTACCTATTCTCGCCAGCCGAGGCCGAAGCTTATCGACATGACCAGCGCCGCCGGGCACGCAAGTCGCCCATGACCCCCTCACAGTCGGCAAGGTGTCCGAGGGCGAACCCCAAGCGTGCGAAACGAGCCCGCTACGACGTCGACTCCTATCGTCGCGCCATCTCTTATGGGATTGCTCGTGCCAAGCGGGCAGGTCTGGTCGTCGAGCCCTGGCATCCACTGCAGTTGCGTCATTTGCACGCAACGCGCGTCCGCGAGCAGTTCGGCCTGGAGGGAGCCCAGGTGGCCTTGGGACATGCGAGGGCCGACGTAACGCAAGTCTATGCCGAGCGTAATTTCGAGCTCGCGAAGCGAATTGCCGTCGCACTTAGTTGAGTTGGTCACGCCAACCAGAGTGTCACCATGACTACATTCGCAAGAAGTCTACCGCTTGATACGACGAAGCGGTTCCTTGCCGCCTATGAAGTGGGGCGACTCCTCAACGAGGCATCGTGGCATTTGGCCCACGCGACTTACTGCCAATGCGTTGAATCGAGAACATGGCTTCGATCCAGGCTCCATGAGCTCGCCGTCAAGGCAAGGGGTTTGGCGCCTACAACGAGATCTGATGAGCTTGAGAATCAGATCCGTCGCATCGCGGATGATGCCGTCGAATACCTTACTAGCGAACACTTTGCCGATTCCCACTGCGATGCCACTTGTCGACTTCTCCAACGAGAGCTGCACGGCGTGCCGAACACGTACGAAACTGCGGAAGCCCGCCGGGAGTTACGAATCGATACAGTCGGCGTGGCCCGTTCAGTCTTGGTGACAGTCCTCGAGAGGACGACCTACTCGTTTGTCGCGCTCGGAGAACGCATCGATCAAGGTGTTCGTCCGCCGAACGTCGAAGAGCATCTGTATCGAGTCACGACAATCGACACGGATAGCGGCCTGGCATTTTACGACCCCAACCGACTCCGAAGCGATGGCTCCCCGGATCCGTGGCATGTAGACAACCGCCTGTTAGGTAACACCCTAATTAAAGCAGGTGACATTCCACCCGATCCAAATTGGGGATGCGCGGTTGGACTTCTGTGGAATGAAACGGGGCTTTTAGGGGAAATCCCTGCCGATGCGGACGAACTAGACCGCAATAATCAGCTGCTTCGTGGCAAGGGCGAAAAACCTGCATCGGGTGAGCGGTGCGTTGAGATCTTGGATTCGGCAGTCCGCAACCACCTCGAGCCCATCGTCAAGTACCTAGGAGTTCAAGTAGACGAGGCGACACACCAAGTGAGCCGCGACGATCACGCGGCGGTTGTCACGATCACTTCGGAACCCGCCTGGGGGCTTCTGAAGCTATTGATTCGAAACGGTTCCACGCCCACGGGCAAAGAAGCATATCGTACGTGGTACTCGAACAAAGGCAGAAGTGCAGACGGCAGCGACGCAGCGCTAGCTAATGCGGCTACACATCTTCGGAAGGTGTTAGAACCTCTTGGTTTGTGTGTCGAGAACAAGCCCTCCATTGGGTATTTGCTCATCGACGTTTCGAATTTTTCCGTTCGGCATGGGGCCAAAAAGCGCAAACCGCGTAAGTAGCTGTCGCGCAGTCAGTTGTAGGACTGAAGTGTCGCTGATAACTCGCTTAAGCACAAATTAAATCGATCGCGAGAATACCTCACAAGCTGGCACATACCGTGTCCTAGCATCGTGAGGTATCAAATGATCGATCCGTTTGCCGAGCAGCTTATCAGTCTTACCGAGGCTGCTGCCCTCCTACCTCGTCGCCGTCGGGGCCGTAAGCCCGCCGTGGCGACTTTGTACCGTTGGTCGACGAGTGGCGTGCGCGGTGTGATTCTGGAAACGATCCAGGTCGGCGGCACGCGTTGCACAAGTCGCGAGGCCCTCCAGCGATTCTTCCTCGCGCTACAGACAGTTTCGACGTCTATCGCCGCCCGGACACCGGGCTTAAACGCTAATAATGTCGGTCAGCGGCTGGATGCGGCGGGCTTCTAGCGCATGCGCTCGCTAGTCGGAGAATTTGTCAGTCGGCGCGCAAAGGCGCGCCGATCATGGGCGCCGAAGGTTCCACGGAAGCGCAGATGTGCACCGCGCTGCAAAGCTGCGGTTTCGGCGAGCTTGTCTCGCCCGGTTACAACGCCGGATCTTTGAAGAAGAAGGTGCTCACACTACGCGCTGCCGGACAGGCAATCCCTCCGGAAATCTTGCAGCACATCGATATCACGCAAACGAAGTCGCTGGAAGTCCAGGTCTCGGGCTGACAACGTGGAGGAATCTACCCCGGTGTTTGTACGGTTGTCAACCACGTGACATTTTCACGGTCTCGCGCCTGCTGAAATCGCATAGGATCGCCGCTGACGAGCTACGAGACCCTCTCGGGCACCGAGAGAGAGGTCTCGGGCTCGTCCAGCGCGTTAGAGCTTAAACCGGAGGCCTTCTCGTGGACGTGGCCGTGGCATGCATGGAAAGAAAAGCAGCTAAGGCCTTTTTTCGGGGCACCCGGAAAAAGGTCTGTATATTTTTTTTTCTTGTACTCAAGAAAAAAAAATAGCTGCGAAGACATGGAATGTCTTCGCGACTCACGAAGTGAGGAACACGACCGTAAGGGAGTTCTTAAGAAGATTACTTTAGTAATCTCTTAAAGACTGCCAATAACCCTGTAAAAGTGCCCCAAAAACCGGGAACAAACAATTGTCCAAAAAACGATGTTACAAGCCCGACCCCAGAAAGGCTAAGCCGCAGATTCAGTCTCGAGCTGATGCGGGCCTGAAACCACGTATCCGCAATAAGGTTGTGCAGATCGATCCGATCCGATTTGGGGACTTTCTCGCTTACGAGGTGCGGTGTGAGAGGCGACATATCGCTGCCATGAAAATGGTCGGATTAAAGCGAAATTCTGTCCACGCCCATAAAATTGATTTCTCTACTAGTATGTATCAGTTATTGCGATACCACGCTGTGTTGGCCCTTAACCTGGTGCAACATGGTGAAGAATGGGGGCAGCGCTGGCTCGATCGCCCGTGTGTTCCATGGTGGCTGATAGCTCGAGGGGGCGACCGATATTGTCATCGGTATCAGACCTGCCCTTTCTGCCACAGCCGGCGGTTGGTCCACGGACTCGTGCGACTAGCTGCCACAGCCGACCAGCTCAACGCACCCCGGCCACGCCTGCACCACGACCTCGTGGCGATCCGGCATACTGCGTTCTTGCACGCGTCCCTCTCGGACGAGGAGATGCAGGCCGCGATCGCCTGGGAGGTTAAGCAGCGGAGCTACTTTATGCGGGACCTCCCCCATTATGGGGCGGTCTGGTCGACGACGCTGCAACCGCCTGTGTACGGCGGCAAGTCGTGGGGCCCGCGGCACAGCTCGTACGAGTTACGCACTGCGGCGTTGCTCATGGTGCCCGAGCGGCAGGTGTTGCCCCAGCGACGCAAGTGGTCGTACGTTGAGTGGCAACGGTGCAGCCCCAGTCCGATGCATTTTTACCAGTACGGCGAGCGACTCTTTAAGTACCCGAGGCGGCTGCTGGAGGACAGCTGGCCACAGGCGGCGGTGCGGGCGGCCCGGCTAATGCGGGGGCACCGGCTGCACGCCGAGATCAAGAGCAAGCTGCCGTTGTTACAAACAACAAAACCGGAGGGTCTATGGCCAAATATCGCTTGAAGGTGACCACGCACATGGTTTACGAAATCGATCGTCTGATCGAGTCGGACTTACTGCCGACGAAGAACCCCTGGCGGTGCAAGCCGCCGTTACGGACATGCTGCGGCGCCACCCGAATGTTGGGGCTGCGGTCCCGCGCCACGCGCCTCTAGAATTGAAGCGGGGTCAGCACGACGAGAACCCATTCGCGCGAAGTACCAGGATGCTCACAACTAAATCGGCTAAGTCTCGGTTCCTCAACCGTTTGCGAGACTTTCTGCCCGAGGGCCACTTTGCCAAGCAGGCTGCCGACCAAGGCGGTCTCGACTCCGAGACTTCTTTCGAGCAGGCCTTCTCCTCGCTGGCCCACTCCTACCTCCGAGATAAGGCGCCCGGGCTGCTCGACCACGAGATCGGGTTCCAGCTCCTGGAACGGAACGAGGACAACACCCGGGCGGTGGGGATTTTTGGATTCAAAGTTGGTCCTTCTTGGCTCTATGCGCCGGTCTTCTTCTTGAACGGCGACCTCAAGGGACACGAGCTGCTGTACCTGAAGAATCAGGACATGTTTTGCCCCTTAAACGAGGGCTGGCTGAACTATCTGTTGAGCCGAAAACCCCCCGTTCTAGGGGAAGAAGTGACCCGAAACAGCCGCCAGCTGGGTGTTTTGCCCCCAGACATACAACAACTCAAGCGGAATCCCTACAAGTATGCGGCGCATTTTAGCCCCGATTCACCCCCATTAGCGGGGTTGGCGTCCGAAGTCCTACCACAGCTTGCGGTTGCGATCACGGGTACACCTAAAATCGAGCTGCAGGTGCCTGGGCTCTTGAAGACCAGTTCGGCAGCCCTGGTGACCTTCTTGGGGCTGTGCGAATCGTATCCAGTTTTGGCCAAAATATCGCTGGCACATCTGGCGAGGGAGCGATTCAGGAGGCGGTGCAGTCGCACAAGGAACCCCGGTGCTGCCCCGAAGACAGTCTGCCGCTCCGCGAGCACATCGACGGCATGGCCGATGGGCTCACCGAGAACGAAGCCCAGCACCTCGACCGCGACGGCCATCTGATCCGGGACCTGCGCGACGGCAAGAGCCAGGCGCACCGAGTCAGCTCGCCGCTCCAGGTCGAAAACCCAGCACGGCCTGTACGAGTTGCTGCTCAAGCCCAACACGGTCGAACGCTGCCTGGTGCTGGTGGGACCGTACAGCTTCTGCGGTCCGAGCCGGATGGGCTGGCCACTGTGGTGAAGGCCGACGGCGAACATGCCACGGCTAACTACAAGGTGCACGGGCTGTTCCATGGCGCCCGAGCAGAAGCGTTCCGCAAGTGGTTCGACAACTGCCGGACGTCACGCCTGTGGTAGACAGCACCTATGTGTTCGTGACGCCACTGGGCACAGGCACAGTGCCAATGCGGATTCAGCGTACGCTGGAGTCGCCAGGCAAGGGCACTGGCTATGTGGTCTACGACGACAGTAACCTCGAGCGTAATGGCTACCTGATTCGAGGTCTTGATGGCGCTGGGTCAGAGGCGCCAGGACAAGTTCTATGTTCTCCGTCGAGATCGACCTCGTACTGCGCTACGTCCCTCCCATGGTGGATCGTGGCCAGGGGATTCGACTGACTCGGACAGTGGAGTTACCATTTCCACCCAACGATCACATTGCCCTTTTTAGTGCGACCTGGGAGGGGTGGGAGACCTTCGACAAGCCATTGGGTTATCCGCTCAAGGTGATTACCTGGGAGCTCGACAGAAACTGCTTCCTCGCCGACACACACATGTCAGTGACCGGGCTCCCGATTGCACTGATACCGCGCGAGATCAAAGACCTACTTCAACAGGGATGGCGCTACGGAAGTTACAACGACGCCTACGGTCCCAAGCGACGCGGCAGGAAGCGGGTCGGTCGGTTGCCGGCTATTCGCGGCCGACACTGGGAAGATGATGAGGCCGCTCAGTGGGAGACGAAGCGTGACGCCTCTCGACCGAAAGCGTTCACCACCATCTTGAAAGCAGTGATCGCGACTATGGCCCAGCTCGACAACAACTGTCGAGTGGCGTACGCCATGTCCAAGACTAGCACGTTTGAAGACCTTCCGGATGACCCGTTGCATCGTGAGCTAAACGCTGGCGAAAAGAGGTTTCTCGTCGCCACACAGCAATACGACGCGCTGACATCGGATCAGCGATGGCACTGGTCGCAGGGCGTGCAGCGGCGATATCCTCGACTGGTTGATGTGGTAACCGCGATTCGTTAGCAGAATGGCGAGATGTTAGTCAACGGAGTGCTTCTGGCAGTGATCGCTCAATCCCCGTCAACTAGCCTTGGAGACTGTCTTCCTCGCCGACGAGTCAAGCCTCGTCCTCGAGCATTGAAGCCTCGCGTGGAAACGAGTCAGCGTGCGTCGCTGCCCAGTCCGCACATTCGGAGGTCTGGCGGCCTTTAAGCTGGTTGTGTCATGGCCGGCCCAGTTGATCGAAAGCAAAGCACGAAGATCAGTCGGGCACATGGCAACTTTGGCTACGCGCGCCGCGCGAGCACCTCACGCTGCGGCTGGCTACCCTATCGAGACGCTCAAGGCACCCGACTGACGCGGGCGGCCGACACAGCTTGCGGCACAAGATCGACATAGCTCTTGGCGTCCGGCCTGTCGCGACCGATCTTGACGGTGTACTTTCCCGCCTTATAGACCGGCGCCCGGTAGTGATCACCGCGCACGCGGATCGTCGAGATGATCTCGCCCGTGGCTTGCTCGATGACTTGCACCACGGGGTTCGTCAGACCGTCCAGCGACACCTCAGGCAAGTACCCGATCGGTTTGCGGCCATCGTTGGTATCCACCGGGAACGTGACGGGCCAGCCTGGGAATTGCTGTCGGGAGTCATCCGCGGCATGAGCAAACCGGGGCCAGCATTCGAACGTGATTTCCCGGGTCCGCTTATTGAACCGGCAGATGCCGTAGCCGTCGGCCCGCTGCCTTTCGTCGCTGATGTCAGCTGGATTGGCATAGGCCAGCACTGAGATGCGATTGCCCAGTCCGTCGAGGTAATCTCCGGTCCACGGTAGCGGGCTGTCGGGCACCGGATTCGGGCCGGCCTGTTCGTCAGCAGGATGCCACCAGCGACCGTAGATCGTGTTGACCAAGGCCGGACTCGTGAACGCGTACGGCCCGTCGCCGAACTCGGAGATGCCGTGCTTGACGACGACCGCCAGATGCTGATC
>CAZBWM010000071.1:0-29283 GCA_964495375.1 uncultured Planctomycetaceae bacterium | reverse complement strand
CGTACGCCGGATCGTTGATGTGATCGGGCCGCGGCCCCATCTGCGGGATCTTGCCCGCCGGACCCGATTTGAATTTGCGGTCTTCGAGCACGGCGAAGTCGATGCCACCAAGACGCAGCCGAGTGAAGTAGACGGTGATGCCGCGCTCGACCGGCCGGGGATTAACCGGGTCCGGCAAGTGCCAGGTCTGTTGGCGCTGCACCAGGTTGACGTACTCGACCGGGTAATGATAGCCGCCGTCGGCGCCCCCTGGCAGGGTCGAGCGCTTGCCGTTTTCACCCCACAAGTTGCCGTGGCCCACATCGTGATCGTCGGGAATGGTGATCGTGGGCCGATCACGGATGATTTCGCGAAATTGCAGGCCGAACTCGATCCAGCCCGCCGTGTGCTCCGTGTGGCGGTAGGTCTGGTCGCCGGCAAAGAACAACAGGTCGGGATCTTGCCGCTTCAGGTTCTCGGCAATCTCGGGCCGCTGGCCAGTCGTGCGGCTCGAGTTGCAGGACATGTTCGCGACGACGATCTCGTCCTTGTCGACCGGATCGCGGCGAATCCGGCCCTCGAACGACGCTACTTCGCCGTGCCGGACCCGGTACCGCACGTCTTGCGTTGTGTCCCAGGGCTCGAGGCGAAAATGCGCGTCCCAGCCTGGATAGAGCACTTCGGCCCGTGCAACTTCGGTCCAGTGGTCGTCGCGCCACAATTCCAGACGCGCGATGCGTTCCTCGCCCGGCTTGAGGGGGAAGAGCTGCGCGGACATCTTCAGCACGCCGTGGTCGCTGGTGTAAACAGCAAACGCGACGACCTCGTTGCGCGGTACATCCATCGAAGGAGGCGCGGTTCCGCCGGCGCGGGGCTTGCGCTTGCCGTTGGCGTCGCCTTGCGACTCCGCGCCGGCGCCTTTCGTCCACCAGCGGCCGGTCGTCAATGAGTCGAGATTAGGGAACTCAGCGCCATAGGGTGGTTCGGCTTCCTGGGCCGCGAGCTCGACTGGAGGAATCGACACAGCGCCCAACCCGGCAGCAGCGATTTTTAGAACGGTGCGGCGATCGACGCGGTTCATGCGAAGTTCCACGACTTGCCCAAAGGTGCCTACGACAATAGCCCCGGGTGAATGACGACACCCCAAGTTAGTTTCATCGATCGAGTGGATCTAGCCTCCGAATCGGGACGAAGTTCGTCCGGTCGTACTTCTGGAAAGGTCTTGCCGCAAAGTTGGCCCTGTGGGCTGAAAAGCAAAACCGCTGGCAAGAAAGGAGCGTTCAGGATCAGAACGCCTGTTGGGGAGAACTCCGAAAGCTCGATCGTCGCTCGGTAGTATCGAGGAGGCTGCATACTGCGCGGAGGAGTTGTGGCCGGCGTATCGGGCGACACCTGGTGCCGTGGAGTGGATCGTGGCAGAGTCACGGGAGGTGAATGACGTCGGTCAACACTCTGCGGCCGGGCGCCGTGGCGGCAAGAAGCGCGGACGGAAGTAGCCCGCTGATTTGGAGGTGCCAGGTCAGCCGACGTCTCCGCAGGCTCGCACGTAGCGCGACGCCAGTTTCGACCGCCGAGACACGGAACCCGGCGCCACTACTTTGGAACACCGTCAACACCGCTAGCGATGGACCGGCTTGCCCGTTGACGTCATTCGCCGTTCCGTAGCGGCGCAACCAGTTCACCCGTGCCGGCCAGCTTCGAGCTTGCAAGACGGCTTAGGGTTGAGTCGCCATCATGGGCGGCCGCCCGCACGCGCTCCGGTGTAGCATCCTTCACGCTAGTCTCTATTTCAGCGAGGGTGACGTCACCCTCGCCGGTATCGAGAATCGTTTCGAGCACTCGGGTGCCAGTCAAGCTGGCGTAAACGTAGTACAGAGTTGGCACGAGCACGAGCACGATGACCGTCGATGCCATCAGCCCGAAACATAGGCTAGTAGCCATCGGAATGACGATCTGCGCCTGGAACGAACGTTCGAGCAGAATCGGCAACAAGCCGGCCACGGTCGTTACACTCGTGAGAAACACCGGCCGCAGTCGCTGCGAGCTGGCGTCGATCAGCGCCGCCTTGAGCGGCAGTCCATCGCGGACGCGCTGATTAATGAAATCGATCAGCACGATGGCGTCGTTGACGACCACGCCGGTCAGAGCAACCAATCCGAACAGGCTGAACATCGTCAGCTCGCGACCCTGCAAGAAATGACCCCAAATGGCGCCGATGACGCCAAACGGGATGATTGCCAGGATCATCAGGGGCTGCAAATAGGAGCGAAACTCCATCGTCAACAACACGAACATCGCCACTAGCGCCACGAGCAAGCCGAGTTTTAGGCTCTCCATCGACTCGGTCGTCTGCTCTTGCTGACCTTCCCAGCGGACGCGCACGCCGTCGTACTTACCAAGCAAACCGGGCATGAACGAGGAGCGCAGCTCCTGCACGATGCTAAAGGCATTGGCCACGGATTCATCGACGTCGGCGGTGATGGTGATCGAACGCATCTGGTCGATGCGGTTGATTTCGGAATAGCCGCGCTGGACGTTGACGTCGGCCAGTTCCGAAATTGGTCGCTCGCTGCCGTCGACGGTGCGGATGCGGATTTCCTCGAAGTCGGCCATTGAGCGACGTTCGGCACGGGGATACCGCACCATGAGCTTTACTTCGTGTCGGCCGCGTTGTAGGCGCATCACTTCTTCGCCGTAGTAACTCGCGCGAACGGTTTCAGCCACGTCGGCAAGTGGGATGCCCATCGCCATTGCCGTGGGCTTGACGCGCAGTTGATATTCCCACTTGCCGGGACGCGAGTCATCCGAAATATCGAACACTCCGGCAAACTGTGCCAGCTTGGCCTTCGTTTCGTCTACCGCGGCTTCCAGTTCGTCCATCATCGCGGCGTCGGCCAGCAGTTTGAATTCGATCGGCCGTCCACCTGGTCCGAAATTCGGAGTGCCGAAACTCACCGTCTCCGCACCCGGAAAGTCGCCCGTCAATTGCCGCCATTGGGCGATGATTTCCTGGCTGCGAACCGTGCGCTCCGCCGTGTCGATAAGCTCGACGCTAACCCCTCCGACGTTGCTCCCCGTGGTGCGCGTATCGGGCCCCATCGCTCCGGGCGCGCTGACCTGACCAACCGAGCGGTGCAGAACTTGCACTAGCGGTTTACCGCCCGTGGAGTATTTTTCGTTGAGTTGCTGCATGGCCCGCTCCATGCGCGCCGTCGATTCGACCGTCACGTCCGCCGGCGTGCCGTCGGGATACACAACGCGGGCTTCGATCTGATTGCTGTCAATTTTGGGAAAGACATTAAACGGAGTCATGCCCGAGGTTACCAACCCTAGCGAAATCAACATCAAAGTCGCGGCCAACGCGAGCGTTGTCGCGGCATGATCGATGGCCCAGCGCAAGCCCGGGACGTAGACCCGCCGCACGAAACCATCGAGCGCGCGGTTCGACGCCCCGTTCGACCAGGCGAACAAATCGCCCAGGCGATGAAATGGATAGCTCAGATGGGTCCAGATGATGGCGACTCCGAGCAGCGCGTTGCCAATGGTCAGCCGCAGCGGCGTCGACATCACGCTGCGCCAGCGGCGCATGCGCGCAAGAAATGTTTCGGGATCCGGGTCATGCGCCAGGTGACACGGCAGGATGAACGCCGCCTCGAACAACGAAATCAGCAGCGCGGCGATCACGGCTGCAGGCATCACGCCGATGAACTTGCCCATCACGCCGCTGACATAGAACAACGGCATAAAGGCGATCACCGTCGTGACCACCGAGGTCGTCACGCTGGGGATCACCTCGATGGTGCCGTCGATGGCCGCGTGCAGAAAGTCCTTGCCGCGTTGGCGGTGCGAATGGACGTTTTCGCCGATCACAATGGCGTCGTCTACCAGGATGCCAAGCACCATCAAAAAGGCGAACGACGTGAGCATGTTCATCGTGTGGCCGGAGTAATAAAGCACGGCACACGTGCCGAGGATGGCGACCGGGATGCCAACCGCGACCCAAAACGCCAACCGCAGTTGGAGAAACACGGCCAACAATAAGAACACCAGGATCAGTCCTTGGATGCCGTTGTTGGTGAGCATTTGCAAGCGATTGCGAACTTCAATGGACTGGTCTCCCCAGACCAACATGTTGTAGCCGTCGGCCAACTTAGTCGAATCGACGTAGCGACGCACATCGGCCACCATGGCCAGCAGATCCTCGCTGCTGGTCCGCTCGACAGAAATCACCAGGCCTGGTCGGCCGTTAATGCGACTGAACGACGTCACGGTATCGTCGAACTCGTCTCGCACCTCCGCCAGGTCGCCCACTTGCAGCACGACTCCCTCGGGCGTCGTCACCAAGGGAAGTTCGGCAATTTCCTCGCCCACGCTGCGTTTGTTCTTGCCGCGCAGCAACACCTCGCCAGATTCGGTGCGCATGGTACCGCCCGGCAGTTCCAGATTTTCGCGGCGAATGATCTGGGCCACTTGCACGAGCGACAAACCGTGTTTGCGCAGCGTGTCTTCGGAGATCTCGACGTCGATCTGGAACTCTCGGGCCCCCATAATCTCGGCCTGCGACACGGCCGGTTGCTGCAAGAGATCGTCGCGGATCCGTTCGGCGACGGCGCGCAGTTGCAGTTCGCAATCGGCGCCTTCGCAGTCGGGGCCCAAGACACCAACGCGAATCACCGGCTGGCGAAGCGTGATCTGTTTGACTTGCGGATCTTCGGCAAATAGCGGAAAGCTGGGGATGCGATCGACCTCGGAGCGCACCTCGTTAAGAATCCTTTGCACGTCCTTGACGTTGGACTCGAGTTCGATGACGACGAATCCGGCTCCTTCCTGGGCGACCGACGTTTGCTTCTTGATCCCTTCGATCGCCCGCACGGCCTCTTCGATCTTCTGGCAAATCCCTTCTTCGACCTCGTCGGGGCTGGCCCCGGGATAGGGCACGCTGACGAGCAGGATTTCCAGATCAAATTCGGGAAATACCTCGCGGCGCATTTTCCACAAGGTGATCGCTCCGACCAGCATGCCGGCAATCATCAGGGTGTTCATGGCGGGCGTGTTTCGCACCGCCCATTGAATGAGCGATTTCATTCGGCGTCGCGCTCCTGAACCGGCATGCCTTCGGAGACCACCGTCAGCGGTGAATTGACGAGCCTGGCTCCGGGCGCCAGCTCCGAACCGTCGGCGTGGATCAACACCAGGCCTTCGTCGTTGTGCGCGACGCGCACCTGGCGAATTGCCAGGTGGCCGTCAACGATTTCCCACACCTTGTTGCCGGGGCGCAGGGCGCGCTCCGGAATTTCCAAGAGTGCTTCATTCGCTTGCGTTTGGACGCGCAGCGTCACGTACATCCCTCGCACCAAAGCTGGTGGACCGATGGGGGACGGCGCCGGCTCGCCGGCCAACGTGCGGACGCGGACCTCGCGCGGATTGGACACCAACACCCGACACGGCACCGTACGAGTCCGCTCGTCAACCCCGATACCATCGAACCGCGACAATACGCCGTCCCATTCGAAGCGCTTGCCCAACAGTTCATAGTTGACGGAGACCGGCGCCGGGGGAACCTGGTAATCGCCGCGCATCGTCGGGATCGTCGGCTCCGATTCCGATCCCTCTCGCTGCGACCACAGCCACATTAGTTGATCCATGCGCAAGCTGCAGCGCACCTCGACGGCCGAAGTATCGTCGAGCGTCGCCAGGGCGGCTCCCTTTTGTACCCACGAGTCTTCCTCGACCATTTCCTGCACGATCACGCCATCGACTGGCGCCAAGACTTTCGTCCGCGCCAAATCGAGCTGCGCCTTCTCGAGTTGGGTCTGACAAAGATCGCGGGCACTTTCCAGCCGCCGCCGCCGCGTAGTCAGAAGTTGCAACTGATTGTCGAGCGTGCGGACCGAATTCATGCCCACCAATTCGTCTCGCTTGATGCGGTCGACTTCCGAATCGGTGACGACTCGCCGGCCAACGAGGGCCTCGACGCGCTCCAGTTCCTTGTGGAGCAGAGCGAGTTGCTCGCGTGCCAGCTCGACGAGTGCCTGGTTGTTCTCAACCTCGACGTCCAGCTCCTGAAGGGAGACTTCTGACTGGGTCAGCTCTCCTTGTAGACGCCGGACCTCGAGTTCGTAGTCGCGCGCGTCGATCTCCAGCAGCGGGGTACCGCGGGTGACATATGTGCCGGCCCGGCAGACTTTGTCCTTATGGGCGATGCGTCCGGCAACCTCGGCCGACAGCGAAATCTCGCGAAAGGGCACCACAATCCCGTCGACCGAGAAGCTGAGCCCACCCTCGTGCGCCTGCACCACCACGCTCTCGACCAACGGATCGCTCGAAACGTGCGGTTCGCTGGCGGGTTTGGCCTTGAGACCACGCAGCGTGGCAAACCCGACAACGCCGGCTACCAAGATGAGCAGCGGGGTCGCGATGCGCAAGGCCTCGACCGGCAGCCCGCGGCGCCGCACCGTTGTGCTGCCGGCGGACGAACCACGGTCGAGCGATGCTTCATTTGGATTCAAATCTTGTTTCACGGAAAACCTGTCGGCAGAAGAACGGCATGGGATTTATAGTTCGCCCGTCAAGGTGCCACGGTCGAGTGCGGTTGGTGCATCGGCGGCCTGGTCGCAACCAGGCGCCCGCGACGACCGCACTACCGCGGGCCTCTTTCTCAGGAAAGTTGTGCCGCTGGGGACAACTGCCCCCGCACAGAGCCCGTGCAAGGCGGCCAGGCTGAAGCGGGTGATATGAGCGGCCAATTGCGGAGTGGAGTAGTGGTCGGCGCGCTGGCGTTCAGGAATCAAGCAGCCGACGATAGCCCGCCCCACGCGATAGTAAACGCACTGACCGACCACGCTGAAGGCTAACTGTTCCAGGTCGTGCCCCTCGATATCTTTGCCGGCCAATTCGCGGAGAATGCCCAGCAGCACGAGAAACTGCGGACGAAAGTAGTCTTCGACCAGTTCCTGGCAGGCCGCCGAGGGATCGAGGATTTCGCGCATCATGAGCCGCGACTGCCAAGGCGCTTGGTGTTCTTCGAGCATCCGCGTCAGCATGGTTTCGATAAAGGCCGCTAGTCGATCGGCGGCCGACGTGCCTGCCTGCCAACTGGGCATCGGCACGCGTTCGACGAGCAGTTGCTGCGCGCGCTTGACCGTCTCGATGTAAAGACGCTCTTTGTCGCCGAAGTAATAGTTGATGGCCGCCAAATTGACTTCGGCGGCTTGGCAGATCTCGCGGACGGTTGCGCTTTGGAAGCCCTTCTCGGCGAAGACGAGCCCTGCCGCCTGTAAAATCCTGCTTCGCGCGTCTTCATTGCTCATGATTCACCGGACACTCGGCGGTGGCGTGCTAAACAGGTGTTTCAATTGAGTGTATCAAACAATTGTTCGGTCTACTAAGCGTTTCTAACCATACCCACCAGCGGTTTACCCAATTCAGGGGGTACGGTGGTTCTCAGCCGCCGAAGCGTCCCAATCCGCCCGGTTCGTTAGCCATTCGCGCGCGATACAGCACGTGCCGCCGTAACGGGTGATCGACCGCTAATTGGGCGGCCTGATGAAGGGCATGGACAACCTGGGCCGCGTCTACTTCCAGGTGCTGTGGCACATGGAGCAGCTAGAAGACCGCTACGGCAAGGACGACCCGCAAGAGCTTGAGGACTTGGTGCGCAACGGCCTTCGAGGCGGTGGGCACCATCGAGGAGCCTTTCCGCTGCGCCGAAGTGCTGTGTGCTGCCCATCGGACGACCCCGGGCGCCGTGGAGTGGATCACGTCGGCGGCGCAACAGGCCGCGATTGACGTTGACCGACATCCTGCGGCAGGGCGCCGTGGCACCAAGAAGCGGGGACGAAAATAGGTCGCTCGATGGGGTTGGCTAGTGTCGACGACGAGGCCGCCGCCGGTCTCGTCAGCTGTTTCTGCAGCCCGTTGGCCAAGCCCATCGGCCAGGGCGATACGCCGGCCAACGCAATGTCGCTCCTCCAGGCGAAACGGTGGGTTCGCCATCAGCCCAAATGGTCCGCGCCAAGATATTGGGATACGCTCATCCAGGTTGGTCCCAGTTAGCTCGAGCGGTCGGCGCCGCGCCATGCCGCGACCGATTGAACTGGGCGCGCGCTCACGAAATCACGAGGCTAGTTAGTCGTTTCGTCGATCCAACTCGAGAGTTCGTCTCGCAGGTCCGACGCTTTTTCGGATTGCTCCGCAACCAGATTGTGCAATTCGCCCGGATCTGCCGCCAGATCGTAGAGCTCGGTTCTGTCCTCCTTTAGGTACTGGATCAACTTCCAGTCGCCGCGGCGAATCGCGGCCGAGGGCCGATGCCCTGACCCGTGCTCGTGCGGATAGTACCAGGCCAACGAGCGCTCGCGGAGTTGCGGTTGCGGCTCTCCGTTGAGCGCGCTAGCTAGCGATTGGCCATCGATGTGCTGAGTCGGCTGCAGCGGCATGCCACAAAGTTCCAGCAGCGTCGGATACAGATCGGCCGTGAATGCCGGAACGCTCGTGGTCGAGGGTTGCAAACGCCCTGGCCATGCGATGAACGTCGAGACGCGAATGCCGCCCTCGTAATTCCAGCCTTTGCCACCGCGCCAGGGCAGATTGCACGTGGGACCTGGCTGGTTGCGCGCGGTCGTGCATAATCCCCCGTTGTCGGAAGTGAAAATCACGATGGTGTTTTCGCGCAAGCCAAGTTTGTCGAGAGTCGCCAGCACGCGTCCGACGTTGTCGTCGAGATTCTCGATCATGGCCGCGTACGGAGGATCGTCCTGTCGTCCGCGCGAGCTGGCGTTGAACGGGGCGGAGACGCCGGGAGTCGGTGAATCGCCGAACTGTTCGGCCTGCTTCTGCCGGTACTTCGCCACGACATCGATGGGCGGTTGAATCGGCGTGTGTACCGCGTAATGACCAATACACATCAGAAACGGCCGCTGCGCATCGCGGGCATGGAGGAATTCAATCGCACCGGCTGTTAGGACATCGGTGAGATAGTCACCTTGATTGCCGTATGCAAAATCGGGCACATCCCAAATCGGCGCGTTGTCGCCGGGGCGCTTGAATGGAAAGTAGTATGAACCGGGTTGCCCGGCGCGGTTAACCCCTTTGATCCACTCGAAACCATGACGGGTCGGCTGGTCCGCATCTCCCTCGCCAAGGTGCCACTTACCGAGATAGGCAGTCTGGTAGCCGCTGGCCGTGAATGCCTCGCCCAAGGTGGTTTCCGAACTGGGCAGTGCCACGCCGGAGCCGGGATGAATCCAATCCGTGATACCCAGCCGTTGGGGCACCTTGCCGGTCATCAGCGCCGCCCTTGTCGGCGAGCAGACGGCGCACGCGGCGTAAAAGTCGGTAAAACGCACGCCCGAACTGGCCAAGGCATCGAGCCGCGGAGTCTCATAGAACGACGAGCCATCGACGCCCAGATCGCAGCGTCCCAGGTCGTCGATCAAGAAGATGACGACATTCGGCTTGGTGCTCGCGGTCGGAGTTTCGCCAGCCTGCGCCGGGAAGCCGCCTGAAAGCGTACCAACCAGACTGCTGAGTACAAGCGCCCCCCAACATGCGAAGTGCTTCCCAGCTGACGACATCAGCGAACCTGACCTTTCTCACGAATTCGCGACAGCAATGATTCTAGCTCGGCAACTTTGTCGGGCTGCTCCCCAAACAAGTTGTGGTGTTGCCCTAAGTCTTGGCTGAGGTCAAAAAGCTCACCCGGAAGGTCGTCCGCCGCGTAACCATTTTCGCGATCGAACCATGGCGGAACATGGCTGACCCCACCAGTGCGCGTGGCGACAAGTAGCCACTGCTTGTGCCGTAGCGCGTAACTGTTGGCCTTTGTGTTGTGAACGATGCTCTCACGAGGGCTCGCGGCCCCCGCGGTTAAAGTGGGCAGCAGGTTGTAGCTGTCGGGCGCCTCACCCTCATTGAGCGTGACGGTGACCAGTTCCGCCAGCGTGGCCATCACGTCAACTTGGCTCACCAAGCCAGCGTTGACGCTACCTGGCTTGACATGCCCTGGCCAGCGGACGATGAAAGGCACCCGATGACCGCCTTCCCACAGATCGCGCTTCAGGCCGCGCAGCGGCCCCGCGCTGCGATGTTCGAAACGCCGAATGCGCTCGTAGGCGTAGCGCTCGGGGCCATTATCCGAAGTGAAAATCACGAGCGTATTCTCGGCGAAGCCGCTGTCGTCGAGTGCCCGCAGGATGCGACCGACGTTGTCGTCGGTTTGCACCATGTAGTCGCCATATCCGCCGGCCTGCGATCGGCCTCGAAACTCGGGAGCCGGCACGATCGGCGCGTGGGGCGAATTCAGCGGCACATACAGAAAGAACGGCGCGGAACTCGAACTTATCCGCTGTTGGCTAATCCACTCGACCGTTCGTGCGGTGAGCTTGGGGACGACCTTGTAAAAATCCCAGTCTGGGCACATCGGCCCTGGCCTTGCCTCCCAGGCGCCTTCAGCAGTCTCAGGTGTCAGGGTGAGCGGAACGGTAGGATGTTCGAGCAGGCGATCGTTCTCGATCCACGCATACGGTGGAAAGTTTGGCACATCGTCGCCGAAGTAGTAGTCGAAGCCGTGGTCGAGCGGCCCGCCCGGAATAGGCTTTGACCAGTCAAAGGCATTCGGGGGATAACCGCTCTGCGGATCCGGGCCTGGGATGCCGGGTCGTTTGATCGCGTCCCAGTTCCAACCCAGGTGCCATTTGCCGATGCAGGCCGTGCGATAGCCCTTGGTCTTCAACATCTCGGGCAACGTCAGTTCCGCGGCGTCGAGCACCGGTGGGTCGAACGAATTCACGATGTCGTGAAACTTGCGCCAATGGAATCGGCCCGTCAGCAGTGCGTAGCGGCTGGGAGTGCAGATACCCGACGAACTATGGGCATCTGTGAACCGCATGCCTTCGCTGGCCAGACGATCTAAATTGGGCGTCGGTATCTTTGACGATGGATTTTGAATGGCGAGGTCGCCGTAGCCCATGTCGTCGGCATAAATAATCACGACGTTTGGTGAGGCGGGGTGATCGCCGGCGCGCGTCAACGCCGCGGTTTCACCCACCGTCAGCATGGTGGCACATTGGAGGAGCAGCGCGCGCGTCAAAGGCGTGTAGTGCATTCGTGTGACACTTTCGCGTAGCGGTCGAGCGAGTGAATGATCAAATAGAGCATCGAGTGCCGGCGCTGGGCGAAACCTCGATCGGCACCGCACGTGTTCAAGCAACGGGTCTGCGGAACGTGGCTTCGTAAACAACCGTGCCGCGCACATCGCGCAATTGGAAGGCAATCAGGCTTTGCTGTCCCTCGGTGCGCAGTTCGACGGACAGGAAGCCACCCTTCACGCGGTGAAAGCGGTGATAGGCATTGTTCTGGCCTGGAGTGCCGCCGGCGTGCGAATCGCTGGCCGCACCGACACTGAATTCGTGTGTGTTCGACGTCGGGTGTACCGAATGATATTGCCAGTGGCGATCCCCGCAGACGACGAAGAAATTGTCGGGCACGTGCGTCTGGAGCCATTCGCGAATTTCGTGGCCCTCGTGCGCAAAGCCAGCATTGGAGTGATTGTCGTTCTTTTTCTCCCGATCGGGCCCGACCAGTGGAGTCGGGCTGATGAGGACTTTCCAGGTTGCGTCGCTGGCCAGCACCGTGCGTTTGAACCACGCCTTCTGTTCGGCTCCCCAGATCGTCTTTTCGGGGCCGTCAGGCATGGTGTTCGGTGAGCGGAAGTCGCGGCCATCAGTGAACCAGATCTGCAGATCGCGTCCCCAGCGGAACGTGCGATAACTCGCTTCGCCGATCGGCGCCTGCTGTCGGAAGATTTCTTGCCCTTCGTCGAAGCTTAACTCGCCGGCCGTCATGCCAGGCCAGGAGTCGTTGCTCAGCGTGTCGTGATCGTCCTTGAGCCAATAGCTCGACGCACTGCGCATCATTGCCACGAGCCGTGGCAAACTGAACATTCTCTCCCAGTGGAGCCGCGCGAGCGCGGGCGTCACGGCGCGCGGTTCGTTACTGTCGTAATAAACGAGGTCGCCCGTCATCGTCACAAACTTCGGCTCCAGCGCCAGCATCGACGGATAAATCGGATGCCCATCGGGATGATCGCGATCCTGATATCCTTGACAAGTCATTACACAAAACAGTAAGTCGCTGGGAGTGGTGGGCGCAGGTGCGGTGGAGAACTTGCCGCGAAACTCGCTACGAACACGAGAATCACCCGGCAATGCGGTTTGCGCCGAGTAGTGATAGGTGCTGCCTGGCATTAAGCCAGCGACCCTGAACTGATGGATGAAGTCGCTGGCCTCGGCAACATCGATCCACGCCGTTTCGGTCGCGTCGCTCAAATCTTCGCGCTGGCCATAACGCAAACGGACTCGACCCTCACAACCGGGGCATGCGCCTTCGATTTGCTCGACCGGGATCTTCGTCGGCTGGGCGCGGGAACGTTTGTCACTTGCCGGGAATACGACGCCTGCGTTGTTGCGTTGCGGATGGCGCGTGAGGCGCGTCCAAACGATCGCGGAACTCTCGGTCACTTCACCGACTCGAGTGCCCGTGGCCTGGTGCGGTCCGGTCTCCGATTGCAAGTCGCTGGCCGACACCGAGTGCGGCACGAAAAGCGCCGTGGCTGCGGATGCCGCTAAGAAGTGACGCCTGGATAGCTGGGTCGACGAGCGCTCGCTACGGTGTGTTGTCACGTTCAACCTCGTCGCCTTGCCAGGGGTTTTTGTCGCGAAAGCAGACTCGCCTTGCGCTCTATTTTGGAAACCCGACCAAATCCTCGGGAAGCTCTGTGTTGTCCTTGGCCTGATGCTCGGCGAGCAGTGCTTGCAACTCGGCAACCTTCTCGGCACGAGATTCGGCCAGATCGTCGCGCTCGTAAGGGTCCATCGAAATGTTGTAGAGCTCGGGTTTCCGCCTGGCCGACACGATGAGCTTCCAATCGCCGTGACGCAGGGCATGACCTCCCTTCATGGCAAGGTAAATCACGCGTGGCTCTGTCGCCGAAAGGTCGCCTCGGAGCGCGGGCCACTGATCGATGCCGTCCCATTTCAATTCGGCAGCGGATCGATATCCGATGAGACTGGCGATCGTGGGAAACCAATCGACAACATGCATGGGAGTCGTGAATTTGTGCGGTGCCAATTGGCCCGGCCAGTTCGCGAAGGCACACACGCGAATTCCGCCTTCGTAGAGTTGTGCTTTTTGCCCGCGCAGTGGATCGTTCTCACTATTGAGTGGCGAATCTGCGACGTCGCTGACATAAGCGTTCTTCAGCGACTCGATGCCGCCGTTGTCGCTGGTGAAGACGATCAGTGTATTGTCTCGCTGTCCGGTCTTTTCCAGCGCGGCGACGAATTGTCCGATTTTGGCGTCAAACTGCGCGACCATGGCCGCCATCCGCAGTCGGGAATCGTGTTTTTCGGGGTCGTCGTGGAATTTGACGCCGTCGTAAAGTCGCTTGTACTCGTCCGGCGCGTCAACCGGCGTGTGGACCGCGTGAAAGGCCACGTAGATGAACCAGGGCGATTGCTGCTCTTCGATGCGGCGCACGGCCTCGGCCGCAATCAGCTCTGTTGCATTGCCGGCTTCGTCCAAGCGACTGCCATCGCGATGCCAGGTGTCCTCGTAAGGCCCCTTGCGATACTTATGATTCCAGGGATCGGCAGCGCCGGTTAACGTGCCGTAACCGTGATCAAACCCAAAGGCCGTTGGTCCCCACTCGCTGCGTGCGCCGAGATGCCACTTACCGCATTGATAGGTGCGATATCCCGCAGACTTCAATGCCGATGCCATGGTCACCGTGCCCAGTGGCATCGCGCGCAAATTGCTCGGCGCCAACGTGTGCGGGCCGAACCGGCCGGGGTAGCGTCCGCTCATTAGTGCCGCCCGCGTGGGTGTGCAGACCGGTTGCACGTAATGCTGATCGAGTTCGACGCCTTCGCGAACCAGCTTGTCCATCCAAGGTGTCTTGCCGAAGCCGCCATGCCAGCCGACATCGCTCCAACCCAGATCGTCTGCCACAATGAACAGGATGTTGGGCCGGCTAGTCGAAGCTGGCGGACTCTCGGCGCACAGGGTATTCGATTGAACGAACATCGCTGTGGCCGCGAGAAAGGCTTGAAGCAATGCAGTTTTCACCAATGCCTCCAAGTTTGCGCCGACGTAGCGGGAGCAAGCTAACGTGTCCGCCCTATTGCCGAAGATAGACGGCCGATCTCGGCAACGCGGTTCGATTGTATCCGCAGATTGCCACGACACGAACTTTTCGCATGTCATCTCGGGTTCCGAGATTCGAAGTCTCGTTGCGGCCAGCATCAGCAAGTTGTCCGCAGCCACCTGAAGTCGGGTTTGCTTCGGCAGTTGTCAGGACTTACTGTGGCCACTGTAGGGATCCAACAGTACGAACTCGTCCGTTAAGGCCTCTTCAGAGACAGCGGATACTTGCTTACCGCGGTAATTTGGTCAGCTGCCTCCAAGCGAGAGTTGCATCGCGCTTTGCGGCTCAACCAACACGTGGCCGAGTTCGTCGCCGGCGAGCGCATGATTCCCGCCCCGCCTCAATATGCGCTCGGTAGTATCGAGGAGGCCGCCTGTTGTGCCGAGGAGCTGTCGCCGGCGTTTCGGGCGACACCTAGTGCCGTGGAGTGGATCACGGCGGAGTCAAAGCAGGCCACGCCCGAGGCTGCCCGGCAGCGCCCAATGACAAGCTGCGAGACCATCAGAGTCAGCTACGGCAGCCGGCTGTTGCAGCCAGGCAATCAGTTGGAGCTCCAACTGGAACTCTTCAAGAAGACCGCGGCCCTGCGGATCAAAGTCACTGGCCGCCAGGTCTGGGCGGGGCGCCAGCAGTTCCTCGACCGGGACGGGCTGTTGCTCCTCGTTCCTCACGATGGCATCGGCCAATCGACCGCAAAACCTGTTCAACGAGTCAGAGATTGCATTCGGATTTTCAACTGTACCGTGCCGCCTATTTCCGCCGCTCCTGAACTGGCAGCACCTCAATGCCCGCCGCGGCCAGCGCAGCGTACAACTCGCGCACCTGCTTGCGGTCAGCCGTTTCGACGCTGCACCGGAAGTGTGCCGAGGCAAGATCGGGGCCCGAGAATGCTCGGTCGTGGGCGATTTCCTGAATGCTCGCCCCTGAGGAGGCGCTCAGCTGGGCCAACTCCGCTAGTCCGCCGGGTCGGTCGCTGACCACAGCGGTGAAGCGACACAGCCGACCGTTGGACACAAAGAGCCCCCTTCGTGCTCTCGACCCACGACAGATCTCCCATTTGTGACCAGCCAACTGCCACTCAGTTGCGAGCTTGCATCATCTCCAAATGGCTGACTTTTGTATCATCGCTTCGCGTGCCGAAGTGCCACTCGCGATGCAGTCGACCTTGAACAGCGTTCAGAGTGGATGTGAAATGGTTCATCGGCAGGCCGACTTCCTTGGTCGCCGCCGGTGGTGCTGCGCCACGAGCTGCTTGCGCCCTTGACCAAGTCGAAGCGTAAGAAGAAAGCCAAGACCAAACCAGCCGACGGCTCGACCATAGGTCTCTCCGAAGTGCGCTGCAAGCAGCGGCTCGGCGGCTTGCTCAAGCACTACTACCGCCAAGCGGCGTAGCTGGTTGTTGGTCAGTTTCGAACGCCGCGGTGCCGCCAGAATTCCGCCGACCTTGATTTTGCACAGGGCGCGGTCTGGATCAAATTCTTCTCTTTGGGAACGACCATGTTCGGTCGGTTACCAGCGGGGTCGGTCTGGCTTTGAAAGTTCCTCCTATCGAGCGGCGAGCGGGTTTCCCGCGTCACCTCGATGTCAGTGCGTAACGTTGCGGTTCTCTTTGCGCTCTCGAGAAGAACGACTTTGTCCCAACCAGTTAGTTCGCGACGGGAGAGCACGACCCATGGATCGCCGTTTCCACAGTTCCGCCCTGGGGTTGCGCGCCGATTGGCCGTATCCCACCGTTTTACCTTACAGCCTCAAGGTTTACCCGATCGTGCAAACGGCGCCTGAGATCAACGCGCCCCACACGTCGCAGTGGCCTTGGCCCATGCACCGCTCACTTGCCAGCCGGCGCAATCACGGGAAAACGGAGCCGCGCAACCAAATCTACTTGCACGTTCCCTTCTGCCCCTTTCTGTGTCACTTCTGCCCCTTGTACAAGTTGGACACGCCGGGCTCGCAGAACCACAGTCGCAAGCAGCCATTTGTGGAGTCGATGCTTAAGGAGATCCGCCAATATGGTCAGACCTCGGCGGCCCAGACTCCATTCCACTCCGTCTACTTTGGCGGCGGAACTCCGACCGAGCTTTCGCCGGCGCAATTGGGAACGTTGCTCGACGCGCTGCGGGAGAATTTCCTCATTTCCGACGACGCGGAGATCACTTTGGAAGGCGTCGCGCGACAAATGCTAGCGCCAGGTTACCTCGCGGAGTGCCTGGACCGCGGCTTCAACCGGATTTCCTTTGGCTCGCAATCGCTCGACCCCAAGGTGCGACGGCTGGTCGGGCGGGGAGACGCCGTTTCCGATTATCCAGCCGTGATTGAGTTGGCACGGGAGCTCAACCCCAACGTGCCGGTGAATCTGGAAATCATGGCGGGCACGCCGGGACAATCGCTGGCGTCGCTCGAGCGCGACGTGGAAACGCTGATTCAGTGGGCGCCGGACAGCCTCGACGTGCTGTACTACGTGATGATGCACGGGACGCGGCTCGTGAACCTTATTCAAAATGGGACGCGGCCTTCTCCTGCAATGGGAGAGGAGCTGCTGGCGATGCGGCGCTTCGTCAACAAGGTGTTGCCGGAGAACGGCTACCATCAGGTCACGGCGGAGGCCTTTGCCCGCACCGACCGCGACTTGTTCGCTGAGACGAGCTTCGGCGGCGGCGGCGAGTTGAATACGATCCTGGCGCTGGGGCCGTCTGCCTTCGGCGTGCTGGAAGGGACCCAGTACCACAACGTTTGCGATCTCAAGAAATACACGACCTTGCTCAGCGAAGACCGTTTCCCCGTCCACCGGGCAAAGGCGCTGACGCACGAGGCGTCACAGATGCGGCGGTTCATGCTCTCGCTCGTGCGGCTGCAGCTTCCTGAGGATTTAGTTGCCTCCTATGGTCCCGCTCGCAGCGCTGTGCGGCGCTGGCTTAAGGCCGGACTAGTACAAGCGGCGACCGGCGGCTATGAACTCACCAAGACCGGAAAACTCTGGTACAACCACATGCAAATGGAGGTGTTGCCGAGCAAGGACCGCGCCCAGTCGCTGCGGATGTTTGGCTCGATCGAGGAGCAGCGATTCCTGCTGCAACCGAATGCCGACAACTTGCGCTCCCACGAGCGCGAGTTGTGGCTGCAAATGCGATCCGAAGGCCGCTGGAAGTTTTGGCTGTATCGGATGTACCACGCGCTCCATCGAATCATGCCCTTTCTCGACCGCGGGGCAATCGGCTTTACGGGCCCGCGCATCGCGCGGAAGCCACTGCGCGCGGCGGCGGTGGTGCAGCGGTCGCTCGCGACCGGCAGCACTCTGGTCAAAGCACGTTGATTCATTCCCTAACCGATATTTATGTCACGGCAAACTGTGATCGCATCCAGAAATACGCGCGTCCTGGTGATAGGCGCATCCGGGTTTCTCGGACAGCACATCGTCGAAATGCTGCCTGAAAACTGGGATGTTGTTCAGGCCTCTCGCCGGCAACGCGGCGCGGCCTGGCAAACAGTAGACCTGGCCGACGCGGCGACCTTTTCCTGCTTTGGGCAGTTTGACGCGGTGGTGAACGCGGGACATTCGTCGCGCGTTTCATCACGAGGGGCGTTGGAGCATTGTCTGCGTGAAGGAGTGGTCTTCATGGAGGCAACCCACGATAGCCGGCACATGCGCGAGTTGTTAGCGCTGCGAGCCTCACTGACAGACCCGCAAGGAACGGCAATCTTGGGAATGGGCGTGTTTCCCGGGCTGACGAATCTGATGGCCCGCGAAGCGCTGGCCCAGGCGCCCGGCGCCGATCATTTGGAGATCCTGTTGCGGGTGGGCGTGTTTTCCGGCGCCGGCCGGAGTATGTGCCGGCACATGATGCAGCACCTACAGAGCCGTCCCTTCTATTTCGAAGAAGCGCAACTCTGCCATGGCGCCCCGATGCAACTTGCCCCTCTCAACGGTTGTAACGGCGACGTCTCACCGAAACAGGAAGAGGGGGACTCGGTCCTGGTCGGCTTTCCCGAGTCGTTGATGCTCCACGAATCTGCGGCAATTCGCAACATTGTGATCGCGCTCCGACTCAAGCCTGCGTGGATGAACGGGATTCTTCGGTCGACGGGCTGGCTGGTCCGCCGCGCACCGCTTGTCGGTCTGCTGGTCGAAGCTGGGATGATTCTCGGAAGGAGCATTCTACTCCGCTGGCTGCCGGCAAGCCTGGAGATTGCGGCCGTAGCCCGCAGCAAGGAGTGCATGTCGCCGTTAGCGCGGGTAGATGTTTACTGTGGCGACGGCGCCCGCTGCGCTGCCGCAGCGATTGCCGGCGGTCTGGAGTTGTTGATGGAACGGCGTCCGCTGCCGCGAGGTGTTTTCACTCCCGACGAGTTGCTGTCTTTGAACGAACTGTTTCCGCGCATCGCGCACTCCTCGCCAGGCGTCCGGGGATGCGAATTGCAATGGACGATAAACGGAAACTCCAATACCCAAGCTGCGAATAGGTCGCGAACATGATCGATCGTTTCTTTACCTGGTTTGTCCAGCATCGCCGATGGACCGTGTTGCTATTGACGGCGGCAACGATCGCGGCCATTGCGGGAATTCTGCAACTTCGCACCGACGACCGCGTCCGCGACTTGCTCAAGTCGGATCACGGCGACTATCCGCGATTGCAGGAGTTCATTGCATCCTTCGGCGGAGACGACAACGAGTGTCTGGTTATGCTGGAGGCCGAGGAAGTCCTCACAGCCCCGCGCATCGTCAAGCTGGAGCGATTTGTTGAAGACCTGAAGCGGCTGGACGGAGTCGAATCAGTATATTCGCTGTTGGATGCCCGGCGGCAGCGAAACATCGGCCGCGTGTTGCCGCGGTTGGTCCCCCGCGACGGCGATCCCAATCGCCTTGCCCGAGCGCGCCGCGAAGTCCAAGAGCATCCGCTCGTGGCCGGGCAACTGCTGTCGGAAGATGGCAAGGTCACGATGGTGGCGGTTGCTTTGACAGGCCAGTCGCTGGACGTACGGGTGCTGGAAGAACGTCTCGCGGCCATCAAGGGTCTTACGGAACGATTGGAGGCCGAGTCCGACTTTCGCGTTCGTACCACGGGCATTCCGGCCTTGCGCGTGGAAATTGTCAGTCGCATTGAGCGCAACCAAATTGTTTTCACGGCCATTACGTTGGTGCTATCGGGACTGGCCGCTATATGGCTGTTCCGGCGCCCAGCCGCGGTGATTGTCGCCGCCGCAGGACCGGCGCTGGGTTTACTCTGGACGATGGGGCTGCTGGGCTGGATAGGGCAGCCGATCACACCGGTCACCAGCATCCTGCCGCCTCTGGTGCTGGTGATTGGCTTCACCGACTCCATTCACATGGTCTATGAGATACGCTGTGCTCTGGCCGCGGGTAAACCGCGAAAGCAGGCCGCGCTGGAAGCAGTGCATGCCCTCTGGAAGCCGTGCGGCTTCACGGCCGTTACGACCGGGATTGGATTCGGCTCACTCTTGCTCACCGATTTGGAAGCGATTCGCAGCTTCGGCATGGCGTGCGCCATGGGAACCACGTGTACGTACGTAGCCGTCATGGTTTTCACGCCGCTACTGGCTACAACACCGTTGGCGGAACGGATGGTGGACCAGCGGGCCCGCGAGGGACGTCCGTTGTGGGTCGACGCAGCCCTATCGCGGCTGATGATGTTCATTCAGCGGCATGCTCGCCCGATCGCAATCGCGGGCCTGCTGATTTCGGTGTTGGGGGCGCCGTGCTGGTTTTGGTTGCGGGCAGACAACCGCGTTGGCGAGTTCCTTCCGCACGAGAGCTCGGCCTACCAGGCGCTCGTGCAGTGCGAAGAAGCGCTCGGCGGCGGGCTGTTCCTCCACGTGGTCGTCGATTGGCCGGAGGGAACGACTCTGAAGTCGCCATCGGTCCGGCAGTGCCTGGCTGACGTACATCGCGTCTTCGACGAGGAGCCGACGACGCGAAATCCAGTCTCGCTGCTGAGCGTGTTGCAATCGCTTCCCGGCGCCGAGGATGATTGGAAGGAGAAGTGGCGCTGGCTGAAAGAGGCGCCGGAAGAGTCGCTGCAGCGGTTTGTGCGGACCGACCAGCGCCGCGCAGCGGTCACAGCCCACATCCGCGATCTGGGAGGCGCGGCGCACGAGCCGCACTTTCGCCACATTGAGCAGCGTTTGGCGGCGCTGGAGCAGAAGTACCCAGGGTTCAAACTTTGGCTGACCGGGTCGGCGGTCGTCTCCTACCGTACGGCCAATCACATGATCGAACAGTTGGCCCCGAGCTTGGGCCTGGCGGCCATGTTAATTTTTATAAGTATGGCCCTCTTGTTCGGATCGCTACGGCTGGGGCTGATCTCGCTCGTCTGCAATTCACTTCCCTTGATCGGCGCTTCGGCTTTTTTGGTGGTCTCTCGACAGCCGCTGCAATACACTAGCGTGATGGTATTTAGCGTTTGCATCGCATTGGCCGCGGATGACACGATTCACTTCCTCAGTCATTTTCGCCGCGGGCTCAAGCACGCCGATCGCGACACGGTGGTCATGCAGACGATGGCGCACGTCGGCTCTGCGCTGGTGGTGACAACGCTGATACTGCTGAGCGGGTTCGTTTCCCTGTTGCTGGCCGACATGCCGCCGATCCGCCTGTTTGGCGGCCTTTCATGCCTGGTGTTAATCCTGGCCATGGTGGCCGAGTTGCTCCTCCTTCCGGCTCTGCTTTTTTGGCTAGGCCCCCAGCGAGAAACACAGTCTGCTGAGAGCTCCAGCGCGGTGGCGGTCCCTTCCGCGTCGCACCACGATTCGCCTTCCCTTCCGGCCGTCCCCGCGTGATGAACACCTCGTACGGTTCCACGCCTCGACAGAATTCCTACGATGCGATCATTATCGGTTCAGGTCCAAATGGCCTGGCCGCGGCGGTAACGCTTGCCGAGGCGGGCAGAAGCGTGCTCGTCCTGGAGGCCGCCGCTACGATCGGCGGTGGACTACGCTCGTCGGCATGTACACTGCCGGGCTTCCTGCACGACACGTGCGCCTCGATTCACGCGTTGGCGCCGATGTCGCCATTCTTCCAAAATCTTGCCCCTGATCGCGTTCCGCTGGAATGGGTGGTTCCTCCACTCCCGTGCGCCCATCCGCTGGACGGGGGGCGGGTGGCGCTGCTATCTCGTTCGTTCGCGGAAACCGCCTCCGAGTTGGGCGACGACGCGCAAGCCTGGTCACGTTTGTTCGGGCCGCTCGTGCGCGACGCGGGCGTGCTATTTCCCCAAGTGCTTGGGCCGGCGCGCTTTCCTCGGCATCCAATTACCATGATAAAGTTCGGGCTCCAAGCAGTTCGGTCCGCGGAAGCAATCGCCCGACGTTTCTCGGGCGAGGAAGCCAGGGCCTTGTTCGCAGGGATGGCGGCGCATTCGACACTCCCATTCCACCGCGCAATGAGCGGAGGCATCGGCATCATGTTGGCCCTTTCCGCTCACGTCGGCGGATGGCCCATTTGTCGGGGTGGATCGCAGCAAGTTGCACAGCGGTTGGCGGACTACGCCGTCTCGCTGGGAGCGGAAATCGTGGTCGACTCGCCCGTCCGCGCGCTGGAAGAGATTCCTAACTCGCGTGTGGTGCTGCTGGACGTTGTTCCGCGGACCGCACTCCGGATCGTTGGCGATGCCTGGCCAGCGAGGTATCGCCGGCGGCTGCAGAAATTTCGTCACGGGATTGGCGTGGCCAAGGTCGACTGGGCGCTCGATGGCCCCATTCCCTGGAGTAATCCGCTGTGTGCCCAGGCTGCGACCGTCCATGTTGGCGGAACCCTTGAGGAGATCGCCGAAGCCGAGGCGGCGCCGTGGAGTGGTGCCCGTGTCGAGCGCCCCTTTGTCCTGTTGACGCAGCCCAGCCTTTTCGACCCGACGCGGGCACCGCCGGGAAAGCACACCGCCTGGGGCTATTGCCATGTGCCCGCCGGCGCGGTCGAGTCGATGACCGATCGCATCGAGGTTCAAGTGGAACGCTTCGCCCCCGGCTTCCGCGAGCGCATCCTCGCCCGCCGTGCCACCTCTCCCATTGATTGGGAAGCCTACAATCCAAATTACGTCGGCGGAGACATCACGGGCGGCATAATGGATCTCCCACAAGCGCTCGCCCGTCCGACTCTCTGCTGGAACCCCTACGCCACGCCGAACCCGCGCCTGTTCTTCTGTTCGTCCTCCGCTCCTCCCGGCCCCGGCATCCACGGAATGTGCGGCCAACACGCCGCACGAGCCGCTCTCCGCGCTCGGGGTCGACGACTTGCCGTTAACCAATCACGATCTCCTTAAGGTTGATCATGACCATCAAAACGTTGGCCCAGGTCTTGGCGCTATTGTGCATCGGCGGTGGATTCGGAGGCCGATTCACGTTTGCTCAGTCGCAGCAGGTCTTGGATCTCGGCAATCGTCGTGAACTGTTTATTGACGACCATCTCGTGGCCGAGATGAAGAACGTCCAACTTCTGGTCCATCAGCCGACACGCGAGGAGATCGCCGTCGATTGCGACAAGCCCTGGGAAGGAAATGGCTGCGGCTACTTTACGGTCCTGCATGATCGCCAGGAAGCCGTTTATCGCATGTACTACCACGCCTGGCAGATTCCCACGGGCATCGAGAATGGGGGGCCACTGACCATCGCCTACTTCGAGAGCAAAGACGGTATCAAGTGGGATCGGCCTAGCCTCGGCCTTTGTGAGTTCAACGGTTCGAAGGACAACAACATCCTGCTGGACCGCCTTGGCGACGGCGGTCGCTGCCACGATTTTTCACCGTTCATCGATGCCAATCCCGCTACGAAACGCGAGGCGCGCTACAAGGCGACCGGAGCCGGGTTTGAGAACCATAAGGGGATCTGGGTCTATCAATCTCCTGATGGGATTCACTGGACTCCCATGGCACCTGGGCCCGTGTTCGACAAAGGAGCCTTTGACACACAGAACATATCCTTCTGGTCGCTCACCGAGCAGAAGTATGTCCTCTACTACCGCGTTTTTTCTGGAAGCGGCAATACGGGCACACGGCTGATCAACCGGGCCGTGTCGGACGATTTTCTCCACTGGACTGACGAGGGAACGATCGCTTTTCCCGACGGCGAGGGCCCACGGCCGCTGGCGCAGTTCTATGTGAACCAGGTCAAACCGTACGAGCGAGCGCCGCACCTTTATCTCGGGTTTCCTGCGCGCTACGTCGATCACGGACTGACCGCTTCGACTCCGCTGCTGCCCGAGTGGGAGTTGCGCGAAAAGCGGATGACGGTCACGCCTCGCTACGGCACTGCCGTGACCGACTCGATTTACATCACCAGCCGCGATGGTCGGAACTTCCGCCAAAGCAACGATGTGTTTTTGCCGCCGGGACTGCGCACCAGGCACAACTGGTCGTACGGAGACAACTACATCGCCTGGCATGTTGTCGAGACAAAGTCGACGAAGGACGACGCTCCGCGCGAGCTTTCGCTTTACGCCACGGAATCCTATTTCACGGGTCGCGAATCTCGCCTACGGCGCTATTCTTTGCGACTCGACGGCTTCGCTTCGATCCACGCCAAGCTTCAAGAGGGAGAGTTCACGACCAGGCCGATCACGTTTGCGGGAAAGGAACTCTCGCTCAACGTGGCGACGAGCGCCGCAGGCGTGGTCCAAGTCGAGATCTGCTCGCCCGACGGCACACCGACTCCCGGCTTCACGCTGGCCGACTGCGACATCATCTACGGCGACGCGCTCGATCGTCGCGTCAGTTGGCAGGGGAAGACGAGCGTGGCATCCTTGATCGGTCGCCCCGTGGTGCTGCGCGTGGTCATGCGTGAAGCCGACGTCTACTCGCTGGTGTTCGAATAAGCCGCCGCCGTTGCGCGTTGGGCGGTGCTGACCGGTAGAATCAGGCACGCCGTGTCCGACGAAATCGACAAGACGGGGAGCAAGGTGTGTCGAAGCGTGTGCGAAAACGAATTCCGTCGATTCAGGACCAGGCAAACACCGCGGCGGATCGTCGGGAGTTCTTGAAGCGGTCCGTGTTGCCCGCGATCGTGGCCGGCGCCGCGCCCGCGATGCTCGCGCTGGGCCAGCGAGCTGTCGCCGGCGGTGACTCCCAGCGACTGGTCATCGATGCCCACATGCACGTTTGGGCCAACGATCAGCAGCGATTTCCCTTTGCTCATCCGTACGTCAAAAATTATGAAGGGATGCCGCACGCGGGTACAGTCGAAATGCTGATCGAAGACATGGATCAGCACGGCTGCACCCACTGCGTGCTGGTTCAGACGATCTGCCACGGCTGGGACAATGCCTATCTGGCCGACTGCGTGAAGCGATACCCGGCGCGGTTCCGAGGACACGGGCTCATCGACCCGACCGATGCCAAAGTAGCCGACAAATTGGAATATTGGACGAAGGAACACGGGCTAGTGGGGATGCGTTTCAGCCCGATTTACTACCAGGATGGCAACCACGGCGGCGATCGTTGGCTCGACGCCGAAGAAACGCATCGATTGTGGCGCAAAGCCGAACAACTCGGCTCCTTATTCAACTTCTACATCGCCCCCCAGCAATTGCCCAGGCTCGCGAAAATGGCCAAGGCGCATCCCGGCGTGCGCGTGATCGTCGACCACCTTTCGCAGGTGGATCTGAGCGTTGAAAACCCCGAGCCGGACTTTCAATTGCTGTTGGCCGTGGCGCAGCATCCGAACGTTTGGGTCAAAGTGTCGGAACTGAGCTCGGTTGCGAAGTCCCACAAGTATCCGTTTCCCGACGCTTATCCGTACGTGAAGCGCGTCTATGATGCTTTTGGTCCCGACCGCCTGCTCTTCGGTACCGGTTACCCGGGCGCGGCTCGCGCCGCGTATCAACGCCCGACGCTCGCCGAGGAGATCGACCTGATCGATAAGCAGATCCCGTTCCTCAGCCCACAAGATCGAGCGAAGATCCTCGGACTCAACGCTGCCAGGCTATGGGCCGTCAAAACCTGATCCGCCCCCGAATGGCAAGCACCACGAGAAACGAGCGAGGACTCCCGGATCAATCCGCAGTTCATGATTACATCCAAAGATGCCTAGGCGTGGGCACGTCACCACAGATTCTGAGGAATGTCCGACGCGCGTACGACCTAGCGGCCTGGCGAACCCAGGTCTTTCCAACTTTTTCGCGAACCCGGGAAACCCGGCCGGCGTCTAAGAAGTACAGCTTGGGCAGGCACGGCCCACCGTGCGACTGCCAGCAAGATTGAGGTGATAACGTCGATGTCATTCTTACGACCGAGTTCGATCCACGAACGCCGAGGTGCGGGTTATTCCGCGCCGCGAGGCTGCTCCGCGCATCAAGATGCGTTGGGATGCAGTTCGCTGGCAGGCAATATGCCCTCGCCCAAACTGCGCTTGTGACACTCGGCCGCGACCACGCGACGAAAAGGCAAAGGCCTGGTGTCACAACGACATCGGGCCTTTTTTGTTGCCCGAGCGCGAGCACTGGTGGCGGGGAAACGACAACATGAAATCTGGGTCGGTAGCTGAGACGGTTTAGCGCTTGGCTGAAGACCAGGAGACGAGGATTCGATCGCCTCCCGACCCACTTGCACTCAGCGTGCGCGCTGACGGAAAAAACTGATGGCTCGTTCGTCTATCGGCTTGAGGATCCTGCCCTTTCAAGGCGGAGAGATGGGTTCGATTCCCATACGAGCTACTGAGCAATGCAAACGGGATGAAGGGGAACGGTGCCCCGCGTGCCTTGGGAGTACGAAACAGTCGGTTCGACTCCGACCTTCCCGACTGTCCGGTGTTGTAACGGAAGCATAGCGATCTGATACGTCGCCGGCGGTGGTTCGACTCCACCTCGGACTACTTGAGCATAGGAGAGATCACATGACGCAGACGGCTCGGCTCAAACGCATACGCCCGACCGACAATTGGGGTCGTGGCGTAACGGTAGCGCTTCCGCCTTTTAAGCGGAATGGTAATGGTTCGACTCCCTTCGGCCCCACTGGCGCGTAGCTCAGTGGTGAGAGCAGGTCTCTTATAAGGACCACGTCGAGGGTTCGATTCCCTCCGCGCCCACTCCGCGCGCAGTGAGATGCAGAAACTACGAAACACGGGATCAAAGTGCTAGTGGCAGCATGCCTGGCTCTTAACCAGGTCGGTGAGGGTTCGAGCCCCTCTGATCCCACTGAATGAAAAGCACTGGTCCGGGCACCGCCGCGAAGCGGTGGTCGGCGGCCGGGATTCCGCACCCCGGGCACCGACCGAAGGTTGGTCGGCGGCGACGTGGGTTCGAGCCCCACCCGGTGCTCTGTTCTTTGACAATTCGACCAGTGATTCGATGCGCCCATGATGTAGCGGTAGCCTGCTGCCTTGCCATGGCGGAAGTGCGGGTTCAACTCCCGCTGGGCGCTTTGAGGTTGATATCGGTGTGTGGGGTAGCCTGGAAACTCGCGTGCTTCGGGAGCACGAGATCGGCGGTTCAAATCCGCCTACACCGACCTTGCCAGAGTGTAGCGAAACCTGGCATCGCGCAAGCTCGGGGAGCTTGAGCGACCACCGCTGCGCGGCGGTGCCCGGGCTCAAATCCTGCCACTCTGATTCTGATTGCGGTGGGGCCTGTGCTGGTACAGGCAGGCGCCTGTTAAGCGCCCCTTCGCCGGTTCGATTCCGGCCGCCGCAGCTTTGACGGAAGGGCAAGCCAATCTGGCGATGGCACCTGTCTCGAAAACAGGCGAGCCACCCACTGCGCGGGTACCCGGCCTTGAGGGTTCGACTCCCTCTCCTTCCGCCTTCGATGTGCTCTTGGCCGAGCGGCAGAGGCGCCAGCCTTCCAGGCTGGAAAGGCGAGTTCGATTTTCGCAGGGCACACTCTAGTCGGGGATAGGCTAACGGTAGGCCGCCTGGCTTTGAACCAGGTCGTGGAGGTTCAAGTCCTTCTCCCCGAGCTCGGCGACGTGGGCACGCATTGATTACGCAGTCGATTCCGGAGTAGTTGCTGCTGGTAGTGACGCCTGGCTCTGAACCAGGAGGCCGTTGGTTCGATTCCAACCTCCGGAGCTTGAACCGATACGGAAGTCATCCGGCCGGATGAGGAGCCTGTCTTGAAAACAGGTGGCGGCCTCGCGCCGCTTGTGGGTTCGAGTCCCACGGCTTCCGCTGATGGTCCCGTGGCCTAGTGGCAAAGGCAGCACCCTTACAAGGTGACGATCGGTGGTTCGAGTCCACCCGGGACTACTGTTGATTCTTTCCGCTCTGGCGCCACTCGTTGTGCAAAAAGATCAGACGATCGAGCGTGGAGAATCAGTCACCCGAAGCGTCTCCACCCGGAGACATGGGAGCTTTGCCATGAGGAGCAAACCACACCTCAACGTGGGAACCATCGGTCACATCGACCACGGCAAGACAACCTTGACCGCGGCCATCTTGGCGGTGCAGGCCCAACAGGGTCTGGCCAAGCCAAAGGCTTATGCCGAGATCGCCAAGGGCGGGACGATTCGTGACGCCTCGAAGGTAGTCACGATCACGACCAGCCACGTCGAGTACGAGAGCGCATGCAGGCACTACGCCCACATCGACTGCCCGGGTCATGCCGACTACGTCACGAACATGATCACGGGCGCGGCACAGATGGACGGCGCGGTTCTGTTGATCTCGGCTGCCGACGGACCGATGCCACAAACCCGGGAGCATATCCTCCTGGCTCGCCAGGTGGGGGTGCCCGAGTTGGTGGTGTTCATCAATAAGGTCGATCTGGTCGACGATCCCGAGTTGATCGAGCTGATCGAACTCGAGACTCGCGAGCTATTGACCAGGTACGGCTTCGATGGCGACAGCACTCCCATTGTGCGCGGCAACGCCCGAGGCGCTTTGGCTAACCCCGAAGATGCTGAGGCCAGTCGCTGCATTGGCAACTTGTTGGCCGCGTTGGACGGCTTCGCGGAGCCCAAACGGCTCGTCGATCGTCCGTTCCTAATGGCCATCGAGGGTGTTTTCAAAATCGAGGGTCGTGGCACGGTCGCCACGGGCAAGGTCGAGCAAGGCGAGATCAAGCCCGGCGACAAGGTCGAGATCGTCGGTTTGGGCGGAACGCGTGAAAGCGTCGTGACGAGCGTCGAGGCGTTTAATCGGGTTTTGCCCAAGGGAGTGGCGGGCGAGAACGTCGGCGTTCTACTCCGTGGCATTAAGAGCACGGAGGTCGAGCGCGGGCAAGTCGTGGCCGCTCCTCGGTCGATCCAACCGCAACTAAGGTTTCGCGGAGAGGTCTACGTTCTGAGCAAGGAGGAAGGCGGGCGACACACGCCATTCTTTGATGGCTATTCGCCGCAGTTCTTCTTCCGCACGACGGATGTGACAGGCACCGCAAGCCTGGTGGGTGGAATCGATATGGCCATGCCTGGAGACAACGTGCGGCTCGAAGTCGAACTCGGAAAGCCAGTCGCGATCGAGGCGGGAAGTCGCTTCGCCATTCGCGAAGGCGGGAAGACGGTAGGCTCCGGGGTTGTTACGGAGATCTTGGATTAGCCAATTCGCCGGCGGTGGAAACGCCGCCGGCGACTTATGTCCTCGTGGAGCAGCCTGGAGTGCTCGCCTGCCTGTCACGCAGGAGATCGTGGGTTCAAATCCCATCGGGGACGCTTGGCACGGTACGCAAACTGGCAAAGCGGCGAAGCTCAAACCTTCGTGACTTTGCGGGTTCGACTCCCGCCTGTGCCACTCGATCATCCGTCGGCTGGGCATTGGCGAGCCCAAGTGGCCGTAACCCACCCGCCACGCGCTGTGCAGGTTCGACTCCTGCCCGACGGACTACGACTGGCCCGCTCGTCTATCGGTTTAGGACGTCAGCCTCTCAAGCTGGAAGGACGGGTTCGACTCCCGTGCGGGTCACTTTGACCAGGTGGTGGAATGGCAGACACGCGACGCTCAGAACGTCGTGCCTTTCGTGGCGTGGGAGTTCGACTCTCCCCTTGGTCACTGAATTATTGCCAGGCAAAGCCTGAGACGCAGGTGAGCCAGTGCTCAGCTGAGCCTCATAAGCTCGGACCGCCGGGTGCGACTCCCGGACCTGCAACTTGGCGCGCTGGGGCAGGCGCGCCAGAACGGCCGGGTACGCAAACGGAAAAGCGGCGAGGTCGAGAGCCTCGTGATTCTGTGAG
>CAZBWM010000070.1:24426-37157 GCA_964495375.1 uncultured Planctomycetaceae bacterium | reverse complement strand
TGCGCCGCGCGGCGATGGCCAGGGCCCGGCCCCCCAAGCTGCCGGCCGGCGCGAGCCGCAGCCCCAGCCGGGCGGCGCCAGGCAAGTACTGCGAAACCTCGGCGAAGTACTCCTGCAGGTGCCGGGCGACCGCTTCGCTCGTCGAAAGCATCGGCAGCACGTCGACAAAGCGGAACATCTGCACTTTGACGCTGTCGTCCTGCATGGCCCAAGACATCAGGGCGTCGTCCCACCAGCGGCGCTCGAAGACCGTGGGGCGGCGATCGTCGATCCGCGCGAAGATCTCGCGCCCGACCTCGCGCGTGGTGCGCTCGATTTTGGTTAACTCGGGCTCATGAAAGTGGTCGGAGCGATGCATCGTGTGCTGAGCAAGCCTAAAAAGTGCTTCGTGCGCAGCGATCCGACAGAATTCTATCCCAGGAACCGCGACGGATAAGGGATCGCAACTGTGCCCTGCGGGGCCACACGGTCAAGGGGCGTTTGCCGCGAGACACTTACCAGGCTTGATCGACCGCAAAGTTCAAGTCGATGACGGCCAGGAACTCGACGAAGGTCAGCACAACCACCTTGATCAGAATCGTCCACAGGCGGGTGTCAAGCCAAATCGCACGCGGCTCCAGCAGGCGCCGGCCGGCCACGGCTTGTTGTGGGATTTCGGCGATGTACAGCAGGCGACCGGTTGCCGACAAAAAGACAAAGAGCGTGCCGATCTGCACCAACGCGCAAAGCAGACCAAGGATGACCGGTGCGCCGAATTCCACGTTGCGCCCCAGGGCAGCCAGTGCCACGCCCAGCAAGCCGAGGGTCCAGGCGATTTGGGCCCACCGCGCCCAATTCTGCAGAATGCAAAGGCCGATGAGCGCCGGCGGGGCACAGGCAACGAGCCGCTTGGCGAAGTCGCCGGCAATGAAGCCAGGCAGGAACCAATCGTTACAAAACGCCACGACGGCCACAATCAATTGGGCATAACCCAGCGCCAAAATCGTCGACCCGCGCGCCCAGAGCGCTTCAGCCGACACTCGGGGCGCCGTGACTACGGCGACATCAGCGACCAGCGGGGGAGGCGCTTCGTAAGGATTGTCGGACGGCATCGGCGACGGTGCGACACCCCTCGATCGCGTCGCCGGCGCGGCACGTTCAGACCGCCGGCACGACCGACGCAGGCCGGAAATCGCTACAGAGAAATTGCTGCTGATAAATCGCTTAACCGTCCAGGCCGAATTCGCGCATCAAGGCGCGGAACGTGGGGTCTTTGCGAAGCGGATCGAGGTCGCTGTCCGACTCCAAGTGCTCAAAGTCTTCGTAGCCACACTCAAAGGCCTGCCGCAACTCGGCGATAGCCTCGGTCGGTCGACTACTCATCGCCAGGCTGCAAGCCAAGTTGTAGCGAACGATGCAATCGGCCGGGCACAACCGGGCCAGTCGATGATCCAACACCAACGCCTCGGCGTGCTGCCCCTTGCGGGTGAGCAACTCGGCCTGACAGCGGAGCACGTCGACGTAATCGGGATTTCGCGCCAGGATCTGGCTGTAAAACCACAGCTCAAAATCGAGCTGGCTTTGCTGGCAGAAGCGCTCCAGCGGCGAGGCCGATGCAGACTTCTTGCGGGATTCCGATGGTACGTGCGGCTCGGAGGCGGACATGCACCCTCCCTCGGTTTCAGTCAGACCCGGCTTGCCGGCCGGCCGGACTTGGGCAATTGCCCACGTGCAGAAACTAGCAGCAGAAGAGATCGTTGAGACAACCGCTACTAGGCATTATAGGGCCGAATGCCGGGGCTGCAATCGATCGTTATCGGAACACCCAATTTGCCAGCAGAGGAGACAGAAAGGGGGCGATGGCTGTCGCTTCGCCGCCACATGGACTCGAAACGACCACAGCCCGTGGAAACGCGTTGCCAAAGCACACCAGCGGAGTGCTCCGCATCGGGTCTCGCCCCTTGACCCATGTAGCGAGGGGGGATAGCGTTACAACGCTGCTACCACGCGCCGCGGCGCGCCGGTTTCCTGGATAGACTCTGAAGGTCCGCGCCAACGATACCGTGCCGAATCGGGAGCACGCCTCGCGGCCAGAATGCCATTTGTGTCAGGGAGCGTTTGGAAATGACTGCTTCGTCGAACCCCAACCCGAAGTCGGCGGCCAATGGCGCCACGAGCCACCAATTGGGGGACGCCGAGGAATTGCTCCGTCGTCGGCCGACCGTGTTGAACACGGAAGAGGACGAAGAGCAAGAAGAACTGGACGACGACGATTTCGACGATGAGTTCGACGATGATTTCGAGCAGGAGCTCGCTGACGAGTGGGAAGAGCTCGACGACGTCAATGGCGAGAGCGGCCTTGAAGGGGAGGAGCCGGACGAGACGGAGCTCGGCGAAGATGACGAATCGGCGGATCCCGCGGGGGGCGATCCTGACGCCGACGAGTTCTAACGGTCGCAATCTTCTGCTACCGCTTTCGCATCGTGGCGTTGTGCTTCGCTACACCGTGATTTGAGCCTTCGCTGCGGCTTGATGCCTAGTCGCACTGCGATCTGGCGCGCAGGCGTCCGGCGACCTGGTGCGCAGGCGTACTGCAACTCAGATTCAAGAATGGGTGCGACGCGGGCTCCGGTTTCTTCTGCTGGCCAAGCGTTGGTCGGCGCCCCCTCCTGACTTTCGTTCAGGCATTCGGTACGCGGCGCTAAGCATTTGGCGGGGTCAAAACCGGCGACTCGTGCTCCCCTTCTTTTTGCGCTGCCAGCAGACTGTGCGTATGGGCCGCCTGGCGAGCGGATATGCCCGGCGGATATCGCGTAGCTTTACTGCGCAATTCGTTCCGTCGACTGGCAAATGACGAATTATTTATGTCAATTATGGCTGTCAGAATACCGGCATTTTGAAGAAAGTCGTATACATCCTTGCAAGGAATGTTCAGTACAATTCTCGGCATAACTGAACCACTAGCGACGATACTCTCCCTGTAGAACACACCTTGTGCGGTTTTCCTTAGACGATCGGACCGCCCAAGTTTTGCATCCCTCAGATCGCGTTGACGTCGGATTGTGAGCACCTGGCGCTAGCTTCCTGCGAGGAAGTTCAGCGCTCACACCAGACAGTCGGTCGAGCAGCTTGGATTGAATACCTCCTGACTGACGGTGTGATTGCGCGCCAAGGGGCGGAACCGCGGGGCGGGGCCCTACCTGGATATGCCTGCACCTAAGGAGTAATTGCCATGAGCGAGGCTGCCACGACGGTTTAAGTTATCGAGGACGACGACGAATTGCGCGAGTCGCTGGCCGGCATGATTCGCAGTGTCGGGCTGCACGTGCAAGATTACGGCCATCCTCGCGACTTCTTTGCCAACTACGATCCGCAGACGCCCGGCTGTCTGGTAGTCGACCTGCGCTTGCCCGACATGAGTGGTCTGGAACTACAAAGGGTCGCCGCGCGGCAAGGGAGCTTGCACCCATTTCTGATCATCACGGGCCATGGCGACGTGCAAACGGCGGTCGCCGCCATGCGTCAAGGGGCCTTGGACTTCATCGAGAAGCCGTTCAGTCGCCAACAACTGCTTGATCGCGTCCAACAGGCGGTCACCCAAGACCTGCAGCAACGTCGACTCTTCGAGCAACAACAACACGTGCGCGGACTGATCGCGGCGCTGACCGGTCGTGAGCGCGAAGTGCTCGAGCTCGTGGTCGAGGGGAAGCTGACGAAAGAGATTGCCCGGCAACTCGGCATCAGCCCCAAGACGGTCGAGGTCCACCGGGCGAACGTCGTGCGCAAGATGGGCGCCGACAACGTGGCCGAGCTGATCCGCGTGGTGATGCCCTTGGTACCGACGGAACCCTCGAGCACGGGCGTGTGTGCCGTGGCTGCGCCGCGCGTGATGCTGCCGTCAGCACCATCGCTGTCGGACGACGACACCGTCATCGGGCAATAACAGCTTCGTGCTCTCTGCGCCCAGTTTCGTGCGCCCAACTTCGCTGCGGGCGATGGAGCTGAAACAGGCGCGCGATCGGCGGCGCGCTCACACGGGTTGAGAAGCCGCCGTGGCCTCGGCGAGCAGGAGCGCGTCGTCGCACAAGTCGGCCACGGAGTCGACAATCAGGTCGGGCCGATACGCGTAACGCACCAGGTCTTCGCGCTGGGTGCCGCCCGAGAGCACCAGCACGGTGCGGTAGCCCATCTGCACGCCACCGAGAATATCGGTTTCCATGGTGTCGCCAATGATCGTGGTTTCGGCCGTGGCCAGGCCCAGTTCCTTGCGGGCAGCGCGCATCATCACGGGGCTCGGCTTGCCGACGCTGAACGCCTTGAGCCCCGTGGCAGTTTCCAACATGGCGACGGTGGCGCCGCAACCGGGGCGCAGCCCGTTGGGCGTGGGGCAATTCGGGTCGAGATTCGTGGCGATTAGCTTGGCGCCGCGCAGAATCATGCGCGAGGCGATCTCCATCGTCTCGAAGGTCAGAGATCGCCCTTCGCCGACCACGACATAATCGGGATCGTGATCGACGATGGCGTAACCGTTGTGGTGCAAGGCCTGGAGCAATCCTCCCTCGCCAATCACATAGGCGGTGCCACCAGGCTTCTGATCGGCGAGAAACCGCGCCGTGGCCATTGCACACGTGTAAATGTGTTCTTCGCCAACGTCGATTCCCATGCGGTGGAGTTTCATGGCCACGTCGCGGCGCGTGCGCTGGCTGTTGTTGGTCAGGAACGCAAACGGCACGTTCAAATCCAAGAGACGCTGGATGAACAAATCGGCGCCAGGAATGATCTCATTGCCCCGGTAAATGACACCGTCCATGTCGATCAAATATCCATGTTGCATCGTCGTAGCTGTCCGCGGGGTGAAATGGGTCCGGTGGTGTGCGATCACGTGGTTGGTAAGGCTAGAATCTGTTCGGCGAAATGCGATTCGTACGCGGGTGGTCGGCGCCGAGCCGCGCACTGCGATCGAGTTCTCGAATTACCAAGCAAACGGTGCGCCACGGCGATCTTGTCAAAGGGTCGCAGGCCGTTTCAGCGTGGCGCGGAACCGACTTGGAGTTTTTCGCCGCGCGACACAAGCTGTTAAGTGAAAAACGCTGGTTTCGCTCGGTAAATCGCTCGGCTGCACAGATTCTATGCACGCGCGTGAAGAGGGCGCGCAGAACAGGTCAAGGTTGTGCTGGCAAATGCGAGAGACTCGCGCGATGCCGCTAGCACGGCAACGCGACGACCGCACGAACAACCCTTCCAGCAGAAATCACGGACGCAATTGCGAGCGAACCGTCAGCTATGCATCCGCGGCAGTGTGTCGCCGCGCGCGACGATCTCGGCCTCGGCTGTTGCCAATTCCGCGAGCCGGCTGCGCACCACTTCGGCCGTGGCGAACTCCTCGGCGAAGCGGACGTAGGTCGTGTAGTGCCGAGCCTCGCTCTCGAAAAGGCTGGCGTAAAAATTCGCCAGCTCGGCTTCGCGCCCCTGATTGCGCAGGTGATCTCGCAACAGGGCGAACCGCTCGCAACTGCGGGCTTCAATCAGCGCCGCGATCAGGCAGCGGTCGATGGCGCGCCCGGGCTCGAGCTTGCGCGCCAACTCGTGCAGTTGCCGCCCGTAGTTGCTCGGAGGTAAACGGCGAAAGCGCACGCCGCGGCGCTCGAGCAACTGGAGCACCTGGCGGAAATGATCGAGCTCCTCGGTCACGATCTCGGAGAGTGCGCAGACCAGATCGGTGCGCTCGACGTAGGAGAAGATCAGATTGAGCGCGACGCCGGCGGCTTTTTTCTCGCAGTGCGCGTGATCGATGAGCACTTCGTTCAAGTGCTCGTCAACCATGGCCAGCCAACGTGTGGAAGTGTCGGTGCGCAAACCAAGCACGGCCAGGATCTCCGCTACTTGCCGGCCGTGCCGCGCACGCGCTTCTGCGTGTTCCGCAAAAACCAGCTCGGCGCCAATCGCTTGAGATACCAGGCGACGCGTCCCTCGCGCGGCAACATCACATACAGGCGCTTGCGCTGCATGGCTTGCACGGCGGCATCGGCTACGTCGTCGGCCGTCATCTTGGCGCGCTCGAACGCCCGGCGGGCAATCTTGATTAGGTCATCGGTGACGAAGCGGGCGTCGGTCAGCAAGTTCGTGGCAAAGAACGCCGGGCACAACACGCTGACCCCCACCTTGTGCGGCAGCAATTCGGCGTACAGCGTTTCCGAAAGCGAGAGCACCCCCGCTTTGGTCACGTTGTAGCCCGCCATGCCCGGGAGCGAGCCAACCGCCGCCAGCGAAGCGGTATTGATGATGTGTGCGCCGGCCGGATTGCGCTTCAGCCAATCGACAAAAAAGTGACAGCCGTAGATCACGTTCCACAGATTGATATCGACGATCCAGCGCCAGTCGTCGAGCGAGAACGCTCCCACGTCTCCGGCACCGGCCACGCCGGCGTTGTTGACCAAAAGATCAAGTTGCGGCCAACTCGATTGCAGCTTGTCGCGGAGAGCTTGCCACTCCGCCGGATGGCGCACGTCGAGTTTTTCGATTTGTCCATCACCGCCGGCCTGACGAACGAGATCGAGCGTTTCGTGGGCGCCCGCCTCGTTGACGTCGCATAGCGCGATGTGCCAACCATCGCGGGCCAAACGAAGGCAGATCGCGCGGCCCAACCCGCTGGCAGCTCCCGTCACAATGGCATGGCGTCGATCTGGCATGAGCGTCGGCGTAACCTTTCGGGCGAGACGTTAACTACAGAACATAAAAGGCCCAGCGCGCGGTCGGTTCACCGCGCGCTGGGCCAGCTTAACAAAAGGTCGGCGCTACTTGCCGGCGGTTTCGGTCGGCTGCAGATGGCGCTCGAGCCAATCCGAGGCAATCACCACTTCTTCGCGGATCGTCGGCCAGGGGTGTCCGCCACCCTTCTTGACGATCAGTTCGCAGGGGACGCCTGCCTTCTTGAAGGCCTCGAGCATGACTTCCGATTGTTGCAAAGGCACTACGAGGTCGGCATCACCATGAATCAACAGCATCGGGGGCTCTTTGCCCGTTACGAGCCGCGCGGGCGAAATCTTGGCCATCTGCGCTTCAATTTCTTCGGGCGACTGCTTTTTGATGCCACCTTCGAAGAGCAAACCGCCGAGCATGATCACGACGGGGCTTTTGCCAGGTTTCTTACCGAGTTGCATGTTACCCCAATTGAGGAAATCGGTCGGCGGAAAGAACGCCACGGCCGCTTTGACGCGCGTGCTGTGCCGCTTGAGCGGGTCCTTGGCGTTGGGGTCGCCATCCTCAGCCAACGTGACCGAAAGGCAGGTCAGGTGACCCCCCGCCGAAGCTCCCGTGAGCCCCAAGCGATCGGGATCAATCTTGTACTCGGCAGCGTGCTCTTTCACCCAGCGGATGCCGAGCTTGAGGTTGTCGACCATTTCCAATGCGCAGTACTTGCTCGAGCTGCCTGGGCGAATCGCAAACACGGTGCAGCCGCGCTCACAGGCAACGTCGTAGATGCCGGCCTTCTTGTGATCGTCGAGCCGTCCGCGCGCGGCCGACCAACCGCCGCTGACGATGTCGACGATGCCGATGCCGTTCGATTTGCCGGTCGGCGTGAAGATGTCCATGATCAGGCCGACGCCATCATCGGTGTCGGCAAATACCACGTTCATCTGCTGGTTGTACGGCGGCGTTTCGGTTTTCGCGGTTTCAGTCTTCGCGGCCTCGCTCTTGGTGGCGGTCGGCTTCTCGGCAACCGCGGGTTCGGCAAAAACGGGCGCGACCGGCGCAACGGCCAGCAGCAGGGCGGCCATCAAAGCCGCGCTCATAGCCGCGCTCAAGGCTCTTGTCAGCTTCTTCATAACAATGTTCCCTCTTGGATCAGCGTGAAAACTCGGAGTGACTTGGAGTGAACTGGCGTGTGTTTACTTTTTCAACCAACGGACCATTTCGGTGGTGACTTTGTCGGCCGCGTCCTGCTGCACAAAGTGCCCCGCGCCCGGGATCGTCACCAAGGTCAGTTCGTTGTCGATCCAATCCCAGGTGTCGTTCAATGCGCCGGGCAATAGCGCCGTGTCTTTCAGTCCGTGAATCACCAGCACCGGGCATTTCACCTGGGGCATGCCGGCGGCTTGCTCGGCTTCGGCCGTGTAAGGCTCGCGCGGGTAGTTGGCCTTGTAGTAGTTGAGCATCGCTTCGACATCGGAGCGCTGGAAAGCCGCGACGTACTTCTTGCGTGCTTCGGCATCTTTCACCCAGAAGGCCAGCATCGCGGGGGCTACTTTCTTTGCCGCGTCGGGCTCCTGAAAGCCGCGCGCGTAGGCGCTGTTCTTTTGCTGCTTGGGATTGTTCTGCAACTCTCGCAGCAAGCCGCGCGGATGGGGCAAATTCAAGATGATGAGTCGTTCGACAATCTCGGGCCGCTGCATCGCAACCGACCAGGCGACCATGCCTCCCCAGTCGTGTCCGACGATCACTGCTTTGTCGCGGCCGAAGTGTTTGACCACCGCTGCGATGTCACCGACGAGTTTGTCGAGCTTGTAGTTGTCGACCCCCTCGGGCTTGTCGCTGCGATTGAAGCCACGGCCATCGATGGCCACGACCTTGAAGCCGGCCTCGACCAGGGCCGGCATCTGCTCGCGCCAGGTGTACCAGAAATCGGGGAAGCCGTGGATCAAGACGACCAGCGGCCCTTCCCCTTTGGTGACGTAATGAATCTTGACGCCGTCAGAATCGGCGAAGCCATGTTCGCCGAGCGAGGTGTCTTCGTCAGCCAGGCTCGCGGAATCCGCAGACGACGACGGGGGCGTGGCAGGCGCCTTCGTGTCGGCGGCTGGCTCGGCGGCTCGCAGTGAGCAATTCGCGAATGCGGCCCAAGCCAGAGCAACGGACGCGAGCAAAACAATTGGCGAGAAGCGATGCAGTTCGACTGCCATGAATAGGTGACCTCGGGTTTGGATCGAACGCGAAATTAAGGACGAAGCCAACCGCCGCCGCGCAGTCAAACTTAGCGCCGAATGCCGAGCCTACTGGCGGCGGGGCGCGGCGTCAAGCATTGGTCTTGCTTGACTTTACGCGCCGTCGCCGATAGCCTGGCGCGCGTGGGTCGTTGGATGAAACCGGAGGCCACTCCGGTCCAATTTCACTTCCCAAGGAGGGGCTTGTCCCGTTTCCTATTGCCCGCGGCAACATCCGTGGGGACTGGAATTGCCCATCGGGCAGGTAAAGTAGTTGCGCCTCGGGCAGGCGGAGTTGCAAGCACCTATCGACGTCCCGTGGAGAGGAGAGTCGCGATGAGTGTGCTGTTGGCCACGCTGGCCGTGGGCGTGCTGGGCGCTGCCGCGCTATTCCTGTCGAGAGCGATTGGACGCCCGATTGCGACAATCCGCGTGGCGGCCGATCCAGCTCGGCGTCGACTGGCCCTCTTGGCACTGGTGCCCGTCTGGCTCTGCCTGGCCGCGGCGCTGGAGCTTTGGCTGGTCTCGGCGGCCGTGGCCGATCCGGCAGCCGGTGAAGCTTCGGCCAGTGCCGATTCCACTTCAACCGCCGACGATCAAAAAGCGTCAGCCGGCGAACAGCCCGCCGAGGCCGCCGCGCCCCTGGTCGCTCCCAAGAACTGGCCCAAAGATCATCCGCTGCCCCTCGTGTCGTCGAACTGTGCCCGCTGCCATTTGACCGCCGGGCGCGAGTTGACCTTGGCCGTTAAGGACTTCGCCCACAGCGTCCACGATTTGGAGCAGATGTCGTGCTCCGACTGCCACGGCGGCAACACGCATGAAGACGTTGAAGCGCACGAGCCGGAGTTTGGCTTCATCGGCACGAAGCTCAGCGCGCACTTGACCAAGTGCCGCGAGTGCCACGCCGACGTCGCCGAGCAACTCGACGCGGGGCCGCACCAGTGGGACTTCTCGAAGCGGATCAATACCAAGTACCCGTCGTGTGTCGATTGCCACGGCAATCACGACGTCGGCAATCCGCCTGAAGATTTCACCTTGGCCAGTGTGTGCGCCGATTGCCACCGGCAGTTTGAGAGCAAGTTTCCGCAGATCGCCTCGGTCGTCGCTGAGAACGACAAGCTTTGGAAGACGATCGGCACGCTGCGGGAGAAGCTCGGCATGACCCAGCAGCGCGTGCCGCCGGAGTTTGCCGAGGAGGTCGCGGCCCTGCGTAGCGAAACTATGAAGCTCGTACACACGTCGCGCGAGCCTTCGGCCGCCGAGGCCGCTGCCCTAAACGAGCGCGCTAAGAAGTTGCAGGCGTCGCTCTCGGCCTGGCTCGAAGCACAATCCAAGTGAGCGTGAAGTAGTTCAAGCGAATTCTCGTTTTCAACCATCTCTTCTTGCGAGTCTTCTCGACATGTTCGTCACCACACCGTGCGGCCGGCGTAAATTCCTCCGTCAAGCGGGTACCGGCGCGATGGCGCTCGGCGCGGCAGGCCTTTGGCGACCTGAGTGGGCCAGCGGCGAGGATGCAATCGAGCGCCCCGCGAGGTCGACCGTCGGCATCGCGCGCGGCTCGAACCTGGAAGAAGCCGTGCGCCGCGCGGTCGAGCTCTCCGGCGGGCTCGATTTCATCAAGCCCGAGCAATCGGTGCTCATCAAACCAAACGTAACCGGCGCGGCGAAGAGCCCGACCACTACAAACCCCGAAGTGTTGTATGCCGTGATCAAGCTGGTCAACGAACGGCATCCGCGGCGGATCATCGTGGCCGATCGCAGCTTCTCACCCCTGTTTGTCACAACCACGCCCAAGACGATCGATGTCATGAAGCGCGTGGGTCACGTTGACGCGGTGAATCAGGCTATTTCCGACTTCAAGGCGCCGGTCGTGGCCGTCGGTCTCGAAGATGCGGCGGCCGAGTTCGTCAATCTTGGCCTTTCCGAAAAGACGGAGCATTGGCGCCGCATCAAGCCCGAGCTGGCCACGCACTGGCCCAACGGCTTTGAAATGGCCGAGCTGTTGTTTGCGGTCGATCACGTGATCAACGTGCCGGTGATCAAGACGCACTTTCAGGCCTGGTTCACGATGTCGATGAAGGCCTTCGTCGGCATGAGCCATCACCGTACGCGCCGCGAATTTCACACGGCGTTCAAAGGTGGGGACGACCTGCTGAATCAAAAGAAGTCTGGCAGCCGGCGCCGCCGTGGGCCCGAGGCGCGGCAGCTCGATGTCGAAGATGTGCAGCCGCTGGTGAATCGTGTGGCTGAGTTGAACCTGGGATTGAAGCCCGCGCTCAACATTTTGGATGGCTCGCGCAGCTTCGTCTTCGGCGGACCATCGCAGGGGGACACGGTCGATCCGAACCTAATTGTCGCCAGCCGCGATCGCATCGCGGCCGACGTCACCGGACTGGCCGTGCTCAAGCACTATGGCACCGAGTATCGCTTGCAGCGTTACTCGGCCTGGGAAGCGCCGTTCATCCAGCACGGCATCAAGATCGGCCTGGGGATCGACTCGGTCGACAAGCTCGAACTGAAAGATACCGATCTTGGAGAAGATGCCGCAGGCATTCGCGAGATGTTGGTGTAGCTGCTGGGAAATCGTCGAACTCGACAACAAACGGTCGCGCGTTCGATTTGCCCGCCCGCGGGTGTCGTTGACCGAGAGGCGGCGGGCACCTAGCATGGACTCTAGGTGGCACCGAGTGGCTTGGGGTGTTCCGATGCGTCGAGATAATCGACACGATCTGCTTCGCTGGTTGCTATCGGCATTGCTGATCGCGACGACGACGATGCCCCCCGGCGTGTGCCACGCTCACGCTCAGGGGGACGTGCCGCATCGGCATGACCGGGCAGCGGCGGGTCATCGTCATGTTCACGGCGATGCCGAGCACAGTCATGCCGAGCACGGTCGCGCTCGCCCTCATTGGCACGATTTGTTGGGTCGCGAGTTGTTAGGACGCGGCGCAGCGATCGACTTCAATCGCGACCGCGATGCACGGGACGTCGCGCCTGTGCGGGCGCACCTGCATCTGAGCTGGCTGGGCTTCGAGTTCACGTTGCCGGCCTCGAACATCCCGGACGATTCGGACCCGAACCGGGGTGGATCGTCCCCCTGTTTCGTGCGACCGTTGGGGGACGCCGTGGCTGACGTTCGACTGCTGACGGGCACGAATCACCTGTCGCTGGTCGGCGCCGTGGATGTGCTATCGACGGCCGAGCCGGTTTGCCTGGTCGCGCCACATTCCTCGAAGCCTGCTTGCGTTCCGAGTCTGTGTGATACTGCGCGCCACGAGCGCTCCGGCGTGCAGTTGAGCTGAAGCTCTTTCTTCGCGGCAAGCTCTTCGCCGCGCCCGCGTTGTTGCCGAGTCGGTGTGCGAATTCGCGCGCTGGCTTGCGTACTGCATTTCGCGTGATAATTCGGACAAGTTCTAAGCAGTAGGAGCTTTTCATGTTGATTCACTGGTCCTTGCCGCGCGTCGTCTTATTGCTTCTCGTGGGATTGTTGTGGGGCTGTGGCGGCCAAGGGCCCACGTCCCAGAGTGACTCGCAAGGCGCTGGGTCAGCACTCGATCCGCACGACGTGCCGATCACCGAGGCCGACGTGCAAATGCCCGCCAGCTACGCCGAGGCCATCCCGCGGATTCGTGCGTACCGTGATACGATCCGCACGGAGTCGCAAGGAGCCACGCCCGCCAAAGCTCATCGTGCGCTCGACGAACTGGACATCGTGCTCGGCAAGCTGCCGACCGACACCACCCGCCTCTCCGATAACCGGCGTGGCGGCAACAGCGACGAGACCGACGGCCAGCAGACGTCGCTCGCCGATCTCGGCCTCGCGGTCGCCCC
>CAZBWM010000070.1:0-24416 GCA_964495375.1 uncultured Planctomycetaceae bacterium | reverse complement strand
CTTGCGCGCGACAACGGAGTGCCGAAGGAGCATTGGGGGGCCATCAATACTGGCGCTCGTGAACTTCGCAACCTATTCAATCAGGTACACTCCGCGATCGATGCGGGGCGTACGCCCGACTACACGGCCGTAGCCGAGCCGATTGAGAAGGCAATCGCGAGGCTCGCCGAGTTCGCGCCGCCCGCGAGCAACTAGTCGCGTGCGCGCTGGCAATCCATCTATCCGGAGAATCGCAATGAAACGCCGAGTTGCCGAACGCCGAGTTGCCGAACATCTGGCACGCGTCCGTTTGCTTCCAAGCGGGCTCGTGCTGGCAAGCTTGTTTCTGGCACTTTTGATTGCGCCGCCGTCCCCAGCGCACGAAGGGCACGCCCCCTTGCCTACCAAGGGGGCCACGATCGAAGGCGATCGATTACTGCTTTCGGCCAGTGCGGCGAAAGCGGTCGGACTGAAGATCACAAAGATTCAACTCGGCGATCTCCAGCGCACCATCACGGCCAATGCCACGGTCGAGCTGCCGAACCACCACCAGGCCTATGCCACCACGATGGTCACGGGACGGGTGGCCGCGGTGCTCGCTCGGCCAGGCGACGCGGTCGTGGCCGGGCAGGCCTTGGCAACCATTGAAAGTGTCGAATTGGAGACGCTGCAGCTCGAAATGTTGCAGTCGTACGAGACCTTCACGCTGGCTCAGCGACTACTCACGCATCGCGAAAGCATCGGTAGCGCCGTGTCGGGGCGCGTGCTGTTGGAAACTCGCGCCGAACGAAATCGTCGGGCCGCGCAATACAGCATCGCCTGGCAGCGTTTGCGATCTTTGGGTCTGACTCCGGCGCAGCTCGAAAGCGTCCGCGACTCCGGCGAGCCCGTCGCCACGCTGGCAGTGACGTCGCCCATCGCGGGCGTCGTCTCGGAAGCCGATGTCCGCGTTGGTCAAATGGTCATGCCCACCGAGCACCTGTATCACATTCTGGACCGCTCGCATCTGTGGATCGTGGCCGATGTCCTGGAATCGGATAGTCCCGCGATGCGGCTGGGGTTGCCCGCGCGTGTAACGGTTGATGCGTTGCCCAAGGCCGCCTTTGCCGGGGAGATCGAATACCTGGGACTGGCCATCGATCCGCGTCGCCACACCTTGGCCGTCCGCGTCACGCTGAACAACGCGCAAGACGAGCTGCGGCCCGGTATGTTCGGCCGGTTATTTATCAACGTGGCAAGTGCCGAGCAGGCCATTGTTTGTCCTGCCGAAGCGCTGCTCGACGATGGCCAGGGGCGGTACGTGCTCTTGGAAGACGGGCCCGGCACCTATTTGCGCCGACCGGTATCGCTGGGTCTGCAGACGCCCGATCGCAGCGAGATTCTTGACGGGCTCTTCCCCGGAGATCGTGTCATCACGACGGGCAATCACGAGCTGGCGGCATTGTTTACGGCGCGACCGGCCCCGCCGGCTGCCAGCGGCGCTACACCGGCACCCGTCGCGTCCGGCGCCGACTCGACAGCGGCGCGAGCTGCGTCCCTCAGCGATCCGCTAGTCGCGAGCGCTCGCTTGGAGCTACCGACCGATCGCAAGTCGTTTGCCACGTCGAACGTACAAGGAAAGATCCTGCAACTGTTCGTCGAGCGCGGCGATCGAGTGACGGCCGGCACCGTGCTGGCAGAAATCGAGAGTTTGGAACTGAAGAACTGGCAGCTCGATCTCTTACGCAACCGGGTGCAGATTGAATTGACGCAGGCCACGTTGGATCGCATGCAGTCGTCGGGCGGACAAGGGGCGATTCCGGAGAATGAGATCTTGAAATTGCGCACCGAGTTGCAGTCGTTCCGCTTTGCCCAGCGGAGCTTGCTGCACAAGTTGCACATGGTGGGCTTGTCGCAGGACGAGATCGACCGTATCCAGCAGCTCGACGTTACCGATCCGCAAGCCGGCGAGCAAATTCGCATGGTGCTGCCGATCCGCGCGCCGGCCGACGGAGAAGTGGCCCGCTTCGACCTTGGCATCGGTCAGGTGATCAATCCGAACGAGCATCTGTTCGAGCTGCACGATCGCTCGCGGATGTGGGCGCGGGGAATGCTCTTCGAGCAAGATGCCGCCCAAGTCGGGGTCGGTCAGGAAGTTGAAATCCAACTCGTATCCGATCCGAGTTTCCACCAAGCGGTCCACGTTAGCCGCACGAGCCCGATCGCCAGCGCCGGCGAGCGCGCCATTGCCGTGTGGGCGGAAGTCGACAACGCCGACCGCCGGCTACGAGAAGGGCTGCTCGCGCGGATGGTCATCCGTCGCCCGGCAACCGCCAGCGATGCGGCGAACGAATCGCCGGCGCCGTAGTGCTTTTGTCGCGCATTGGCTGATTCGTCTAGAAGCAGGTTGAACATGCTGAACTCAATTATTGCCGCGTCGCTAAAGAATCGCCTCCTCGTGCTGGCAGGCGCCGGGGTATTGGTCTGCTACGGGGGCTATCAAGCCACGCAATTGCCGATCGACGTGTTCCCGGACCTGAACCGGCCCACGGTCACCATCATGACCGAAGCACATGGGTTAGCGCCCGAGGAAGTGGAAACCTTGGTGACGCTGCCGATCGAATCGGCCATGAACGGGGCGACCAACGTGCTGCGCGTGCGATCGGCTTCCGGCATCGGCATCGCCATCGTCTGGGTTGAGTTCGACTGGGGGACCGACATCTACGTCGATCGACAGATCGTTGCCGAGAAACTGCAACTCGTCCGCGCGCGATTGCCCAAAGAGACGAATCCCATCATGACGCCCATCAGCTCCATCATGGGCGAGATCATGCTGGTTGGTTTGCAGTCGACGGGCGCGACCGACCCCATCGAACTACGGACGATTGCCGATTGGACGATTCGCCGCCGGCTGTTGGCGCTGGGCGGCATTTCGCAGGTCACGGTCATGGGGGGCGAGCTGAAGCAATACCAGGTGCTGACGTCGCCGGCACGGCTCGCTCAATACAACGTGACGCTGAACGAATTGACCCAAGCCGTGGCGCGCTCGAATGCGGTCAGCGGCGGCGGCTTCCTGCTCAGCCAGAACCAGGAAGCCCTGATTCGCATCGTGGGCCGGGCAACCACGCTCGCCGATATCGAGAACACGGTTGTGCGCCCAGGCGACTCATTGCCACTAACCGTGCGTCAGGTTGCCGACGTGCGCTTTGCCGGGCCGGTGCAACGTGGCACCGGCAGCATCGGCGCCAAGCCGGCCGTGATCCTCTCGATTCAAAAGCAACCTGGCGCCGATACGCTGACGCTGGACAGCCGGATCTCGGCAACGCTCGACGAGATTCAAGCCACGTTGCCGCCGGATGTGAAGATTCAGCAGAACATTTTTCGACAAGCCAACTTCATCAAGGTCGCCATCGGCAATGTGCAGGAAGCCATTCGCGACGGGGCTATCTGGGTCGTGGTGATTCTGTTCATTTTTCTCTGGAACCTGCGCACGAGCGTGATCACGCTCACCGCCATTCCGCTGTCGATCATTATCACGGTGCTGGTCTTCCGGATGTTTGGCGTCTCGATCAACACCATGACTTTGGGTGGCCTGGCCGTGGCCATCGGCGAGCTGGTCGACGACTCGATTGTTGATATTGAAAACATCTATCGGCGGTTAAAGGAGAATCGCCAGCTCGACAAGCCCGAGAATCCGCTACGCGTGATCTACCTGGCCTCTTGCGAAGTGCGCAGCAGCATCGTGTATGCCACGCTGATTGTCGTGCTGGTGGTGCTGCCCCTCTTTTCCTTGCCGGGGCTCGAGGGTCGCCTGTTTGCTCCGCTGGGGCTGTCGTACGTCGTGACCTTGCTGGCGTCCTTGGGAGTGTCTCTTACCGTCACGCCGGTGCTGGCCTCGTACTTGTTGCCGCAGGCCAAGTTCCTCGAACACGCGCACGACCCGTTTCTGCTTCGTTGGTTGAAGCGGATGGATGTCAGGTTGCTGCATTTCTCGCTGCGGCACGCCTATCCGGTGCTGGGGGCGGCTTTGCTGCTCGTGGCGGCCGCGGTCGGCAGCATTCTCTGGATGGGGGGCGAGTTTCTGCCCCCATTCAACGAGGGGACCCTCACGATCGGCGCTCAAGCGCCTCCGTCAACCAGCCTGCCAGAGTCGAATCGGCTCGGCACGCTCATCGAGACGTCACTCCTGGAAGTGCCCGAGGTGACTTTCGTCTCGCGGCGCACGGGGCGGGCCGAACTCGACGAACACGCCGAGAACGTCAACTTCTCGGAGATCGACGTGGGCCTGGTCGAACCCGAGCAGCCGCGCGCGGGCGTTTTCATTGCGTTCGTGCGCGCGATTCCTGGGCTGCACCGCTGGGGCGTCAATCATGTGGGGCGGCCGCGCGAAGAAGTTCTGGACGATGTCCGCGACCGGCTCTCGGCCGTGCCAGGAGTGCTGTGCAACATCGGCCAGCCCATCTCCCACCGGCTCGACCACATCATGTCGGGTATTCGGGCGCAGATTGCCGTCAAGCTGTTTGGGCAAGATCTTGCGATTCTGCGCGCGCAGGCCGATGAAATCCGCGACCTGATGGCCAAAGTTCCCGGAATCGTCGACCTGCAAGTCGAACCTCAGGTCGAGATCCCGCAAGTGCGGATCACCGTGCGCCGCGAAGAAGCGATTCGTTACGGAGTTTCGCCAGCCGACGTGGCCCACGCGTTGGAAACGGCTCTGCAGGGAACCACGGTTTCCGAAGTTCTCGACGGTCAACGCACATTCGATCTCGTGGTCTGGTTTGAAGAACGTGCCCGGAACGACATTGACCTGATCCGCTCGACGCAAATCAGCACGCCGTCGGGCGCGCGGATCGCCTTGGGGTCGGTGGCCGAAGTTCTGGAAACGACCGGCCCCAATACGATCAACCGCGAGCGCGTGGTGAGGCGCATCGTGATCCAAGCCAATGCGTCGGGTCGTGACTTGCAGAGTGTCGTCGAAGAAATCAAGCAAGCCGTGGCCAGCAGCGTGCTCCCGACGCTGCCGCCTGGCTACTTCGTAGAATACGGTGGCCAGTTCGAAGCGCAGCAACAAGCCAATTTGCGGCTGCTCGTCCTAAGCACGTTTTCGATCGCTGGCATCTTTCTACTTTTGATCAAGGGGCTGGGTTCCTGGCGCGCGGCCGTCCAAGTGATGATCAACATCCCCTTGGCGGCGATTGGCTCGGTGCTAATGCTCCTGTTAGTCAATTGGCCCAGCGGTGAGGCGCTTCGGGCCGCCCCCTTCTGGCAATGGCCCAGGGTGTGGATCGAGGCCACCAGCCTGTCGGTGGCCCATTGGGTGGGCTTTATCACGCTGGTCGGGATTGTCTGCCGCAACGGCATCATGATGATCTCGCATTACATCCACCTGATGAAGTACGAGGGGGAGAAGTTCGACGAGCAGATGATCACGCGCGGCAGTCTCGAACGGCTCGCACCCGTATTGATGACGGCCCTGACCGCGATGATCGGCCTGGTTCCGTTGGCCTTGGGGGCCGGGCAGACCGGCAAAGAAATTCTCCACCCGTTGGCCATTGTGGTCATCGGCGGGTTGCTCAGTTCGACGATCTTGGATCAGCTCGTCACGCCAGCCTTGTTCTTCAAGTTCGGACGGAAGGTGTATGAACATCGTTTTGAAGCAGCCGGCGCCGACCACGCCGAAGAGCAGCTCTTCCGCCCCGCGGAGGTGCATACGGCTAGTCCATCGAATTAAAATGTACTGCGCCAGAGGGGGGCGCGGTAGTCGAGAGCAACCCATAAGGAAAGCTGTTGTGGTGCCAACAATCACGCGTTCGACACGGCGCGAGTTTCTCGCCGCCCAGGCAGGCAACTGGGCAAGCGCTTGTGCCGCCGCCTGGTCGATGCATGGCGCGGCGCGAAGTTCGGCCACGGAACCAGACGCGAAGCCCGACACCAAGCCAGACTCCCAGCCGGACATCGCAACGGATCGCGAGGGAGCATCCGGCACGACGCTCCCGAAGGAGCTGGCCGCCGCCGCGCGTGGTCGCAAGTTTCTCGTCGGGCTCTTCGATCCGGCCGTTGAGCTGTTGCCCGAGTATCGCGGGGCGAACGTCTACTGGCTGTATCACGACAATTACCTCGCGGCCAAGGTGCTCGCGCCGCACGACAAAATGCTGGCCGCCAAAATCGCCGCTTCGATGCGCAACCGCGGCATCACAGCGTCGGGCAAGATCGAGATCCTCTTCGACGAGTCTCCGCAGGGATTCCCCTTTCGGCAGTATGAGCTGACCGAAGTCGAGCGCCTTGGCGAGCGAATCATCAAAACCGAAGTCGTCACGGGCGAGCCATTCGCAGGCTGGCGCGAGTATGCCGATTTGCTGCTATTGGCTGCGATCTTCAAAGCCAAGGAGAATCGAGACTCCGACGGCGCCAAGCAGGACTTCACCGCGGCGCTGGCAACCTGGGATGGCCGCGGCTTCCGCGATCAGGTGACTAAGAAGACCGGACTGTACGCCACGTATAAGTTGGCGCTGGCGCTGATCGCTGCTGCGCGGGTCAAAATGCGGCCGCCGGCCCAGGAGCCTATTCTCGCAGCGCTACTGGCCCAACAAGCCGAGGATGGCGGTTGGATCACCGACTACGACGCCGAGGGCAAGCGCGTCGGGTTGGCGAACGTCGAAACCACCTCGCTAGCGGTGCTGGCGATCGAGCGCTGGCAGGCGGCCGCTTCCTAACTTTCTTCACTCCTGGCGCTGCTTTTCAACAGCGATCACGGCAAACGCTCGCGCGCCAGCTTCTTTGGGTTGGCTGCGCTCCGCGGCTTATCCAGCTTGCCGCATCGCCCTAGGCATTCCCGCCTTGACCGTAGCCAGGGGCTTGCTCATACTCCCGCCCCCTAAATTCGGGCACGCGGGCGATTCATGCGAATTCACTTGGCCGGGAGGGACCCTTGGCCAGACGGCGCCAAAATACCACTCGAAACCGACGCCATCGCGCCATGAGTGCGATCGTATTGGCGCTGATTGGCCTGGCCACGGCCGGGGCCACGTGGCGCGACACGGTCGTGCTGCCGCCGTTCATTTGCCGCGCGGAGTTTTCGCTCGGCGAGCAGGCCTGGCTGAAAGAAGAACTGACCCGCTTGTGGTCCGACGTACGCGGCACCCTTGCATTGGAGCCGCCGCGCCGCACGATCGATATCTATTTGTTTGCCGACGTCGGGACCTATCGCCGCTACCTCGATACCTACATGCCGGGCGTGCCGTATCGCCGCGCGCTGTTTGTCGACGCTGGCCGCGGCGGGCAAGTGTTTGCTTATCTGAATCGTGAACTGGCAGTCGATCTGCGCCACGAGGTCACACATTCGCTGTTGCATGCCGAACTGCACAACGTGCCGCTCTGGCTCGACGAAGGACTCGCCGAGTACTTCGAGGCGCCGCAGCCGCGACGAAACTGGCGGCATGCGCACCTGGCCGGGATCAATGAAAACTTGCGGCAAGGACTCGTGCCACGCTTGGACGCCCTCGAACGGCTCGACGAGCTCGACGAGATGGGGCCAGCCGAATACCAAGATGCTTGGGGCTGGGTGCACTTCTTGTTGAACGGCCCCGAGCCCGTGCAGGCGGAGTTGCGTCATTACATCGACAGCCTGCGGGCCGGCCGCACTTCGCCCACGCTCAGCGAGCGGTTGGCGACGCGCTTGCCGGACGTCGAAGCCCGCTTCGCCACGCACTACCGACAATGGGGAGAACGACCGTGACACCCTGGCACCCGTTGTGGATCACCTTTGCGGCGACGCTCACGGCAGCGCTGTTGCTGACGCCGGTTGCCCGGCGCATGGCCATTTGGTTTGGCGTGGTCGACGCGCCCGATGGCCGCCGCAAATTGCAGAAGAAACCGGTCCCGCTGTGGGGCGGAGTCGCGGTCTACGGCGCGATCCTGATTGGGCTGTCGGTCGCGCGCCAAGCGGCGCCCGACCTTGGGCCAGCGCTCACGCAATTGTCGTTGACCCTGGCGGCCGCGGCCGGCCTGGTGTGCATGTTCGGCTGCATCGACGATGCGCGCGATTTGAAGCCCCGATTCAAGTTGCTGCTGCAGATCTGCTCAGTGTTGCCGATCGTGATGAGCGGTTACTACGTCGATCGCGTCGTGGCGTTCGGCTGGCCCGTGGAACTCGGTTGGTTGGGCATCCCGCTGACCGTGCTGTGGTTGGTCGGTTGCATCAACGCCCTCAACCTGCTCGATGGCATGGATGGGCTGGCGAGTGTCGTCGGCCTGTCGACCGCCGGCATGATGGCGATTTTGGCCTCGAACAGTGGGCACCCGCACGTCGCGCTGATTGCGATCGTGCTGGCCGGAGCGCTGTGCGGCTTTCTGGTCTATAACCTCCCGCCTGCCAGCATTTACCTCGGCGACTCGGGGAGCATGCTGATCGGTCTGTCGATCGGCATGCTGAGCATTCAGGCGGCGCTCAAGACTTCGGCCACGCTATCGCTGACGGCGCCGGTCGTGGCGCTATCGATTCCGATGTTCGACACCGTGCTGGCGGTCGTCAGGCGGCGTCTGTCGGGTCGACCCGTCGACGTGGGCGATCGAGGGCACATACATCATCGACTGCTCGATCGTGGGCTCACGAACTGGCAAGCGCTATGCATCATCGGCGCGCTCTGTCTCACGACGGGGGCCGCGGCCACGGCGGCGACGATCCTCAGCAACGATGCGCTGGCCTGGATCATCACGGTCGCGGTCTTGCTCTCGCTGGTTTACACCCGCGCGTTCGGGCATCACGAGCTAGCCATGCTGAAGCTATCGGCCGCCGGCGTGCTCGCGGGGCTGGTGAATTCGTTGGTATCCCCGGCTCGCGCGAACGTGCGGTTACGTCGCGCGGCGGAACGAGCCGACTTCGAACAGGCGTGGACCACGCTTTACGAAGAAGTTTCCCTCTGGCATGGCCGCCGTCTTGAGCTGCGTACGGAGTTGGCCGACGGCAGCGTCGCGGCGCGAACTTGGGTCACGCCCTCGAGCGCGGCGCAGCAGCCGGTCACGTGGTCTTTGGGCTGTGAGCTCGACTCACCAACCGGTAACTGCTGCCGGTTGACGCTGACGGGTGAAGATGAACGCCGCGCCGAACCGTTTTATCTGCTGCGCCTGGCGAAGCTGCTCAAAGGTTTCGCTCAAGACTGGATCGACCGACCGGAATTGATCGGACCGTTGTCCGCGCCGGCCTCGCCGGGACCGTCGACCGTTCCGCTAACGGCGCCCACAGTGCCGCGCAAGCAGGCGGCCTAGGGAGTCTGCGTGCGGACGCCCAGGTCGGCTTCGTGGCGGATTGTTTCTAGCAAGGCGGGAATCGCCTGGTTGGCCTCTGGGCCGATTTGCCCGAGTGCCCGAGCGGCACTGCGCTGCACCTCGAGATCCGAATCTTGCAGGGCCATGATTAGCTCGGGCACCGAACTCTCGGCCTCAGGCCCCATCCGGGCCAAGGCCAACGCCGCCAGCTCGCGCACGCGCGGCTTGGGATCTTGCAGGGCGTCGACCAGCGCCGGCACGGCCTGGGTGCCAATGCGTGCCAGGGCGTCGGCGGCCGCTTCACCCACCGTGCTTTCGCGAACGAGCAGCGTCGGCTGGGGTGTCTCCGTCACTTCGCCCACGACCGGCGTCGCCATCGCGCGGTCGTATCTCGCGCGAAAAGCAACGATTTCTTTTCCAGAAAAGGGGCCGTCGTTATCCACTTGCGATGGGTTGCGGCGGCAGCCACTACTTACCGGCGCGACCGTGACGACCACGAGGGCCATCGCCATCAATGATCTTGTTCGAAATCCTGGCATACGACGCCCAAAGCCGTGAACCATCATCGCGGCACCATAAGGTTGGATGCGAATCGAACGATCGAAGCCAGCTTGCGCTACCAATTCCAGAATGAACCGCGGCTCGAGCGATGTCCAGCCGCCACGAAACGACCGCTTGACATAACGCGGCCCCACGGTCGACGATGCAAATCCCTCCACACACCGCTGGCCTGTGAGTTACGCCGATGCGCCCCGAACCGAATCTTACCCGTGACCGTTTCCTCTACTGGCTCGAGATTCCGACCCGGTGGAACGACAACGATATGTACGGACACGTCAACAATGCGATGTTTTACGAATGGTTCGACAGCCTGGTCAATCAGTACCTGATTCTCGAGGGGGGGCACGAACCCGTTACTGCCGGGGCAATCGCCGTTTGTGCGGAAAGCCAGTGCCGGTTCTTTCGTGAAGTTGCCTTCCCGCAATCCGTCGAAGGGGGACTGCGCGTGGCCCACTTGGGGCGTTCCAGCGTACGGTACGAGATCGCGCTATTTCTGGCCGACGGTGAGGAGCCTGTCGCGGCCGGTTATTTTGTGCATGTGTTCGTCGATCGCGGCACGCGCCGGCCCATTCCCATGCCGGCGACCATTCGCCGCGCGCTTGAGCAATTGCGCTTGCCGACATCCGGCTGAGCTGTTGTGCGGCGAGACTTCTCAATACGCGCCGCGCCGGCTGATCACGCTCACCGGGGTTTTGGCCAGCAATTTGATATCGGTCCCCAGGTTCTGGTGTTCGCTGTACCAGATGTCCATCCGCACCCAGTCTTCGAAACCAATCTCGCTGCGACCGCTCACCTGCCACAGGCACGTCAGGCCAGGCTTGAGCCGCAACCGGGCCCGTTGCCACGGTTGGTACTTGGCCACTTCCTTCGGAATCGGCGGACGCGGCCCGACCAGCGACATATCTCCCTTCAGCACGTTGAAGAGCTGCGGCATCTCGTCGATGCTCGTCGAACGCAAGTAGCGGCCCAGTTTCGTGATCCGCGGATCGACCACGTTTTTGAAAATGGGTCCGTCTTTTTCGTTCTTCACCAGGTGCTGAATCTTCTCGGCATCGAGCCGCATGGTGCGGAACTTGTACATGCGGAAATGCCGGCCGCACAGCCCCACGCGCTCTTGCACGAAGATCGGCTTGCCCTTGGTGGTGATTGCCAGCACGACGTACGTCACCAGCAAAATTGGCGAGAAGAGTGCGATGAAGAAGAGCGCGCCGACAATGTCGAGCAGCCGCTTCATGGCTTGGTAGGGACGCGACCGATTGCCCGCGGGCAGAATGACGAAGTGGTTTCGCGCTTCGGCAAAGCGACGCTGCAAAGCGAGGTACTCGGGCGAGCAGTCGCGGAAATCCGCGGCCTGAGCGCTTGCCGGCGAGTTGTCGTTGCAAGAATCGCCGGCCGCGGGCGTGAAGGCTTCGCCGGGCTCGTCGAGCAACGCAGTTGGCGATGCGTTGTAGCTTTCCGCTGCCGAGCCGAGCATGGCGGTCGTGTCGTTATCCGTCGTGGGTTGTTCCAAGGATCCGACTGGCGTCATATTGCCCTGCACCTGATGAGTTCTGTCGGGACTATTGCCGTCGCGGAATCGCAAGACCCGGTTGCGACCGGTGCCGTCCTGGCAAGCGTTGGATCAGCGATTGGTTCGAAACTGCTGGGCGGCCGAGCGTTGCCCTTCGGCGACTACGCCAAATGGGGGAGAGCAAACCGGGTGCCGACCATTGGTCTCGAAACGACTGCTCCCATCGCAAGCCACTATTCGAGTTTAGATTACGCACGAGGTAAGCGAGCCGGTCGCGCCACAGACTGCTGCGATGGCCCCCGGCGTGTCGCTTCTGCGAAACAACCGCGTTCCTTTCCGGCAACGTCAGGTCGCGTCGCGGGGCGTCCAGCATTAGTAACCATTCATTCACGCAGCGCCGACCGGAATTTCGGCCGAACTCGGCGACACCTTCTGGCTGGTCGCTTGCGCCGCGCGAGCGCGAGCCCCAGCGCCATAGGTCACCAGCAGGCTCGTATTGAGACCCATCACGAGAAACATCAGATTCTGCAGCATGTTGAGATACGAGATCTCGTGAAACGCAGCCTGCATCAAGTAGCAGAGCAACAGCGACATCGTGAAGAGTGCCTGCTGGCGCGCCCAGCGCGGAGCGGCCTGGTTAGCCCACAGCTTCCAGGCGTCAAAGAACCACGAGAGCGCTAGCGCCGTGAACAGCGCCAGGCCGACGATGCCTGTTTCGGTAAGCAAGCTCAAGGGCATGTTGTGATGCACCAGCGTGCGGATCGCGTCAAGCTGCATGTCAGTCGAGCGATCGGCCAGGTACGGATCGCTGGCGACGATGTACTGCCCGAATCCGCAGCCGACAATCGGGTGATCGCAGAACATGAGCCACGACACATAGGCGAAGCTGCCCCGCATCGAAACGGAGTTCTTTGTCCCTTCTGCCGAGTAGTCGCGCTCGAAGCTCAGCAGGCTGTCCCATTTCGATATACCAACCGCCAGCGCCAGCGCCGTGGTCAACACCATCATCACGGGGCGCAACCGCGCCGGCAGCGGCAGCATCACGAGCCAAAACAAGCTCATCGCGGCGCCCAACCAAACGCTGCGCGTGAGGCAGTAATAAATGCCGGCCGCATATACTGGCAGCGAAACTACCAGCAGCAAGCCGCCGATACGTTGAACTTTGGGCCAGAACAGCCATCCGCCCAGCAAACAGGCGGTCAAAAAGAATCCATAGGCGACCGAATGCAGCAGCGGTCCGCGGGCACGGCCGTAATGCAACCCAATGTCGGGGTGCGAAATGATCTTCGGATAGACGAGTGACCACTGGTGATGGATTTCACAGATACCCGTGAAGCCGAGATAAAGCCCCAACACGGCCAGCGTTCCCCAGAGCCAGCGGACTTGCCGTTCATTGAGCGGGATGCCGCGTCCCAGCCAGTAGATCAGGGCGGGGCTCAGGTAGCCGGTCAGCAAATGCCAGAGCGGTGTCGGCGCATCGAGTTGGGCCTGGTTGAAATCGTGAGCAAACGTGCTCACGCCCAGCACCAGCAAGAACACCAGCAGCAGGTTGTCGCTACGGGTGAGGGGAGCACGCACGGTGCGGCCGCTCCAGATTTGCACGACATAAGCGCCCAACAAGGCCACCAAGGCCATGCGATCGAGCGTGAGCGGCGTGCCAGGCAAAGTCCAGAAGTAAACGCCGAAGCAGGCATTGAGCAACAGGAAAATAATCGCGCCGATGAGCAGTGGCCCGCGCAGCACAAAAGCGCCGAACCACAGCAAGCCTGCCACCACTGCCAGTGCGATGAGTAATTCCATGGCGATTGACGCGGAACGTTGCTTCCGCGCGGCCTGAAGATGAAGGTCAGGTGGGCGACGCGCTCCGGATGTTTACTGGCACGCGGCGCGGCCGAAATTTGTCACCTGAAGCTTAGGTCAGCCGATCATCAGCGGAGCACCCGCGCGGGATAGCTGCTGGGGCCTTTCAGGTGTCCGCTGACAGCCGGCGCACCACGGCCTTGGACGCCACCTGGCCACGGGCACGCAACTCGGGCGCTCATGGCCGATCCACGGAATTGGAAAAAACCCGCCAGCGCCAGTGGCGCCGACGGGCCTGATTATCTCGGTTGATCGCTCGAGCCGTTACGATCGCGTCCTGGCGACGAGCAACTAGTGGCTCTCGATGACCGCGGTTGACGATCCGACGCCGCTACGCAAGAGGGTTGCATGGCTCGGGATGTCTGACAGAGGGCCGTTGGCAAAACCGCCGTTGCCGTTGGCGACCACCGCCTGGGCAAGGGCTTCGTTGGCGCTGGGCGCACCGCTTCCACCAGCGGGCTTCTCACGCAAACTGTGCGATTCGGCGGCCAACGGTTGCGGCGCGGGAATCGTCAACACGACAACGCCCAGGCCGATTACCAGACCGACCGCGATGCCCATCAACACGGTCATCGCCCGGCCAGGACCGACCGGATCGGTACCACCGTCCGGAGCTTCCAAGCGGCTGATTAAGCAACTATTGCGCGCACCCGCTTGCTTGCCGCGGGCGTCCGCGAGGATGGTGCGGGCGGTTTCAGCACGTTTGTTGGCATGTTCGACGTCGGTCACCAGGTTCGAGTAGTCCGCCCGCAGATTGGCCAGCCGCGCGAGTCGGCCGCGCGTGTCGTCGAGTTGTTTTTGCAGCATCGTGATCTGGCTGGTGGAGAGCTGCAAATCGCTATCCACGCCGCGGATCGCGACTTTCAATTCATTGTTGATGCGGCGGTGGATCTCGGCCTCGGCCAGCGCGGCCGACTTTACCGACGGATGGTCGGCGGTCATGCTCCCCATCGCCAAAGCCGTCTTCAATTGGGCATCGATCAGCCCCTCCTTGAGCCGCTTCAAAGCCGGCTGCGATTCGAGCAACGAGTTGGGCGCCGCGATCAGGTGTGTCGGATCTTGGGCCGCGTCGACCAGCAGTTCCCGCAGGTCGCGGGCCGCCTGTTGCTGCGTCTGGTATCTGCGGATGTCGTTCTCGATCGTGATTGACCGCAGCCGCATGTCGCTATCGCCCGACGGATTGGAATGCAAGATGCGCAGTTCGGCGAGATCCTGGCCGACCTCTCGCTCGAGCTCGCTCAGGCGGCTCGAAGCCTCGCGCAGGGCTTTCTCGGCGACGGTCACGTTATCGACCAGTTCGTGCTCCATGCTCTGACCCTTTTTGTCCAGCACCTTCTGATAGCCGGCCTGCAACTGCGTGCAGAGGGCTTCGGTCAGGGCAATGGCTCGAGCACGGTCGGTGTCGCGCACTTTGAGATAGAACACTTCGGTCTTGCCGAACTCGGTCCCTTTCGGTGGCGCGAGCTTGATCACTTTTCGCAAGGCGGCGATCTCGCGCGGCGTGGGGAATGCACCCTTGACTTTGCGTTTGGCCGGCGGGCCCACTTCCGTGAGCGTGGCGGCCAGCACGTCGCGGCTCTTGGCCAAGGCCAGGATCGTTTCCTGGGTGACCTTCATATCGTCGATCTGGCGGAATTTGCCGGCGACTTCGGGAGTCGTGCTGGCTTCGTTGCGCACGATTAGCGCCTGCGAGGCTTCCCACGAATCGGGACGCACCAGCGCGAAGATCACCGCCATCGCGGCTACCACTGCCGTCGGGACGAGCCAGCGCGCTCGGTATTGCCAGAGGAGCCGACCGACATCGGCAGCGGACAACTGTTGGATTGTGAACATCGCGTTCTTCCTCGAATCGATTGATGGCGTGTGATGCGCCGCGAGCGTGAATTTCCCAGGGGCAAAGTCGATGCCAGTTGGAGCCTGCTCCTGCCGTGCGATGCGTGGCGCTCGTCAACCTGGTGTCGCCAGCGACGTTAGAGCTGACGATGCGCCGGCGATTCGGTCGGTTGCCATCGTCGAACTGTTGCCGACGCGAAACAAAGCGTCGACGATTCTCAACACCGGCAAACGCCCGGCGCGCGAAGCGCCTTCTTAACCATAGGTCGTCGTAACCTGACGAGGCGTCAAAGGGCGCGGAAACGCTGGAAAACTACGGATACAGACCCGCGCGATGCGCAGGCGTGAGCGCTACCAAGCGTAGCAACCGCACGCAGAACTCGCCGGTCGCCGCCGGGAGCCCACGCTAGTCACTACGGACCGCAGAATTGGCTCGCGATTTGCCTCACCAATTCGTTGCCTTCGTCGCGGGCGCACTACAGTTGCCTTTGGACCACCCGCACGCGGCGCCGTCCGACTGGGACGGTTTAGCGCAATTATCAGATTTTTGCCGAGGGCTCCTGCCATGTACGTCGAACGACTGAGCCAGGCAGCGTCGTTGGCGCCCTTGGCCGACGACTGGAATCGTTTGACGGCCGGAGTGCCCTTCCGCAGTTGGGACTGGCTCGAATGCTGGTGGCGTCACTACGCGATGGCCGGCTCGCCGCTGGTGCGTGACCGCGAGTTGTGCCTGTTGGTCGTGCGCGGCGATCGTCGCGAACTGCTGGGGCTCGCCCCCTGGTATCTCGATCACACGTTCACGCACGGGAGCGTCATCCGCTTTCTCGGGAGTGGCGAGGTCTTCTCCGATTACCTCAGCCTGTTGGCCGTACCAGGGCGAGAGACGGATGTAGCGACTGCGGTCGCCGCCTGGTTGCGCGGACCGGGGCGCGAAGCCTGGGACGCGGTCGAGCTCTGTGGTATCGCGGCCGATGACCAGGTTGTCGGTCAGCTCATTGCCTCGTTGCACGGAACGGGCCTGGGCGTCCACGTTCGCAACGACCTTTCGAGCTGGCGCGTCCAATTGCCCGGCACTTGGGATGAATACGTAGCGCAGCTCTCGAAAACGCATCGCAAGCATTTGCGCCGTTGCGAACGCCGGCAAATTGCGTTAGGCGGCGTGGTGCTTCGCCAGGCGACCGACGTATCCGAAGCCTCGCGGGCACTCGAGATTCTGATTGATCTGCATCAACGCAGTTGGCAGGTCCGGGGGCAACCTGGTGCGTACGCGTCGGCGCGGTTCGCGGCCTTTCATCGCGAAGTCGTCCCACGCATGTTCGCCCGAGGGCTAGTTCAACTCAATTGGATCGAGCTCGGCGGCGCACCGATTGCCGCCGAGTACCAATTGCTAGGTGACGGCGTGCTCTATGCCTACCAAGGGGGCTTCGATCCCGACCATCACGACGTGGAACCGGGCCGCCTGGCGATTTCGTCCGTCCTGCGGCAGTCGATCGACCGGGGATTGAGGGCCTACGATCTGCTGCGGGGTGATGAACCTTACAAGGCCCATTGGCGCGCCGAACCGCGCCGCATGCTGCGGGTGCGCGTCGTACCGCAGCATTCGACGGCCCGTGTGAGAAATGTTGTTTGGCTGGCGGAGCAGCACGCGCGATCGCTCGTCAAGCGGGGGCTCGAATTGGCGGGGCAGCGCTCTCGTCCCAGTGTGCGAGAAGCATCGTACAGTTAAACGATGTTTAATTTGAGAACTCGGGGCGTTCCCGTTCTCGCACACTTTGCGGCACCATGTTGTGAAGGACACGAATTGATGCCGATCTGGAAACGCGCGCTGCTGAGCTGTTATTACCACGCCTCATTGCCGTGGCGCCGCCGGCGTGCGAACATCGCGGCGCGGGAGTTTCGCACGCCGATCGTCGTGCTGGCTTACCACCGGATTGCCCCCGATCGCGCGAATTCCTGGACGACCACTCCAGAGGAGTTCGCCAGCCACTTGGAATGGCTCGGTTCGCGGTTTGAGTTCGTCTCGCTCGAAGAGGCCCAGCATCGCATTCGTTGCCGCGCCAATTCGCGCCCCTGCGTCAGCGTGACCTTTGACGATGGCTACTCCGTAAATTGCGAGTTCGCGCTGCCGCTACTGCTACGCAAGCAGATTCCCGTTACTTACTTCGTTTGCAGCAAGGCCGTGCTCACGGGTGAGTGCTTCCCACACGACGTGGCGATGGGCAATCGTTTCCGACCCAACTCGGTGGCCGAGCTGCGCAAGCTGGCCGAGGCCGGCATTTCCATCGGTTGCCATACCCGCACGCATGCCAATCTGGGCCCGTTGGTCGATGCCGATAAAATCCAGGACGAGGTCGTTGCCGCTGGGGAAGAGCTACAGCGGGCCGTGGCCGCGCCGGTGCGGTACTTCGCCTTTCCTTACGGGCAACATCGCAATCTGAATCCACGCGTATTTCATCTGGCCTACGACGCGGGCTATGAGGGAGTCTGCTCGGCCTATGGTGGCTACAACTGGCCGGGCGACGACGCCTTTCATTTGCAGCGCGTGTGTGTCGATGGACCGCTCATCCGCTTGAAGAACTGGGCCACGATCGATCCCTGGAGAGCCCGGACCATTCGCCGCTTCTTCTATGGTCCTGAGATCGCGCCTCGCGCCCCGAAAACCGACGGAGCGCTGCACGCATGATCGTCATTGAGCCGGAGATTGAAGGCGATCTCGAAACGGCCGAGCGGCCATCGGGTGAGGTGCTGCGCGCGTCGTCGACCTTGGCCCCAGAAGTCGACGACAGTGCGGAACAGTTCGCAGCCGCCGCAATCTCCCCCGACGGTAGCGAGCAATCGGCGGTCGCGCTTCCTCCCGCCAGTGCGCGCAGCCGGGCCACCGCCGATTCGCTGGCCAACAGCTTTCTCGTACTCTGCGCGCTGAGCCTGGTGCAGCCGGTACTGGGGCTCGCCCGCGGCGTGTTGTTCTGCCGTTGGCTGACCCCCGAGCAACTCGGCCGTTGGGATCTGTCGCTGGGGCTGCTCACCTTTGCCACACCCCTGTTGCTGCTGGGCATCCCCGGCTCTTTCGGACGCTATGTAGGGCACTATCGCCAGCATGGCGGGCTCGGCAAGTTCGTGCGCCAAGCGACGCTGATTTGCTTGGGGATCGTGTCGCTGGCCGCCGTCACGCTGTTTCTATCCGCCGGCCCCTTCGCCAGTTTCTATTACGGCGACGCCACCCGGATCAGCCTGTCGCGCGCGGTCGCCCTGACGCTGATCCCGCTGGCCGCTTATGGCTTCGTCGTCGAATTGCTCACGTCGCTGCGCTTGTTTCGAGCGTCATCGCTGGTGCAACTCGCACGGACGACCGCATTTTTGGCGTTCGGCACGCTGCTGGTCTGGGGTTGGCGCCCTTCGGCCACGAGCGTGGTGCTGGCCTTCGGGCTGGCGACCGTGGCGTCGATCGTGCTCGCGCTCTGGTGGCTGATCGCCGTTTGGCGCGAAGGTCCGCACGTGCAGGTGGCAGGCCCTGTTGTCGTCTGGCGACGCGTCATGCCATTCGCCGTGGGAGTCTGGTTGTGCAACCTCGTGACTAACGCGTTCGACATGGTGAACCCGTACATGCTGGCGCACTTCAGCCAGTTGCCGCACCAGGAAGCCATGGCCGAAGTCGGCAACCTGCACAGCGCACGCATTCTGCCGCTGTTGATCTTTGCTTTCTCGAATACGCTGGCGTCGATGCTGATTCCACACCTGACGCACGCCTGGGAAACGGGCCAACGGGCCAACGTCGGCCGGGATGTGCGATTGTTTGTCAAACTTTACGCGCTCGCCCTGACCTTGGGTTCGGCGTGCATCCTCGTGGCCGCGCCGACGTTGTTCGGAGTCGTGTTTCGTGGCAAATACGATGGTGGACTGCACGTCTTGCCTTGGACGATGCTGGGCGCTGCCTGGGTGGGCCTGGCCTTCATCGCGCAAACCTACCTGTGGTGTCGCGAGGAAGCCCGGCTCAGTAGCCTGGCGCTGGCGGCCGGGCTGGTCGCCAATCTCGTCTGCAATGCGGCGCTGGTGCCTATCTGGGGCTTGCAAGGGACCGTTATCGCCGGCGCGGCAGGCATGATTACGGTGCTCCTTGCGGCCCTGCTGTTCGGACGCCGCTTGGGGCTGAAAGTCGATCACACGATTTTGTGCGCCGCCGCGATGCCGCTTGTCTTGCTGACCGGACCGTGGGTGGCTTCGCTGCTCGCCGTGACTCTGTTGATGGCCGCGGTTGCAACGCCGCTCGTCTTCGACGCCGGCGAACGCCAACTGCTGACCCGCGAAATCAAAGCCTATTGGCAGCGTCTGCCGCTTCGACAGAGTCGTTAGTCGGCACCAGGTTGCCGGTTCGCTCAGACCCGACGGCTGCTTCACCTCTTCGTGGTCTTAGGCGAACGTCTGACCTTGACCCGTCTCCGCCAGGCTGCGTAGTATGCCAATTGGACTGCCGTGCGCGGGCCTTGGTCCCTGTGACTGGCGGTTCATTCCCTGGCCAATTGAGGTCGAACGACTCGATCGCAGCCACCTAGGGAGGGCTTTCGACGCATGTATCCCAGTCGTCGTCCCATTACGTTGCAGCAGTATTTCGCAGGCCTGACCGAGCAGACGTTTCAGTCTCGCTTAGGTGTCGCCGATCCCCCGCTGGTCGACTATCTGGCCGATCTGCTCGTGCGGTTCGTGCGTAACGACGCGATTTTTCGCGTCCGCGACCTGGCGGGCCGCACGCTCTCGGAAGTGGCCGCCATGATCGCTGAAGCTCACGAGCGCGTCGGCGACAGTCGCCGCGACGTTCACCGGCACATCGGCGATTTCACGCTCTTCTGGACCGGCGTTTATCCCGAGGCCCTGGCCCGGCTGCAAGCGCCCGATCGCCGCGATCATTTGCTGGATTACCCCGCACACGGCAAGCGCGCGTACTACATCGCCAGCACTCTGGGAGATGAAGACACCGCCGACGAGAGCGCCCTGCTGGCGCGCCTGAGCCACGAGTTCGACATGTGCGTCTACGGATTGGGCGAAGTGCGCCGGCAGTGGGAACAGAAGGTTGCCGACGAAGGCTCCGGCGACGGGCGCCTGTGGATCAACTAGCGCGGCGGATCAACTAGCGCCGTGCATCAACTTAAGCCGCGCATCACCACGCCAACTGCGGTGGTCCTACCACGCCAGTTGTGGCGGAAAGTACTCCGCGATCAACTCTTCGTAAAACGGTCGTAGCGCCGCCACGTTCGGCCGCGTTTCGCTCTTGGTGTACAGGTCGTAGGGATTGAACGCCCGCACGGCCGCGAACAGCTTCTGATCGTGCTCCGACATCAAGTGATCGTACGCCCGCTCGCGGTGCCCCGGATAGAACGAGTGGTAGCGGATCATGTACAGCGCCGGCTCGGGCAGGTAGTCCTTCACCACGTGGTACAGATACTCGTCGTGCCCCCACGACATCGTCACCTGGTCGAGCCCGCAGTTGCGCTCGTACACGCCGCACTCGCTCTGAAAACGCGGCTCTCGGCTATCGGGGTTCTCGCTGAAGAACTCCGGAAACACGATCGACGGTGAGAATCGGCACCCGACCGGAAACGTGTCCCCCACCACGCACCACTGTGGTTCGCCCCGCAAGCAGAGGATCTTCCCCAAATCGTGGATCAAGCCAGTCAGAATGAACCAACGCGGGTGGCCATCGCGGCGGATCGCTTCGGCCGTTTGCAGGCAGTGCTCGATCTGCGGCACGTCAGTGTCGGGGTCGCTGTCATCGACCAGCGTATTGAGAAACTCGAGCGCCTCCCAAACGCCCATCTTGGCGTGCGTCAGCGGCAGAAACTCGGCGCGTTTCTGCTGCACGAAGTCGTACGACTGATAGGTGTGATTCAATCGGTAAAATTCCTTGACGCTGGCACGGGCTTCGGCGCGGTAGTCGCGGAATTCTTCCTTCTTCTTGTCAGGATTGGTAGCCACGAAGGGCGCGGCTGCCTGCGCGGCAGATGCCGCCGCGGCCTGAGACGCGCTCGCGCCCGCGGTCGCCGGCTCTGGGTAGCGGCGCTTGACGTCGTCTTCCCACTCGTCGAGGCTACCGAGCGGATTGGGTTCGGGCGTGCGAGCCGAGTCGATCATCGGGCCAACTCCAGGGCGCGGAGCGCAAGGTTCGTACTAGCTAGCGTGACGGTGGCACCCATTGACGCCATGCGCCGCGCTGAACTCAAGTATGCTGAACCCTAGTATGACGCGACCCGCCATTGGCGACAATCCGAGTGAATTGGCCGAGTTTCGCGGCCGATTCAGCCCTCACCCCAGTCCGAACACGCGCCGCGCGTTGTCGCGCAGGAACAACTCCGCCACCGGTTCGTTGAGGCCCATCGCCCGCGCTTGCCCCACGCAGCGGCCGTAGTCGAGCATCGGGAAATTCGTGCCGAACAGCACCTTCTCGCGCCCATAAGTGCTCATGAAGTGTACGAGTTGCGGCGGGTAGTAACGCGGCAGCCAGGCCGAGGTGTCGATAAACACGTTCGCGTGCTTCCAACACAGGCCGATCATCTCATCGGTCCACGGGTAGCCGATGTGCCCGCCGACGATCGTCAATTCGGGAAAGGTCAACGCCACTTCGTCGAGATAGGGGATCGGCCGGCCCGGCTCCGACGGCATCAACGGGCCGGTGTGCCCCACCTGCGTGCAGAACGGGATGCCCAGTTCGATGCAGCGGACATACAGCGGGTAGTAGAGCTTGTCGCTCGGCGGGCGATTCCAGAGCCAGGGGATCACCCGCAGCGCGCGAAAGCCCAGCTCGTGTACCGCGCGATCGAGCTCACGGACGGCCGCCAGCGGTTTCTCGAGATCGACCGCGGCCACGCCCTCAAAGCGCCCCGGAAACGCCCGACACATTTCGGCCACCTCGTCGTTTGTGACGACCCAACCACCGGGCCGATGCCAGGCTGACAGCAGCACCGTCTCGACTCCCGTGGCGTCCATCTGCGCGATCATTTGCTCGGGCGTCACGCCGGTTTCCAACAGCGCCGTGGCGCCCGACTGGGCAAACAATCGGCTGATTTCCGGTACGCGGTGGAACAAATGCTTAAAAGCGGGCTGCGCCCAGGCGTCGACGACGCGAGGAGCAATTGCAGGTTGTGCATCATCTGACATGGTGTGAATCTCTCGACGACCTGTTAGCCGCGGGATCGCTTGGACCGCTGGCGGGTCCAAGCCAACAATATCGCCGCGCGCTAGCTAGACCGGCTCCACTTTGGCCGTTTATCAAAAGATACAGCCCGCACAACATACCAAACATTGTCGGCCGGGGGTTGCAGGGTTATTCTCGACCGCTGGGAAAGTCTTGTGTTCGCTCGTGCGGTCGCTGGGCCGCCGGACTATGTGGGGGATTTCGTGCTATGCGCAGGATCGCGCTCTCGTTGTTCTTGATTGTGCTTGTTGGCTCCCTGGTCAGCCTGGCCGGATGTTCGGGCTCGAGTGGCGGCGGTGGCGCCGCGGCTACGGGGCGCAAGTTTCGCGTCGCCGTCATCCCCAAGGGTACGAGCCATGACTTCTGGTACTCCGTTCACGCCGGCGCCAAGCAGGCCGACGACGAATTCGACGACTTGGAAATCACCTGGAAAGGTCCGGCCAGCGAAGGGGACATCGGCGAACAGATCAAGATGGTCGAGAGCTTTCTGGCCGACGGCTACGACGGTATCTGCCTCGCCCCGCTCGACGCCAGGGCGATGCGCAAGCCGGTCGACCAGGTGGTGGCCGCCAAGGTGCCCGTCGTGATTTTTGATTCGGGGCTCGACGACGCCTCGGGCATCGTCAGCTATGTCGCCACGAACAACTATCGCGGCGGCCAGCGGGCCGGCGAGCACCTGGCCAAACTGCTCGACGGTCGCGGCAACGTGATCCTCATGCGCTACGACCTCAACAGCCGCAGCACCGAGGAACGCGAACAGGGCTTTCTCGACGCGCTGGCCAAGTTCCCCGACATCAAGTTTCTCGAACGCGACAAGTACGCCGGCCCTAACGAAAGCGATGCCATCACGCTGGCCGAGAACCTGCTCTCAGTCCACGGTCAGCAAGTCAACGGTATCTTTTGCGCCAATCAATCGACTACCTCCGGCATGTTGACCGTGCTGCGCCGCGCGGGCCTGGCCGGCAAAGTGAAGTTCATCGGCTTCGACGCCGGCGAGAACATCGCCCAGGGAATTGAAAAGGGAGAAGTGCACGGAACCATCCTGCAAGACCCGGTGCGGATGGGCTACGACGCGGTGCGCGCGATGCACGAGCACCTGCTGGGCCACAAAGTCGAGGCGCGGATCGAAACGCAAGAAGCCCTGGCCACGCCCGAGAACTGCCAGGACCCGGCGATCCGCGCGCTGTTGTACCCCAAGGCGATTGAGTGACGGCGCCGACCGAGCGGATATCGCGCCATCATCCGGGGACTGGTACATTTTTCGGTGCGCAACGTCGCAACTGCCAACCCCCGCGCCGGCCGAAAACGCGGGACTGTCCAAGTTGGCAGGAGCGGAATTGAGGACGCAGCTCCATTCGTGCAATTAGAGTCGCATGCCAGTCGCGTCCGCTGATCCTTCCCCCACAATGCGGTTCCTTACGCCGTTTCTTCCTACCTTGGCAATCGAGAACACTTCGGTAGCAGAAAAGGTATTTCATGAGATCAGATATTCATGTGGTTCTCGGCGGGGTTGGATTAGTCAAAGGAAACGTCCGAGAGGCGGGACGGGCAATGGTTGAGATTACTAAAGAACTTAATCCGTATCTGGTAAAGGATGGCTTTCTCGACAATGTGTCATTCAAACTCTTGAATGGGATAATGCGCTTCGGCACCAAGAATGATCCGTTCGCGGACATGGGGCCGATCAACACGCGAAGTTGCGAACTCCCGTTTGCTGTTGAAGTCGAGATCGCTCCGTTGAAGCGTGCATCGAATGAGGAGGTCAAAGTCGCGTTCCTGAAGGTGTTGATCCCAGCACTTTTTGCGATTGCTGCCAAATACGATTTGCCCATCAACGGCCTCCGGGACTTCAGTGTTACCAAGGGATTCAATCTGTCGCAAATTCAGAGTGGAAAAGGGGACGCAGCTCTATTCGGGCAATAAAAGTCGCGTCCCCGTTTGGGTCTCAAAGCCCTTCTCTCCCATGACTGCGGCAACGAGTGATTGACCACGACGACACCACGGCACAACGGACGGTATGAGCCGCAGGATCAGCTTGCCGAAGTCTCTGCGCCGGGTGCCACTGCTTGGCAGTCGGCGCGAGATGGATCGCACGTGCCGAACGGCGCGCCTCGCCGACGAACAAGCAGTGCGGGGACTGGAGTCGTTCCGGCGTCGGAGATCGATCATTGTTCTCGCGCCGACCGGAAGGACTCCTGTCCCCCTGGGCCCCGCGCGCGACGTGAACACTACTTGCCGGTGCTAGAT
>CAZBWM010000069.1:0-38312 GCA_964495375.1 uncultured Planctomycetaceae bacterium | reverse complement strand
CCAAATTCCAAGCTCCCCACCAACCCGAATCTTCAGGTGTGACCAAGCACTAGTTCAGTTCTCGTTACTCTTTACGGCGCGCCCCATGAACAATCTCGACGCGTCCACAGGTCGTCGGGCTGGCATGCGAGTGCTTCAACTTGTCGTTATTGCCCTGTTAACCGCGCCGCTGATGTTCTGGAACTTGGGCTCGCGCTACCTCTGGCAGGATGAGGCGGCCACGGCGGTGCTTGCCAAGCGTATGCTCGAGTACGGCCGACCGCTCGGTTACGACGGCCGCAATCTGATCACGATGGATTACCCCCCCTTGCATGGGGAACCTGCGCCGCCGATGGACTCCGCATCGGCGAATATTGCCTACTTCGTCGAGCGTGGTGACTTTCGCCCCGACACTACGTGGATTGGACAACCGTGGGGTCAATTTGTGCTGGCAGCATCGTCAATGGGGGCGATGGGAAAGACGACGCTGGCAGCGCGATTGCCATTCGCCCTGTGCGGCCTGCTAGTGGCCGTCCTGCTGTGGGACCTGGCGCGTCAAAGGTTCCACGATCCGGCAGTCCGCGCTGCCGCGATCTTGCTGCTGTTGGGCAATGTATTCTGGGTGCTGCACATGCGACAGTGCCGCTATTACGCGCCAGCGAGTTTGCTGCTGTTGTGCTCCTTCGTAGCCTACTTGCGGTGGCGCGACGGCGGTCGCTGGGGATTGATTCTGTTCGTGCTGGCCGGCTTCTGCTTGTTTCAGTCCGACTTCGGAACCTTTTGGCCTGTCATCGGGGTTTTGGCGCTCGACAGTTGGTGGTCGTTTCGCGGGCGACGATTCCAAGCGGCGATCGGACTGACGACACTCGCAGCGGTCGTAGCGCCGTGGGTTTGGTACTACGAATTAGTCGGCCGACTGAAGCCGCGCATCGCTGAGTTCTGGGGAAGCCTGGGGACGCTTTTCTATAGCCTGAATGAGTACCAGTTCCCCGTGTTGATGCTGGCGATCTTGATTCCCGTCGTCATTAGTCGCCGCAAGCGAGGGCTCGACTCCCCCTGCGAAACCCATACCGTGTTGCTCGCGGCCGGCGTGCTCTTGGCGGTCATGGCTTGGATGCCGCTGGTGACGCCATACCCTTTCTATCGCTATCTGGTGGCAGTGACTCCGCTCTCGTGCCTGGTGCTGGCCTATGTGTGCGCAGCGGCGGTTGACTTGTACCACCGAGGCCAGGCATCGCTCGACATGCGAATCGCCGTGGTGCTACCGCTGGCTGGGCTGTTGATCTGCACCCGCCTGATGTCGCTGCCTGTGAATATCCCGATCCAGGCCGCGATGCGGCTAACTCGGCCGGCGAACAAGCCCAAGCCACCCATTTCCTTGACGCTGTTCCGCCCCGAGCTCTACGCGCTGTACATTGACCTGCGGGATCTGGGTAGCGATCCGAACCGCGAGGTTGTCGAGACGCTGCGCCCGATGCTGCGGCCCGGCGATGCCGTGCTGATCAACTACGAGGATATCCCGCTGATGTTCTACACCGACGCGGACATTCGCGGTGGTCTCTCGTCCTTTCGAATCGAGGATGAGAGCGGCGGGCAGCCCCGCTTCGTGGTCATGCGGCCGCAATTGAGCGTCGACCCGAAGCCATTTTTTCGCCAGTTGGCGCGATTCACCTGGCGGCGCGTACCCGTCGAGATCATCGGACTGCCGTGGGGGAATATCCCCGATCCGCTCTACCATCGGGCGCGCTATTTAACCGCGGATGTGTCGCACCTCGACATCTTCGAGGCGGCCGACGCCAAGAGCGGTGGCCTGCCCTTCAAACCGCCGACCGACGAAGAACTCGAGCCGGCAGACGAGAACTTGCAGTAGCGCAGCGAGAATTAGAAGTCGTACCACATTCCCACGCCGAGTTGCTGTTCAAAGCGATTGTAGTACGAGAACTGCCGGCTCTTGCCGTTGTAGTACTCGAAGCCCGCGCGGAACAAATGCCCCCCTTGCATGCCACGCCAACACCAGCCGCACTGGGCGACAAAGTTGCCGCTGAAGTTCTGTTGCTGGCGAAGATAGCCGTTCAACGCAACGAACGGGCCCCCTTGCCAACCGGTCGGCGCGGCTGGCGCGATATCGATGCCAAACTGGACTTCCCAAGGCCGGCTTCCGCCGTCACAAAGAAAAGCCCAGGCCGGCTCCACGTAAAGCCGAACGTCGGGCGTCGGTCGATACGCGACGCCGAACAATAGGCAGTCGCGGCTGAAGTTCAGCCGCGGATAGCCGGGATTCTTGATCAGAAACTCGTCGCCGAGATGCGAGCTGAGGTGGTAGTAACCAAACCGGTACTCCCACGGCCCACTGCTATAAGTCAGCGGAATGCCGGCCCGAAAGTCGGCCGCGTTCAAGTCGCGCTCTTCGCTCGGAATCAACCGCGGCGTGGCGGCCCCTTCGAGATCGAGCTGCCATCCCTTGGGGAAATACGGATTCTGGTTGCCGAAGCGCAGCAGGCCGACGTATCCGCCCAGCGTGATGTCCCAAATGCCCCCGCTTTGCAGATCGGTCGTCCATATCGACGCCAACCGCGATTCCTTCACGCCCGCCAAGTATGCCCGATACACGAGGCCGGCCGGCAGGATCTGCCAGGTCCAATCCTCTCCTGAGGAGAATCTGGGGTCGGCGCACGGTTCGATCGATGGAAAGCCACCCTTGCGGCGCGCGGTGGTGCTCTCCCAGGCGATTCCCTCTTGAGCAAACCCCGACGTGCTTGTTGCTCCCGTGAGTGGAGATTCCGGTGCGAACGGAGCTTGTTCAGCCGCGCCGAAGGTGCTCGCCCGTGAGGGTTCGATCGGCGGTAGTGCTTCTAATTGAGCCAGCGCCGGAGACGCCACCAGGCAAAGCAATAATACCAGCCCGAAAAGCGGCAAAGTTCTGCCAAATTGCGACATACGTTGCATCGCGATGGAGTAAGCCGAGGGAGCGGGGGGCAGGCGGTAGCGGGTAGCGGCAGGGAGGTCGCCCGACACGCGTCAGAGTCGTGCGTTGACGCTCCCTTCCGAGTTATCGGCACCACTGTCACAGGCCCGACGGGTTATCCAGGCGTGCGAGTCGCTGGTCTTGGCTCGCGATGGCGAACTTTGCGGGCTAGGAAGAATTTCTCGGCGGGTTCCACGATCGCGCATCCTTTTGCGGCGAATTCCCATACAAAAAGCGAGGTTGGGGCTCGTGTTCGCCGGGAAAGAGCTTGCTGCCGCCTTGCTAGCATCCGGCCTGCTGTCAGTACGCGGAAGATAGCGGTCACCGCCGACGACGATTTACCTTGCTGCCAGAAAAACTGCAGGGCACCCATGAATTCTGCTGACGAGGCAAAAAAAGAAACTCCGCGCGCATCGCTTCGATCTCGACTCGGCCAAGGGTTGCTCTGCTCAGGTCGGACAGCATCACACGTTTAAGGTGGCGACCGGTATTTCCTCCAATTTGCACTGGCGCTAGAAATGCAGAGCGTGGCGCGTGAGCATTGACGTCATCAGCGAAGCGCGCTTATTGCGGACGATTCGGTGCTTTTGGGAGATTCACGGCGAAATCGCGAATCATGCGCTGCGCGTCTGACATCGAACCAGCGCATCCATCGAACAACAGACGCACGAGCGCGGCGGTCAAACGCGAAACCGCTTCGCTTGTCAAGCGCAATGCACGAACGCATTGACATTCGGACGCTGTCCAACGCTTGCTTGTAACACACGTCTCAGAAAAGTTGCTTGACAACTCACGACTGCATCGCAAAATGTGTCGCTGTGCGTCGGGGCTGAACAAAACATCGTCCGCTCACTGCCGCCCCGCTGGCGGCGAAAAGTTTTTGCGGGTCAGTCAACAGAACAACACTCTGGGTAGGGATTGTCAGCCGTCAACTTTGCCAGCAATGAAGTGACTTAGCAGCGCTGCTTCGTCCCGGCGCGATCGGCCCCGGGCGTTTTCAGGCTGTGAAACTTGCCGAGTTGCATGCTTGTGCCGAGTTGATCGCGATTGCCCTGCGAATGTTGGAGTGTGCGTCGTTTTCCTGGATTTAACTGCGCAAAAGCTGCGCGCATTGATCTTCAAAGCGTCCATTGCTTTGGGGGGCGGCGACCTGAAGGATCGACTGTCGGCGACCTCGGTTGTGGCCTGGATGTCCCCCCCAAGGTTTTGGTGTACGGAAATCGTTGGTAGGTTGGCAGGATGGCCACCTGCCTGCTTGGAATAGGCGCCAATCTGGGTGATCGCTCCGCGACGCTCGATGCCGCCGTCGATCAATTGACACGCGATGCCCGTGTGCGCGTGCAGCGTCGTAGCCGTTGGCACGAGACAGCCGCGATCGGTGGTCCCACCTCGCAACCCAGTTTTCTCAATGGCGCTTTAGTCGTTGAGACAACTCTGACGCCGCGCTCGTTGTTGCAACTGTTGCACGAAATCGAACTTAGCTTGGGGCGCGAGCGATCGGGGCACTGGCACCCGCGCACCATCGACATCGACTTGTTGCTATTCGACGAGCTCGCGGTCGCCGACGTTGACCTCATCGTTCCCCACCCTCGCATGGCGGTGCGCCGTTTCGTGCTCGAGTCGGCGGCCGAGATCGCGCCTGACTTCTGGCATCCCCCTACCGGCCGGACGATTGCCCAGCTACTCGCGCACCTCAATACTGCTCATCAATACGCGGCGGTTACCAGTTCTCGCAGTGAGCTCGCAAGGCGGCTCTCGGTGGAAGTTGCCAGTCGTGTTGGTGCGCAACTAATCGATCTTCAGCCCAGTACCACCTCGCGGCTGCTGGCCGCTAGTTCAACTTCGCCAGGCGGGCTAGAATTGGCGCACAGTTGGGCACGGCAACTCGACGTCGAGCGTTGGCCCGCAGCGGCTGCGCCCGGCGGCAGCGGTTGGGTGGTCTCCAGCGGGTGGTTTGTGGAATCGCGCTTAGTTGATTTCCAAGACCGGCTGGGTCGCGGTGCGGCGTCGCCAGTCGCTGAGTCGGCAGCCCTATGGCAGGAACTGAGTGGCCGCGTCACGCAGCCAAAACTGATCCTGGCGGTCGAATGCTCGCTTTCGGGAGCAGTGGGAGTCGAAAGGCTTTCGTCCCTCGGTGAGCCATTTGCCACGGCTCTCGCCGCACAGCTATCGCTCCCGGGCCAGGGCCCAGTGTTGCGGCTCGTTGCCGACGATTGGGACCGCGCCGTGATCGAGGCCGTCGCGGCGCTGGAAGCAGCGACTTAGAGTTAGCGAAGACAAATTGGCGCTCCAGAAGGTTACACGGACTCCAGGCTTGAAAACCGACGAAACAACGTCCGAATTGCTGCCACCGATCGTTTCGACAGTCGCGGAGCTGCGCGCCGCGATAAAGTCCGCTCGGCAGCGTGGCCTGTCGATCGGCTTTGTCCCCACGATGGGCGCGCTGCACGAGGGTCATGCCAGTCTGGTACAAGCTTCGCGGCGCGAGTGCGACTACACGGTCGTCAGCATTTTCGTGAATCCAACGCAGTTCGGGCCGCACGAAGACTTCTCCCGTTATCCCCGCACGCTCGACGCCGATCGTGCGATCTTGGCCGACGTGCGGGCCGATCTGCTGTTTGTGCCGTCGGCGGACGAAATGTATCGGCCCGGTAGTTCGACGTTCGTCGAGCCACCTGCCGTGGCGGCTTCTCTCGAAGGTGCTTGCCGCCCTGGGCACTTCCGGGGCGTGACGACCGTCGTCTTGAAGCTGCTGAACCAGGTGATGCCCGATGCCGCGTACTTCGGCCGCAAAGACTTTCAGCAGAGCGCGGTGATCCGGCAGATGGTGCTCGATCTTGATCTCAATGTTCAAATTGTCGTTTGCCCGACAGTGCGCGAGCCTGATGGTTTGGCGCTGAGCTCGCGCAATCGGTATTTGTCCGCCACCGACCGGCAAGCAGCCCTGGTCTTGTCGCGCAGCTTGCGGCTCGCCGTCGAACTCGTCGACGCCGGGGAGCGCGACGCGGCGACCATTCTCAGGCGCATGCGCGAAGTAATCACCACTGCGCCCGAAGTGCAGCTCGAATACCTGGTGTTGGTTGATCCGGACACATTGGCTGATGTCTCCACTGTCTCGCGCCCGACGGCCGCGCTGCTGGCCGCCCGCATTGGCGGCACGCGCTTGATTGATAATGAAGTGCTCAGCGGTTGGTTGACCTGACAACTGCTGCGCTAGTCAGAAGCAGGCGACGATTCACTTGCGCACCAGCATTTCCATACCGCGTCTCCAGAGCCGGCCAGGATTCCTCCAAAGCTCCAGCACGCGACGGCGCTGCGGAACGAATCGCTCCGGCACGCCGAAATCGAATACGGCGTTCGCCCGCGGCGCTGGCTTGGGCTGATAGCGGCGAAACCAGGCGTCACGCACTCCCTCGGTCAGGATGATCGCCACGGCGCGCGTGGAATCTCGCGAAGCGAACGTCGCCCAGTCGCGCCAGGCCCGATCGGCCAACTCCTCAGCACGCGTCCACAGTTGTCCGCGGAGGGGCTCGTCGACATGCGCGGCCGCGTATCGCAACACGTTTGCCTTGCGCAGTTCCTGGGCTGGCCAGGCCTCGGTGGGATACTCGAGATCACCACGGCGATCGAAATAGGGTCGTTCGTGAGCGAGCATCCACCGCGCGTAATGCGTCAGACTCGCTTGGGCATAGGCGTAGGTCCGATCGAGTTCAGCGGCTTCGGCTTTGATGTCGAGATAGCGCGCTAGTGCCGTCAGAAACACCGTGTAACTCCAACGGTGCTCGGCGTCGAGCAAGTCAAGCGCAGCGATGTCGTCGGCCGGATGCACGACGCGGCGCACGAGCCGTTCACCATATTCGAGGTACTCGCGGCGGCCGCTGGCCAACCAGCCATCTAAAAGCGTGTTGAGTGAATTTCCGGCGCCACGCCCTGGGCCGTGATAGTTGACGTCGGCCGTCATCGACGCCAGGCCGGTGGGCCCAGGATCGAGCCAGCCGAGCACCGTGCGGCGCCCATCATCCATCGCGATGGTCCAATCGGCCAGCAGCAGCACCGCATCGTGGGCTTGCGGGTCTCCGGTCAAGTACCAGTAATACAGCAGCCCCCCCGCGAAATTGTGCTCGGGCCCTGGTCCACCGCCGTACCCGGCGCCGTGATGCGGACGATTCTGCCTAGCGTAGGTACGATGCGTGGCCGTGGCCGCCGTTCGATAATGATCGGTGAACCAGAACAGCCCGCCGTTGTAGGCCGCTCGATCAAGCTGTGTGCGATAGAGATCGATATCGATGACGTGCCGCGCCAACTGGTCGGCCAACTCGAACCACGCGGGCTGACCGGTGGCGAGCCATTGATCGAGCGCGCCGCGCAGTCCGTCGAACTGATTGTTGTAGTGGGAGATCGGCAGTCCGGCGCCGGGATAATGTTCGGCCTCATGATCGGCGAACCAATCGCCGAAGTTACGCCAACCAAACTCATCGATCAATTCGCGGCGCGCGAAAAAGTTGCGGGGGCCAGTGACTACGCTCTCCAGCAACTCGTGAACCGGCTCGCTCTGTTCTGCTGCGGGCAGAAGGAATGGAACCGCGCCAGTTGACGCGGTCCACTCGGCACTCACGGTAGCACGAGCCGGGCGATGCACCCAACTGAGCGAGTCGAGCAGCCCTTCCCCCTGATCTGCCGAAGCTTGCGGCGCGAAGTTGAACCACACGGTATGCGTTTTCTGTTCTCCCCCTTGCAACTCGTGCAAACTCCCCTCGAACTGCGGAAACAACTCGATGTCAATCCCGCCAATGCTGGTGGTCAGCCGCTTGGGAAACTGCTGCCAGAACTCGGGCATTGCGACCGCAATTGCGAAGTGCCCGCCCAAGCGGGCCAACGTGGGCGAGGCCCGCAGTCCGCGCGTCTTGCGGCTCGCGTGCCGAATTACATAACCGCGATACGTCTCGGCGACGCGGCCATGTCGATCGACATGGTTGGCCGACTGCCAGTTCTCGCCGCCACTCGACACTTGCTCGATCGCCAGCATTTCCGCGCCGCTGCAAACGTGGGCGGGTTCGTCGGCCTCCGCGCGCCAATAGACGCGATCGACTGGCAATGATTCGACGGCGCGGGCCTGGGGCGCCGCCGCTTCGCCGTGACGGTTGTCTGGGCCTTGGGCGACGAGCTCCAAAGACCGAAAGAGTACCGAACCAGGATCGCCGAGATCCCACAGCCCCCCCGCGTGCCGAGCGCGTCGCGGATTATGAATGGTCAGCCGGACGCGCACGAGACCGGTGCCAGCGAAGCAGCAGACTCGACAAACAAATCGCAAACGCTCGCGCCCCGCGAACTCACCGGTCAGCAGCAAGGTGGCTCGTAGCGGACCGGCGGTTTCGACGGCGCTCGCGTCGATTCGACCCTTGAGGGGGGCACCGTGGCGATTGCGCAGCCGCGCCGATACCTGTTGTACTCCGCGGCTTGCAGTCATCGCAGAGGCGGCGGCGCGGGCTTCGATCATCGTTTCGAGTCGGCGCCGCCCAATGCGAAATCTCGCGACGCCCGTGTCGACGTCGAAAAAGTCGGCGGATTCATCAATGCGGATGGCAAGCTCGGGCGGCGGCGTTGGCGCGCTTGGCCGGGCAACCGCCTTGAGCGTCCAGGTTTCGTCGGATGGTGCGGAGGGGGACGCCTGACCGGGCAAGAGAAAATCGACGAGCAGCCATTTGATGCTGCCGTCCCTCCAGCGCGCCAGCGCTGCGCATTGCACCGGCGCCGGCTCCCCAGCGACATTGCGCAATTCCACTTCGGCGACGTCGCGCAGCGCGCCGAGCGGCCAGGCCGTGCCGACGGTGATCGGCTGCCGCGGACGCGCACCGAGCCCCGGCGAGACGATTCGTAGCGGAACATCGAACGAAGTCATGCACTGCCCCCGGCTAAATCCTACCGCCTCCAGGGCTAATCGTCCGTACCTTGCCACGCCGATTCGGGCAAGCCGGCTCCGATCCATCGTTAAGGCTGCTCTTGGGCCGCCGTGGGCATCGGGCGCGCCATGAAATCGCGACCGCGACGCCCCGCGATTCCGACCATAACCAGCGCCACGCACATCAACAGTGCCGCTGAGATGAAGGGCCACGTGGCGCTTGTTTCCGAGGCCGCCAGCAATCGATTGCCCATTACCGGGCCGATGATCCGTGCCAACGCCTGCGCGCTTTGATTGACGCCGAAGATGCCTCCCTGTTTCGACGGATCGCTGCGCCGCGACAAGAGCGCGTTGAGCGAGGCCGGCAAAAAGGCGAAGCCCGACACTTCGATGGTGAGTGCGACGAACATCAGCCACACGAGGCGCAACTCGCTCGACAGTGCCAGCAGCCCGTAACCGACGATCGTGGTCGCAGCGCCGATCGTGGCCAGCGCGGTTTCTGGCACGCGCCCTGCCAAGCGTCTGACCAATCCGCCTTGCACGCCGCTGAGGACGATGCCGATGTAGGCGTAGATGACATACAGCATCTCTTTCGACAGCTCGAAGCCACCTTTGGGCTCGGTGACAAACAGCGACAGCGTCGACTCGAAGTTCGAGAATGACAGGATCGATACGAATCCGGTCAACAGCAGCAGACCGACCGAGGGGATCGACAACGCGTCGCGCAGGGCCCCCAGATTCACCCAGCCGCCGCCGGCGCGCTGGCTGCCGGGATGCAGCGACTCGGGCAGCAGAAAAACGGCCAAACCTAGTGCGATGGCCGACAGCGCGGCAGCCACGTAGCCAGGATAAGGGCTCGCAGCCTGATCGTCGCTCAACAGGGCGGCGGCCCCCAGCAAGGGTCCAAACGTAAAGCCCAACCCAAATGCCGCGCCGATCAGGGCCATGCCTTTGGCGCGGTTTTCGACGGTCGTGCTGTCGGCGATATAGGCCTGGGCCGTGGGAATGGTGGCGCCGCAGATACCAGCGCCGATTCTTGCGACAAACAGCCAAAACAAGCTTTGCGACGTTGCCGCCCAACCGAAGACCAGATAGGAAAAGACCGACCCTCCTAAACCAATCATCAGGATCGGTCGCCGCCCGACGCGATCGGACAATCGACCCCACAGCGGCGCGAACAGAAACTGCGCGGCGGAAAAACTCGCCAGCAACATGCCCGGCACTTGCCCCGTGGTATCGTGCGAAAACATCTTGCCGTAGATGGGCAGCAGCGGCAGCACCATGCCGAAGCCCAATAGATCGATAAAAACCGTCAAAAAGATGACGAGCAAGGGTGCTTTGGCGGGTGCGGCGGGTTGTGACATCGCGGAGCGAACGCCGGTTGCAAAAGGGTTGCGAGTGCCGCCCAGCATAGTCGCGTCGGTCGATTGCAACCAGACGAATGCCGTCTGGGTGGTCGGCCCAAATCGGCATCACGCGCATCGGTGAAGGATTTGCAAGCGTCGAGATTCGATTTCTCCCCGTTGGGTGCTCTCGGAAGCGACCGGAGTCAAGTTGGCGACGACTGATTCATGGCTGTCTCTGCGCGCACCGCGGACGGGCGCTCCGCCCGATCCGTTAACGAGCGAGCTCGTGGGACCCTTGGGGGAGCAGCGACCTGTGCGGGCGTTCTACCTCTCTCTGCGCGCACCGCGTACGGGCGCTCCGCCCGATCCGTTAACGAGCGAGCTCGTGGGACCTTTGGGGGAGCAGCGACCTGTTGCGGGCGTTCTACCTCTCTCTGCGCGCACCGCGGACGGAGCGGTTCCGGCACGACGCACCCAAGGCGCGTCTCCGCACCGCGGCGACCGTTCGTGCTATTATATACAAAATATTGACCATTTGTCAAGCGGATATCCGGCCACCTGCTTGGCACGCGGGTCGTGACCGGGAGCCGACCGCGCGGCTCGCCCGCCGAGGGGAGTTCCCCTAGAATTGCGGTATGGAACTGCGCTCGATCGAAGAACGAAGTCGGCTGGCCCATTTGCCCCGGCCTGAACTTGCGCGCTATCAACTAGGCCGGCTTGCGGACCTGTTCAAGGCGATGCTGCCGGCCAACGCGCTCTACGCGGAGAAATACGCGGACCTCCCGCTGCCACCGCGTTCGCTGGAAGAGCTGGCCGCACTTCCTTACACGTTCAAAGAAGAGTTGCTCGAACCGCGTCACGAGGGCCGGCTCGCCAACAATCAAACCTGGCCGCTCGAGCGCTACGTCCGCTACCATCAAACCTCGGGCACGCGCGGCCGGCCGCTGGCGATCGTCGATTCGGGCGACGACTGGCAGTGGTGGCTCGACTGCTGGCAGTATGTGCTCGACGCCGCCGAAATCGCCCCCGGCGATCGCGTGTTGATGGCGTTCTCGTTTGGGCCGTTTATCGGCTTCTGGAGCGCGCACGATGCGCTCATCCATCGTGGCTGCCTGGTTGTGCCCGGCGGTGGGATGAATAGCGCCGGCCGCCTGGATCTTGCGCGGCGTGCGGGGGCCAACGTTCTGTTCTGCACTCCCAGTTATGCGCTCCATCTGGCCGAAGTCGCCCTGGAGCATAAGATCGACGCGGCCGGGCTGGGCATCGAGCGGATTGTGCTGGCCGGCGAACCGGGCGGGTCGGTGCCAGCCACACGCGCGCGGATCGCGGCCCTCTGGCAAGCGGAAGTCTACGACCACGCCGGCGCCAGCGAGGTTGGGCCGTGGGGGATACCGGCTGCGCGGGGAGCGGGGCTCTACGTCAACGAAGCTGACTTTCTCTGCGAGTTTCTCTCCGTCGAAACCGGCCGAGCCGCCGCGGAGGGGGAACTGGCCGAGTTGGTCATCACCACGCTCGGTCGCGTGGGCTGCCCAGTCATTCGCTATCGAACCGGTGATTTGGTCCGCCCACACTGGCGGCACGAGGGCGCGCCGCAGTTTGTTTTTCTGGCAGGCGGAGTGGTCGGCCGCGTCGACGACATGGTGATCGTCCGCGGGGTGAACATTTTTCCCACGGCGATCGAGCACATCGTGCGCAGCTTTCCCGAGGTCATCGAGTACCGCGCGACGGTGTCGCTGCACCAGGGGCTCGACGAGCTCTCGATCGAAGTTGAAGACCGGCTTGCAGACCCGGCCCGCGTGGCGGCCGAGCTGCAATTGCGGCTGGGCCTGCGCGTGGAAGTGCATTGTGCGGCGCTCGGGAGCCTGCCGCGGTTTGAAGGCAAAGGGCGTCGGTTTGTCGATTGCCGGGCGGGCGCGTCGCGGGCAGCAACGCCGTAAGGAACGGCCGCGAAATAACTTCTCCCGTTACCCTCTCCCCTCGCGAGAGAGGGTAGGGTGAGGGGGAAAGAAATCTGGAAGTTTTTTCGCGGCTGTTCCTAAGCGCGCTTTTGCCACGTCGCGGCATCGACCGCCGATTAGCTAGCCGGACGAGGCGCCAGCGGGGTCTGGCGCTCGACGATCGGCGGGCAGACGCGCGACATCTCGGCGTTGAGCGCGATGAATTCCTGCTGGTCCGTTGGTACGTCCGACTCATAATAAATCGCTTCGACCGGGCACTCCGGCACGCAAGCATCACAATCGACGCATTCGTCCGGATCGATGTACAGCATCTGCTCGCCGACGCGGAATGCTTCGGTAGGACAAACGACTACACAATCGGTGTACTTGCAGCCGAAGCAGGGTTGAGTGACAACGTACGTCATCGAGACACCTCCACCTGTTAAAGCATGAAACGTCGGGCCATTGGTAAGCGGCATTCGGCCGCGGAAGCATGAACGTGCCCCGCCCGCGACAAGTACATGCAGATTTGTGCGCACGACCGGACACGCCGCCGGTGGAGAATTCGCAAGTGGCCGGCAGCGAAGAGGTTGTGCCTTTTGAATTGGCCCCAGCGCTAGGGGACAACCTGGTGCCTGACGGCAACCTCGACGCCGCCAACGAGGCTCCGTCCGACGAGCGATTGCTTGATCGCCTGCAAGCCGGCGACGAGCGGGCCGCTGACGAAGTCTTTCATCGCTATGTCGACCGCTTGACGGCGCTGGCCCGCTCGCGACTTTCCCAACGCCTTGCTGCCCGACTCGATGCGGACGATGTCGTGATGTCGGCTTATCGCAGCTTCTTTGTGCGCGCGAAGCAGGGCGCTTTTGTGCTTAGCGCCGGGGGCGATCTGTGGCGCTTGCTGGTCGAGATCACGCTCCACAAGCTGTACCGGCAGGCCGCGTACCATTCGGCCAAGAAGCGTAGCGTTGCGCGTGAGGCGGCGCAGCCCGATGGTCGCCCGCAGCGCGCGGCCGCTCTCGCGCCAACTGCGGACCTGGCAGTCGCCGCTGCCGAGGAGCTCGCGCTGGCGATGCGAGAATTGTCTGCCAACGCCCGCGCCGCGTTCGAGTTGCGACTGCAAGGGTACCAGCTCAGCGAAATTGCCCAGCAGCTTGGCTGTTCTGAGCGGACGGTGCGCCGTTGGCTCGACGACGTTCGAGCGACACTGCGCAAGCGGTTTCCACGCGCTGCTTCGCCTCAACGGGTTACTCTCGGCGACAAGCCTCACGATGCCCGACCCAAGCGGAAACGATCGCCCGCGCGTTCGCCGTTGCCGCACCGCGCACCAGCGCAACTGCGCTTCGCAGACTTTTTGCTGAAACGACAGCTCGGCGCCGGCACGACCGGCAAGGTCTACCTGGCGACCGACATCCATCGGCGGTGCGAGGTCGCCGTCAAGTTCTTGCGAAAGCGCTACCTGCCACATGCTGAGGTGCGCGAGCGCTTCGTGGCCGAAGCGCACCTCATGGCGCGGCTCGAACATCCTGGTGTTGTGCGCGTGCATGGCGTCGGACCGACGCCAAATGGTGGCTACTTCATCGTGCTCGACTACTTGCCTGGCGGAGACTTGGAAGCACATCGGCGAAGATCTGCGATCACACTGAAAGACCTTCAGCGATGGCTCATTGATGCCGCCAACGCCGTACAGCACGCGCACGAGTGCGGCATCATTCACTGTGACCTCAAGCCGAGTAACCTACTGCTGACCGCGACCGGTGAAGTGGCCGTCACTGATTTCGGCTTGGCTCGACTGCTGGTGCCCAATGCGAGCCGTGCGGGTGAAATCGCCGGTACCCCGGCGTTCATGGCTCCTGAACAACTCGACCCCGCCTGGGGAACGATCAGCCCGCTCACCGATGTTTACGGCCTGGGAGCGATTCTCCATGCGCTGCTGACGGGACGGCCGCCGCATGTTGGATCGCCGCTGGAAATTCTTGCCGGCGTCGCTGCGGGGACTCCAATCCAGGAGCCTGAGAGTGATGGTAGCCCCCTTGCGGCAGTCCTCATCGCCACGGCTCAGCGCTGCCTGGCATCGCACCCGTCGCATCGATTCAGCACCGCGGCCGACGTGGCGCGGGCCTTAGCTGGCGGAGCTTAACTTCGCGTCGTCCGCGTGGCCTGCTGTGGCGGCATTGGCAGAGAATTGTTCAGCCGCGCAGTTTCACGCCGCAGGCTTCTTGCGCCCGGCGCAGAACAGCGGCGGCCTTGCGGCGCGCCCGGGCCGCGCCGTCGGCCAGGATCTCGCGCACCCGCTCGGGCTTTGCCGCCAGTTCCGCGCGGCGCTCGCGGGCTTCGGCAAAATACTTCTCCGCCAACTCGGCCAGCGTTTTCTTGATTTCGCCGTAGCCAAAACCGCCCCGGCGATAGAGCGCGGCCACATCGTTGCGCTGGGCGTCGTCGGCGAACAGCGACAGCAATTGGTACAGATGATCTTCGTCGGGCTCTTTCGGCTGCTCCATCGGCCGGGAGTCGGTCGTGATCCGCATGATCTTCTTGCGGAGCTCCTTCGGCTCGTCGAACAGCTCGATCGTGTTGTTGTAGCTTTTGGACATCTTCTCGCCGTCGGTCCCGGGGACCTTGGCTGAGCCATCCAGGAGCTTGGCCTTGGGCAATACAAACGTCTCGCCAAAGTGATGATTGAAGCTGCCGGCCAGGTCGCGGCAGACCTCGATGTGCTGCACCTGATCTTCACCCACCGGCACCGTGTCGGCGTCGTAAGCGAGGATGTCGGCCGCCATCAGCACGGGATAGGTGAACAGCCCGGCGTCGGCCACGAGCCCCTTGGCTTTTTTGTCTTTGTAGGCGTGGCAGCGTTCGAGCCACCCCATCGGCGCGCCGGTCATCAGCAGCCAGCAGAGCTCGCTGACCTCAGGCACGTCCGACTGCACGAACAGCACGGCGTGCTCGGGATTGAGCCCCAGCGCCAACAGATCAAGTGCCGCGTCGAGCGTCAGTTGTCGCAGCTTCTCAGGCTCGCGCAAGGTGGTCAGGGCGTGCAGGTTGGCGATGAAGTAGTACGACTCGTCGGCCGTCTGCAGGTCGATGTACTGGCGGATCGCGCCAAAGTAATTGCCCCAGTGAAACCGGCCGGTCGGCTGAATGCCCGAGAGGACTCGCATGGTGATGGCTCGCTCGCAACGTTAGTAGGTTCGTCGGGCGCTCGGTGGGCTTCAGCCCCCGGTTTTTAACGTGCCAACCAGTTCGCGGACGCTCGATACGCCGGCCTGGGCCAGGGCCGTGGGAAGTTCGTCGAGCAGTCGCATCGACACCGAGGGATTGTAGAAGTTCGCCGTGCCGATCTGCACGGCCGACGCGCCGGCCACGAGAAACTCCATGACGTCGTCGATCGTGGCGATTCCGCCGATCCCCACGATCGGCACGCTCACCGCCCGGGCAACCTGGTAGACGCAGCGCAGCGCGATCGGCTTGATGGCCGGGCCACTCACACCACCCAGCACGCCCCCTAGCAGCGGCCTGCGGCGGCGCCAGTCAACCGCCATCCCTTGCACGGTGTTGATGACGGAGACCGCGTCGGCCCCGGCGTCGGCGGCCGCTCGCGCGATGCTGGCGATGTCGGTCACATTGGGTGTCAACTTGGCGAGGATCGGCAGATTGCAAGCCGCGCGGCAGCCGGCTACGACCTTGCCACACATGGCCGGGTCGATGCCGAAGTCGACGCCGCACGATACGTTCGGACAGGAGATGTTCAACTCGAGCGCCGCGATGCCCGGCTGGCCGTCGAGCCGCGCGGCGATCTCGACGAACTCCTCGTAGGTGCGGCCAGCCATGCTGACGATGATCGCCGTGCCCAACGAAGCCAGGTAAGGCAGATGCCCGGTGATGAACGCTTCGACGCCGTCGTTATCCAGGCCGATCGAGTTGAGCAGACCGGCCGGCGTTTCCACGGTGCGCCAGGGGGCGTTCCCCGGGCGCGGCGCGAAGGTAATCGTTTTGGGCAAGATGCCGCCCAGGCGCGACAAGTCGACGAGCCCCGCCATTTCGCGGGCGTAGCCGAACGTGCCCGAGGCCACCAGGATCGGGTTCTTCAAGCGCAGCCGACCGAGCTGGACAGCAAGCTCGATCGGCAGTCGGCTAGATGATCCCGCCATGCGTTCGGTAAGGCGTCTGGTGCGAGGGCATGTTCAGCAACCAGAACCGTTCCCAGTCGTCGAGGAACAGTCGCAGGTTTTCTGACGTGAAAATTAACTGCTGGTTACGGCGCTGCGGCACGGCAGAGTATGCCGGGATTATGCAGCCGACCGTGCCGGCCAAACAGAGGGTCGCGGTGAGGGCCAAGAGCAACCGACGCATTTTGCCACTCCTCCATGAGTCGCAACCGACGCTCCGCAAGCGCGTATCGCTACTAGCTTGGGCTGCGAAACTCGAACACCCTCGTCCGGAACCGGACGGGTCCGCGGGGCTGCTGGCTCGGCCTGCCGCCGGCGAGCAACTCCCGTGTGAACAACCGACTTACGACGTTGGCGTGCCGGCAGGCTCGGGCTGCGGACTGCTGGCCGAGGCTTCTCCCTGCGCTGCTCGCTGGGCTGCTTTGGCCGCTTCCGCTTCTTCGAGCTGACGGACGCGTTCTTCCATTTCCTTGCCGGGCTTGAACGTCACCACGAACTTCTCGGGCACGAAAACCTTGGTGCCAGTACGGGGGTTGCGCGCTTTGCGAGCAGCCCGTTTCTTCACCTCGAAGACACCGAAGTTGCGTAGTTCGATTCGCCGCTCCTCGACCAACGTTTCGACGATCGCGTCGAACGTCTTCTGCACGATCTCTTTCGTCTTGAGCTGGGTGAGGCCGATCTCGTCTGAGATGGTCTTGACGATTTCTTTCTTGGTCACGACTCAGGTCTCCTTGGAACGGCTCGTCGATGCCGCGCAGGACGTCGGGTGAGAGCCCCCGCTCGCCGACGCTGCTAGCGCTCCAAGTGTAGGTGCCGCAAGTACTAGAGTCAACAGCATTCCCGCTGTTGGCCACTTGTGCCGCACCTTTTCGAGTTGTGAACCAGACGCCCAAGAAACTTCCTTAATCGTTATTACCTAATGCTTTAGGCCGATCAGGCCGGCGCGGCATACGCAGTCGTTTTGGCCGCGACCATCACTAAATCGTCGTAACCCCTTGACTTGTAACGCTGAGAGCTGTATCCGACCGTCTCATTTCTGCCCTCAGACGGTCAGCCTCGACCGGGGCTGAACGGGCCCGCCAGCGGGCGCAATTTTCCCGGCTACGCCTTTATCGTCCGACCCACCCGGCAAACTTCAGCCAACCCGAAAAATCGTTACAGCCGGGCGCGTCGCTCAGCCACCAATCGGGTGGATGACGTTGCCTGCTAGCAGCGGGACAAGAAAGCGACCCGTCTCATTGGCGGCGTTCGCCGCTAGCTCCTCGGGCGTTCCGGCCGCCAGCAGATGGCCGCCGCGTGCCCCGCCGTCGGGGCCCAAATCGATTACCCAGTCGGCACACTTGATGACGTCCAGATTGTGCTCGATCACCACGACCGTGCCGCCGGCGTCGACCAGCCGGCCAAGCACCGCCAGTAACCGCTTGATGTCCTCGAAGTGCAGCCCGGTCGTCGGCTCGTCGAGCAGGTAGAGCGTGCGGTCGGTGCTCGGCCGGGCCAGCTCGGTCGCCAGCTTGATGCGCTGGGCTTCGCCGCCGGAAAGGGTCGTCGACGCTTGCCCGAGCGTGATGTAGCCCAGGCCCACGTCGGCGAACGACGCCAACAATCGGCTGATCGCCGGAAAGTTCGCGAAGAATTCGATCGCGTCCGCCACCGGCATCTTCAGCACGTCGGCCACGTTCTGCCCGCGGTAACGCACCTCGAGCGTCTGCCGATTGAAGCGGTCGCCGCCACAGACCGGGCACGGCACATACAGCTCGGGCAGGAAATTCATCTCAATCCGCTTGAGCCCTTGCCCTTCGCACTCGTCGCAGCGCCCTCCCGCCACGTTGAAGCTGAATCTCCCCACGCGGTAACCGCGCAGCTTCGCCTCGCGCGTGCCGGCAAACACCTTGCGGACCTCGTCCCATGTGCCGCTGTAGGTCGCCAGGTTGCTGCGCGGGCCGCGACCGATCGGGCTTTGATCGATCTCGATCAGCTTATCGATCTGGCTCGCCCCGCGCAGGCTGACGTGCGGGCCTGGTTTCGGCGCGGCTTGCCCCAACCGCCGTAACAAGGCTGGCGCCAGCGTTTCGTTTACCAGCGAGCTTTTGCCCGAGCCGCTGACTCCTGTCACGCAGACGAGCGCCCCCAGCGGAAACCGGACGTCGACGTTTTTCAGGTTGTTGGTCGTCACCCCTTCGATGACGAGCGAATGCTTGATCGTGGTCGCGCGCCGCGTGGCCGGAACCTCGATCCGCGCCCGGCCGCTTAGGTAGCGCCCCGTCAGCGAATCTTGGTGAGCAGCGACCTCCTCAGGCGTTCCTTCGGCAACGACACGTCCCCCGTGCCGCCCGGCACCAGGGCCCAGGTCGATCAGGCGGTCGGCGACGCGCATCATCGCCTCGTCGTGCTCGACGACGACAGCGCTATTGCCTTGTTCCACCAGCTCGCGAACCGCCGCGATCAGACGCTCATTGTCGCGCTGGTGCAGGCCGATCGAAGGTTCGTCGAGCACATAACAGACATCGACCAACCCAGAGCCCAGCCCGCTGGTGAGCTTGATCCGTTGGCTCTCGCCGCCACTGAGTGTATCGGCCGCGCGATCGAGGGTGAGGTAGTCGAGCCCCACGCGGTAGAGGAAGTCGAGCCGCCGGCGAATCTCGACCAACAGCGGATCGCCGATCAGGGCCGCCGTCCCCTCGAAGCGCAGGGCGGCGAAGAACTCGCGGGCCTCGTCGACCGACAACGCCGAAACCTCATGAATCGCGCGGCCAGCCACGCGCACGCTGCGGGCCTCGGCCCGTAACCGCGCGCCGCCACATTCGGCGCAGCGCACCTGGCCGCGAAAGCGCTCCAGCCGTTCTCGATCTTCGGCGTCGGTCGCGGTCACCAGCTCCTGCTCGAGCAAGGTGGCCAGGCCGGCGAACGCTCGACCGTCGCCGCTCCAGAGCTGCTCGCGATACTTGATCTTCCATTCGGCCAGCGGCAACTCGGCATTCAGCTCGTGCTCGGTCGCAAAGTCGTTCACCAGCTTCTTATGCCCCCGCGCCAGCTTGCCGCCGCCATTGCGCCACGGCAGGATCGCGCCGGCCGCCAGGCTTTGCGTTTCGGCCAGCACTAACTCGGGATCGAACTCGACGCGGTAACCCAATCCCTCGCAGGCAGGGCAGGCCCCATAAGGGCTGTTGAAGCTGAGCGTGCGCGGCTCGAGCTGCGCGAAGCTGATCTTACAGTCGGGGCACGCCGCTTCGGTGCTATAGAGCTTCTCCTGCCAAACGGCCGCCTGTGCGCCCGCGCTCTTGGCGGTTTCTTCGGCCGGCAGCCAGGCGACGACGGCCACTCCTTCGCCATGCTTGAGCGCCAGGTGCAACGACTCGGCGATGCGCGATTCCAGGCCAGGCCGGACCACTACCCGATCGATCACCGCCTCGATCGTATGGCTGCGCTGCCGCACCAACTCGGGCACGACGTCGATGTCGTAGACCTCGCCATCGACGCGTGCCCGCACGAAGCCCGCCTTGCGGATCGCCTCGAAGACTTCGCGATGTTGCCCTTTGCGGCCGCGCACAAAGGGGGCCATGATCATCGCCCGCGTCTTCTCGGGGAGTTGCTGGAGCTCTTCGAGAATCTGCTCGGGGGATTGCTGGCGAATCGCCGCGCCGCACTGATAGCAGGTGGCTTCACCCAGACGCGCGAACAGCAATCGCAGATAGTCGTAAATCTCAGTGACCGTGGCCACGGTGCTGCGCGGATTGCGACTTCCCGGCCGCTGGTCGATAGCGATCGTCGGTTGCAAGCCCTCGATTTCGTCGACGTCGGGGCGCTCAAGCTGCTGCAAGAACTGCCGGGAGTAGACCGACAGGCTATCGATGTACTGCCGCTGCCCTTCGGCGAAGATGGTGTCGAAGGCCAGCGAGCTTTTGCCCGAGCCCGACAGACCTGTGATCACGACCAACTGGCGATGTGGGATATCGAGGCCGATGTTCTGCAGGTTGTGAACGCGGGCGCCGCGGATGCGGATGACGTCGGGGCTGCCCACAGCCGGGTTGTTAGCGCCGTTGGCAATCTCGCGGGCACCCGCTTCGGCAGCTTCAGGCGTGAAAGATAGTTCGCTCATGCCGCTCGGACGTAGGGGCCTTGGTCGCCGGTGGGCGTGATTCCCAATAGCACTTGTTCACCCCAGCGAGCTGCGGGCGCACTGGGGCAAACTATTCACGCTAGCGACAAACCGCCGGGCGAACAAGCGGGCGGCGCGTGCGTCACCAGTCGATCTCGCAGGCTGGGAGCGATTGCTGCAACATCGCCACGCCAGTTTCCGTGACATTCGTCCCTTGCAATTCGATCCGCGTTAAGCTGACCAGCCCGACCAGGCTATGAAGCCCGTAGTCTGAGATGCTGGTATCTTCGAGGCAGAGCCACTGGAGACGCGGGAAGTGCCGCAGCAGTTCCAGGGCATCGTCCGTGATTTCCGATTCGCCCAGGTCGATCTGGGTCACGCCAGATATCGGTTCAGTTTGATTCTCGGCGTACCAGATGCACCCTTCAGCCTCGTCAAATAACACTCGAATTGCTTCGGCTTCGGTCATGGGTTTGACCTAGAGGATCCTATGCTACCGTCCGAAATTCATCGCGGCGCAGTTAGAATATACAAGGAGAATCCGCCGACGACCCTCGGGCTCTGTGGCTCACATGCAACTCGACGACGAATTGTGCCTCTGTTTTCACGTCAGCAAGCGCAAGGTGCTCAACTATCTGCGCATCGAGCGGCCGCGCCGCGCCGGGCAATTGAGTGAGTGCTACGGCGCCGGCACGGGTTGTGGCTGGTGCCGCACGTACCTTGAAAAGCTCTTTCGCGATCACGCTGCGGCCCTGGCTGCTCCCGCGGCGACCGATTCCACCGGCAGTTCGCCAGCAAGCGAAACCGCCGCGGAGCCAACGGCGGAAGAATACGCCAGGCTGCGCGCCCGCTATGTTCGCGCCGGCGGTGGCACACCTCCTCCCGGCGCTACGCCGGTCGACGAGGCCGATGCCTAGTCATCCGCCAGGCCCGTGCCGCTGGCCGGGTGTCCACCGGTTCGCTATCATCCCGGCATGACTCCCACGCCGCGCGCCGCATCCGAGAGCCGCACCGCCGAGCCCCTCTCCGCCGCGCAGATCATTCCGCCGGTGCGCGTTTTGATCGTCGACAACGAGGCCCCCCACGCCGAGGCCGTCGCCGAAAGTCTCGAACGCTCCGGCTATGAGTGCGCGGTGGCCACGAGCGGCACCGCCGGCGCCCAGATGATCGAAGACGACGCCTGCGACATCGTCATCACCGACCTGGTGATGAGCGATCTCGACGGGCTCGAAATCCTGCGCCGCACCAAGGAGGCGCGCCCCGACGCCGAGGTGATCGTCGTCACCGGGCATGGCTCCATTCCTTCGGCCGTTACCGCCCTGCATCAGGGGGCGTTCAACTACCTGGAAAAACCGCTTGATCTCAAGCAACTTCGAGCCGTGGTCGACAAGGCCTGCGAGAGCCTGCGACTGCGGCGCACCAACGCGGAGCTCAACCGCCGCCTCGACGAGCGGTTCGGCTTCGAAGGGGTGATCGGTTCCAGCCCACAGATGAACGACGTCATCGACCGGCTGAAGCGGATCGCGCCGAACAATGCCACTGTGCTGATCCAAGGGGAGACCGGCACCGGCAAGGAGCTCGTCGCCCAGGCGATTCACCAGAACAGCCCCCGCAAGAACAAGCCGTTTGTTGCGCTAAATTGCGCGGCATTGAGCGAGAACATTCTCGAGAGCGAGCTGTTCGGGCACGTCCGCGGCGCGTTTACCGATGCCTCGACCGATCGGGTCGGCAAGTTCGAGTACGCCCACGGCGGCACGTTGTTTCTCGACGAGGTCGGCGACATGCCGATGCCGACGCAGATCAAACTGCTGCGGGTGTTGGAAAACGGCGAGATCACCCGCGTTGGTTCGAACGAGCCGATCAAGGTGAACGTCCGCATCTTGTCGGCCACGAATCGCGATCTTGAAGAAGCGATCGCGGCCGGCACCTTCCGGCGCGACCTTTACTACCGGCTGAAGGTGGTCACCATCCGGCTGCCCCCCCTGCGCGAGCGGCAGCAGGACATGCCGCTACTGATTGAGCACTTCATCAAGCAGTTTTCGGCCTTGCACGGCAAGACGATCCGCAGCATGTCGGCGTCGGCCCGGCGCCGCTTGATGGCAGCCGATTGGCCCGGCAATGTGCGCCAGTTACGCAATGTGATCGAAAGCATGGTGGTGGTCGACTACGACGAAGTGCTCGACGTTGACGATCTGCCGAGCGAACTGGCCGATAGCGAACCGCCGCCGCCAACCTCGACAGGCTCGCTGGCTTCGCTGGTCGGCAAGCCACTCGACGAGGTCGAGCGCTTGTTCATCTCCGAGACTTTGTCGTGTGCCGGCGGCAATCGCGAGGAGGCGGCCCGGCTGCTGGGGATTGGCGAGCGAACCTTGTACCGCAAGATCAAAGAATACGAACTTTAAGCGCCGCCGCGCATTGCCGCCGAAAAGTGCCGCCGAACGGTGCCTCGCTCACTCGCCCCCTTGCACCCGACGCCTCGATCTGCGACGACAAGCTATTGAGAACTTCGTGGGCGCGAATGGATTTGCCATGGCTCGGATTCGTCAATTAACGGCCACCGTCATCAATCAGATCGCCGCCGGCGAGGTGATTGAGCGCCCGGCAAGCGTCGTCAAGGAGCTGGTCGAGAACTCGCTCGACGCCGGCGCTACTCGCGTCGATGTTTCCGTCGCCAAGGGGGGCGTCGATCTCGTCCGCGTCTGCGACAACGGCCACGGCATCGACGCCGACGACATGCCGCTGGCGCTGGCCAGCCACGCCACGAGCAAGTTACACGATGCCGACGATCTGTTTCGCGTCGCCACGTTGGGCTTTCGTGGCGAAGCGCTCGCTTCGATCGCGTCGATCAGCCGGCTGACGCTGCGCAGCCGCACGGCGGACGCCAACGCCGGCGCGGAAATCACGGCAACCGCCGGCGCGGTCAATGGGCCGGCCCCCTGTGGTTGCACGCCCGGCACCACGATCGAAGTGGCCGAGCTGTTCTATAACACGCCGGTGCGGCGCAAGTTCTTGCGGTCAACGCAGACGGAGATTGGCCACGTCGTCGAAGCCCTGACACGGCTCGCCCTGGCCCATCCGCGGGTCCACTTCACCTTGCGGCACAACGATCGCGAAGTGCTCGACCTGCCGCCGGCCAATCCCTGGCTCGAGCGCATCGAGCGGCTCCTGGGCCAAGAGCTGGCAGGGCACTGGATCGCGGTCGAGAGCAGCGACGACTCCGGTGGCGGCGTCGTGCGACTCTCCGGTTACGTCGCCCATCCTAGTCAGAGCCGCAGTAATGCCCGCAGTCAGTACCTGTTTCTCAACGGCCGCTACATTCGCGATCGTGCCCTAGGGCACGCGCTGCAAGAAGCCTATCGAGGGCTGTTGCTGACGGGGCGTTATCCGATCTCCTGCTTGCAGTTCGAGATGCCGGCCGAGCTGGTCGACGTCAACGTCCACCCCACGAAGCTCGAGGTCCGTTTTCAAGATGGCGGTCGGCTTTACAGCCAGTTGCTCAGCACGCTCCGCACCAAGTTCCTGACCACCGATTTGACGACGGCGCTCGATGCCGTCCGGGCAGGTGGTGGTCCGGCACCCGTCGTGGGCGGTTCGAGCGCGGCTCCTAATTACACGCTGACACCGTCAGTCAGCATGTCGCAGCCCAACCTGGCGTTTGCGACCAATGGCAGTGGAGCCGCCCCGCACGGGTTGCTTCATCCGGGCGCCGCGGCCGCTCGCGAAGAACTTGTCGCTTGGGCGAAAGGGGAAGTCGGCGGCTGGAATCGCCCGGCAGCTAGTCCGGATGAATCAATGGCCGCGCCCGATGCGCAGCACGCGCCCTTGTCGGTCACGGAGTTGCCGCGTGCCTGGTCACCCGTCGATCCGCAGGTCGACGAGAGCGAGCCGGCCGTTCCTGAATCGTTCGGCGAGGCCTCGCCTGGCGCTCGTTCGACAAATGGCGAACCCGCCGGTGTCGCTCCACTCGAACGGGGCGGTTACCGCATCGATGGCCCCGCGTATCGCGCGGCTGGCGACACGTTGTCGCGCCGACCCGCCTTGCAACTGCACAATCGATACCTGATTGCCGAAACCACCGACGGCATGGCGGTCATCGATCAGCACGCGCTGCACGAAAGGGTGCTCTACGAGCAATTGCGCGACAAAGTGCTGGCCGCGGCGGTCGAAACGCAATCGCTCCTTGTGCCCGAGCCGGTCGATCTGGCCGCGAGCGAGGCGGCCCTCGTGCTCGAGCATCGCGAACTGTTGGCGCGGCTCGGCGTGCAGGTCGAACCGTTCGGCGGCGGCACCGTGCTCATCGTGGGCTATCCGGCGATGCTGGCCAACCTGCGCCCCGTCGAGATTCTGCGTGGACTCGTCGAGCAGTTGGCGGCAGGTTCCCGGCAGCCGGAGCGCCGCGATCTGCTCGATGAACTTCTTCACATGGTCGCGTGCAAGGCAGCAATCAAGGCCGGTGATCGCCTCACCCCCGAGGAAGTGCACGCCCTCTTGGAAATGCGTGGGCAATTGCCCGACACGCATCACTGCCCGCATGGCCGGCCGACCGAGCTGGTTTTCACGCGAGAAGAGCTCGACCGGCAGTTCAAACGGACTTAGCCGGCGTCTTTCGGCGCGACCCCACGGCCAACTATGATAGTGGTTCGGCCTCGCTCGTCGCGCCGGGCACGCTAGGGTGCTCGCGCTCGACTGGCGAGACATTTTTCCACGGTCGCCCCGTTCGATGAGCACCACGTCTCGCCCACCCTCTGCGATTGTCCCAGCCTTGTCGCCGGGGGATCTGACGCCGTCGGATCCGGCGCTCCCCGCGCCGCGGCCCGATGAAACCGAAGCGGCCCGACACCGTCGCCGCGTGGCGGTGGTCGAAGGGGCCGGCAAGGGGCTCTCCGATCAAACGCGCATCCTGCTGCGGGGCCGGCTGCGAGTTGCCGCGCCTTTGATCTGCTTCGGCTCCTCCGTCTTTCTCGTCTACGCCCTGTTCGCCGATCAGATGCGGATGAGCCGCGAGGAAGGTTACGCCTCGTGGCTGCACATCGCGCTGGTGCTGGTGAGCGGGCTGACGACCTACGTCCTTTGGCGCCCCGAGTTGCCGAGTTGGCGCTTGCTGCGCTTGGCCGAAGCCGCGGTCTTCGGCATGCCGGCTCTGGTGCTCTTGGCGCTCGATAGCGGCAGCCCCCTGAATCGCAACCCGCTTTCGATCAGCGCGGCGGCCTGGTGTGGCTTGATCTTCACCTACGGCATGTTCATCCCTAATCCTTGGCGGCGCGGCGCGCGGGTACTGAGCGCGCTGGCCATCGCCCCCATGCTGCTGTGGATGAGTCAGGTGTGGGGCCGGTCCGATGTGCCGATTGGGCAACTGCAGCTCTTGATCGCGGCCAGCCTGCTGCTGTTGACCGCGGCCGTGGCTGCCACCTACGGCACGCACGTCACCAACAGCTTGCGGTTGCAGGCGTTCGAGGCGCGGCAACTCGGCCAGTATCGCCTCCGCGAACTGTTGGGCTCCGGTGGCATGGGGGATGTCTATCTCGCCGAGCATCAACTGCTGAAACGTCCTTGTGCCATCAAGCTGATCGATCCGCGCCGCGCCGCCGATAGCGAGGCCCAGGCCCGCTTCGAGCGCGAAGTGCGCGCGACCGCCCAGCTCTCGCACTGGAACACCGTCGAGATCTTCGACTACGGCCGCACCGAAGACGGTATGTTCTATTACGTCATGGAGTACCTCCCAGGACTGACGCTGCAAGAAGTCGTCGAACGGCACGGCCCTTTGCCCGCCACGCGCGTCGTCGATTACTTGCGGCAAGCCTGCGACGCCCTGCGCGAAGCCCACGGCCAAGGGCTGATTCACCGCGATCTCAAGCCAGGTAACCTGTTCGCCGCCGAGCGCGGTGGCGTCTTCGATGTCGTCAAACTGATGGACTTTGGCGTGGTCGAGCTGATGGGCGAAGGACAGACGCGCCCCTGGGGCCCCAGTCCGCGGCTGGCTGGCTCGCCGCTCTATATGGCTCCCGAGCAGGCGCTCGGTGGCCACGAGCCCGACGCGCGCAGCGATATTTACTCACTGGGGGCAGTCGCCTACTACTTGCTGACGGGGCAGCCACCCTTCACGGGCGAGCGGCCGATCAAGGTGCTGATCGCGCATGCACACGATCCGGTGCGTCCGCCGTCGGAACTGGCGCCGAACATTCCGCCCGATGTTGAAGCGGTCGTGATGCGGGCCCTGGCCAAAGATCCGACCCAGCGCTATCCCGATGCTGCGAGCTTCGGCGCGGCACTGGCCGGCACGTCGGCCGCCGACCGCTGGAGCCGCGAGGAAGCCGAAGCCTGGTGGCGCGCCAACGAGCCCCCGCGCGTGGCTGCCACGCCCACTTGATGCAACGCTCGTCGGAGCACTGAACACTGAACACTGAGCGCTAGCCACTGATGTTCACTGAGCGCTTCTATCGTCGTGGCGACCAGCAACTGGCCTACGCCGTCGGCCCGGCGCATGGGCCGCCGTTGGTGCTGTTTCATGGCGTCGCGCGGCGCTGGCAAGACTTCGTACCACTGGCCCCCGCGCTCGCCACGCGCTGGCGTTTGCTGGCCGTCGATCATCGTGGACATGGCCGCTCGACGCGCTGCGACAACTACCTGGTGCGCGACTACGCCGAGGACGCGGTTCAATTCGTCCGCGAAAACGTCAGCGAGCCCGCCGTGATTTATGGCCACTCGTTGGGTGCGATGGTGGCGCTGGCCGTCGCCGCCGAATTGCCCGCGGCCGTTCGCGCGATCGTGCTTGAAGATCCGCCGCTCGACACCCTCGGCGACCAGATCGCCCGCACGCCTTATCAGGCGATGTTCACCGCCTACCACGAGTTGATCAAGAACGGCGCGCCCGACGTCGACGCGCTCACGGCGTCGCTGGCCGACGTGCTGTTGGCCTCGGTCGCCGGTGGGCCCAAGATGAAGCTCGGTCGCGTCCGCGATCCCGCTTCGCTGCGGTTCATGGCCCGCTGCCTGGTGGATCTCGATCCCGCAGTGCTCCTACCGCTCATCCAGGGGCACTGGCTCGAGGGCTTCTCGTGGCCGTCGCTGGCCCAGCGCGTGACCTGTCCGGTCCTGTTGCTGCAAGGCAACGAAGCGCTTGGTGGCATGCTGCGCGACGCCGATGCTCAAGCGGCCATGGAACTGCTACCGCGGGTCACGCACGTGCGGATCGCCGAAGCAGGGCACCTGCTGCACTGGCAAGCGACCGAGATCACGCTGCGGCTGACGCAGGCGTTCTTGGAATCGCTCTGAGCGCGGCTTCGCGCGCGGCGCTCACCTACACACGCGCGTGTTCGCGGTAGAGCCGGCCAGCGGTGTGGCGAAGTCCTCGCCACTGGCCCGCATCGACAACCAGGGCAATCTCCTCGGGCGAGAGTCCGCGATCCAGCAGCGAATGCTTGAGCTTCGCCAACTCTTCGACCTTGCGAAGCGATCGCCATTGTGCGGCGACAATCGCCACAACGGCCACGATCGTGGCGCAAAGAATAGCCAGCGCTGCCAGCGCGATGCCGGCGTCCTGCGACAACACATCAACGAATTTGTCCATGGCAGTGCGACCTTCGACTCGAGAATCTGGGACCCATCAACCCGCGTGAATCCGCGTCACTCCGCGCAGGCTCGTCCAGCTTGCGTGGGCGCCAGCACGAAGAGTTTATACGAGAACCCTTGCGCAACCGCCCTTGGCCCGTGTACCTACTTCGCTCGTCGGCCACGAATCTTGCCATCGCTGCCAGCAATTTGTGCGACGACGATTGGCGGCGGTAATGCCACGATCGGTCGACATTAATCTCACGACAGCCCGCACCTGTCGCCAGGCGGTCGCTCTTAACTTCAACCAGGCTGGTCACTTGCCATCGACGCCCCCCCTGGCGACTCGTATTGTCGCCCGGCCGCGGGTGCGGATAGAATGCCCCGCCCTCTCGGCAGGGATAGCCGGCGGCGACTCGCTCAAACTTGTTTGCACACACGAGGTTACTTCATGTCCGCGGAACGGATGCCGCAGGCAGACGGCTCATATCTCGCGCAGCCCTTCGCGGCAATGACGCGATTGGTGCTCCGTTTTCCGGTCGCCACGGTAGTGATCGGCGTCGCTTTGGCTTTGGCCGCGATGCTGCTGACCGCCACGCGCTTGGGCTACAAGACTAGCCGGCTCGATCTCCTGAACCCGAAGAGCGACTACAACCGCCTCTGGATCGATTACATCCAGGAGTTCGGCGCCGAGGACGACGCGGTAATCGTCGTCGAAGGGGCCAACCGTGAAGTGGTCGTCCCCGTGCTGCAAGAGCTGTCGCAAGTCCTCTCGCGCGAGGATCAGCTCTTTCACGCGGTGCTGCATGAAGTCGATCTGTCGGCAATCCGCTCCAAAGGCTTGCACTACCTGCCGGCCGAGGAACTGGCCGGCGTCGAGCGGTTCCTCACCGGGCTGAGTCCCGTGCTCAAAGGGAACTGGGCGCCGCTGAGTCTCGGTTACATGTCGGCCGGGCTGGCGGCGCGGCTCGAAGCCGAGTTGGCCAAGCCCAACCCCGCCTGGGGTGATGCCACGCCCGCCGAGCGCGAGCTCGAGCGCCTGACCACCAGCCTGCTCGGCGCGCTCGAGGCCCGCGCGCCGTACTTGTCTCCCTGGCCGGTGATGCCGGCCTCGGTCGCGACGCTCAGCGAGCTGGGTAGTGAGTACCTGCTGACCAACGAAGGGCGTCTCGGCTTCGTGCTGCTGCGCCTGGCCGAAAAATCCGACAGCTTCACCAGCCGCAGCAACGCCACCGACGCACTCCGCGCGCTGATCGCCAAGTCCAACGCAAGGCATCCCGAAGTCAAGATCGGCCTGACCGGCCTGCCGATCATGGAAGACGACGAGATGCGCGCCAGCCAGTCATCGATGCTCTGGGCAAGCGTGATCTCGTTTGTGGGCGTCGGGCTGTTGTTCGTCGCCGGCTTCGGCGGCCTGCGCCACGCCGTGCTGGCCAACCTGGTGCTGCTGTTGGGCATGGCCTGGGCGTTCGGCTACGTCACGCTGGCGATCGGCCACCTGAACATCTTGAGCGTGTCGTTCACGGTCACGCTGATTGGCATCGGCATCGACTACGGCATCCACTACATCTCGCGCTATATGGAGCTGCGCAACAAGCGGATGGATTGCGGCTCGGCGCTGGTCGAAACCTCGCGCTCGATCAGCCCGGCGATTACCGCTGGCGCCATCACCACCGCCGTGGCCTTCTTCTGCGCTGGCTTCACGAACTTCACCGGTGTGGCCGAGCTGGGGATCATCGCCGGCGGTGGGCTGTTGCTCTGCGCGGTGTCGCAGCTCGTCGTATTGCCCGCCACGCTTTACCTGGTCGATCGCACTCCCTGGGCGCACGTGATGCCCAATCCGCTGCCGGTCCACCACTGGATTGAGCCCTTGATGCGCACGCCCCGGCTGATGTTTCTGGCGACCGCGATCGGCACCTGCCTGATCGCGTGCGGCTTGGGGCGACTGTGGTACGACAACAACCTGCTGAACATGCAGGCGCACGGGCTCGAAAGCGTCGAGCTCGAGCGCAAGCTGCTGGCCGAAACTCGGCAAAGCGTCTGGTACGCCTTGTCGATCGCCGACAGCCGCGAGGAACTGCTCGAACGCAAAGCGCGCTTCCTCGAATTGCCCTCGGTCGAGCGGACCGAAGAAATCGTCTCGATGCTGCCGGTGGCCGACGAAGTCAAGCAACCGATTATCGCGGGGCTCGGTAGCATGTTGGCGACGCTCCCCGAGCGGCCGCCGCTGATCCCGGTCGATCGGCCCGAAAGCCTGGGGCGCGTCCTTTCGCAACTGCAAGACACGCTGGTCAACAGCCGCCGCTCGCCGCGCACCGTGCGCAACCTGGAATTGATTCGCGATCGTCTGCGGCGGCTGGCTGTCTCCGATTGCTATCGAGCCCTCTCAGGCTTTCAGCAGCAGATGGCCGGCGACATGCTCAGCCGCCTGCACGCCCTGCGGACCATGGCCAACCCTGAACCGCCGCAGTTGGCCGATCTGCCGCCGAGCCTGGTGCATCGCTTCGTCGGGCACAACGGTCGCCATCTCCTAAAAATTTACGGCAAGGGAAACATCTGGGACATGCAGGCCCTGGCCAGCTTCGTCCACGACGTGCGCACTGTCGACGCGCGGGTGACCGGCAATCCGCTGCAAGCCCACGAAGCTTCGCTCGAAATGAAGCAGAGCTACGAGCAGGCCGCGCTCTGCGCGCTCGTGGTGATCGCCGTGGTTCTGCTCTTCGATTTGCGTAGCATCTGGTACGCGGTGTTGGCGGCGCTACCGCTGGGGCTCGGCATGCTGCAGATGTTCGGGCTGTTGGGGCTGTTGGACATTCCCTTGAACCCGGCCAACCTGATCGCGCTGCCCCTCATCCTGGGCATCGGTGTCGACTACGGCGTACACCTGATTCACGACTATCGCGAACAGACGGGCCGGTACCGCATGAGCCCATCGACGGCCGTAGCCGTGATGGTCGACTCGCTCACCACGATCGTCGGTTTCGGATCGTTGATGGTCGCCAGCCACCAAGGGCTGCAAAGCCTGGGGCGCGTGTTGTCGATCGGCGTGAGCTGCTGCCTATTCACGTCGATGGTCATGCTGCCAGCACTGCTCACTTGGATGAGCTGGAATCGTAAACCGGCCGAGGAAAAGGCTGGCGCCGGCGAGGCGTCGTTGACGGGCCGCCCACCACTGCGTCGCCCCGCGATGCGGAGCGCCGCCGAAGCGCTCGCGCCGGCCGCCACTGCGGACGAAGCCCGCGTTCGCGAAAGCTGGACGTCGGCCGCGGCACTCGCCCGTCGATTGGCGACCTCGGCGTCGGAAGCCGGCGCGACGGAGTTACAGCGCCCGGCGCGCCGCGCCGACGGCCTGCACCCGGTGGTCCCCCGCCCGCACTGGTTGTCGCGTCCGCAAGAGGAACCCGCCCTGGAGAATCCGCTGCGCGGTCGACGAGAAGAATAACCGGCAAGCTGTTTCTGTCTCCGCGGCGCCGTGCGCCGCGTCGCAAACCAACACCGATCCCGAGGTCTCGAACATGGTACGCCCCATCGCACGTCGGGTACTGGTCGCCGCGGTCTCGCTCGCGACGCTGACCTCCGCATCGTGGGCCGCCGAACCGCAGGCTGTAAAACCACAGTCCACCGGCGTCGTCACGCACTCTGTGGCTAAAGTCGGCGACAAAGTGCTCCCTTGCCGCGAAACCGTCAAGGTGCGTGACGCCGGCCAAGAAAAGAGCATGTCGAGCAATGAGCTGTTCTGGCCCGCCGAAGTCACGAAGCGCGATGGTGATTGGCTGCACGTCAAGTCGCCCGCCAGCGAAGCCGAGGTGCTCGCGCTTGATGTCGTTTCACTCGATTCGGCAGTCGAGTTCTTCACGGCCGAAATCAAGACCGGGGCGACCCCCTGGAAACACAAACTCCGCGGCCTGGCCTACCAGTGGCAGGGTGATCTGCCGTCGGCCTTGGCCGATATCGATGCGGCGGTGCAATTGGCGCCGCGCGATCCCGAGCTGCATTGCCAGCGGGGCGTGCTCCTCTTGGCCAAGCAGGAAATCGATCCGGCGATCGCAGCCTTCACCGAGGCCCTGCGCGTCAACCCGCAGTTCACGGATGCCTATCGCCGCCGCAGCGAGGCTTGGCTGGCCGCCAATCAGCCCACCCGCGCGATCGATGATCTCTCCGCCGTCATCGCGCTCGACCCTGAAGATCTAATGGCGCTGCTCGAGCGTGCCAAGCTGCTGGCCATTGCCGGCGAGTTCGATCGCGCCGCCAACGACTTCTCCACGCTCTTGGAGCGCAACCCTGGCAATCTGGAAATTCTGCGTGCTCGTGCCGAGCTGCGTTTGATCGGCAAGCACACGGCCGAAGGAATCGCCGACCTCAACGAGATCTTGCGGCAACGCCCCGGCGATCCGCGCATCTTGTACGTGCGTGGCCTGGCGTTCGGTCAGAGTGGCGAGCACGACAAGGCGCTGGCCGACTTCACGGCGATCGTCGAGCGCGACGTCGCCAACGGCGAGGCCTACTTCGCCCGCGCGGCCGTCTATCTCAAGCTCGAGCGTTACGATCGGGCGTTGCGCGATCTGACCGAAATCGTCCGGCTCGAACCGCAGAATGCGATCGCCCACTACGAGCAGGCCCTGATTTGGGCGACCTGCCCTGTGGACAAATATCGCGACGGCGAGCGTGCCCTGGCCGCCGCTCGCACCGCCTGTCTGCTGACCCAGTGGAAGCAGCCGCCGTGCCTGATGGCGCTGGCGGCCGCCTATGCCGAAGTTGGCAACTTCGAAGACGCCGTGCTCTGGCAGAAGAAAGCTCAGGACCTGATCCCGCCGGAAGACCGCGCCGCGTTCCAGCCGCGCCTGGATTGCTACACGGCGCAGAAGCCGTATCGCGACCTGCCGACCAAGACGCGGTAAGCGTGCACGGATTGGCCTCCCGCCGTAGAATGACTGAGTGGATTTGTGTCGTGATTCGGCACAATCTCGGCGTCAGCTATGCTCTTCGAGGCGGCGGTTCGTGGCAACCAAAGCTCGCTCATTGCGGTTTTCGGAATTAACCGGCTGGAGCCTCTTCGTCGGCCTGATCGCCGCGATCTTGCAGCTTGCCGTTTCGATCGCAGTGGCGAGCCACTTGCAAAGCTCGTCGATCTCCCTGCCGGCCTTGCTGCTGGTGATGGTTGGCCCCTTTGCGACGTGGTTGCTGATTACGGTCGTCGCGATACGCAAGCGATATGTGTTCGATGAAGCCGCGAATCAGTTGACGATTCAAACCATCGTTTTCTTCGTCGCTGTCGGGAAACCGCGCTGCGTACCGCTCGCGGACATCGCGGCGCTCGATTTCGGAGCGACACCGGATGCGGACGGATTCTATCACGGCTGGATTCGCGTCACGTTGGTTTCTGGCGAGCGCTTCGAAATCAACGGCCAGGTCGCGACCTTTGGCGCGAGAGTGCAACGGTTAGTTTCCCTGGTGAATAAGGCCCGCGCCGCTGCTGGCTCAAGCCCGTTGCCAAGGTTTAGTTGCCACGCCCCGCCTGAGCCTCGTCCGATTCTCAGTTGGTTGCGCTCGTTCGGCCGTTGAGCGACGGCGTCAATCCGTGGCGCGCACGAGAATCTCCCCCTTGCCGACGGTGAGCAGATCGCCGACGTACGTTTCGTACTCGGCCGCCGCGTCGTCGCAGGAGAAAGGGAAGTCAAACTGCGCCAGGTGTCGCGCGAGCAATCGTAAAAACGTCGGCTGGTAACGCCCCGCGCGGCGAAATGTCGGCGGCAACAGCGGCGGTGTCTGGGTTGCCGCGGAGCGCGACGGCGCACGCGTCAGAACAATTGTCCCGCGCCGCGTCCCGGCTCCTAGTCGCGGTCCCGTGCGTCCGCCAATCAGAATCGTGCCGGCCAGAAAATCGTAGCCGGCCGCCGTGCCGACATCGCCAGCCACGGCAATCAAGCCACGCCGCATCGCGCGACCGAGTTCATCACCGGCGCTGTCGCGAATCAGGATCGTGCCACCAGCCATACCGCGTCGACCACCGCGATACGGCGCGCCGACCAGGTTGCCGGCGCTACCGCCGACATCGATGAGCCCGCCCGACATTTCCGCGCCAAGGCAATCGCCGGCATCTCCATCGATGCGTAGCGTTCCCCCCTTCATTCCCGAGGCGGCGTGGCGACCGACCGATCCAGCGACGTGGATCGTGCCTGCGTCCATTCCGGACGCCAGCCAATGAACCCGCTTCAAGTCTCCCTCGAAGTGCCAGACCCGCTCGCTCGCTTCTCCCGAAATACCAAAGAACTCGGCAAGCGGTAGTTGACGGTTCCCTTGCTGCACCGGCCAACGCTCGATTTCTGCCAACGACTTGTCAGCCAGCGCCGTGGGCAATACTCCGTGCATCTCAAGGGGCAGGCCGTCGAGATTGCGGGGGACAAACGTCAGGGGCATGGGGTCGCTGTTCGTGAGTACGAGAATTGCGCTGCGCGAACGTCTTTTTCGGGTGCCACTGGGCGCCGTTAATCTTTCGAACCGTGGGGAATGGGTGGCCCAGCCGCTTGCCGGCTGGGTCGCGAAGCGACAAGAAGCCTTCTCAAACCGACGTGGCTGACATAAGGCCGCGCGGCATGAGCAGATTCTTGTGGCTGCGCCACCCGGCTGCGAGCAGCCGGGCCACCCCGTTCAAAGGTTAACGGCGCCCCGAGCCACTGGCTCCGCCAGTGCTCTTCGGGGCGCCGCGAATATAAACTGAACAGGGCGGGCGCCGAAAGCACGCGCCGGCCGGTCCACTTGGAATCGCAGCGATGATCGAACAGTGCGCGGGCCTGATCCTTTGCGGAGGCGATAGCCGGCGCATGGGCAGGCCCAAAGCCTGGCTGCCGTTCGGCGACGAACCGCTGCTGTCGCGCGTTGTCCGCCAGTTGCAGGGAGTCGTTGCTCCGATCGTGGTCGTCGGTGCCGCCGATGTGCCGCTGCCGCCGCTCCCCGCTGGCGTCGAGAATCTCTGCGATCGCCAGCCTGACCGGGGTCCGCTCGAAGGGTTGCGCGTCGGACTCTCGGTACTCGCTTCCCACGCACCGGCCGCATTTGTTGTCGGCTGCGACTATCCGTTCGTCGCGCCAGCGTTCATCGAGCGGCTAGTGACCCTCTCCGCCAGGCACGACGCCGCGGTCGTGCGCGTCGACGGTCGGTTCCATCCCTTGGCGGCCGTTTACCGCACGTCACTCGTTGCCAGAATCGACGAGCTCATGGGCTCGGGGCGTTCGGCCCTGCTGGATTTGATCACGCAATCCAACGTCCGGCTGGTCGAGCCAACCGAACTCGCCGACCTGCCGTCGCCGCTCGCCAGCTTGCAGAACGTCAATACGCCCGAAGAATATGCGGCGGCGCTGGCACAGGCAGGATTTGCGGCGACTTAGTCGCCACGGGCGGCCGCTCCCTTATAATCGTAGGCGGCGGTCGCGACCGCCCGCGTCGCCACCCGGGAGCACTCACTTGGACTACGGCTTCAGCTTCGACAGCCCGAACTATCTCTGGCTGCTGTTGCCGCTATTGCCGGCCGTGTGGTTCATTGGTCGTCGCAGCTTGAGCGGCTTGGGGCGCGTGCGGGGGGCGCTGGCCCTGCTGCTGCGTAGCGCCGTGGCGGTGCTCTTTGTGCTGGCATTGGCCGAGCTGCAACTGGTCCGCTCGCATCAGCGATTGACTGTCTTCTATCTGGTCGACCGCTCGTTGAGCATGTCCGACGACGCCACTCAGCCGATCGCCGACTACATCAACGGTTCGGTCAAAACGCACCTCCGCGTGCCGCGCGGCGATCGGGCCGGCATCATCGCCTTTGGGTCCGACGCGGCCGTTGAGTACCCACCTTTGGAAGGCAACGCCCCGCCCGCCAAGCGCTTTGAAGCACCGATCGAAGGAGAGCACACCGATCTGGCCAAGGCCCTGCGATTGGCGCAGGCCGCCTTCCCAGCCGACGGCGCCAAGCGCCTGGTGATTATCAGCGACGGCAACGAGAACCTCGGCTCGGCGCGCGACGAAGCCCAACTGGCCGCCGCGGCCGGCGTCGGTATCGACGTTTTGCCGATCTACACCGAAGCCCGCAGCGACGTCTCGGTTGAGCGGTTAGTCGTCCCCAGCGATATCCGCCAAGGCGCGCCGTTCGATTTGCGGATCGTCTTGAACAACTCCGTCGGCGCCGCGGGCCCCACCGCTCCGCCCTCGGGCCGGCTACGCGTCGTGCGCCGCGCCGGTGGCGAGACAACCCTCTTGAGCGAAGAGCAAGTCACCCTCTCCGCGGGTCGGCAGGTCTTCACCGTTCGGGAGCAGCTCGATCAGCCCGACTTCTACACCTACGAGGCGCAGTTCGTCCCCGACGCCGTGGGCGGAGACCGCTTCGCGCAGAACAACCGTGCGACCACGCCTGCCCACGTGCGTGGTCGCGGCCGGGTGCTGTTGATTGAAGATTGGTCGAACCCTGGCGAAGCGGCGCCGCTCGTCGCGCGGCTCCAGCGCGAAAAGCTCTCGGTCGATGTCGCCCCGTCGAACGCCGCGATCACCACGCTCGGCGAGCTGCAACGCTACGACTGCGTGATCCTCTCGAACGTGCCGCGCACCAGCGGCGACGCAGCCGAAGACATCACCGAGATCACCGACCGCCAAATTCAGATGCTCGTGCGCAACACCCACGAGCTCGGCTGCGGGCTGATCATGCTCGGCGGGCCCAACAGTTTCGGCGCCGGCGGCTGGGCAAACACCGAGCTTGAGAAGGCAATGCCTGTCGATTTCCAGATCAAAAGCCTGAAGGTGATTCCCTCGGGCGCGTTGGCCGTGGTGATCGATCGCTCGGGCTCGATGTCGGGTGAAAAGCTCGAACTGGGTAAGGCTGCGGCGGTCGAGGCGATCAAAGTGCTCGGCCCGATGGATTACGCTGGCGTGGTGGCCTTCGACTCGCAGGCCGAGTGGGTGGCGCCGATGCAAGTCGTCCGCCGCCCCGAACGGATGGCCGCCCAGATCGCGAACCTTGGCCCCGGTGGCGGCACCCACATGTGGCCCGGCATGCTCGAGGGTTTTCACGCCCTGCGCAAAGTGAAGACATCGGCCAAGCACATGATCATCCTCAGCGACGGGCATACCGAAGGGGGAGACTACGAACGGCTCGCCAACGACATGCGGCAACTCAAGATGACCGTCTCGACCGTCGCGCTGGGGATGGATGCCGACAACGCGCTGCTGGAACGGATCGCCCGGGCCGGCGGTGGCCGCTTCTACCACGTGCAGAACCCATCGAGCGTGCCGCGCATCTTCATGAAAGAAGCGCGTCGCGTTGCCCGTCCCTTGATCTTTGAAGACGCCGCGGGCTTTACGCCACGCGTGACGACCTTTCACGAAATCGTCTCCGGCATCGGCGAACCGCTGCCGCCGCTGACCGGCTTCGTGATGACCACCGTCAAAGACAATCCGCTCGTTGAAGTGCCGATGATTTCGCCGAAGCCGGCCGGCTCCAACGGCGCGATCCTGGCCACCTGGACCTACGGCCTGGGACGCAGTGCCGCCTGGACGACCGACGTTGGATCGCGCTGGGCCAAGTCATGGCCTGCCTGGGACGGCTACGACAAACTGTTCTCGCAACTCGTCCGCTGGTCGCTGCGCCCTGATGCCGACGGTGGAAAATTCACGATGGCCGCCAACGTCGCGGCCGATCAGGTCGAGCTCGTTGTCACCGCACTAGGCAACGACGACAACTTTCTGAACTTTCTCAACATGGTCGGCAGCGTGGTGCGCCCCGACCTGTCGAGCAGCGAGCTGGAGCTCACGCAAACCGCGCCCGGTCGCTATGTGGGCAAGTTCGGCAACGCCACGCCAGGCACCTATATGGTGTCGATCGTTCCCGGCGGCGGGCAGGCTCCGCTGCGCATGGGGATTACCGTTCCTTATTCGGTCGAGTACACGAATCGCGAAAGCAACGACCTGCTCTTGCGCGAGCTGGCCGACCTGCGCCCCGCCGGCGGTGAGCCCGGCGTGGTGATCGACACAAAGGGAGGCCTCGGCGATTTGCCAAGCCTGCTCAAGTTTGACGAATTCCGCGGCGGGCTGCCGCGCGCCACCAGCCGGCGCGGGGTGTGGCACCTTTGCCTGTTCGCGGCGGCGCTGTTGTTCTTCGGCGACGTCTTAAATCGCCGTGTCGCCGTGAAGCTGCAGCCAGGCATCGTCTGGGAGAAGCTGCGCAAACGCCTGGCGAAACAACAGCAAGAGCGCGAGCTGGCTTCGCTCAGCCGCTTGCAACAGGCCAAGGCCGCCGTCGCGAGCGACCTGGAAGCGCGCCAGGCCGCCACGCGCTTCGAGTCGACCGTAACCAGCAGCGAACCGCCGCCCGAGGCTGCCGGCACGGCGCCGACAGCCCAGCCGCT
>CAZBWM010000068.1:0-39527 GCA_964495375.1 uncultured Planctomycetaceae bacterium | reverse complement strand
TAAACGGGACATGCTCATGAACCAAACAACTAGTCTCTCTAATTTCTCGCGTTTTCTTGCGCGCGCGCTGACCCTGTCGGCGTTGCTTGTCGCGACAACGGCTCAAGCTGCCACGATCAACTACGGCAACTTCGGCCCTGTGCCCCCCGGGTACTCGTTCCTCGACGTGACCGAATCGTCGGGCACCGACGCGGTTCCACTGTACGGCCCGCCCGTCCCGTTCGCGATCGGGTTGGATTTCGACCCGAAGAATTTCATTGCCACCGCGGTTGGCGGTGGCGGAGATGTAACCGACGGGCAGCTCAACTTCACGATACTCGCCGGCAAGGCCCCGGGCATCGGCATTATCAATTTGTTCGAAGCGGGCGACTACTCGCTGTCGGGCACCGGCACCAAGGCCACGAGCGTGTTGGCGGGTGCGATTCTCCGCGCCGTCGTGACCGAAATTAACGGCGTGAAAGTGGCGCCGATCAATCTGGTCCCCGTCAATGGTTCGGTCGCCTTCGATCTGGTCAACAATGCCGGCATCGTCCAGCCCTGGTCGGTGGGCCTTGGCTTGAATGTCGCGGCGCAGTTGGGCCCCGGTCAGAACGCCACGAAAGTCGACGTTGTGATCAACAACCAATTGCTTGCCTTTAGCGAGACGGCCAGCCTGGCGTTTATCGCCAAGAAGGAATTCATCATCGGGATCATCCCCGTGCCCGAGCCGACCACCATGCTGCTCGGTGTGTCGGGCTTTGCCGCGGTGCTGGGTGCCGGTCAAATCGCGAAGCGCCGCAAAGACCGCGCGCGTCGCGCCGGCTGAGCGCCCCTGAGCTTTCGTGCTCTGTGAGCACGGGCTCCGAAAACCAATTGAGGAAAACACCGCTGTGCTGCCTGATCTCGGGCAGCACAGCGGATTTTTTTGTTCATGGCGACAAAAGTAATCGGGTAGGATGGCGGCCGCTGATCGAACCCATCACCACCCATCAGGAGCGACTTCATGCTCCGCACGGCGTTTCATACCACGAGCGTCGGTCGCTTGAACAAGCAGCACCCGGCGCTGCGGCTCTGGCAGAAGTCGAAACAACTCGGCATCTGGAATCCGCACGACATCGATCTCTCCCGCGATCGCGCCGATTGGGTCGCCCTCTCCGATCCTGAGCGCGACATTCTGCTGCGGCTAATGGCCCTCTTCCAAGCTGGCGAAGAAGCCGTCACGCTCGACCTGCTGCCGCTCATCCAGGTCGTCGCCGCGGAGGGGCGTCTCGAAGAAGAGCTGTACCTGACGAGCTTCCTGTGGGAAGAGGCCAAGCACGTCGAGGCGTTCGACCGCTTCTTGACCGAAGTGGCTCAGGCCGATGCCGACTTGTCGCACTACCATACGCCGAGCTATCGGAAGATTTTCTACGACATGTTGCCCGCAGCGCTCGGCCGGCTGCGGCACGATGCCACACCCGCGGCCCAGGCCGAAGCTTCGGTCACGTACAACCTGATCGTCGAGGGAGTGCTGGCCGAAACCGGCTACCACGCTTCGTACACGGTGATGCACCGCCGAGGGATTCTGGCGGGAATGCGGCAGATGGTCGACAACCTGAAGCGCGACGAGTCAAGGCACATGGCCTACGGCGTCTTTTTGCTGTCGCGCCTGGTGGCCGAACATGGACACGTCGCCTGGCAGGCAATCGAGCGGCGCATGAACGAGATGATCGTGCCGGCGACCGGCATGATCGAGGAGCTGTTCACCTACTACGATCAGCCAGCGCCATTCGGCCTGGAAGTCAACGAGTTCGTCGGCTACGCGATGGGGCAGTTTCAGCGGCGGCTCGCGCGAATCGAGCAGGCGCACCAGCAAACGGTCGGCGAAGTGCTGGCCACGTCTGACATCGACGAGTTGGTCGTTAACTAGGCGAGCCCGTTGCGCGGCGCCGACGTAATGCCTGTTCGTCAGCGAGCGACGCTACGCCGGCCTGGGCATGGCCAGGCTGTGCAACACCAGCACGGCGCCGGTCGATACCAATGCCCAGCCGAGCCAATCGGGGGGCCGCACCACTTTGCGTACCTGCGGCCCGGCCGTTGGCAGCATCTGCTTCATCCCAAAGTAGGTCTTCTCGTGCGGTTTGCCGGCCTGTTCGGCCAGAAACTGCGTCGTCTTCTGGTTGAGCGTGTAGGAATCGACCATTCGGAACTGCAGGCCCAAGGCCAGCACGATCACGCCCACCATGAACCACTGATTGCGGTTGATTTCCACTGCGCGGGTCCTTGTCCGTCGGACGATTGCGCACCCGTTGCGGGCGCGCGGCGCGAACCGGTCGAGAAAGCTTGCTGGGGAAGTAGCCGCAGCGCCGCCGGCATCGACCGCTGCTAGCACTTTTATCGAACCGCCACGAGCCCGACTGCAATAACTCGGCAGAATGGGACAACGGGAATGTATAAGCCGAATGCGCAGGGTGTTGCCGAGGGCGGAGACGTCCGCCGCGCTGAAGGTCCTGGCGCGTTGGATCGTCTGGCCCTCCATGGCTCGCAAAGGTTCGGTCGGTAATCGACTGGTCGTGATGAAAAAAACATCAGGAGTGGCTACTAATACGCCACCGAAGTCAGTCGCACTTGGCGAAACCCCGCGTTGAAGCGTCCTCATAGCGGCAAATTCAGCCAATTCTTGGCCGCGGCATACACATTGCAAAGCCGGCGACCTGTCAGCGGTTCACCCCGCACCGCAGCCACGCTGCGCCGCGTGACGTGCCGAGCAACTTCATCGCCATCGGGCGATGCCACGTGATTCCGCGCGCACACACACAACGTGTGCGGGCGCACTCGCCGCCAAACCGTCGTCGCAATCAGGTGACTTCGCACGCCTGTGTGCAGGGTCCAATTCAGGCCAGTCGCAATTCAACACCGGGAGCAATCGCATGCAAAACCGAGCTAAGCGCCAGGCGCCGTCGTTCGACGTTCGCAAACGACAGGGCTTCACCCTCATCGAACTGTTAGTCGTCATGCTGATCATCGGCCTACTGATGGGCTTGCTGATTCCGGCGATCAACTCCACCCGCGAGAGTGCCCGCGCCACGCTGTCGAAGAACAATCTCAAGCAAATCACGGCGGCCTTCAACGGCTTCAATTCGGCCAAGGGCTACTACCCGCCGAGCTGGCAGGCGGGCGAGCCGCCGCTGCTGGGGACCGGTTACGCCAACTACGACGGTTGGTCGGTCCACATCCTGCTCTTGCCCTATCTCGAGCAGAAATTGCTCTTCGACGAGATCGACTTTACGAAGAATTACAACTACTACGTGCAGCCGAACGCCACGGCGGGCACGACTCCGCCGGTGTTCACGCTGGCCGATGGCACGACCACCGTACTCAGTACGTTGCGCGTGCCGGTCTACATTTCGCCGGCTGAGCCGCGCGACGAAATCCGCGAGAGCAAGCACTATCCGGTCAACTACGCCATCAACATGGGGACCTGGTTCGTTTACGACCCGGTGACCGGGCGTGGCGGTAACGGCGCGGCCTTCCCCAACAGCAAGCTGCGCGACGGCGCATTCTCCGATGGCCTGAGCCATACGCTGAGCTTCGCCGAAGTGAAGGCCTGGCATCCCTACTTCCGCGACTCGAATCGCACCGCTGTCGAAATGGGCGCCACCTCGGCGGCCGAGCCCGAGTCTGCGCCGATCCCGCTGACACCGCTGGACCTTGTCGGCCTCGTCGGTACCCCCGGCGAATACAAAGAGACGGGCCACACCGAGTGGTTCAACGGTCACGTGCACCACGCCGGCTTCACGACGGTCTTCCGCCCCAACAGCAAGTTCATGGGGGCCAATCGCACCAGCGCCAGCGCCGCCACGGTGAACGCCACGGCCACGGGTGACACCGACATCGACTGGACCAACTGGCAGGAAGGCAAGAACCGCAACATCGCCACGCCGTCGACGACGCCGACCTACGCGGCCATTACCGCGCGCAGCTATTTCTCGAACGCCATTCACGTGGGGATGATGGACGGTTCGGTCCGCGCGATCGGCGACCGGATCAGCATCGGCGTTTGGCGCGCTATCTCGACGCGCGCCAGCAAGGAGAAGTTGCCCAACAGCTTCGATCAGTAAGAAGCAGTTCGGTAGGAAGAATGCCACGGGGCCAGCCGGCGCCGGGAACTGCTTCTCCCAAAGGCCACTTTCTTGCCCGGGTGAAGCGGTTCCTGGCGTCCAGCTTGGCGTGAAGTGTCGCTGCGCAAGGATGCGCCCCGGCGAATTGCCTCAGGAGGTCTGCCGATGTCTGGGGTCGGCCGTCGCCCGTTGTCGCTCATCGAAGTCGCCCGGCTGATCTTCCGCACGCCGCACCCCAGCGATCAACAAATCGGTCGGGTGTTCGAGCGGATGAAAGCCGGCGCGCTGCGCGTGCATCAGCGCGGCGCCACACCGCGGGATTGGACCACGACCGAGGACTCGCTGGCCGAATTCCTGGCCAACGAAATGCTCAAGCGGCAGAACGCGGCGGCTCGCCCTGCTACTTTTGCTCGTCCCGGCGTAGCGGCACGCCCCGCCGCGGCGGCTGGAGTGGGCGCGACGACAACCGCTTCGCGAGTCAGCAAGTCAGTCGCCACGGCCAATGCTCAAACGCGACCACTCCCACACGGGCGCACGGGGAAAGGCCACGCGGCCCAGCAGCGCGCCGGCGCCGACCACGACATGCGCGGCGTCTATCGCGGCATTTGGCGCGATTATTTTCTGGCCGTCATGCTGCGGAAGCGCATCGCGCATCGCTCGGTGACCTTTCATCGCGCCGTGCTGGCAGGGCAGGTCGGCATTCTGCTAACGATTGTCGGGCTGGTGTTGGGCGTGCGCCACTCGTTCAACCGCACGCCCGCGGAACGGATCGCCATCAAGCAATACCTCGCCGGGCAGACCGACACCTTCCACATCGAACGCTGGCACCCCAGCCAGCCCGACCGTTCGGGCGAGGGGCTGCTGGTCGAAGTGGAGTACCGCTACACCAAAGACAGCACTCGGCCGATTCACACGCGGCGCACGTTTCGCATTGTCGGCGATGAGGTGAGTGAGGTGGCCGATGAATAGTCAGCGACACTCACAACCTGAGCGCACGCGTACCAACTTCGTCTGAAAGATGAGTATACGGACGAGTAGACTCCTCACGCGAAGGTCGCTTGTCAGGGATGTGCTGCTGCGATTTACTTTGTGTTGCTAATCAAGCTTCCGGCAGCAATCGGTTCAACGTACTTCATCACATTGGGATTAGTAAGGATATCCGCAGTCAAAAAAGTGCAGAATATGCATGGACAATTCGTTAAGCGGCGATAAAAGAATTGGCAAGCACAACGGCTAGCGCGGTAGTCGATTGTCGATGCTCGGGGAGGATGCGCAGCGACATCGTGCCGAGTGTCGATCTTTGCCAATAACTCTGTGATGCGCTTTCCTTTCGCGCTAGGTCAGATGTGCCGGTCGTGGGGCGAGACCGGTCATGGCAAAACTGGCGGCCGGGCCAGACACACAGCGCGAGTTGCTCGTGCGCTGCGCGGGCGCGGCCCTCGAATTGCTCCGACGCGGTTGGTACTACGCTTCGGATTGCGGTTGCGACCCCGACGAATTCGCGGTCACATTCGGCGAGTTGGGGCGCAGCGGGCTGACGGGTATCGACGTGAAATGGCTCTTGCGCAAGGGCTTCATTCGTCTGAGCTCAAGCGGCCGCCGACTTCGGGCTCAAGCGCGCTGGAATCCATCGACATCCCTGGTGCTGACGGACCAGGGCTTTTCCTTTCTCAGTGGCGATAACGCCGCGAAACCGTCGACGACCAATCCCGAGTCAGGCATGCCGCGCTGGGATGCGCTGAATCGCACGCTCTGGTTCGACGGCGTGCTCATTAAACGGTATCGCGTGCCGGCCGAGAATCAGGAGTTGGTGCTGTCATCCTTCGAAGAAGAAGGTTGGCCACATCATATTTTCGATCCCTTGCCACCTAAGCCGGGCCTGAATTGCCAACGTCGCCTGCACGATACGATCAATCGCTTGAACCGCCATCAGCAGGTGCGCGCGATACGCTTCTACGGTAATGGCAATGGCCGCGCCATCTGCTGGGAGCCCACAGCCTTGGCGACCGACACCAAATCGTCAGGCAAGCGTCACCACAGCGCTGGATGAAATCGCGGGCGCGCCAGTGGATAGTCTTCGCGGGCGTAACTTCACGCCCAAACTATCTACTCAGACGGAGGGCGCGTCAGATGAAATCGAAAAAGGTCTCGTTCGCGATCGGCACATTCTTAGTGTTGATCGCCACGGTCGTGGGGGTCGATCAATTGTTTGGCCAGGCGGCTGCACAAGAAAAACCTGCGAAGGCAAACCGCCATCGAACGACCGCCACGGATGTCGTGGCAGCCGTCCGTGAAGCCGCACCCGATGCGAATTTCTTTGGACCGACCGATTCCTGGGTGACCTTTCGCAACGACGCGGCCCTGAAGGTGAAGAATGTTTGGGCCTACGGCACAACCTGCGATGGTTATTCCTACGTTTGGCAAGTGCATGGGCAAATTCTCCCCGGCCAGGAGATTCTTAATGACGATCTGGAGGACAAGTTCGTCAGTTTGCAACTTGTCTGGCAAGGGCCGCTCGGAAACACTTACGTCGGACCGGAACTGGTTGCCCCCACGGGCAAGTTCATCTATTACGCGACGGCTCACTGGATTCGTGTCTACGATCAACACTGGGACAATGAGTTCTTCGTCGACTGTCCTTGATCGCTGCGCGCCAAGCGGCCGCGCAAGCGTGATGCCATACTAACCGATGATGGATAAGCAAAAAGCGCGTCGCAGCCTGGCACACGCCGGCTCGACGCGTTTTTTTGCGCGCTAACTTCGCTAGCGCCCTGCCCGATCACCGAAATTGTTATCGGGGCAGGTCGGGTAAGGGTCTGCTAATTCCCCTGAATCATCCGCGCTCGGGCCATGGCGTCTTCGGCTTCCTGAATCTTTCCGGCTCGCTGGCACGTGACGCTCATCGCGGTGTAGCTGAAAGCCTCGTTCGGCTCCAATTCGCAGACTCGCTGGGCGTGCTTAATCGCCTCGTCGTGCTGCTTGACGCGCGTATAGAGCACCGCGAGCGCCGAGTGGGCCAGGGCGTACTTCTCATCCTGAGCCAACAGTTCGTGTAGCTTCGCGATGGCCGCTTCGTTCTCCCCCTGATCCTTCAGGCGGGTCGCTTCGTCGTAAATCTCTTCGTTGGTGGGCATGGGTCTCTCGGCAGGTCGGCAGAAAGCACTGCACTCGACGATGCGGGAATTCGCACGGTCGCGCGATTATTCTGGGCAACAATACGCAGACCCGTCAACCCGCTGCGGCGAACCGTCAAAGCGCTACCGTCAACCGACAGTGCGCCCCTGTTGCGCACGGAGGTCCTGCGTTCTAATGGTTGGTCGTTCAGACGCGAATTTGACCTTCCTCGGCAAAGCCTTTCCCACGATGTCCTCTCCCAAGATTCAGCGTGCCCTGATCAGCGTCAGCGACAAAGCCGGGCTGGTACCGCTCGCTAAGCAACTCGTCGCCGCTGGCATCGAAATCTACAGCACCGGGGGAACCCGCAAGCACCTCGAAGCGGCCGGGCTGCCGGTGCAAGACGTCTCGGCTTACACCAGCTTCCCCGAGATCATGGATGGTCGGGTCAAAACGCTGCACCCCAAAGTTTTCGGCGGTATTCTTTGCCGGCACGACAACGCGGAGGATCGCGCCAGCCTGGCCGAGCATGGTATCCGCACCTTTGAGCTCGTGGTGGTGAATCTGTACCCGTTCCGCGAGACGGTCGCCAAACCGGGCGTGGCCTTCGACGAAGCGATCGAGCAGATCGACATCGGCGGCCCCTCGCTGGTGCGTGCGGCGGCCAAAAACCACGCTTTCACGTCGATCGCTACGAGCCCCGCGCAGTACGAACGGATCGCCGCCGAGATCGCGGCCGGCGGAGCCACGTCGCTCGAGTTGCGTCGCGAGCTGGCGGCCGCGGCCTTTGCCCACACGGCCGACTACGACTCGGCGATCGCGGCGTGGTTCGCCGCGCAGTTGTTCGCGGGTCAATTGAACGATGCAAAGTCAGGAGGCGCTGAAACTGCTGGGTCGCTGCCCGATGAATTGGCCATTACCCTACGGCGCAAGTCGGCCCTGCGTTACGGCGAGAATCCGCATCAGCGCGCAGGGCTGTACGTCGATGCCGCGAATCAAACTCAAGGCGCTACGAGCCGCGGCAGCACCTCGCTCGCCTCGGCACCGCCGCTCCACGGCAAAGAGCTCTCTTACAACAACTTGCTGGATCTCGACAGCGCGCTGGCGATCGTCCGCGGCCTCTCCCGCCCGGCCGTGTCAGTCATCAAGCATAATAATCCCTGTGGCGCGGCGATCGCGACGACAGCCAATGAGTCGCTGGGCGACGTCACGCGGCGGGCGCTTGATGGCGATCCAGTGAGCGCGTTCGGCTCGGTGCTGGGCTTCAACCGCCCGGTCGATGCGGCGGCCGCCGAAGTGTTGGCCGAGCCAGGCCGCTTCGTCGAGGCGATCGTCGCGCCGGCGTTCGAGCCCGCGGCGCTCGAAATTCTCACGACTAAACCAAAGTGGCGCAACAATGTGCGGCTCGTCGCGGTGGGCGAGCTGCAGCCGGCCGGGCCGAATTCTGAAACTGCCGCGCTCGATCTGCGTACGATCGACGGCGGGGTGCTCGTGCAGGATCGCGACGCCGGCCCCAACGATCTGGCTGCCTGGAAAGTGGCGACCAACAAAACGCCCAGCGACGCCGAGCGCGCGGCGCTGGAGTTCGCCTGGACGATCGTGCGGTACGTCAAAAGTAACGCGATTGTCGTTGTCCAAGGGGGAACGCTCGTCGGTGTGGGCGCGGGGCAAATGAGCCGCGTCGACTCGGTCGAAATCGCCCTGCGAAAAGCAGGCGAGCGGGCCAAAGGCGCCGTGCTGGCCTCCGATGCGTTCTTTCCGTTTCCCGATTCGATTGAGCTGGCCGCTAAGGCGGGCGTTACGGCCGTGATTCAGCCGGGAGGCTCGGTCAAAGATCCTGAAGTCGTAACCGCCTGCAACGAGCGCGGGCTGGCAATGCTGCTGACGGGCCGCAGGCATTTCAAACATTGAGCACGATCCTCGACAAAATCATGGCCGACAAGCGGCGCGAGATCGCGGCCGCCAAAGCCGCGCTCGCAGAGCGCGAGTTGCTGCCGCGCGTGGCCGATGCCCCGCCGCCGCGTGACTTTTTCACGGCGCTGGCCGCGCCCGGCCCGATCAAGCTGATCGCGGAGATCAAAAAGGCGAGCCCCTCGAAAGGAGTCATCCGCGAGGATTTCGATCCGGTGGCGATTGCCCGCGTGTACGAAGCGCATGGCGCGACCTGTTTGAGCGTGCTGACCGACGAGCCGCACTTTCAGGGCAAGCTGGAGTATCTCAGCGAGGTGCGTGCGGCGGTCGAGCTGCCGGTTTTGCGCAAGGATTTCATTCTCGATCGCTATCAACTGCTTGAGGCCCGAGCAGCCGGCGCCGATGCCGTGCTGTTGATCGCTGAATGCCTTGACGACTGCGCGCTGCGCAGCTTGCACAACGCGGCCCTCGAGTTGGGGCTGACTCCGCTGGTCGAGCTTTACGAGCCGGCGAATCTCGAGCGCGTGCTGACGGCCGGCGCCGTGCTCGTTGGGATCAACAACCGCAACTTGCACACGTTTAAAGTCGACCTGGAACACACGCTGCGGATGCGTGCGCAGATTCCGGCCGATCACGTGGTCGTCGGCGAAAGCGGCATCGCCACGCGCGACGATGCCCTGCACCTGGAGCGCGGCGGCGTGCAGGCGATGCTGGTGGGCGAAAGCCTGATGCGGGCCGCCGACATCGGCGCAGCGGTCGACGCCCTGCTGGGGCGCTGAAGCGCCGCGCGAGCCAGCGCGCGGGACAAGTCCCGCGGCTAACAAAACGGTAGATGCGATTGCGTTACCAGAACGTGTAGATGAACGGGCCGGCCCCGGTCGCCGAGAAGGCCGCCAGCGCCCCGACCAGGCCGATCACAATCAGGATCGGCAGCAGCCACCACTTCTTGTTGTGCTTCAAGAAGTCGATGAACTCAGCCACCAGGCCAGGCTGCGGCGCTTGCGAAAGATCCTCGAATTGCTGCTTGTCCGACTTGCTCATGATCAATGGCTCGGGCGGGTTGTGTGTGCTCGGCCGCCGCGACCAGACTGTGCGACTTCCGAAAAGCTCTCTTCTAAAACTGGGCGACTTCCGCGGCGATAAGTCTATCAATAACTAAAACTGGCGCAGATAGCGAGCCTTGCCGCCGCGGTCGGGCTCGTACGGTTCCCAGTAAGTGCTGGCTTGCCGGTCCAGCCGCCGGTTCAGCGGGTCGCGCCCCATCAGCCGGAAGACCAGCGCCACCGGCGTGAAGATCCCATAGTAAATGATCCCCAGCGCCAGGTGCGAGACCACCCAGCCGATCGGCCAGGCCACGACGCTCAGGCCGATAAACGGCCAACGCAGCCACTCGGGGCGCGTCAGACCGATCACGCGCAGCGCCACGGCGACGACCCAAAACGCCAGCCCGCGGCCGACATGCCCGCGATAAAGCGCCAGCGGACAAGCGAGCATGCCGATGAAGAACATGCCCGCCTGCGAAAACTCGCCGAGCATTTTTTTGTCGGGCTGCCAGTTAATCTTCACGAGCGACATAAGGGTTTTCTTGGTGGCGTCGGGCTAATCGAGGGCGAACTGCTTCAAATACGCGCCGGCGTCCGCGACGCTGGCTTCCATCTGTTCTTCTTTCAACAGCACGCAGTGCTCGAGCACCAGCACGTCGATGTTCGTGGCCATGAAGCAGCGGTAGGCTTGCTCGGGGGTGCCCACGATCGGCTCGCCGCGGACGTTGAAGCTGGTGTTGATCAGCACCGGACAGCCGGTGCGACGCTCGAACGCCTTGAGCAGTCGATAGTACTGTCCGTGCCGCACGGGGTCGACCGTCTGGACGCGGGCCGAGTAGTCGACGTGCGTCACGGCCGGGATCTCGCTACGTGGACAGTTCAACAGCGCGATGCCGGTCAGCCCTTGGTCGCGGCCGGCGTCGTGCGTGCGCTTGTCCGCCTGCACGGGGGCGACCAGCAGCATGTAGGGGCTTTCTTCTTCGGGGCGCATCTCGAAGAATTCGTCGACGCGCGACCGCAGCACCGATGGCGCGAACGGCCGGAACGATTCGCGGAACTTAATCTTCAGGTTCATCGTCGATTGCATTTCGGGGCGCCGCGGATCGCCCAGAATGCTGCGCCCCCCGAGTGCACGGGGGCCGAACTCCATTCGACCCTGAAACCAGCCGATCACTTTGCCATCGGCCAAATGCTCGGCCACGGCTTCGCAGACGGCTTCGTCGTCGGCATAACGCGTGTAGCGGGCTTCGACGCCGCGGAGCCGCCGCTCGATCGCGTCGTCGCTGAACGCCGGACCCAACAGCGAACCACGCTGCGAGTCATAGCGCTCGGGCTGCCGCGGCTCATCGAGCAACTGATGCTGAATGAAGAGCGCTACGCCGAGCGCGCCGCCGGCATCCCCAGCGGCCGGCTGAATCCAGATGTTCTCGATCGGCGTCTCGCGGAGCACGCGGCCATTGGCCACGCAATTGAGCGCCACGCCGCCGGCCAGGCACAAGTTCTTCTGACCGGTGGTTTCAACCAGGTGCCGCACGATGCGGAGCATCACCTCTTCGGTCACCTGCTGGATCGAGGCGGCCAGGTCCATGTGCCGTTCGGTCAGTGGTGACTCGGCCGCGCGGGCCGGCCCGCCAAACAGCTTGTCGAAACGTTTCGACGTCATCGTCAGCCCCTGGCAGTAGTTGAAGTACTGCATGTCGAGGCGGAACGAACCGTCGGGCTTCAGATCAATCAGGTGTTTTAAGATCAGGTCGGCAAAGCGCGGCTGGCCGTACGGGGCCAGGCCCATCAGCTTGTACTCGCCGCTATTGACCTTGAATCCGCAGTAGTAGGTGAAAGCCGAGTAGAGCAGTCCCAACGAATGCGGGAACCGCATCTGGTGCGTGAGCTGCAAGTGATTCCCGCGCCCCACGCCGTAGCTGGCCGTGGCCCATTCGCCGACGCCATCGAGCGTGAGCACGGCCGCTTCTTCGAAAGGAGACGGGAAGAACGCGCTGGCCGCGTGCGACTCATGATGTTCGGTGAAAACGAACCGCTTCTGATAGCGGCCTCCCAGTCCACGCGAGAGCACTTTGGGTAGAAACAGCTTCTCGCCGGCCCAGGCAGGGAGCGCCCGTCGAAACGTGCGAAACCCCTCTGGCGCGTAGGCCAAATAGGTTTCCAACAGCCGCTCGAACTTCAACAGCGGTTTGTCGTAGAAGCCGACCCAGTCGAGGTCGCCGGCGTCGATGCCCGCCTCGGCCAGGCAATAGTCGACCGCGTGCTGGGGGAAGCCGTCATCGTGCTTGATGCGGCTGAAGCGTTCTTCTTGCGCGGCCGCCACGATACGGCCATCGACGACCAGCGCTGCGGCCGAATCGTGATAGAATGCGGAAATACCCAGAATCGCGGTCATCGATCGATCCGAAGCCGGCAACGCACCCCATGCCCGGCGATCGCTTGGCAGCATTCGCCGATCTCGTTTGCCAGTCTAGGCTTCCGCCCGTGGATCGTCAAAGTCGATCTCGACGCCGATCGATGCCCTGTCTGGGGTTGTTCGCGTGAGAAATGTACCGCCGGTTACTTGCCGGAACCCAGCAGTCCACCAAACAAGCCGCCTTTTTTCGTCTTGGGTGGCTTGGCCTTTTCGTAGTAGCTGGCCGGGGCAACTTGCCCCATTTGAATTTCGCCGCTGATGGGCGAGGCGGTTCGCGTGGCGGATCTTGAGGGTGTCCGCGTGCTCTGTGTCGGCAAAGGACGGTTGGCGTTCGCGCTCGACACGCCGCGTGGGGCGCCGAGTCGCTCGCCGCGTGGGGCGTTGGCCGCCGGGGGTGCCCAAGGGCTTGGCGTTTCGGCCCGTGGCACCGCGTTTGATCGCGACGCCGTGTTAGGCCGTGACCACTGTCGCGATTCATTCACCGCGGGGCGCGGCGATCCGCTGCGCCATTGGGCAGTCTCTGGAGTCGGTTCGCGATCGGTTGCCGACGCTCCCGCGATCGGCTCGGCGGGGAGAGACTCTGCTTCGTCGGCTGCCGGCCCATCGAGAATCGCCAAGGCGCGCGAGTTGGTCGCGCTCGGCAATTCGGGCGCGATACGCTCGGCCACGACTGGCGCCGAGTAATCAGAAGCTGAAGCCGCGGTTCGCTCGGCACGATTGGTTCGCGTCGACGTGTTAAAGCCCGGCACACGCGCTTGCGGGGGCGCTACCGGCGCGGCCGGTTCCGTAGCGTACGAGGTGGCGCGAACGCGGCTGAAACCTCGGGCAACGTCACTGACGCTCGCGCTGGGCGACGGCTCGGTTTCGATCAGGGCTGCTTCACCCCCCAATTCGCTCGTGGCATCGAGCGAGGCTTCATCGGCCGGGGCTAGTTCGGGCCAGTCGATTTCGGCCTCGCCGTCGGCCGTCGGTTCGATCGCGGCATCGTGCGAGGCGGGCTGCGCATAAGGGTCGTCCCCCTCCGTGGCAGCCTGGCTATCGTCGATATACATCCGCTGAGCCTGGCGACCGCGTGGTGAATCGGGCGCTGTCTCCGTCGGCGGTTCGGGATTCTCGAACGTCGACTCGGCCGGGGGAAGCGCGTTTTCCGTGTCGGGTGTCGTCTCGGGCCCTTCTTCCGGCGCGGCAGGCTCGGTCCCCTCGGGCGCAGCGGCCGGCTCGGCCGGTATTTCGCCGGGCATTTCTTCCGTGGGAAACTCGGGCTCTTCGAGCGGTGCTTCGGCCGGAAGCTCGGGCTCAGCGCCGCCGGGGAGCATGCTCTCGTCGGGTTCGGTGGTTTCCTCCGGCTCGGTCGATTCTTCGTAGCCCGGCTCGGTTGAATCGTCGGGGGGTGGCAGCGCTTCCTCTCCCTGCGGCACCTCTTCGACCGCCTCGTGAGGCATCATCTGCGGCGGCGAGAACTGCGCGTCGGGGTCTTCGTCCCATTGCCGCCAAAACGTCGGCGTATAGCCGTACGCATGGTTCAGCGGCACTTCGACCCGCTTGCGCAAATAGGGCCAGTGGTAGCGACAGCCACTCTTGGGCTTTACGCCGGCTGCCTGGCTCGGGATGTCCGGGGCGAGGATTGCGAGCGACGTAATCGCCACGGTCAGGAGTTGCCCAAGGCGTCGATGCGTCATCAGTTCGACTTCCCTTTCGGAACCAATCATCGCCGGCAAACCTTGCGCAGGCGCTTCAGCCCCAATAATCGGCAAAGTCGATGTCCGAGTTCGGGAAATCCGGCCGCTCTCTCCGTATTGCCAGGACAGGCAAACAGGGGTGTTTGGCGAGACTCGGGGCCGGCGCCCCTGCTCGGCGGCAATGCGTTGTGACTTAAGATGTTAAAAGCCGTGAAATCGGGCCTCTTTGGTTGACAGCGCGCGCGGGCCAGATAGGATGATTCCCAAGGGGAGTGACCGTGCCCAAGCTTGCGCCAGCGGCCTCGAACTGAGGGCCAGCGGCCTCGAACTGAGGGTACTAGCCACGCTCGCGAGGCCGGTGGCGCCACCGCCGGGGCCAAACACAAGGGAGTCGGTGGCTGGGGAGTCGGTGGTTGGGTCGCAGGTGGCTGCCGGTGAAGTTTCGCACCGCGAGAGTTCCCAGGGGAGAAACCGGGCCCATCATAATCAGTACTGGGCACGGAAGATAGCGTATGATGCCATTGGTTGACCGAGCCGTCGGACAGTGGTTGTCGGCCAGTGGTTGACAGTAGGCATCCCATCGTGACAACTCACGGCGCCCGCCTGGTAACGTGCGAACGAGTGCCGGCCGTTCGCCGTGGACTCAATTACCGTAGACTCAATTGCGGGTGGCGAGTTCTCGGCAAGCGGGGGCAACTCCTTGGCGAAGGCCTTGGCGGACAGCGGTTTGCAGCGGACAGCGATTTGCAAGCGAAGTGGTTTGCAAGCGAAGTGGTTATCGGCCGCTTCACGGATTCTCGGAGCGCTTCGTCCTCGTGCTTTTCTTGACGCCCCTTGGATAACGATCAAACGGCCGGGGTCGATCAAACACGACCGATCGGCCCAGCGTGCGCGGGGCTACCGTCGAAGGCCCTGCGGTATCTCATCATCATCATCTCGGATTTGAGCAAGGTCCCATGAAAAGGCTGAACCTGAAGTTGTTGACCTGGTTGGTTGCCATCACCTTGGTGCTGGTGATCGGTGTGTTTGTCTTGTGGCGCGTGCAAATGCAGCGCAACTCGACCAACCACATCGCGTGGGCCGATCAGGCCGCGAAGGATGGAGACCTGCCCGAAGAGATCCGGCAGTTGCGCCGCTATCTGATGTTCGATAAGACGAACGTCGATATCCAGAAGCGCTATGCGCTGCGGCTCTGCGACATGGCCGAAAGCCCGAAGGCCGATCGAAACGTCGCCATGATCGCGCTCGAACAATTGCAAAGAGCGCGCCGTAACAGTGACAAGGATAAGGAGATCATCGATCGGCTGGCGACCTTCTACCAGCGGCTCGGTCGTGCTCCCGAGGCCATGCAGTTGTTCGAGCAATTGCTGGCGCTAGAGCCAACCAACACCGACGCCAAAAAGAAGCTGGCCGAATGCAATCTGGCCACGCGTAACTTCGACGAGGCGATTCGCCTGCTCGAAGCGGCGATTGAAGAAAAGCCCACGGATGTTTCGTCCTACGGCCGCCTGGCCGCGATCTATGAAGGGGGCGTGCAGAAACCGGAAGAAGCGGCCAAAACCCTCGACCGCATGGTCAACGCCAACCCCGATAATTGGGAATCCTACCTCGCGCGCTACAACTATCTCCGCACCCACAACAAAAGCCAGGAAGCCGAGCAGGACCTGAACCGCGCCTTGGACCTCGCGCCAACGCAACTGGCAGTGCTGTTGGCCGCCGCGGAACGGTCGGCCACGGCCCGCGAATTTGAAAAGGCCCGCGGCTTTCTCGATCGCGCTCGCGAGGCTCATCCCACGTCGCGCGAGGTCTACGTCAATCTCTCGAATCTGGGGCGCGCGCAAAACGACCCGGTCGAAGCGGAGAAGTGGCTCAACGAGGGGTTGGATCCCGATCACGTCGGCGAAGATCGCGCACTGCTGTGGATGCTCGCCGATCTGAAAGTCATCAACCGTGAACTCGATGCCAGTCGCAAGTTGATTCCGCGTCTGGAAAAGGCCGGCACCATGAAGGAGCAGGTCGACTTCCTCCGCGCCTTGATTTTCATGCAGGAGAAAAAGTACTCCGACGCGCTCGCGATTCTCGATCGCATCCGCCCGCAGGTCTCGACGATTCCGACCTTTGAAGAACAAATCGACATCCACCGCGCGCTCTGCTACCGCGCGCTGGGTCAACCCGATCGCGAGATCGAGGTCTATCGCCAACGCTTGCTGGCCAACCCCTTGGCGCTCGGTACCCGCATCGATCTGGCGCGGGCGCTGTTGATGAACGGCCAGACCGAAGATGCCATTCAAGAACTCCAGAGCGTCGGGGGCGACATTCGCGCGCAAGCTCTGCTCTATCAAGCGATTTTGGTGCGCAACATGCGCGCGCCCGAAAACAAGCGTGATTGGGCCAAGACCGACGAGCTGGTGCAGCAGATTCGCCAGCAGAACCCTGACAGCCCGAATGGTTTGGCCATCGAGGTCGACTATTTGCTGAAGAAGGGGCAACCCGACGTCGCCGAGTCGATGCTCGCGGCCAGCCGTGAGAAGTTTCAGGACAGCGTGATTTTCTGGCGAGCGCTGGCGGAAGTGAGCGCGACCCGTGAGGGCCCCGCCGCGGGTCTCAAGGTCATTGAAGAGGCCCTGGCGAAGATTGGCGATTCGAGCGACGTGCGTTTGCAGCGACTCTCGTATCTCAGCCAGATCGGCGACGACGCGGCGAAGCAGCAAATGATCGACATCGTTGCCAAGGTCGATGAATTCCCCGAAGCTGAGCGCATCCCCGCCTTGCAGGCCGCCGCGGGCGGATTCTACCGCCTGCGCGATTTCGAGCATGCCAAGCAGTACTACGAAGAGATCGCCAAGCGCGATCCGGCCGATCTCACGTCGCTGCTGATGATCTTTAGCGTCGCGCGCGATGCGAACGACGAGGCGACCATGCAAAGCGCCATTGGTCGCATTAAGGAAATGGTCGGCGAGAAGAACAGCTACTATTTGTTCTGCCAGGCCTCGGCCATGGTTTGGGAGGTCATTCAAGGGAAGGCCAAGCCCGACACGCTCGCCCAGGCCGGCGAACTGCTGGATCAGGCCGCCCAGCAGCGCCCCAACTGGGGTTTGCTCCTGAACCTGCGCGGCGAAATCGAAGAGCGCGAGGGGAACAACGACGCCGCGATTGCCAACTACAAGCGGGCCGTGTCGCTCGGCGACAACTCGCCCCAATTGTTGCGACGGCTCGTGTTGCTGTTGGTCAACCGGGGTCGGGGCGCCGAGGTGAAGCCGCTGCTCGAGGCCCTCTCCAACCCGCGCGAAGCCCTTGGCCCACGACTGTTCGTCGTTATCGAATTGCTCGAGGGTAAAGTTCATGACGCCATGAAGGTTGCCCGCGAGGCCTTGGCAGAAGATCCGGACGACGCGCAAATGCAACTCTGGTTCGCCTTGATTGCCGCCAACTCGGGCTTCGACGACGAAGCCGAGAAGGCCTATCGTCGGGCGGCCGAACTGGCGCCCGACAACGCCGACTGCTGGCTAGGGCTGTTCCGCTTTCTGGTCGAGCGCGACCAGCGCGAGGAGGCCCGTACCCTGCTTCCCAATATCGAAAAGAACGTGGCGGAGAAGGCCCGCCCCTTGGTGTTGGGGCAGTGTCGTGAGTTGATCGGCGATAATGCCGAGGCCGAAACGCTCTACCTCGAAGCCGTGGCCGCCGCCCCCGGCAATCTCGCCACCAAGCGCGAGTTGGCTTCGTTCTACGCCCGCATGAAGAACGGCGACGCACTTAACAAGGTCCTCACCGAACTTTCGGATTTCGGCCTGGCTGCTAAAGCGCAAGGGCTTTCCGACGAAGAGCGTCCGCACGTGCAGTGGGCGAATCGGCTGTTGGTCAGCATGATGGCGCAGCAAGGCAGCCTCGAAACCTTGAAGGATGCGATCGCCATGATCGATCGCAATGCCAACTCCGAGGGCAAGCTCGATGCCGACGATCGGAGCCTTAAAGCTTCGTTGCTGTCACGCACCGGCGATGCGAAGGATCGCAAGGATGCCATTGTGGTCTTGGAAGGACTGCTGTCCGAAGACCCCGCCCGCGGCGCCGACCGCTTGTTGCTCGCCAAATTGCTGGATCGAGACAATCGCTGGCAGGAGTGCAAGGATCAAATGCTGCAGTTGCTGTCGATGCAGCAAGCGACTCCTGAATTCAATCTTACTTTCGCGGAGATGCTGATCCGCCACGGCGAGCCGGATAACGCCAATAGCTTGATCATCAAGCTCGAAGAAACGCACCCGCGCGATCCGTTGTTCCTCGCCCTCAAGGGGCACCTGCTGGCCCGGCAGGGTAAAGCGACCGAAGCGGTCAATCTGCTCCGCAGTCAGATCGTCAGGCCGCTGCCGCCCCAGCAGGTGCCACTGCTCAAGTCGGTCGCCAGCCAGTTCATGGACATGGCCGCCGCTAGCTCCGAGGCAAACACGTTCTACGATGCCGCCGAAGAACTACTCCGCGAGTACGTGGTCGAGGTTCCCGGCGACTCGCTGGTGCTGGCCGAGTTCCTGGGGCGTCGTGGCAACGTCGAAGAAGCCTTCAAGGTGTGCAACGATTGCGTCGCGCAAAAGATGAAGATCGAGCCGATCACCCGGCTGGCGATGACGCTCTTGAACAATCATCAGAGCAAGGCCACGGACGCCATGTATGCGGATGCCGAAAAGTGGCTCAATCAGGGCCTGGCCGATGCCGACAAGACGGATGACGTCCCGCTGATGCTGCAACTGGCGCAGTTTCACGACTTGCGCGGCAACTACGACGAGGCCATTAAGGTCTACCGCGAGCTGATGGCCGGCCAGCAACTCGACCGGTTGGCCAAGATCACGGTCTATAACAACCTGGCCTTTATTCTCGCGCTGCGCGAGAAAAGCTCCAAAGAGGCCGGTCCCCTGATCGATCTCGCGCTGACCGAAGCGGGCCGGGACGTTTCGGAATTGCTCGATACGCGCGGCGTCGTCAAGCTTGCCGGCGGCGACATCGACGGCGCGCTGATCGACCTCCAAGAAGCGGTCGATAGCTCCAATCCGCCGAGCGCGGTCAAGTTCTTCCACCTCGCTTGGGCGCAGCATGCCAAGCACCTGGATGCCGAGGCGGCCAAGTCGTTTGAGGAAGCTCAGAAACTGGGGCTCAACGCCAAGACGATTTCGGCGCTCGAGCGGCCGAAGTTCGACGAACTGCGCAAGGCTCTCCCGCAAACCCAAGCGGCTGCGCCCTAGTCCTGACGCGATCAAAGCCAATCCAGGTAACGCGGCGGCAGGCCTGCCGCCGCGGTGCCTGGAATTGAGGCGAGCTAGCGCGACGAGCTTTTGCTGATGCTTGGTCGCCGGACGTTGCCTCTTTGCAACGCCTGCCCCGGGGCGTGTTTCGTTTCGGCAACGCCGCGGTCGGTTGAATGCGCAGCGTGCTCGGCACCCGGTGTTCAAGCGCCTTGCGGGCGCGGGCATCTAAGTGCCTAAATTGCCAGGGGTTGTCGCGGGCTGGGCCAGCGTTCTCGCACCCCGACGCTGACGCTCGACCAATTCGGCGCGCGAAGTGCTCTTCGTTGCTCCGGCCGTCGGTTCCGACGGTCGTCGCCAGGCTCCTCGCATCGTCCATCCAGCAACGCAGGCAATTCCATGGCTACGGTTCGCAATCGGCGCCGCTTCACGAGTCGCACGCTGCGACGCGGCTTTCTCTCGTTTGAATGGATTCTACTCATCTCCTTGTTGGTGATCGGGGTGATCGGGGGCCTCAGCGCGGTGCGCGACGCGCTCATTCTCGAGCTCAAGGATGTTGCCGATTGCGTGCGGGCGCTCAACGTGGCAGGTTCGGTCTCTTCCGACAGCTCGCAGCAGCCGATCGTTTGCGATCCATCGCAAGGCATGGACCCCAACTGTTTCGGGGCCGGCAGTTGATCCGTGCTCGTCCGTCGTGCGGATCATCCGCCGGCGACAGGGCCAAGGGCCTCGGGTCCCCCGGCACTAGTCCCCTGGCGAACGGAGCCGTACACTCTACATCTTGCGTCGGGGGGCCAGGTGCGCCTCGTTGAGCGGTCGCGTCGAGCGTCCTCTCGGCGTGCCACCCCGCAATCGAGTTCATCTGAGGAGGATCTCTCACCGTGGCTAAATCCGAGGAGCGACCCCAGGGCACCCCCGAGGCAGAAGCGGCCGGCCAGAAGCCGCAGCAAGTTCGCATCGACGATACGCGGTCGGTGGCCTCGTACGCCAATTTCTGTCGCGTCACCAGCACGCCCGAAGAAATGATCATCGACTTCGGGCTCACCGCGCAGCCCTTTGGCGTGCCGACCGAGCCGGTGGTCGTCAGCCAACGCATCATCACGAATTTCTATACTGCCAAGCGGCTGCTGCACGCCTTGCAGCTTACGCTGCAGCGTCACGAGCAAATGTTTGGCGTCCTCGAAACCGATGTGCAGAAGCGCATCATGCCGGGCAATCGCCCGTAGCGCTCGATGGGCGCACCCTGGTATCAACTGGCCGACGCCGACACGATCGCGTCGCCGGCCCTGGTCGTGTATGCCGATCGCGTGGCCGAAAATCTTCGCCGCGTGATCGCGCTCGTGGGCGGGGTCGAGCGGCTACGGCCGCACGTCAAAACCCACAAGACGCGCGAGCTCGTGCGCCAGCAGTTGGCTGCCGGCATCGATAAGTTCAAGTGCGCCACGCTGGTCGAAGCCGCGGTCGTGGCCGACTGCGGCGCCCGCGACGTGCTGATCGCCTACCAGCCGCTGGGGCCAAACGTCGAACTCTTGGCCGATCTGACGCGCAAGTTTCCGCAGACGCGGTTCTCGGTTATCGCTGACGAAGCAAGTGCGATTCGCGCACTTGGCAATCGCTTCGCCGGCGAACCGCGCCCGCTCGACGTCTTCCTGGATCTCGACGTCGGCATGCACCGCACCGGCATCGCACCGGGTGACGAGGCGCTGGAACTTTACCGCAACCTGGCCAGCACGCCCGGCCTGCTCGCCGCCGGCCTGCACATCTACGATGGTCACCAGAAGCAGCGCGACGCCGACGAGCGGGCCCGCGCCGTCGAAGCTTCCTTCGAGCCGGTCGAACCTTTGCTGGAGCGCATTTCCGCCGCCGGCCTGCCAGCGCCACTGATCGTCGCCGGTGGCTCGAACACCTTTGCGATTCACGCTCGCGACCCGCGTCGCCAGGTGAGCCCTGGCACGTTCGTTTTTTGGGACGCCAGCTACTTGGAGAAATATCCCGATCTCGATTTCCTGCCGGCGGCCGTGCTCGTGACGCGCGTCGTTAGCCGCCCCACCGCCGATCGCGTTTGTATCGATCTGGGGTTCAAGGCCGTGTCGTCTGACAACCCGAACCCGCGGGCAACTTTGCTCGATTTCCCCGACGCGCGCATGGTCGTACACAGCGAAGAGCATTTGGTCTTCGAGACGGCCCAGGCTGCCCGCTGCCAAGTGGGGGACGTCGTCTACGCACTGCCCTATCACGTCTGCCCGACAGTGGCGCTCTATCCCGAACTGTTGGTGGCCTCGGGCGGAAGGATCGTCGACCACTGGGCCGTGGCCGCGCGCGATCGGCGGTTGCGGCTCGATTGACGGCGCTCGACCAATCGAACCTGAAGCGTTGCAGCGGTCGCGGCTACTTCTTCGCCACGCCTAGTTCGGCCAGCTTGGCGGCGATGTCCGTGCCATGGCTCTTGGTCTGCACTTTCTTGTCGATGTGGAGGATCTTCCCCCCCTTGCCGATGTAGAAGGTCCAGCGCTGTGGGAACTTCCGCTCGGCGTCGGTCACGCCGTACGCGTCCGAGGCCTTGTGTTCAGGATCGCTGAGAATCGGGTAGTCGAGTCCGAGCTCCGTGGCGAATTCCTTATTGAAGGCCGGCATGTCGCAGCTCGCCGTGAAGTAAGCGACGTCAAACGCGCGGAGCGCTTCGCCGAATTCCTTCATCGACTTGCACTCGGCCGTGCAGCCCCCGGTTTTGGCCTTGGGGAACCAGGCGATCACCACGGCCTGCTTGCTCGTCAGGTCGCTCAGCTTGTAGGTGTTGCCATCAGTCCCTTGCAGTTCGAAGTCGGGCGCGGCGTCCCCTTCTTTCAGTTCCGCGGCCCGGCTCACATTCACGCTGGCGACCAACGCACAACACAGCACGGCGAACATCGGCATCAGGCGCTTCATCTCAATTGCTCCGCGGGCGACAGAAACGGTGTAACGGCCATCGAACCAGTGTCCGGCAGCCTAGCTTCCGCCAGGGCGTCCGTCCACCGGGTGGCGCGAGCGGAACCAGCCCGTGATAGCCGAAGGAACCGCCGCCCGCCGCTCAGCGGTACATCCCGCCGTTGGGGCTGATGATTTGACCGACGACAAACGCCGAATCGTCACTCGCCAGAAACAGCGCCACGCCCGCGATATCCTCGGGCTCCCCCAATCGCCCCAGCGGCGTGTGCTTGACCATCCCCGGCCGCCACTTTTCCGGCAGGCTACTGAGCATCGGCGTGTTGATCCACCCGGGGGCGATGCAATTGACGCGAATCCCCAGGGGGGCTACCTCCTGCGACAAGCCCTTGGTCAGCGCGATTACGCCCCCTTTGGCCGCCGTGTACGCGATCGCGCCGGGCAAGCCGCCGAGCCCCGCGACCGATCCCAGGTTGATGATTGCCCCGCGCTCGCGCGGCACCATCCGCCGCAGTGCTTCGCGAATGCAGAAGAATGTGCCGTCAAGGTGGACGCGCAGTTGCGAGTGCCAGCGATCGTCGGGCACGTCGGTCGTCGGCAGCAGACCGCTTTCCGCCGTGCCAGCGTTGTTCACCAGGATATCGATGGGCCAGCCACGCTCGTCCACCGCGGCGAACAGTCGGGCGACCGCCTGCGGATCGGTTACGTCGGTGGCCACGACCAAGGGATCGTGCCCCTGCTTGCGTAGTTCGGCGGCCGTCTGCTCACCGGTTTCCGCACGCAGTTCGGCCACGACGACGCGGGCCCCCTCGGCGGCAAAACGCAAGGCAATCGCGCGGCCAATGCCGGAGCCGGCCCCCGTGACGACCGCGACCTGATCTTTGAGCTTCATCGCAGGCTTCCCTTGTCGAACGAACGTTGCCCGCTGCGCCGACATGCCGGCGCAGGGGCGAAGTCGCCAAGGTACGTGCCGCGCGGCGGTCAGGCAACTGGCGCGAGGCAGGTCACCAAAAGCAAGGTCGTCGACCGATCGGTGTCAGGAACCGATTCAATGGCGGGACCACGAATGGTGAGTGGTCCCTGGAATCGGTTCCTGACACCGTTCGGGCCTGCCGTTGGAGCGTGCGTTTAGAAGGGGACCCCGCCGCTAATTCGCCGGCAAGCGATCGGCCAGATTGTCGATTTCCAGCGTGATCAGCTCGTCAACCAGCTCGCGGGCCGACTGCGGGCGACGCAGCGGTTCGTGCGCTGTCAGTCGAGCGACGAACCTCGCTACCTCGCGCGACAGCCAAGGTGCCCGCTGGCGAAGATCGACGAAACGCCGCATCGCGGTCGGCTCGTTGTCGTCCAGATCACTCGGGGCATTCGTCTGCGTCGAATCCAACGGGCCCGTCAGCAGTTCGTAGATCGTCACCCCCAGCGCGTAGAAGTCGCTGCGGGCGTCGAACCGCGGCTGGCTGCACAAGCATTCGGGCGCCAGATAGTGGGGCGTGCCGAGCGCCACGCGGTCGAGCCCTGTGCCCAAGTTCCCCAGCCGGCGGGCAAACCCAAGATCGACGAGCGTCGCGTGCCCCGACGTCGCCAGCATGATGTTGGCCGGTTTGACATCGCCATGTACCCAGCCGCACTGGTGCAAAGCATCGAGCCCTTCGGCCACTTGCCGGGCGGCCCACAATACCAGAGCCGACGGCAACGCCCCGCGCTCGCCGAGCACCGAAGCCAGCGAGACCCCTTCCAGCCAGGGCATCACCACGTAATACGGTGCCGCTTGCGTGCGGGCGGCCAGAATCGAAACCAGATGAGGGCTGCTCGCTTGCCGGCCGATCGTCGCCTCGCGTTCGATCAGCGCTTGGGCCGCGGCGTGCTCTTCCCAGTCGTCGTTGAGCAACTTCAGGGCGTAGGCGGCGTCTGCGGCTTCGCCAGCCGTGGGCCGGGCCCGGTAGACCGTCGTCAGCGGTCCCTGGCAGATCGCTTCGACCAACGTCCAGCCGCCGGGTAATACCGGCAGCTCGCTGGGCGAAGCTTCAACCTGACGCGGCGCCAACTGTGGGCGCGTTCTTGCAACCGTAGCCATCGGGCCCCCCTTTGAGCCGACGACAACACTATGAGATGAGATTAACGATGATATCGGTCGAATCGGTCGCGGGGTTGAGGCAAGCTGGTTGAGAATGCGCCTGGGAACAGCAGGTGCCGATGCCGGAGGCATTGGCAGGTTGGAAGTTACGGCGTTACCGGCAGGCATTCTGAACCCGGCCGCAGAATCTGTGTCCCTAGTGCGACGGCCAGGGAGCTTCCAGTGCACAAGCTGCCACGAACCGAGCAAACGCTTCGAAAACGAATGGCCACGCTCCGCGCGCTGCTGAACAAACGTGCCAGCGACGCGAAGCTGCTGCGCGCCGCCACTCGGGTGCGCGACGCCGGGATCCAAGTACTGCGGGCGACCATCGGCGAAATGCCGACGCCGATCCGCACGCCTGAGGACGATAAACGAGTTGCTCAACTACAGGCCAAGATCGATTCGCTGAGTTCTACTTCAGCGACTGAGACTTTGGCGGAGTTCCGACCGGAAACCAATTCAACACATCGTCGACCGAGCGTCTTTACATTGGCCCGAACCCGCCATATTTGACTGTTTGCGGCGTGAACATCCGAATCCGAGGATATGATGGCGGACATTGACGGCAACGGTCTATCCCAGGATGAGCTAATTGAACTGTTGGCTCCGCAGATCGCCAATTCTGTCCGAGGCGGCGGCAGATACACGAGCAAGTATGCATTCGAGCTGCCCTGCTCTGCCCGCGCTTGTTACCGGTTGGGTCGGGTGACGGCCCATCGCTATATGTTCCAACACGAGCGTCACCGTCGCAGGGCGGCAGCAAAGCTAGTCCAGCAAGGATGGACGGTCGTTGATGGCCTTCCGGTTTGCCCTGACTGTCGACGGAAGCTGAAAGCCCCAGATTGATGAGCTATGCATCCGCTCGCTCGGAACCATTTCAATCGGTACCAGCAACCCCAACGCCTTGGCTTGCCTGAGTTTGGCGCGCGACTTACAATCGCGCGCTTTGCCAGATAATGCCAATATCGCTCTTCGTGCTGGGCTCTCCGCCGGAGCTATCGTCGTGGGGGAAATGCCAAAAATGTCGATCCATTCGCCAGTTCAACGCCCCGACCAGGTGTCCCGAATCACACGAATCAGTCGCCTGGTTGCCAGCCTTCTCGTCCTGCTAACGATGGCACTAGCCGGCTGCGGCGGCGCGGCGAGCGACGCCAACAAGGGCGCAGCCGGCGCCACCGGCAAGCGGTTCGTGATCCTCATCAATGGCGACTCCCCCTTCTGGGACGCCCTGCGCGAAGGCATGAACCGCAGCGCCAAAGAGCTCGGCGTCACGGCCGTCATGGAAACGAACGACGGCACTCCCTCCGGCCAGCTCGAGCGCTTGCGCCAGTTGGCTAGCCAGTCGGACATCGCCGGCCTGGCACTCTCGGTCACCGACGCCTCGAATATCAACATCGTCGAGGAGCTGCGCGGCTTTCAGCAGCGCGGCGTGCCGGTGATCGCGGTCGATTCCGACGTCGATCGCGCCCGCTTTCGCGACGCCCGCACGGCGTTCGTCGGCACCGACAATCTTAAAGGGGGCCGCACCCTTGGTGTCTGTGCCCAGAAGCTACGGCCCGATGGCGGGGCCTACGTGCAGTTCGTCGGGCTGACCGGCGCGCAAAACGCCATCGAACGCATGAACGGTTTCAAGACGGGAGCTGGCGACAAGCTCGCCGAGCGCGACCGCATGGGGGATGAGACCGATCGCAACCGCGCGCAAGAAAATGTCCGCAATGCCATTCGCAATCATCCCGATGTCAACGTGCTGGTCGGCATCTGGTCGTACAACGCGCCGGCCATCGCCACGGTCGTCAAAGAGCTCGGCGTCCGCGACAAGATGACAGTCGTCTGCTTCGATGCCGAGCAAAAGGCGATCGCCGCCATGAACGCCGGCGAGATCGACGCGCTCGTCGTGCAGAATCCCTACGAGATGGGCTATCGCAGCGTGCGGCTGCTCAAGGCGCTGGCCGAAAACGACGCCGCCGCCAAAGCCGAGATTTTGCCGAAACTGGGCGAGACCGACGGTGACCTGTTCGACACCGGCTTGAAAGTGGTGGTCCCCGAAGACGCCACGACGATCACTGCCGAAGGTTTTGAGCCCGGTGTCGAGTTCATGAAGGCCAGCGCGTTTGGCAAGTGGCTCGCCGATCACGGCCTGACAAGCTCATGAACTCTGACAAGCTCATGAGTGGCGGATCGCCTGGTGCTACAGACCTTGCACGCCGCGACCGCCGCTGGCCCTTGGGACGCAACGAAGTCGGCCTGGCCCTGACCATTCTGGTGGTCTTGGTGCTGACCGCCGCGTTCGACTCGAATCACAACTACTGGCGTCAACCCAAGCCGAGCGCCATCGATATCACGCGGCAAGTGTCGCTGTTGGGCATTTTCGCCCTGGGGAGCGCGATCGTTATCCTCTCCGGCGGCATCGACCTCTCCTGTGGATCGATGATCGCCTTCAGCGGCGCGGTCTGCGGTTCGATCATGCTGCTGCTGGCCCCCGAGCAAATGAAAAGCTCCGAGCCGGTCGGCACGGCCGTGATTGCCGCCGCGATTGCCGGCAGTCTGCTGGCGGGCTTCTTGGTCGGCAGTTTGCACGCCTGGTTGATTACGGTCGTCGGCTTACCGCCGTTTGTCGCCACGCTGGCCACTCTGGTCGGGCTGCGCAGCTTGAGCCGCTCGATGGTCGACAAGGTCACCGCTTCGGTCTTTCCCTACGGCCGCGCGCAGATCGACATGCACGACGACAGCTTCTTGTATCTGGCGCGCAGCATCTGGATTCCCGCTGTGGTGCTCGTAGTGCTGGCCGCCATGGCCTGGTTGATCCTCAGTCGCACGGTGCTGGGGCGGCATCTCTACGCGCTGGGTGGAAATGAGGAAGCGGCCCGGCTGAGCGGCATCCGCACCGATCGTTTGAAGTGGTTCGCCTACTGTGTTGGTGCAATGACCTCGGCGCTAGCCGGCATCTTTTACGTCAGCAGCAATAGCTCGGTCGAACCACAAACGCTGGGGCGCGGCTACGAGCTCAACGCCATTGCCGCCGCGGTCGTCGGCGGTTGCAGCCTGCAAGGAGGCATCGGCACGGTGCCCGGCACGGTACTCGGTGTAATCTTCTTGCGCGTGGTGATCGACGCCGTGGCCAAGATCATCAAGGTGGGGGCCGACGTTTACGAAGGGATGATCGTCGGCACGCTGGTCGTGCTGGCCGTGGCGCTCAGCGGCTTGCGCGCCCCGGGCTCATCGCGCAAGGAGTTCTTCCCCGGTGCGCTCGGCGCGGTGGCGGCAGTTACTCTCGCGCTATTGACCGCCACGGTCGCGGCCCTGCTCGGCGGGCGCTCGGCCGGCGGCGCTGCGCTCGTCACAGCGCTGGTTGTGTTTGTCGCTTTGAGGCTTTGGGAGCGGCAGTCGAAGCGCCGACCAAACGCATGAACGAAGCGGCCGGCCTGGCAATCGAAGTCTCCAACGTCGTCAAACACTACGGCGAGCGCCCCGTGCTCGACGGCGTTTCGTTTTCCGCGCAGCCCGGCGAAACGGTCGCCCTGATCGGCCCAAGCGGCGGCGGCAAGTCGACGCTACTACGCTGCGTCAACGGACTGCACGACTTTCAAGGGGGCGAGATCCGCGTCGGCCCGCACGTGTTGCCGGCCAACGGCAATGGCGCGGCCATGCGTGCCCCCCTTCGCAGCGCGGTGCGACAACTGCTGGGCATGGTCTTTCAGGATTTCCAGCTCTTCCCGCACCTGACCGCCGAGGCCAACGTCGCCTTAGCCCCACAACAAGTGCTCGGCACCGATCGCGGCGCCGCGCTTACACAAGCTCGCGAGTTGTTGGCCCGCGTGGGCCTCGCCGAGCGCGCTCACGCCTATCCCGATCAACTTTCCGGCGGGCAAAAGCAGCGGGTCGCGATTGCCAGGGCGTTGGCGATGCAGCCGCGCGGACTGCTGTGCGACGAGATCACCAGCGCCCTTGATCCCGAGCTCAAGCATGAAGTGCTGTTGGTGCTAGAAGACCTGCGCCGCGATGGCCTGACGCTGTTGTTAGTCACACACGAGATCGGCTTTGCGCGTCGGGCCGCCGATCGCGTGGTGGTGCTAGCCGATGGCAAGGTCGTCGAACAGGGTCCGCCGGCCGACGTCATCGATCGACCACAAACGCCCCGTACGCAGCAGTTCTTGAGTCGCGTGCTGGGTTAGCCATTACTGCCGTCCTGAGTGTCGGCCGGCAGCGCTTTCACCTTCTGAAGCATCTCGCGAAAGCCGAGTGCGTCGGCCGGATCGAGCCGCAAGGCCTGCTCGAGCACTTCAATCGCGCGGCGCGTGTGTCCCAATTCCTGCAGGCACCAGGCGAGCCCCTTGGCGGCTTCAAAGAACGCCTGGTTGGCCACGCGCGAGTACGGCAACGGCCCGCTGCACTGCTGCTTAGCGAGCGCCGCGGTCGACAGCTCGAACGCGTAACCGAAATGACCGCGCGCCAAGGCGATGTCGTTCTCGGCCATCGCGACTTCCCCCAGCAATCGATGCGCGACGACAAAATCGCCGCAGCCTCCCAGCAGCCAGCGCAGCTCGTCGTTGGCGATTTCCAATTCGCCGGCTGCGATCATCGATTCGACTTCTTCGATATCCTCAGCACGCTGGCGCGCACACGGCGGGTGAACCAGCTCCCAGCTCTTGGTGCCCGGTACTTGCCGCACGCGCAATGTCGAAGGGGCGCCGGCGGCCGCGGATGCAGGCCGCTTGGGAGACCGTTTGGCGGGCTTACCGGATGGCCGGCCCGGGGGTGGGGGATTGCGTTTTTTCTTCTCTGGCATCACGATTCGGGGCTGACGTGTTATTGACGATTCGGCGGCGTAACGCAGGGGCGAATCTTCAGTCAATTCGGAAGCAGCTCGGCGTCCATCTTACTCGATCAAGGCCGCCGAGTGTCGCCTGGGTTGGCGACCAATCGAAACTCCTGGCAGAGCACCGTAGCGCATGGAAGCGTGTTCGACCGAAATCGACGCCAGGATCGGCACGCCCGGGTGGCGACGCTCCTTGGCCCGTCGGCTGCTGAACTGGTTTGACCTCCATGCGCGCCCGCTCCCTTGGCGAGCGTCGCGCGATCCATACAGCATCTGGCTCAGCGAAGTCATGCTGCAGCAGACGCAGGTGGCAACCGTCATCGGCTATTTTGAGCGGTTTCTGGCGGCGCTTCCGACCGTTGCCGATCTGGCCGCCGCCGACGAGCAGCAAGTGCTCAGGCTTTGGGAAGGGTTGGGCTACTACCGCCGGGCTCGCCAGTTGCATGCCGCTGCTCGCAAAATCTGTCAGGAATACGGTGGCGAGTTTCCTCGCGATCCGCTGGCCGTGCGCGCGTTGCCCGGGGTGGGCCGCTATACCGCGGGGGCCGTGTTGTCGATCGCCTTCGACGCCCGCGAGCCAATCCTCGAGGCCAACACGATTCGCGTCCTTAGCCGGCTGCTGGCCTACCGCGGCGATCCGCGCAGCACGGATGGGCAGCGTCAATTGTGGCAGGCCGCCGCCGACTGGCTGCCGCGGAAGCGCGCCGGCGCATTCAATCAGGCGCTGATGGAATTGGGGAGCGAGGTCTGCACGCCGCGCGAGCCGCACTGTGGGGAGTGCCCCGTCGCCAGCCTGTGCCCTACCAGCGCGGCCGGCCTGCAAGCGGTGATTCCCGCGGCAGCCCGCAAGCAGCGGTTCGAGGCCGTGCATCAGGCGGCGCTCGTCGTGCGGCGCGCCGGCGGGGGAGTCCTGCTGGTGCAGCGCGCCGAAAAAGAACGTTGGGCCGGTCTGTGGGACTTCCCGCGGATCGTGCTCGATGATGTCGAGAGCCATGCACGCTCCGAGTATCTCGAACGGCAGGCGGCTGCCTTGGCTAGCGGCGCGATGCAAAACATCACCGTCGAACTTGGAGAACACTTCGCCACGCTCCGGCACGGCGTCACCCGTTTTCGCATCACGCTCGATTGTTACGAAGCGCAAGTGACCGAGCGCGGTAAACAAGCGAGCGCGGCGGCTCACAAGTCGCGAATCAGTCATGAAACCCGTCAGCAGTCCGCGGCTCCCACGGTACGCTGGTTTCGGCTCGCCGAGCTCGACGAGTTACCGATGAACGTCACCGGCCGCAAAATCGCCCGCCTGCTCGCTAGCCGGCGGACGTAATCGTCGTCGCTCGGCCACGCGCGACCTTCGCACGATCAACGCGTCACCGTCTTCGCCCGGCGATCCACAGCCCAATGGCTGCCACCGTACAGCCGACACCGTTGGAGACCAGGTCCCAGCCGGTGTTCACGTAACCGCCGACGTTCGTCTTAGGCATCAGCAGCGTGGCCGCAAATTCCACGACTTCGTTCAGCCCGCCCAGCCCCATACCGGCCAACGCGCACAACGTCAGCCACGGCGCGGTCGGCCGCAACTCACGCGCTGGCACGTTCACGCGCCGCGCGATACTCGCTCGCAGCGCTTCCCAAGCGACGCACGTCGTCACGCCGAACCCGTATGCGTGCACCACCTGGTCGTACTTCAACCGGTCGGGCACGATCCACCAGCTATAGAGCACGCGAATGTCGCCTTCGATCGGCCAACTCTCGGGCACAGGCACCAGCCCGCCCGCCATGTGAGCCAGCCCCCACACGCTTAGCGCCGCCAGCACGCCGATGCTCAGCCCGACATGCCAATGTACAACGCCAACGATCGCGATCAGCACGAACATCACGCCGATGTAGAAGACGAACTCGCTGTTGCCGGTCTTGATGGCGCCGACGATCGCGGCCGCCAGGTAGAGCGCGGTGAACACGGCAATCGCGGCCAGGCCCCGCGACCAGCGCTGCGGCTGAAGCATCAGGCTCTCCCCCCTAGAACCTCGTGCAACTACGACCGCCGCATGGCCCGCGCGATGTCGCGATTGACGTCGGCCTTCTTCATGGCTTCGCGCTTGTCGAACGTCTTGCGCCCCTTGCAGATGCCCAGCAGCACCTTGGCGCGTCCTTGCTTGAAGTACATCTTCAGGGGGACGAGTGTCATCCCTTTTTCATAGGCGCGGCTGGCGAAGCGCTTGATTTCGCGGCGGTGCAACAGCAGCTTCCGCGGCCGCTTGGGCTCGTGATTGAACTGGTTGGCCTGCTTGTATTCGGGGATGTCGCAGCCGACGAGCCAGACTTCTCCCTCTTTCATGCGACCGTAACCATCTTCGATCGAGGCCCGCCCGCCGCGCAGGCTCTTGACTTCGCTACCGACCAGCACCACGCCGCACTCAAGCGTTTCGATCACTTCGTACTCGTGGCGCGCACGGCGATTCTGCGCGATCAACCGTTCGTTGTCGTGCTCGCGATCGACCGGTTTTGACTTGGCTGGCTTGGCCGTGGGACTACCCTCCTACCGCTTCCAGAATTGCCACCATCGCTTTGACGGTTCCATAGGGTAATAGATGAAGTTGCTGGGCAGATCTTCACCCCCCTCTTCAACTTCGCTGAGCTCTGTGACAGTCATTGTCGGTGGATCGTCCTTCGCGTTCCGAATAACGGTTCGAAGTGCCTGATCGTCCCGCAGCACTTGTACTGCCGCCAACTCGGCCGCCTGCGGATCGGCCGCGTCGACGTCGCGAAACGTGAGGAACCCGTATTTGGCGACGTTGCCGTCCATATCGATCAGGAAATTCTCGCCATTAATCGTAGCGCGAAACCTTGGCATTTATTCCCCCCGCAGCACCTCGCTGGGCTCCGATTCAGGCTTCTGCTAAACTACACTACGTTGCGCGATCGTGCCACGCCGCTTGCACCACGCCGAACGTGGCATGGGGCGCGGCAGATTACGACGCACCCGACATCCATGACACACCACTTGCCACATTCGTTCGCATCCCCCTCGCTCGAAGCCCATTTACTTGGGCTGATCGACTTTGAGCAGGCGCTTGCGCTCGCCCGGCGGTTGGTCTTCGATGCCGGCGGCTCGAACGAGCGGCAGATCCGCTTGCTCGTCTGCGAGCATCCGGCCGTGTTGACGGTCGGCCGACAAGGTTCGCGGCGTCACTTCCGCGCCCCAGATCGCGAGCTCGAGAGTCGCCAAATTCCCATCCGCTGGGTCAACCGCGGTGGTGGCTGTCTCGTGCATGCGCCGGGTCAGTTGGCCGTCTACCCGATCGTGCCGCTCGAATCATTCGGCTGGTCGGTCGGTGAGTACATGACCCGCTTTCAATCGGCCTGGCAAGCGCTGCTCGCCGAACTGGGCATTCCGGCGCAGCCGCACGCCAACCGTTTCGGGCTCTGGGGCCGCACCGGGCAACTCGTTGCCTTCGGAGTCGCCGTCAACGGCTGGACTACCTATCACGGCGCGTTCCTGAACGTCGAGCCGTCGATGACCCTGCAACACCTGGTCGACACCGACCCCATCGAGCACACGCCCTTCACGTCGTTGGTGGTCGAGCGTCAGCAGCCGATCAAGATGCCGCTCGTCCGCGCACGGCTGATCGGCCACCTCGCTACCGCCTTTGAAGTCGTGCGCCAGCACCTCTACAGCGGGCATCCCTACCTGACGCAAACCACCGCTACGCGCAGCGTCGAACAACCGCGCCGCCGCGTCGGCTGATGTAGCCCGGGAGAACTGTAGCTGGCCTCTCCGAGGCCGGACTTACTTTCGCTGAAGTCGAGATCCCGTTGATCGAATTGCCGATCCTCGCCGCGCCGCCGCAAAACGCTGCTGGCAATCCGCGCGCGCAAGTCGCCTGCGGCTCAGCCGGATCAACCTTGGGTGACGCACCCGCATCGGCCGAAGCCCCCGCTCGCCGCTTACCCCCTTGGCTGCGCCGCAATGTGCCCAAGGGCAATGGCAACCACCTCACCGCCCGGCTGCTCGAAGAGCTGCGGCTCGAAACCGTCTGCGACAACGCCCGCTGCCCGAACCGCATGGAGTGCTATTCGCAGCGGACCGCCACGTTCATGATCCTGGGAAACGTCTGCACCAGGCCATGCGGTTTCTGTGCGGTCGACAAAGGTAAAACCCTGCCGCTGGAAGCCGACGAGCCCGATCGCGTCGCCGAAGCGGCCGCCCGGCTCGGTCTCAAGCACGTGGTGATCACGTCGGTCACGCGCGATGATCTTTCTGACGGCGGCGCCGACCACTTCTATCGCACGGTGCTGGCGGTTCGCGAGCGTACCGGTGCGGCGGTCGAGGTGCTCACGCCCGACTTCATCGGTCACCGTCATGCGTTGGCCCGCGTGGTCGAGGCCGCGCCTGAAGTCTTCAACCACAATATGGAAACGGTCCCCCGGCTCTATCGCCAGGTGCGCGGTCGCAAGAGCGACTACCGCTGGACGCTCGGTCTCTTGGCCCGGGTCAAGCAGCTCAACCCGGCCATCAAAACCAAGAGTGGCCTGATGCTTGGCCTGGGCGAAACGCGCGACGAGCTGCTCGACGCGCTCTGCGATCTGCGCCGCGTCGGCTGCGACCTCTTGACGCTCGGGCAGTACCTGCAGCCCTCGTTCGAGCACTTGCCAGTCGTGCGGTACGTTCATCCCGACGAGTTCGCCGAGATCGGTCGCCAGGCCAAACGCTTGGGCTTTGCCGAAGTCGCGAGCGGGCCGTTTGTGCGTTCGAGCTACCACGCCCGCGAAATGGCCGAGACATTTTAATCCTGCTCGCCGCGCCGCCGGGGACTGCGAGCCTCCGGGGACTGTCCCCCTCGTAGCTGCGTGTGCCCCATGCGTCACCAACTCATCCTCCCCGATCTGGGCCTGGGCGACGTGCCGGTGACCGCCAGCTTGTGGCTCGTCGAGCAGGGCAAACGCGTGACCGAGGGAGACCGCCTGCTCGAAGTTTTGGCCGATGGCGTCACGGTTGATCTGCCGTCGCCCGTGACCGGCCTGCTCGTCAAGCTACTGGTGAGCGAGGACGAACAACTCACCGTCGGTCAGCCGCTGGCGGAGCTGGAGACCAGCGCGTCGTGAACCTCATCCCCCCGCTCTTTGCGAGCTGCGGCCGATGGAGCACTTCCCGCCGTGACTTCTCAGTCCCCATCGAGGCGTTTCCGGGCAACATTTAGCAACCCCTTGCACGCCGGCAATGACCGTCGGTTCTTTAGGGCCTGGAGAAATCAATGGCTCGTTGCGACAAGATCAGACTCGCGAGCATTTTAATGCGACGCTTCACGCGATCTTCATTCAGCCTGCTGCTCGCTTGCACGACGACAGCAGTCTTGGCCGCGGAACCTCTGGAACACCACGGTTTCAGCGGGGCGTCCCAGTCGGCGGCCGCGCAAGAAGGGCTTGAGGAGATTCTCGCGGGGCGCCTGTTTCATGAAGCGGTGCCGGTCACGGCGGTGCGCCTGCTGTTTGGCACCTTCACCTCCTCGCAGCGCGAGGCCGGCTTCACGCCCGACTCGACCGAGGGACGATTCTACGCCTCGGGCCGCTTGCCCTCTCCGCCGACCCGCTCGACAGGCGCTGATAAGTCCTTCGCGCTGGGCGAAAGCGTGTTCGAGCGCGGCGGCGTGCAGCACGTCAACATCAACTGTTTCTTCTGCCATGCCGGGGTCGTCCGCGGTCAGGTCGTCGCCGGGCTGGGTAACAACCACATCAATCAGTCAGATCCACGAAACCTGCGCACGCGCGGCGACAACTTCGGCCCCTACGCGGTCTGGCTGCTCGGCACGCGCCTGGCAGATCCGGCCAACGAGGGGCTGACCCTCGCCAAGGAAAAAACCGAGTTGCAAGCGCTGTACGAGGCGACGGAGTTGCCCCCGGTCGATCCCATGCCCTGGTGGCTCATGAAGTACAAGACCAAGGATTATTGGTACGCCGACGCCGGGCCGCACGACGCCGCGAGCTTCTCCATCAATTTCACGACGCCCCACGCCGAAATGAACGCGCACCACGAGGAGCACGTCAAATCGGTCGCCAAGGCGCTCGCCTTCGCGCGAGAGACACAATCGCCGCTCTATCCCGGCGTGCTCAATGCCGAGCTCGTGCAGCAAGGCGCCGACCTGTTCCACGGCCGCGTCGCGCCGCAAGACACCACCGGGTTCCGGGCCTGCAAAACGTGTCACGGCACGTACACCCGCAAGCCATCGCAGACTGATTTCAGCCAGCCCGGTTCGTGGTCGGTCGACTACCAGTTCTCGCACGTGCTCCGGGACGTCAAGACCGACGCTTCGTACAACACGACGCTCCAAAAATTCAAGCCGATCGCCGACCACATCAACCGGCTGGGTGAGTACCTGGCCAAACAGGGCACTCCGGCAGAGCTGATTCCCCAAGCCGCCGTCCCCGCCGCCGAGGGCTACGTCGCGCCCCCGCTCGTCGGTGTCTGGGCGTCGGCGCCGTACTTCCACAACGGCTCGGTCCCGACGCTCGACACCGTGCTCAACTCGCCCGAGCGGCCAGAGATCTGGGCCCGCAATCACCGCGATCCGTTCGCCTACGACCTCGAGCGCGTGGGCATGGCCTACGAGCCCGTGACGCGTGCTGATTTCGACGAAAGTGCATCCGCGGCGGCAGGCAAACCGTTCTACTCGAAAGCCGCGACCGACCACGCATCCAACTACGACACCCAGGTCTTCGGTCATGGCAACGGGGGACACACCTTTGGCGATCGGTTGACCGCCGCGGAGCGCACCGCCATCATCGAGTTCCTGAAAAGCCTCTCGGGGCCGGATATGTAGTTCGGTCAACCGCGAGGCAGATGGGCCAAGGCGCAAAGGAACACGTCACGTGCCCCAATCGATTCAGCAGCGTCGCCGGCTCGATTTCACCAACTGGCCAGCTCTGCTCGCCGACATCGACCACTTGCACCAGGCGGGCTACCAGCGCGCCGGCAACTGGGATCTCTCACAGATTCTCGATCACATCGGTGAAGGGCTCCGCACGGCCGTCCGCGGCAACAAAAACCGCGGGCCGTGGATCATTCGCAAGCTGCTCGGCCCGATTATTCTTAAGCGCATCCTCAAGCAGCGCCGCATGAAGGCGGGCATCAAAGTCCCCAAGTGGTGGCTCCCCGGCCCAGCGCACGATGAGTCCGACGCGGTGGCCCGCTTTCGCAGTGACCTCTCGGCCTTCCAGGCGCTCTCGTCGACGCCGCTGCCGCATCCCTTCTTCGGCCAATTGACCAAGTCGCAGTGGAACGACCTGATTCTGATTCACGCTTCGCATCATCTGAGCTTCCTGCTTCCGCGCGCGTAGCGCGCCACGCGCTTCCCTGGTCCAGGTGAATGTGAGCTCATGCAACGACTCTCTCTCACTTTCCTCGCCTTCGTTGCCTTAGAATTCGCCGGCGCTTCGGTGGCGACCGCGCGGCAACCGAACATCGTGATTCTGCTGGCCGATGATCTCGGTTACGCCGACGTCGGCTTTCATGGCTGCCGAGACATTCCCACGCCGAACCTCGATGCGCTGGCCGCCGGCGGCGTGCGGTTCACCAATGCCTACGTCTCGTGCCCTTACTGCAGCCCGAGCCGTGCGGGCTTGCTGACCGGCCGTTATCAACAGCGCTTCGGGCACGAATTCAATCCCGGCCCGCACGGTGAGCCCACGAGCCCGAACGTCGACATGACGATCGGCCTGCCCGTTTCCGAATTCACAATCGCCGATCGCTTGCGGGCGGCCGGCTACGCTACCGGCCTCGTGGGCAAATGGCACCAGGGCGTCGCGCCGAAGTTTCATCCGCAGCAGCGCGGCTTCGACGAGTTTTTCGGTTTTCTCGGCGGCGCGCACATCTACCAGCCAGGCTTGCCGAACGTCGTCTTTCCCGGTCTGCAAGATCCCGCCGGCGCGAGCGCGTCGCACGCTGCCGCTGGCCAGCCCGCTCCGCACCTGCCCTGGACAGCCATGTTCCGCGGTACCGAGGCAGTCGATGAGCCCGAGTACTTGACGGATGCTTTCGCGCGCGAGGCGGTCTCCTTCATCGATCGACATCAAAAGCAGCCGTTCTTTCTCTATCTGGCCTTCAATGCGTCTCACACGCCGATGCACGCGACCGACGATCGCCTCGCGAAGTTCGCGTCGGTCTCTGATCCGCTGCGGCGCTCCTACTGCGCCATGACCTTGGCGCTCGACGAAGCGATCGGCACGGTGCTCGAAAAGCTGCGGAGCACCAATCTCGAGAAGGAAACGCTCGTCTTCTTCTTCAGCGACAACGGTGGGCCGACCGTCCCGCGGGCGGCGCTCAATGCGTCAAGTAATAAGCCGCTGCGTGGCTCGAAGGTTGCGACGCTCGAAGGAGGAATCCGCGTACCGTTTGTCGTCTCCTGGAAAGACAAACTGCCGGCCGGCAAGGTCTTCGAGCAGCCGATCATCCAGCTCGATGTACTGCCCACGGCACTTGCGGCCGCGGGCGTCGCAGCCAAGGCCGATTGGCAGCTCGATGGCGTCGACCTGGCGCCGTACCTCACGGGTGAAAAGACCGGCACGCCGCACGACGTGCTTTACTGGCGCTTGGGCCAGCAGATGGCCATCCGCCAAGGGAACTGGAAGCTGGTGAAGTACGCCACCGAATTCGCCGGCGAGAAGGAGACCACGGAGTTCTCACCGCCACGGCTCTACGATCTAAGCGCCGACATTGGCGAAACGAACGACCTGTCCGCCAAGCAGCCGGCGAAAGTCAAAGAGCTGACCGCCCTGTGGGACGCTTGGAACAAGACCTTGGCCGCGCCGGCCTGGCCCCAGCGGTTCTACGCGCCGACGCGACCCGGCGCGAAGCCGTGACGACTAATGTCGAGGGCTGGTCCGGCGGGCTTGTTGCCTAAGCCTGCGAATTCTCGGTCGGGCGGCGACCAGCAACCGGGCGAGTAGACTGATGAAATCCGCCAGTAGGAAGCCGAAAATCGAGAGAAACACCAACGTCCAGAAAGCGGCGAACAACAGCATCAAGACAATCAGCGCCACCAGCTCCGGGTCGGTGATCAGCATCGACAATGCGACGCAACCGACTGCCGCGAAGCTCAGCAGCACAAACGCAGTGCTCAGGCTGAATTGAAACGGTCGCTTGGGCATTTGTACTTCCGCCGTCAACGCGCGTGTCAGCAAGGATCAACCGCAACGCCGTGGCCGTTAATAGCTAGGGGTGGAAACCCCTGGGAATTGTGCGTTCAACCTCATGATTGTCTTCTTTGAATTGAGCCCCCACGGGGCGACAGTAAGCTTGTTTTCCTGCGCGCCATGAGTCGTTAACGAGCGCCTTCGAAGTTCAAAGGTCTGTCGCCCCCTTGGGGCTTAATTGCAATTGAATCAGGTTTCGTTGCGGTCGGCGTTCCAGGGGTTGCCACCCCTGGCTATTAACTTTTGCCCCGTTGGGGCAAGGCGAAATGACGCGATGCGCGGCAGCGCCTCCCATTTCGAATCGCCCTCAAGTCGCGCGCTGCTGTTTTGCGTGCGGTCACTGCCCGCTATTTATTCAACCCGTACACACGGCGATCGTACAGTTCGAGCGAGATATAGTACGACAGTGTCTGGCCTTCTATCCCAGTTCTCTTGATTTCACAAAACCCTTCAACGTTTTCAATCGACGTGGCAAACCGCAACGAATGCGATCTCCTTGCGCGATCGACATCGCGCGCCTTCCACGACTCGGCCCTCGTGAGCGCGGCTTTGTCGTGGGCTGCAACACGCTTGAGAATCTGCTGTATGACGTAGTCTACAGCAACATCAAAGGTCACTGTCTTTTCCAAGGGAGCGATGTTTATTAGCACGATGCGGCCATCTTGCTGCTCGGCATCGCTCACTTTGGAAAACGAAGTAAACAGCTCCTGGGAATCGAATAGGACGCGGACGTTCGCCTCCGATTGCAGTGTCCAAAATTGGGCGAATCCGTGCTCGCGCGTGGGCCATTCAAACCCCAAGCATTCCGCAGGGCTACGAGCCAGGGCGATCTCGATCAGAGGTCGGTTGGCAAGAACCGATTCAGCTACATGCGACTCGCTGTCGCGCTCAATCTCTGAGCTAGGACGGCAAGCGGATGCCACGAACATGCCTACGGTCAGCGCAAAGAATACGCCCCGTGGCCTACTAGGCCTCAATCAAGCGAAGGCTTTGGGCTTTGTGGCGTCAGCGGCGTCATCG
>CAZBWM010000067.1:0-39812 GCA_964495375.1 uncultured Planctomycetaceae bacterium | reverse complement strand
CCTAGACGCCGCCCGGGGGAAGGTTCATTCGTTGTCGCCGGCACTTTTGATACGAGTGACGCTTATCGGCGGCCCCGCGCCGGGGTTGGGTCACTAACGAATTGCTACGCGCATCGCGCAATCTCCCCGTTTATTCACGCCGTGGGTAGAGGATTTATCACGGAACTTCGCAGCGAGGGACTTGTTTGCCGGCCTGAGCGAATTAGTCTGGATTTGCGGATTGTGACGGTGGCAACGAAGGTGATTGCCGTCGGCACCGCGCACTTTCAGGCCCTCGCGTAAGGCAAGCGAACATGAACATTCGGCGAATGATCCTTGGTGTGGCCATGTTGGTTCTGTTGTCGCTGGCGGCTCGGCCCGCCGCCGCCCAAACGGGCTGGGGTCAATGGGGCCAGTGGGGAGGCTACTACGGGGGCCTGAACTACAACGTTTACACGCAAGACCCGGCGCCGTACTTCGCCCTGCATCCGCCGGTGTATTACAGCCGGCCGGTGCCGCGTCCCTATGGTTACAGCCCGTTCGCCTATCCGCCGTACATCATGACGCCGGAGCCCAAGATCGAAGAACCGCTGACCATGCTCAACCCGCACGCGCCGCGCTCGACGCCCGCCTCGCGCAGCGCGTCGACGAATGATCGCACAACGAGCATCAAGCCGCTGCGGATCACGAATCCGTATGTGATCGCCGATGCGGCGCCCGCGGCCAAGCCGGCCGCGCCGGCAGTTGTCTCGCGGCCTCACACGATTTATCCGTCGGCGGGCCGATAGCGCCCGCGGAATTGCCCCGCCAGTTACTGTTTTGAAGTGCGTTTGCCGGCCGCGCGTTGTCGCGGCCGGTTCGTTTGCGGCTGGCTGACTTTCTGCGTGCTGGCTGCGACCAGCTTGTTGGCGGCGCGCACGCTACGCGTGGCTGCCACGCACACTTCCTGGCGGTTATGTGCAAGCTGCCTTGCTCGGACCGCGCTGTAACCCCACGCCTGGATGCGGGCAAGATAGGCAGGCAGTTCTTCGGCCAAGCGCCAGTCGGGCAGCTTCAGTGTCAGCAGCAGCCCACGAATGTCGACCTCGGGATGCGTGACGATCGCTTCGACCGTGTCGAGCGTGTACTGCGGGGCGACGTTCAGATCGGCGGCCAGCCAGCGAAACGGGCGAAACTCACGGCGCCGCACGTCCGCGCCCCGTTTGCGCCAGTGGGTGAACCGGGGATTGGCCAGCACATCGGCGTGAATCTCAGCCGGGTCGATACCGGTGACCAGCAACCCCGCGTCGAGCAGCGCTTGCGCGGCGCCGCCGGGCGAGGCGCCGATTTCGACGACTCGCTGCCCTGTGCGGATCGGCAGGGCCGACCAGGCGAGCGCTTCGGCCATTTTGGAGTACGCCCGCGAGACCGCATACGTCGGCGGTGTGATCGGCAACAATCCCCCGGCATGTCGCGAAGCCAGCGACGCCGCGCGGTGGTAACCAACCCACCACCGCGTGGGCTCGAGCAAAATGCAATCGAGCACCAGTTCGCCGGGCGCGGCTACGGGCTGCGGCTGAAACTTGGACGCGGCGATTTGCCCGCGGCCTGCAGGTTGCTGCGCCACTTGTGCGGCCAGAATCGTCTCGCGCGCGGCGGCGGCCTCGGCTGTGGGGCCGGGCTCATAACCGTGATGGCCGGCCACGGCCGCGTCGCGCGACCAGACGTGCAACCGGTCGATCGGCAGCTCATGGGCCAACTGCCAAACCCCGGAGGCGCGCTCCGCGGGCGTGTCGGCGGTCACCGCGCCCAGGCTGAAGCCCGAAGCGCGGGCGAACGCCGAGCCGAGATCGAAGTTGTCGGCCAGGCCATGTCCGGGGGGCAGCTTGAACGTGAGAAAGCCGGGGCGCGAGTAGGCAAAGCGGAGCGCCGGCCAGTCGCGCGCGATCTCGTGCTTGACGGTCGCTTCGGCGCCTCGTTGGCAGGTGACAAACAGAAAGGTGGGCTCGCTGGGCATCGCGCCATTATGGCAAGCGGTGTCCTGCGGCGACAGGACGCGCGAACATGGCCCGGCCATCGTGGCCGTGTTGTCATGGGCTGGAAGCCCAGATCACGGCGCGCCGCCTAACTACCGGCGCCGAAGAACCGCTGATAGTCCATGTAGCGCGAAGCGTGCCCTGTCGAGCGTACGGGCTGGGGCGCTCCGCGGCGGACCGTCTGGGGTGCGACCTCTTCTTGCAACTCGTCGAGCTCGGCCTGGCGAACTCGATTGGTCTGATCCTGGCGCACCTGCGGACGCACGAGCGTGTAGTAGTTCAGGGCCGGGTTGGTGTCGTTGCGCAGCAGATTGAGATATGGGCTGAACGACGGGGTCCGCTGGGCGGCGGCCGCCCGGCGGGTCACGCGATTGCGCTGCGCGGGACTCATTTCTGGCCGCACCTGGGCCAGCGCCGCGGGGGCACAAATCAGGCAGACGATCAGGCTCAGCAAGGAACGTCTGACAAGCAGCGAACAGCGAAAGTCGCGTGACATAGCTTCGGTCCTCCGGGGAGAATGCCGACCCGGCCGGCGGCCATTGCTAGCTTACTACCGGAAAAGTCAACGTGCCTTGCCCGGTCGCTTTCAATCGGCAATGTCGCGGCCCGACATGAGTCCAAGGGGCGCGCGGCAGCGATTATCGGTCAATCGAGGGGCTCGCTGGCCAGCAATCGCGCGCGGGGCCGCCAACGTGCTGGTTTGGGTGATTCGGGAGATTTGCCATAATCGCTGTCACGCAACATCCCTGGGCACCCCCCAGACCTGCGGTACGTGCGGGTTTGTCTCCTGCTTTTTCTGACGGTGTGAAGCACATGCGAATGGCATTGTTTGACTCGCGCAGCTACGACCGCGAAGCGTTCCTGTCGGCGAACGACGGCGCGCACGAGTTGGTGTTTTTCGAGCCCCGTTTGACGGCGGTCACCGCCCGCCTGGCCGAGGGCTTTCCGGTGGTCTGCTCATTCGTGAACGATTCGGCCGACGCCGAGGCGCTCCGCTGCTTGCAGGCGGGCGGCACGCGGTTGCTGGCCTTGCGCTCGGCCGGCTTCAATCACGTCGATTTGACCGCGGCCGGCGCCCTCGGCTTACGCGTGGTGCGTGTCCCCGAATACTCGCCGTATGCCGTGGCCGAGTTGGCCGTGGCCTTGATCTTGTCGTTGAATCGCAAGATCCACCGCGCCTACCAGCGGGTGCGCGACGCGAATTTCTCGCTCGAGGGACTCGTCGGCTTCGATCTGCATGGCAAGACCTTCGGCGTGGTCGGCACGGGCAAGATAGGCGCCGTAGCCGCGCGCATCATGCACGGTTTCGGCTGCCAAATACTGGCCTACGACGTGCGGCCCAACGATGAGCTCGTCGCCGCTACCGGTCTGCGATACGTCGAGCTCGACGAACTGTTCGCCTCGTCCGACGTGATCTCGTTGCACGTGCCACTGCTGCCCAGCACGCGCCATTTGATCGACGCCCGGGCGTTGGCCTTGATGAAGCCCAGCGTCATGCTGATCAATACCGGTCGCGGCGCGCTGTTGGATACGCGGGCCCTGATCGAAGCGCTTAAGCAGCGGCGCGTCGGCGCGGCCGGGCTCGACGTGTACGAAGAGGAAGAAGGGGTCTTCTTTCAGGACCTTTCGGACCAGGTGCTGCATGACGATGTGTTAGCGCGGCTACTCACTTTTCCCAACGTGCTGGTCACGTCACACCAGGGTTTTTTGACGCGCGAGGCGCTGGCCAATATCGCGTCCACAACGCTCGCGAGCGTTTCGGCGTTCGAGCGCGGCGAGCCGCTGCTAAATGAGGTTCGTCCGCCGCACCATTAAGCGCTGCAAGTCATGCAGAAATCGCGTAGGCAATGTGAGTCCCAGCCGGGGGGTTGCAATTCAAACGCGCTCCGGTTGCCATACACATTCTTCCGCCTGTAATTCCCGCCTGATCGCCCGGAACTTTTCGAGGAGGTACCGCTAGTGACGCGGTCGAAATCTTGTGCGTTACTCTGCGCCTTGATCGCGCGAGTCGCTGGTTGCGCAGTCCCGTCGATCTTCACAACGCGGCGGGGCTGGCCCGTGCTGGTGGTCGTGTTCGCACTGGGGCTGCCAGGTGTGCCGGCCCTGGCCCAGAGCCCGCGCACGGCCTTGGACGACTATGTCGACGCGCCCGAGCCGCTGTTCAGTTGGAGTTTGAAGAGCACTTCGACGGCGCCGGGGTACACCGCGTACCGCTTGCAGGTCACTTCGGGAGACTGGCGAACCAACGCCAGCGTGAACCCCAGTGTTTGGAAGCACTGGGTCACCATCTACAAGCCGAACCTGACGAGTTACGACACGGCGCTGATGCTGATTAACGGCGGGTCGACTTCGTCGTCGCCGGATACGTCGCTCGATTCGTACGCCGGCTCGCTGGCCGTGGCCACGAAGTCGGTCCTCATCAATCTCGAGGGCGTCCCCAACCAGCCGACCAAGTTGACCGGTGTGCCGGGCAACTTGAGCGAAGACGCACTGATTGCCCAGAGCTGGAAGAAGGAGCTGGCCACCGGCGATATCACCTGGGCTGTGAATCTGCCGATGACCAACAGCGCCGTAAAGACGATGGACGCGGTGCAGCAGTTTCTGGCCAGCCCCGCGGGCGGCGGATTGGCGATCGATGATTTTGTGGTTTCGGGGGGATCGAAGCGTGGTTGGACTACCTGGCTCACCGCAGCCGTCGATTCGCGCGTGAAGGCAATTATTCCGGCGGTCTTCGACGGGCTGAACATGCAAGCGGCCTTCAAGCACGCTTACGACACGTATGGTTTTTATCCACCGGCCATCAACGACTACGTGAACGCCGGCATCACCACGCAGTTTGGTACGCCGCAGATCGCTTCGCTGCTGAGCGTGGTCGATCCGTATTCGTACCTCGATCGCTTCACGATGCCGAAATTGATCATCAACTCGGCTGGCGATCAGTTTTTTGTGCCCGACTCGTCGCAGTACTACTTCGACGATTTGCCGGGGGACAAGTATCTGCGCTATGTCCCCAACACCGACCATTCGCTCGTGCAGAACCCATTCGTGATCACCGAAATTCAGGCCTTCTACAACGCCATTCTGAAAGGAACCAAGCTCCCCCAGTATTCGTGGACAACTGCCGCGGATGGCACACTGAACGTCAGTTCGCCATCGCATCCGCTCGCGGCCACGCTGTGGGCAGCCACGAACCCTAACGCCCGAGACTTTCGCTTTGAGAAGATCGGCGCGGCTTACGAGGGGACGGAGCTGACCGATTTGGGGAGCGGCACCTTCGCCGGGCGGCCCGATCTGCCGACGAAAGGCTACACGGCCTACTTTGTCGAATTGGAATTTGCCGGCGGGTACACCTTCACCACCGATGTTCACGTGTTGAACACCGTGGGGTTGATCGTGCCCGAGCCGTCGAGCTTAGCACTGGGCCTGATGGGTAGCGTGGCACTTGCGGCAATCGCCTATCGCCGTAGCGGCCGCCGTGGCCGTTAGGGATGACGCGTCGCTCGCGAAATGAGCCGATCACGGGGGCGGGCGAATTGTTGCGCGCTGCATGGCAGCGCGGTGCTTGCGTCCGGGGGGCCAGGTTTCGATAATCGGCCGGGCAGTTGGCATGGCTAGTGGTCGGTGTACCGACCTGCTTGAACGCGAGACGCACTTCCCCGCTCGGAGACATCGCATGTCGTTGGTGGTCGTCGGTTCGGTAGCGCTCGATAGTGTCGAAACGCCCAGTGAGCGCCGCGACGACATTTTAGGGGGCTCGGCGGTTTACTTCGCTTATGCCGCCAGTTTCTTCACGAAGGTGCACCTCGTCGGCGCGGTGGGAGAAGACTGGCCCGGCGAGCACACCGCGCTGCTCGACCGCCGAGGGATCGACACGGCCGGTTTGCAGGTAGTGCGCGGCGGCAAGACCTTCCGCTGGCGCGGCCGCTACCTGCCGAACATGAACGATCGCGAGACGCTCGACGTTCAGCTCAATGTGCTCGACACCTTTCAGCCGCAACTACCCGAGGCCCAGCGCCGCTGCGAGTTCCTGTTTCTGGCCAACGGTACACCCGTGTTGCAGCAGCAGGTGCTGGCCCAGGTGACCGGTCCGCGGCTGGTCGTGGCCGACACGATGGATTTGTGGATTCGCACGCAGCACGCCGAACTGATGAAGCTGTTCAAGAAGATCGACGGCCTGGTGATGAACGACGCCGAGGCCCGCTTGCTCACCGAGGACGAAAACCTGGTGCGCGCCGGTCATGCGATTCGTGCCATGGGCCCCAAGTTTGTCGTCATCAAAAAAGGGGAGCACGGCGCGATGTTCTTCAGCGAGCACGAGACCTACGTGCTGCCCGCCTTTCCGACGTCGGAAGTGGTCGACCCCACGGGTGCCGGCGATAGCTTCGCCGGCGGCATGATGGGCTACCTCGCGGCCCAGGGGAACTTCGAGCCGCGCACGCTCAAGGAGGCGCTCGCGTACGGCATTCTCGTGGCCAGCTATAACGTCGAGGATTTCAGCCTCGAACGGCTGAAGCGCATCGAGCGCGCCGATCTCGATCGCCGGATGCAGGCCTATCGGAAGATGTTGAGCTTCTAGCGGAGCCTCGCCCACGAGGTGCCGACGCGGTTAGGGTTGTCGATGCAATGGGAGGCATGGTCCGCACGTTTGTGGCAGTCGAAGTGAACGCCGCGGTGCAAACGCGAGCCATGCAATTGATTGCTCGACTACGATCCCCGGAGTCGCACGTCAACTGGGTCGAGCGCAACAACCTGCACTTGACATTGAAGTTTTTGGGAGACGTGCCGACGCTCGAAATGGCGGAAGTCTGCCGAACCGTGGTGAAAGTCGCGGCGCGGCTCGCTCCGTTCGAGATCGCCATCAACGGCGCGGGGGCATTTCCGCAGGTGCGTCGGCCCCGCGTGGTTTGGCTCGGAGTTGGTGAGGGGACTGAAGCGCTGCAATCTCTGCACCAGGCGATCGACGAGGCGCTGCGGCCGCTGGGGCATCGCGGGGATAGTCGCCCCTACAAACCCCACCTGACGCTAGGATATGTGCGCGAAGGGTCGGCGATGGCTGGACTGGCCAGTTCGATCCTTGAGGCGGCTGATTATGAAGCTGGCGCTTCGGCAGTGAGCGAAATTGTCGTAATGGCGAGCCACCCGGACCAGGCTGGCCCACGCTACGAATTGCTGGCCCGCTGTCCGCTGAAAGGCTGAGTCCGGCAGAGTTTTCCGAACCATCCATTTCCACGACCCCCGGAGGCAAGAATCCTGAAAAAGTGCTCTTGAAGCAGCTAGTGAACGCCGATACAGTATTCAGGTGTATACTATACAGCGCGGCGTGCGAAAACGCCGCCTGATCCGTGTCTGGGACGGCATCGGCTTGACGATCGCAAGCTTCTTCTGCACAAAGGATTATGCCAATGGTGGCAGCCACGAAGTTCAACCGCATGGCAAAAAAAGAATCCAAAAACGGCGCCGCCGCGGAGCGCAACGCGGGTAAGCCCATCCCGCGTAACGCCATCGAGCAGAACTCGGCGCTCAAGACCACGTTGGCGCAAATCGAAAAGCAGTTCGGCGAGGGGGCTATTATGCCCTTAGGGAGTGAACCGCCGAAACCGCTTGCCGGGATCGGCACGGGGAGCCTTTCGCTCGATCTGGCGCTCGGCGGCCGTGGGCTGCCGAAGGGCCGAATCATTGAGATCTTTGGCCCCGAATCGAGCGGCAAGACAACGCTGGCCTTGCACGTGCTGGCTAATGCTCAGCGCGAGGGGGGGATCGCGGCCTTTATCGATGCCGAACACGCTTTGGACCCAAGCTGGGCCAAAAAGCTTGGTGTCGAACTCGAGACCTTGCTGGTGAGCCAGCCCTCGAGCGGCGAAGAGGCCATGCACATTACCGAAATGCTGATCCGCTCCAACGCGGTGGACGCGATTGTCGTCGACTCGGTGGCTGCCCTCGTCCCGCAAAAAGAGTTGGATGGCGAAATGGGGGATACGTTCGTTGGCCTGCAGGCCCGGCTCATGAGCCAGGCGATGCGGAAGCTCACGGGCGCCATTGCCAAGAGCAAAACCTGCGTGATTTTCATCAATCAGATCCGCGAGAAGATCGGTGTCATGTTCGGCAGCCCGGAGACAACCCCTGGCGGCCGGGCCTTGAAGTTCTACTCGTCGTGCCGGATTGATGTGCGGCGTATCGGCCAGTTGAAGGATGGCGAGGACGTGATCGGGCAGCGGGTCAAAGCCAAGGTCGTGAAAAACAAGGTGGCGCCCCCCTTCCGTGTCGCTGAATTTGATATGCTGCATGCTAATGGCATCAGCCTGACGGGGGACGTGCTCGACCTGGCGATGGCCCAAAAGTTGATCGGCCGCTCCGGCGCGTGGTTTCGTTACGGCGAGTTGCAACTTGGTCAAGGACGCGAACGAACGCGGCAGTACCTCGATGAGCATCCGGAGTTGATGGCCGAGTTGCGTGAGAAGATTCTGGCGGAAGCACAACACTTGCCGCTGAGCGTCGAAGGGGGAAGTAGCGAAGCCGACGACGATGGCGCCGAGCCAGACGTTAGCGGTTGAGCCCAGACGCGAGGGCGCTCGATCGCCGGCCAGTGGCTGGCGAAGGGGCGAATTAAAGCGTAGGCTCCGCCGGCCGTGAGACGCGTCAGTTTCGCGACGACAACAAGGTGCGAGCTTATGGTTGCGATTCGTTCCTGTGGCGATCGTGCGAACGGCCGTTTTGGGGCGGCTACCGAGCGCTGGAGGTCCGGTCGTGCCGGCACCTCGGCGTGTCTGGCCGGCCGGCAGTTTGGCCTTGTCGCGCTGGCGGCTTCGATGCTAATCGGATCTTTGCTAGCCACGTCTGGCTCGGCGGTTCGCGCACAAGCGCCGGAACCCTCGGGGCTGGCTGCCGCCGCGGCGATCGAGCAGGCCATGGTCGAGGCCATCGCGCGGGCCGAGAAGTCGGTCGTCAGCATTGCCCGCGTCCGCCGCAGTGAAACTGCGCCGATGGACCCCGAACCGGGGAGTTCCGATTTCGTCCCGAACGAATTCGCCACGGGCGTAGTGGTTGACGCCAAGGGGCTGATCGTCACCAACGCCCACGTGCTCGGTAAAGAGGACTACGAATCTTCCGATTTCTATGTCACGACGATCGATCGCAAGACGTACCCGGCCATCGTCAAGGCGCCGGCCCAGGTCAAGGGGAGCGATCCTCGTATGGACCTGGCGGTGCTGCAGATTCAGGCCACGGACCTGACGCCGATCAAGTTCGGCCAGGCCAAGCAACTGCGGAAGGGGCAGATCGTGATCGCCCTAGGCAACCCCTACGCAATTGCCCGCGACGGCCAGTGCAGCGCGAGCTGGGGGATCATCTCGAACCTGGGTCGCAAGCTGGGCCCCGAACCGATTGACTCGCCCAATGGCGTGAAGCCCACGCTGCACCATTTCGGCACGCTCATTCAGACCGACGCGAAGCTGAACCTGGGGACGAGCGGAGGCCCGCTGATCAATCTGCAGGGGGAGATGGTCGGCTTGACCACCTCGCTGGCGGCGCTGGCCGGCTACGAGCAGGCGGCTGGCTATGCGATTCCTGTCGACGAGACTTTTCTGCGCGTGCTCGAAGCGCTCAAGGCGGGCCGCGAAGTTGAGTTTGGCTTCCTCGGGATCGCGCCGGTCGACTTCTCCTGGGTGAAGGTGCTGGAAGGTAACCAAGGGGCGATTGTCAACAGTGTTGTCACCGGCACGCCGGCCGATCAGGCGGGCCTGCGCCGCGGCGACGTCGTGATTGCCGTCGATGGCGAGCCGGTTCGCAACATGGACGACTTGATGTTGCTCGTTGGGCGGCTGCCAGTCGAGAGCGCCGCGCGGCTTACGGTGCTCCGCGAAGGTCAGGTTGAGAATCTGACGGCAGAGCTGGCGAAATTTCCGGTGCGCGGCCGCAAGGTCGTCACCGCGCCGGCCCCCGGCTGGCGTGGCGCTCACATCGATTACGTGACGGCGATGCTCGATGGCCTGCAGCGACCGGCGTTTGGTTATGCGGAAGGAGGCGTCGTCATCACCGACGTCGATCCGGAAAGCCCGGCCGCCCGCGCGGGGCTCGAACGCAACGTGTTGATTACGCACGTGGGCGGCACCCGCGTCGATACACCCCGCGAGTTTCGCCGCGCGGTGGAAGGGCGTGAGGGAGCGGTCGAACTGCGGCTGTGGCGCTCCCCCGAGGATCGCCCCACGTGCCGCGTCGAGCCCGGCGAAGCTTCGACCTCCTAAGCGACTCGCTTGCTGGCCAGCGGCGCCTCGCAATTTCCGCTCGATCGGAAGCGTCTGGCCGCTTTTCCGCACGCCCGGTATGATTGACCGCGCGGGGTCACACGGTTGACCGCGGTGCTGCGTGCGTCGCTTGCGATCATCCGCGGCCGAGCCCCTCGGCACGATCAAGCTAGCGGCCTGGCAGCGATGCCATTGGTGAGGCTAGCGGCGCGGAAGTTCGATTTCTGTCGTAACCTTGCCGTGACGCGTACCAGGGTGAACCAGCTCGGGGGCCCGGTCGTCTATCCGGTGCTGTGATCCGCGCATTGAAACAACTGCTCGACGGCTGAGAACTGTTCATGAAGACCGACGAACTACGCGAAAAGTATCTCGATTTCTTCGTCTCGAAGGGGCACACTCGGCGCCCCAGCGACGTGCTCGTGCCGCGCTCCGATCCCTCGGTGCTGTTCACGCCCGCCGGCATGAATCAGTTCAAGGATCATTTCCTCGGTCGCTGTAAGCTCGACTTCACGCGGGCTACGACTTGTCAAAAGTGCTTGCGAACGGGGGACATCGAGAACGTCGGTCGCACGGCCTATCACCACACGTTTTTCGAGATGCTGGGCAACTTCAGCTTCGGCGATTATTTCAAGCGCGATGCCATCGCCTGGGCTTGGGAGTTTTTGACGGAAAAGAAGTGGCTCGGCCTCGAGCCCGAGCGGCTGTCGGTCACCGTTTACCTCGACGACGACGAGGCCGCCGAAATCTGGGCACGCGATATCAAGTTGCCGCCGGCGAAGATCCAGCGGCTCGACGAAGACGAAAACTTCTGGCCCGCTAGCGCGCCGAGCCAAGGCCCCGACGGCGTCTGCGGCCCGTGCAGCGAGATCTATTATCATTCCGAAGGGGGTAAGTCCGTCGAAATCTGGAACCTGGTGTTCACGCAGTTCAACCGCGTTGGCGCGCCCCCGAACAACCTGCGCCCGCTACCCAGCAAGAACATCGACACCGGCATGGGGCTCGAGCGCACGGCCGCCGTGCTGCAAGGGGTTGAAACCAACTTTCACATCGACATTCTGCGGCCGATCGTCGCCGCGGCTGCCGAAGTCTGCGGACTCGACTACGATCCGGCCAGCGACAGCGGTCGCCGACTGCGCCGCATCACCGATCATGTGCGGGCCTGCACGTTCGCCATTCACGAAAACGTCCGCCCCGGCGCCAATAAAGAGAATTACGTCATTCGGCGGTTGCTGCGCCGCGCGGTGCTTGACGGCCATCAAATCGGTTTGCGTGAGCCGTTCTTGCATCGTCTCGTGCCGGCCGTGGCCGAAATGATGCGCAACCCGTATCCCGAACTGGGCGAAACGATCGAGCGCGTCGCCAGCGTGATTCGCGACGAAGAGGAGCGCTTCTTCTCGTCGATCGATGCCGGGCTGGCGCGCATTGAAGCGGTTCTCAAGACGATCAAGCGCGAGCACCGCAACGAAGTGCTCGGTCGCGAAGCAGCCGACGTTTACACCACGCACGGTGTGCCCCCGGAATTGTTCGAGTCGCTGGCTGCCGAGCACAACGTGGCCTTCGATTGGGAGGGCTTTCGTCGCGAAATGGAGCACCACGGCGTGCTCTCCGGTGGTGGAGTTGTCGTCGACGTTTTCGCGAGCGGTCCGCTCGATGGTCTGGCCAAGGTGCTGCCGGCCACGCGCTTTTTGGGTTACGAAACCACCGAGGCCGATGCCAAAGTCGTGGCGCTGTTGGCGCGCGGTGACCTCTGCGACCAGGTCGACGAGCTCGCCAGCGACGAGCCCGTAACCGTCGTGCTCGACCAAACTCCGTTCTATGGCGAGTCGGGGGGGCAAGTCGGCGACACCGGCACGCTCACCGGCGGCGGCGTCGAGTTCGACGTCATCGATACGCAGAAGCAGCGCGGCTTCGTGCTCCACCGCGGACATTTGCGGCGCGGCCAGTTGAAGCTGGGAGGTGTGCTCACTGCGCGCGTCGACTCCGAGCGGCGGCAGGGCATTCGCCGCGCGCACTCGGCCACGCACTTGTTGCACTTCGCGCTGCAAAAGCACCTTGGCGAGCATGCTCAGCAGCAAGGCTCGAAGGTCGACCGCGATTGGCTGCGCTTCGATTTCCGCAATCCGCAGGCGGTCACGCCCGCCGATTTGGCCACCATCGAGCGAGAAGTCAACGAGCGCATCGCGCTGGGCGCCGCCATCGAGTGGTCGGAGTTGCCGATCGCCGATGCCCGTCGCGCCGGCGCCATGATGCTCTTCGGCGAGAAGTATCCGGACATCGTCCGCATGGTATCGATGGGTGGCTTCAGCCGCGAGCTCTGCGGCGGCACCCATCTCGACAGCACGGGGCAAGTCGGGCTGTTCAAGATCGTGGGCGAAGAGAGTGTCGCGGCAGGCATTCGCCGTATCACCGCGCACACCGGCGGCGCGGCTGTCCGCACGGTTCAAGAGCAAGAGACTCTGCTGCGCGAGTTGAGCCAATTGCTCAAGGCCGCGCCGGCCGATTTGCCGCAGCGCGTAGCTGCCCTTCAGAAAGAAGCCCGCGATCTAAAGAAACAAGCGGGAGCTGCCACGGCTGCGCCTGCAGCTTCGGTCGAACAGTTGCTGGCCACCGCGGAAGATATCGGTGGCACCAAACTGGTGGTCGCCGAGGTGCCTGGCGCCAATGCCGGCATCCTGCGGCAGCAGATCGATCAGTTGCGCAAAAAGGTCGCGCCGATTGCGGTGCTGTTGGCGACTCGCGAAGCGGACAAAGTGCTGCTGGTCGCGGGCATCAGCCGCGATCTTGAAGAACAAGGCGTTAGCGCGATCGAGTGGGTGCGCAGTCCTGCGAGTGTGGTGGGTGGCAGCGGTGGCGGCCGCGCCGACATGGCCCAGGCCGGCGGAAAGCACCCCGATCGTTTGCCGGACGCCCTGGCCGAAGCCCGTGATGCTGCCCGGCGATTGTTGGCTGCCGGCGGTCGCGTCTGAGCCAGAATTGCTTTCCAGACGTAGAATGGTCGTGAGCCGTTGTTCGCAGGCGGACAATTCCCAAAGGATCAGCCCGACGCCAGGTCGATCTCAGCGGAGCCGAATCGATGAGCCAAATTCAGCTTTTCGAACTGCTAGAACCCCTCGAAGCTGGTCGCAGTGCCCAAGCACGCTTGCTGGTGTGGGATGCGGCGAACGGCAACTATGTCTCGAGCCGTAAGGTGATCACGCTCTACGATTTCGTCGGCGGTCATGGGACGACGGGTGACCGTGGTTACTGCTTCCACAATGGTTCTTCGATGCGTTGGGAAGCGCTCTGCGGCATCGAGGCCCAAGAGCATCGGCCGTTCGGCTAAGGCTTTTCGGCAACCCGGGGGGGCCCTGGCGGCGGTGTTCGAGGTCGCTCGTTCGTAAGCCGGCTTTTGGGGGACCGGCCCCGAGGTGTTCATTCTGTGGCGAAAGCGGGGCATTGCTGCCGTTGCGCTTCCCTACCAAACGACTTATCCTGTTTGCATTTCTGGTTTTCGGCGCCGGGGCGCAGCTTGACACCCCCCCTTGGTCCCGGTATCTTTAACTGATTGCGAATCGCTAAGTTGAATTAGCGTCCCGCTTTGGGTCACGCCCGGCGTGGGTCACGATAGTCATGGGCGACGAACAACTCGCGAGAGTTGGTTCGCTCTAGGCTGTCGTGTCTCTGCGCGCTGGGGATGGTGGCAGGCAGTTCTCGCTACTGGGGAGTGCTGCCGAAGTCGCCCTGTGGGAAGCGTGCCGACTTACGTGGCGCTGGCGCTTGTCCGCCATTGCGTGGTAGGCGGCGCGTCTCCAAGTGGGGCTGGTGCAACGACCGATGCGATACAGTCGGCGCGGAAATGATCCGACGCCATTCGTGCGACAGGAGGTGAACGACAGAGCAACCAATCGATCGTCCGATCGCCACAGCCCACGAAGCAGTGCTGCGATCGGTCGACACCCACAATTCGTACAATTTGGACAACTCGGACAATTCGATTCCTCGGCCCCGCCGAGTGGAAGGTACTTGACCATGAACCCTCACGAACTGCTGCGAATCGTCGACTCGATTCACCGCGACAAGAATATCGACAAGGACATCGTCTTCGAGGCGATCGAGGCAGCGCTGGTATCCGCCGCCAAGAAGCATTACGGCGAAGACCAGGAGATCGTGGTTCAGATTGATCGCGTTGATGGCACCATCGGCGGCCACCACAACGGCCAGCCGCTCGATGCGGAAGAAACCGTTGGTCGCATCGGCGCACAAACTGCCAAGCAAGTCATCATCCAGAAGATTCGCGAGGCTGAACGAGACGCTTTGTACAACGAGTACGAATCACAGCGCGGCCAGTTGACCACGGGCGTCGTGCAGCGCTACGAGGGGGGCGCCGCCACGGTACAGTTGACCAATACCGAGGCCATTTTGCCGCGCAGCGAGCAGATCCCCGGCGAGACGCACCACGCCAATGAGCGCGTGCGCGCCACGGTTTTCGAGGTTCGCAAGGTCGGCACCCGCGTCAAGGTGATTTTGAGCCGCATCCGGCCCGATCTGGTGCGGCGGATGTTCGAGCAGGAGATTCCCGAGATCGCCGACGGCGTGATCGAGGTCCGCGCCATGGCGCGCGAGGCCGGCTATCGCACCAAGGTCGCCGTCTCGTCGACCGATCAGCGCGTCGATTGCGTGGGGGCCTGCGTCGGCGTTCGTGGTAATCGAATCAAGAACATCGTCGACGAACTGGCGGGCGAGCGCATCGACATCGTCCGCTGGAGCGATGACATGCAGGTGCTCATCCCCAACGCCCTGCAGCCGGCCGAAGTCGAGGAAGTCATTCTCTGTCAGATGCTGGGCCGGGCGATCGTGCTGGTGCGTGAAGATCAACTGTCGCTGGCCATCGGTCGCCGCGGCCAGAACGTGCGTTTGGCGAGCAAGCTCTGCGGCTGGGATATCGAAATCATGACTCGCGAGGAGCTCGACGAACAAATCGAGCGCGCGGTGTCGGGCTTCAGTTCGCTCGAAGGGGTTGAAGACTCGCTGGCCGAGAAGCTCGTCGGCGAAGGTTTTCTGTCGTACGACGATTTGTCGGTGATCGAGCCCGACGCATTGATGGCGATGGGCGATTTGTCGGCCGAGCAAGTCGATGAAATCGTGGCCCAAGCCGAGAAGCGTGCCGAAGAGGCCGAGAAGGCCGCGGCCGACGAACGTCGCCGGCAACGCGAGGAAGATCGGCACAAAGAAGCTGCTGCGGCCGCCGCCGCGGCTGCTGGCGAAACCGCGGAAGGCGAGGTCGCCGACGGCGACTCAGGCGGCGCGGAAACGGCCGAAAGCGAAGTAGCCGAAAGCAACGAGAGCGATAACCGCGATGAGATCGTGGCCGAAACGGCAGCCGACGATGAGGGCGATGCCGCCGAATCGGCGATAGCGATGGCCGAGCTCGACGAGATCGTCAAGGGATCGCCGAGCGAGGTGAGTGCGTCCGATGAGGAGGTACGCGCCGACGAGTAACAAGCCAGTCGTCGATGCCCGCGCCGCCGGCGTCGGAGCATCTGGAGTTGTTGGACGGGAGAACCGGCACATGAACTGAATCAGGGAACCATCGCGGCTCGGGAACGAAACTTCCCGACCGCCAGTCAGATCGAGGGAGAGTCGAACTTGGCATTGCGCATTTATGCTCTGGCGAAAGAGCTGAAGGTCGACAGCAAGGAACTTGTCGAAATCTGTCCGCGGGCGGGAGTCACCGGCAAAGGGTCGGCCCTGGCCAGCTTGACCGAGGATGAGGTCGTAAAGATCAAGGCCTTCTTGAGCGGCGGCGCGGCGAAGCCGGTTGTCGCGAAACCGGCCGCGGCGAAGCCTGTCGCGCCGCCGATTGCCAAACCGGCTGCTCCGGTGGCCACGCCGGCCGCGCCCGTCAGCACGGGTTTTCGCCGCGAGGATTACATCGCTCCGGCGGGGACGCAAGGACAACCTTCCGCAATGGGGACGCGCGCGTCCGAATCGCGCCCGCTGACGGCGGAGACGCGGCGCAAACCGCCGGCGACCGATGGTCCGCGCCAGCCGCCGCCGAAAACGCCGGCCATTCGCCTGGCCGCGCTTCCCACGGCGGGTCCGCCGCCGGAAGCCGTATCCAACGAGCCCCCCGCGCAGAAGCCCGACATCAAATTGCCGGCCGACGTGTTGCGGGCCGGCAAGTTGGGGAGCAAGCCCCTTTCGGAACACATTCGTAAACACGAGATGAAGCGGCGCGCCGAGGCGACCTCGCCGCCGGGTGGCCCGGCGCGTACGGGCGGCGGTGGCGGCAAGGCTGCTCCGGCTCCGCCGTTGTCGATGCCCGGAGCACGCGATCGATCGCGTCGTGGTGGAGGGGCCGCGCGCCCCGGTGCTGCGGCTGTCGGCGAAGGAGGCGAAAACTCCGCGCTGGCTGGACGCGAAATTCGACAAATCAATCGCAAGCGCCGCAGCGGCCCCGGACGCCGTCGCGACGACGAAGATAATCCCTTGGCCGGCGCACCCACGCGGCTGCGTCGCAGCGCCAACTCGAACACCGCCGCGCCGCGCAAGACCAGCGTTGTGCTCGAGCTCCCCTGCACGGTACGAAGTTTTTCCGAGACGCTTGGCCTGCCGGTGCGCAATGTGCTGGCCAAGCTGTTGGGCCTGGGTAGCATGGCCAACATCAACTCGCCCATTTCTCCGGAGCTGGTCGACCTGCTGGCCATCGAGCTGGGAGTTGAGGTCAGTGTCAAACAGGCGACCAATCTCGAGCAAGAGATGCTCGAGTCGTCCGCCGAAAGCGAGGATGCCTCGCTTTTGGAACCGCGCCCGCCCGTCGTTACGTTCTTGGGTCACGTCGATCACGGCAAGACGTCGCTCCTGGACCGCATCATCGGTATTGATGTGGCGGCCGGCGAAAGCGGCGGCATCACGCAGCATATTCGCGCTTATCGCATCGACAAAGACGGCCGCGCGATCACGTTTGTCGATACGCCGGGGCACGAAGCCTTTACCGCCATGCGGGCCCGCGGCGCGCACGTCACCGATATCGCCGTGCTTGTGGTCGCGGCCGACGACGGTGTCATGCCGCAGACCGAAGAAGCCATCAGCCATGCCCGGGCAGCCGGCGTGCCGATCGTCGTGGCGCTCAATAAGGTCGACTTGCCCGGTATCAACATCGACAAGGTCTATCAGCAACTCGGCACGAACGAGTTGCTGCCCACGGCCTGGGGTGGTGATACCGAAGTCGTGCAAACCAGCGCGACGAAGGGGACCGGTCTCGACGAACTGCTCGAAACCTTGCTGACGATCGCCGAACTGCAAGATTTCCGTGCCAACCCGGCACGCGAAGCGTATGGCACGTGCCTCGAGGCCGAACTGCACGAGGGTCGCGGTGTCGTGGCCAAGCTGCTGGTGCAGCGTGGCACGCTGAAGGTGGGCGACGTACTCGTGTGCGGCAATGCCTATGGCCGCGTGAAGGCGATGTACGACACGCTGCGTCCCGGCACGCGTCACGAAGAAGCCGGCCCATCCACGCCCGTCAACGTCACCGGGTTAAGCGTGGCGCCGGCCGCCGGCGAGCATTTCTACGTACTCGACAATATCGCCAGTGCACGCGAAATCGCCGAGACGCGAGAAACGCAAACCAGGCATGCCGAGCTGGTCGGCACGCCGGCGCACGTCACGCTCGAAAATCTGTTCGAGCGGCTTGGCCAGTCCGAGGTGCAAACGCTCAACCTCATTCTGCGGGCCGACGTCCGCGGCTCGATCGAGGCCATCAAGAAAGAGTTGGGCAAGCTCGCGCACCCCGAAGTGCAGATCCGTATTCTGCAGGCCACGGTTGGGGGCATCACCGAGGCCGACGTCCACCTGGCCAACGCCTCGGACGGCGTGATCATCGGTTTCAATGTCGTGCCTGATGAATCGGCCCGTCTGCTGGCCGACAAGCTGGGTGTACAGGTGCGGCGCTACGACATCATCTATCAGGTAACCGAAGACCTGAAGAAGGCGCTCGAGGGGATGCTCAAGCCTGAGGAGCGCGAAGTCGACCTGGGCCGCATTCTGATTCAGAAGCTGTTCACCATCAGCCGCGTCGGCACGATCGCCGGTTGCCGCGTGCTGTCGGGCACGATCGAGCGCGGCTCGCGGGCACGGCTGATTCGCGAGAATCGCGTCATGGGCGACTATGCGTTTGAGTCGCTGCGCCGCGAGAAGGACGACGTCCGCGAGGTCCGCGAAGGCATGGAGTGCGGCGTAAAGCTGGCCGGCTTTAACGATCTCAAAGAGGGTGACTTGCTGGAATGCTACAAGGTTGAGGAAGTCGCCCGCACGCTGTAGAGGTTTCATGACGTCGCGTCGCACGCAAAAAGCTGCCGAAGCCATCCGCGAAGTCGTGGGCATGGCGATCCTGCGCGATCTGAAAGATCCGCGGGTGCGCCATGTGACGGTGACGTTTGTCGAGGTCTCGCCCGACATGCGTCAAGCCAAGGTGCACGTTTCGATCATGGGGACCGAGACCGAGCAACACTTGTGCTTACGTGGACTGCAAAGCGCGGCCGGCTTCTTGCAGTCGAAGCTGGCCGCGAACATCGATATGCGCTACACGCCGAAGATCACGTTCGTGATCGACCAGGGAGTGAAGCGCTCGATCGAAGTGATGCGCATCCTGCAGCAACTGCGGCCAGCCGACGAAGTCGTCGACGATGACGTTACGACCGATGAGGTCGAAGGCGACGAAGCCGCGGAGGATGACTACGACGAGGCGGAGGACGTGGTCAGCGACGAGGCTGCCCAAGTCGAAGCTGCCCAGGAAGATGACGCCGAGCAGCACGACGCCAAGGGGCAACATCACGCCGCCGAGTAGTTGGTGGCGGTCAAGAGTTGAGGAGACAACACTACACCATCCGGCGCTGCGAGCCGGTCAAGGGTCGACGAGTGTCCGCTGGAGCGCGGGCGGCCGTCCACAGCGTGTCGAGGGGTACGATTCCACCAGGGAACCTTCGCGGGAACTTTCAATCGTTATGGCCAGCATGAATCGAACCGCCCTTGTGACGAAGCTCCACAAGGTGCTCAAGAAGTACTACAAGCCGGTGCCGCCCGTCGAGCGGCCGGTGCTCGAGCAGTTGTTGTACGCGTGCTTGTTGGAAAACGCTCCGTATCAACCGGCCGAGGAGGCGCTCGCCCGCTTGTCGGAGATGTTCTTCGACTGGAACGAGGTGCGCGTCAGCTTGGTGCGCGAATTGGCCGAAGCGATGCCCGGCTTGCCGCAGCCCGAGGAAGCCGCCACGCGGCTGAAGCGCGCGCTGCAGGGCGTGTTCGAGTCGATGTACTCGTTTGACCTAGAGCACATGCGCAAGCAGAACCTCGGTCAAGCGGTCACGAAGTTGCAGAAGATCGCCGGTTCGTCGTCGTTCGTAGTAGCGCACGTCACGCAGTCGGCGCTGGGAGGGCATTCGATCCCCATCGATCGCGCGGCGCTCGACGTGCTCGAGATCTTCGGCACGCTCACCAACCAGGAACGCAATTCGGGGCAGGTCGCCGGGCTCGAGCGTGCGATTCCCAAGAGCAAGGGGGTCGAATTCGGTTCGCTGCTGCACCAGTTCGCCGCGGAACTCGCGGCCAGCCCTTACAGTCCGCAGCTTCACAAGGTGTTGCTCGAAGTCATGCCCGACTGCAAAGATCGGCTTCCCAAACGTGGCGCGAAGAAGAAGGAGCCGCCGCAACCGGCTGAGCCGCCGAAGAAGTCGGCCAAGGCGCCCGTGGCGGCCGCCCCCAAGGGTACCATCGCGACTAAGCCCGGGCCTTCGGCGCCGACCAAGTCGGGCGTGCCGACCAAACCCGCAGCCAAGGCGCCGACTGCCCCCGCGAAGGGTCGCGACAAGCCGACCGAGAAGCCTGGCAAGACGGTCGCGAAGGCCCCCGCGCCAAAAGTGCCCGGCAAATCGACGCCTGTCGCAGGGTCCAAGAAGAAAGTAATCGCGGCTCGCCCGGGCAAGCCCAAGCCGCGTTAATAGCGCCGGGTTGCCACGGTGCCGCGATTTGCCCGCGCTGCATTGCTGCGGTTCCACGCGGTCGTGGTTCTCAGCGACGAGCGTAATTTGCGAACCGCGCCCCGCTACCGCCAGAGGGGGGACTCGATGATGTCGTCTCAGCTTCGACGTATTTCTTCCGGCCGAACGTCGGATATCGCTAGGCCGCCACGGTACGGTCATCGCCGCGCTAGCCTATTCGTGCTGCTACTCGTTAGCGCGTGTACCGTGCCGGCGCTGGCCGCTTCGGGCGACGCGAGCGTACCTCCGGTCGTTAGCGATGCTGACGCGCATGACGACACGGCCACGGCCTACGACACCGGTCCGCTCAAACCGAAAGCGCCTCGTAACGAATCCGAGGACGAGCGCCTGTCGGCGCTGGCCATGTACGCCGCTGGGCGGATGCACGAAGAAAAGGAAGAGTTGCCTGCCGCGCTCCGCATGTACCAGCGCGCCACGCGGTTCGATCCGCAGGCGCAGACGCCTTTGCGCGACGCGATCCGCATGGCCTTCAGCTTGGGCCGATCCGATGAAGCGATTCGCTACGCCGTCAAACTGGCCGATCTGGATGCCAGCGATCCCCAATTGTTGCGGCGGCTCGCAGCTCACGTCACCGGTCAAGGGGATCTCGAGCGCGGCCTGAAATTGTACGAACGCGCGGCCGCCGTCGAAGCTACCAAGGCCAAAGTGCCCGGCCACGTGCTGCTCTGGATGCAAATCGGCAAGCTCAGCCTGATTCTCGACAAGGCGGGCCCCGCAGCCGCAGCCTATCGCCAGGTGCAAGCGGCGCTCGACAAGCCAACCGAGTGGGGCCTCGACGAGCGCGCCAAAGGCGCCATCTTCGCAGACGCGGCCAAAACGCTCGAGTTGCTCGGCCGCGGCATCGAGGGCCGCTCCAACGAAGCGCAAACCTACGATCTGTTTGGCAAGGTACTGCTCGACTCGGGCGATGCCGATGCCGCGCTCGCGGTGTTCGAGCGGGCTAACTCGCTGGCCGCCAATGCCCCCCTTCTGGCAATGCAACGGGCCGAAGTGCTGGCCGCCAAGAAAGACAACGCCGCCGCGCTCGCCGCGCTTGAGGAGTTTTTCGCGGGCAAGCAGGCCGTCTACGGTGCGGTCCCCTTCGAACTGCTCGCCAAGCTTTTGCCCGAGGAAGGGCGTGTAGGCGCGCTCCGCGCGAAGCTCGAGCGCTTGCAAGCCGATCAGCCCGACAACGTCGCGCTGGCCTACTATCTGGCCGACACGTATCGTCAGGCGGGCGAACTGGCGCTGGCCGAACCACTGTACGTCAATGCACTCGCCGCGCAGCCGACATTGTCGGGCTATCGCGGCCTGATTGATGTCTTGCGTCGCCAGGCTCGGATCGAGCCGCTTCTGGAAGTGTTTCTGGCCTGCGTGCCGAACGTGCGCACGCTCGACTCGCTCGAGGACGAAGGCCGCGCCCTGACCAAGGATGCCACCGTGCTGCCGCAACTTTTGGCAGTTGCCAAAGTGCGCGACGAGAAGCAACCGCTCGACAGCACGCAGGCCGGCGCTTTGGGTCAGATGGCACTGGCGGCCGGCGAGTTCGCCGCGGCCGAGGAACTCTTCACTCGGGCGATCGAGCGCGATCCTAAGAACGCACCAATTCTGCTAAGGCGCTGGGCCCTGGCGCTATTGCTACAAGACAAGTACGCCGAGGCAACCGCTGTGATCCAGCGGGTCCAGAGCTCGGGCAAGGTCTCCGCCGACGACTCGGAGCTGGCGTTTCATCTTTCGGGCGCGCTGGCCATGCAAGACAAGACCGACGAGGCGCTCGCCGCGGCGCGCCGCGCCGTCGAGCTGGCCGAGAAAGAGCGCGACGAGCTGGGAGACGTTTATTTTCGCATTCTCACGCGTCCGGCCTGGGTGCTCTATCATGCCAAGCGCCTGGCCGAAGCCGAGCAAGAGTATCAAGCGATCCTTACCAAGTTTGGTGATCGCCACGACGACGAAGCCGTGCGCGAGATGTTGCGCGATGCTCGGCTCTCGTTGTCAAACATCGCGGTGCTGCGCGGCGACACGGCCGGCAGCGAGCGCTGGCTCGAGGAAATTCTCGACGAGTATCCCGACGATATTTCGGCCATGAACGACTTGGGCTATCTATGGGCCGACGCCGGAAAGCATCTCGGCCGCGCGCTGGCCATGATCGAGCAGGCAGTCGCCAAGGAGCCCGACAACGCGGCCTACCTCGATAGCCACGGTTGGGCCTTGTTTCGACTGGGTCGCCGGGCTGAAGCCATCAGCACGCTCGAGCGCGCGGTTAGCCACGAGAAAAACCCCGATGGTGTAATCCTCGAGCACTTGGGAGACGCCTATCTGGCCGAGGGGCGCATCGACGACGCCCGCGGCGCCTGGCAACGCGCGCACGCGGCGTTCGTCAAGTCGGCTGACGCGGTCAAATCGGCCGGCGTGCAAAAGAAGCTCGACGAGCACCCGTCGCCCGCCCCGTGAGAGATCTCGCCACGTCGCGAGCGCTCTTGTTGGGAGGAACCGGATGTGGCGGCATTTGACAACCTGACGCCTCTTAAGCGCGACCGCGCTTAATGCCACTTCTTCAAATGCTCGGCGTGTGTCGCCAGGTACGCGCCCTTGCCAAAGTGCTCGTCGTAGAACTCCGTGTCGATGTGCTGCGCTTGGGCGTACAGCCGGGCGTACATGCTCGGCGTCGTTGCCGGGAACTTGCCGAAGGTGGTGTGAAGGTAATTGGCCACTTCGCCCAGGCACTCGACGAACTCAGGCGTGTAGCGGTGTACCCCCTGCTTCACCTTGGCATTATCGCGGAACGGGCCTGCAGTCGCCGGGTCGTAGGTGCCGCCCGGGCCGAACTTGCGCTCGATCAGCCGGGCCGCCGCCGCCCGCATGTCTTTCACATACGGTGGGCAGAATCCTTCGAACACGCCATCGAGCCCCACCGGGTTTGGGCCGCTCCACTCGGGCCGGCTCTCGAAGCGGAAGCCAAAGCCCGCGATACCGTCGGCGGCTGAGCCCCCCAGCAGGCTCATCGGGTTGATGCCCGAGTAGAGCCAGCCACCGAGCCCCATCGCTTGTAGTACGAGCACGATGTTGTAATTGGCGGCCGTGATTTCGCCGACGGCCGTCGCCAGCAGGTACTGCTCGAAGTCGGGTAGCGGCACGCGGCGCGTGTCGTCGAGCAAGCCCGAGCGAACGAACGGCGCGAGATTCCCGCAAGGTCGATCGTGCGCTGTGTCCCAAGGCACGGCTTTCTCGCCAAGCAAGATCGCCAGCCCGTCGAGCGTTTGCTGCGCCAAGTCGACGATCGGCACGAACAGCGTGGTGCCGGGCTGATTGGCCGTCCAGAAGTTGTGCGACTCGATGTGCGGAAACTCTTTCGGCAGCGTCACGCGCGCGTCGCCGATCTTTTTGATGTGCCGCGCGGTGCGCTCGGTCAGCGTCTCGAAGTCGGCCGCCGATTGCAGTTCTTGCAGCCGCTGGGGCGCCAGATCACGGAACTGCGTGATGTAGGCCCCCGAGTCGTCAGTGAACAACAATTCCGACGCATGAATGCCGGCGGCGCTGGGATACGTCCGCCCGACCAACCGCACGGGGTAATTGCAACCGGTTCCCGCGGGCGAGGTGACCGTGTGGGGCAGCCCGAAGTTCCAGCCGCTGATGCCAGCGCCGCAGAGCACCAGAATCGTGCGCTCAGCCTCGGAGAGCGGGTGCGGCTCGCGCTTCGACTGATACTTGAGCGGCCCGTCGGGCACGCTCATCCCCACGGCGAAGCGCCGCGCCCGGCGGCCAAAGATCGCTTCCAACAGCGGGAAGCGGTTCAATTCTTCGATCAAGTGCTGCTGGGCCACGGATCGGTTCTCCACGACAAGCGGTGCGATTATTTCACGGGTGATTTCGCCTGCGGTTTGCTTCGCCCGTCTTAGTTCACCGCGTCCTATTCGCCGTCTTACTTTGCCGCGTCGGGCACAGCATACAGCAGCACGCGCGGGTCGGCCGCGGCAATCGCCAACTGCGCACCGTCGGGGGACCAGGCCAGCGTGTAGCCACTTTTGACCGGCAGCTTTTCCTGGTGCATGCCGGCGCCGTTGGCCGCATCCCAAAAATGGAGCGTACCGGTGTAGCCGATCGTGGCAATTCGCGTGCCGGTTGGGTTGTACGCCGCGCGATAAATGTAATCGGTATGACCCGAGATGCTCATCGACGGCTTGTCTTCGGCGGCGTTCCAGACGAGCCAGGTCTTGGCCAACCCGGCGGCCAGAATCTTCGCGCCATCGGGAGACCACATCACGCTGTACAGCCCGTCGGCGATGCCGTCTTTGAGCTCTTTGGTTTGCTTGGCGTCGGCGGCTTGCCATAGCCGCACGGTTTTGTCGGCGCCACACGAAGCGAGCTGCTCGCCCGAGGGGTGAAACGCGACCGAGTAAACCTGCGAGGCGTGCCCCGCGCAGTTGGCGTAGTTTGCGCCGTCGGCGGTGTTCCAAAGTTTGACGACCTGATCGGCGCCGGCCGAAGCGAGCCGCGCCCCATCGGGGCTGAAGTCGAGGCCATAGACGTGCTGGGCGTGCCCTGCCAGCTTCAATCGCGGCGCGAGCGCGGCGGCATCGGCTGCCGGCGCAGTGCTCGCCACGGCGAAATCGTAGACCAGCACGGCCTTATCGAGCCCCGTGGTGGCCAACTGCTTGCCATCGCGCGACAGCGCGACCGCGAGCACCAGGTCGGTATGATCGCTGAGGGTGCGGATCGCTTGCCCTGCGGCGCGATCCCAGATCTTCACCTTGCGATCGAAACCACCGGAGACCAGGAACTTGCCGTCGGCCGAATAGGCGACCGTGTAAACGGGCTCGCCGTGTCCTTCAAGAAACGTCAGCATGCGGGAAGGCCCTCACGAACAGGTTTCGGCGGGAGGACAGAAAATCGGCTTTCAGATCGCGCGAAAGTAGTCCTGAGCTGGCAGGTTGCCACTGGCAGTTGTCGCACCAATCGTAGGCCCCCGCGACAAGCTTCGCAACTATTGGCCCAACAACACGTTGCAGAGGGATTCACCCCGCAAACTGCTCTATCTCGTGCAGCGGCGATTTGCGATACTTGGCGCGACGGAAAGTCCTCATTTGCGCGCCCCGCGCGCGGTCGATCGGCCAGCGTGCCAGCGGCCAACGTTCGATCGATTTGTACTCCAGCGACAGGATGTCGCCATGTCTCACCAATCAACCCCTCTCGATTCAACGCCCCGCGGCGCAACCAATCGGCCAGCACCCGACGGCGACCGCACATCGCACGATTGTTCGGTGCTGCTGCCGCACTGCGAAGCTAGCGCGTGCGTGGCCGACGTCATCGCGCGACTCGCCGCCGCCGCCACGCAGGCAGCGTTCACGGCGGAATTCCTCGCAATCGACAATGGCACCGCGGGCGGGGCATCGTCTGATCGCGCGCGCCAGGTACTCAGTCAACCAAATTCGCGGCTGCTCCGTTTCGAGCAACCGGTCGGGCTCGGCGCTGCGTGGGCCGCGGGCATCGCCGCGGCCCGCAGCGATCTCGTGGTCGCCTGGCAAGCGAGCCATTGCTATTCGCCCGACGATCTGCCGCGCTTGGTCGCAAGGCTCGCCCGGGCCGACTTGATCTGCGGTCGTCGTCGCCGTGGGTGGGTTGCGCGGCAAGCGCGACGCGTCGGGCTTTGGCCAAGGCATCTCTTGATGGGCCCGCTGCTGGGCACAAGCGTGCTCGATCCGCGCTCCCCGGTGTGGGCCGCGCGGCGCGAAGCGGTCGCGGGTCTGCCGCTCGAGCTAGGGCTCGAAGCCTGGCTGGCCACGCTGGTTGCCCGGCGAGGTTTCCGCGTTTGCGAATTGAACATCGATTTTGATGTCGCGCAGGTCCACGGGCCGATCGCCGATACGTTCGCACCACACTTCGCCGAACTGCTGGCCGCCCGGCACATCTGTCGGCAGCCAATGTTTGGCAAGCCGTTTGAAGTGACGGGTGGCGCCCTGTCACGACACAACCTGAGCACTCCATCGCAATCCGCTGCCAGCACGGCCCAGAATCTCTCAGCGGCTGACGGCGCCGCGAGCCTCCCCGGCCCCTGGCTGGCTGCCGAGTTTCAGCCGGGGCACCAGTGCGAAGACCGAGCCGCTTAAGGACTTTGCCACCTGACAAATGGGCCGCCCGACGAACGAGCTTTTGCCAAGACTGCCACCCATGAGCAACAACGTGACGATCTTCTTTTCGGCCGGCGACCCCAGCGGTGACGTACACGCCGCCAATTTGCTGCGCGCGATTCGCGCGCGAGTGCCCGCGGCGCGATTCGTTGGTTACGGCGGACCGCAATTGGCGGCGGCCGGTTGCGAGTTGCACGCCGATCTGACGGCGCTGGCCGTGATGTGGTTTGCTCGGGCGATCGCCAATCTGCACAAGTTCTGGGATCTGGCAAGCCGCGCCGATCGTTATTTCGCGCATCATCGCCCCGACGCCGTGGTGCTGATCGATTATCCCGGCTTCAACTGGTGGATCGCCCGCCGCGCCAAGGCGCACGGTATCCCCGTGTTCTATTACACACCGCCGCAGATTTGGGCCTGGGCAAGCTGGCGCGTCAGCAAGATGCGCCGCTTCGTCGATCACGTCCTCTGCAGCCTGCCCTTCGAAGAGCCGTGGCTGCGCGAGCGCGGCTGTCATTCGACCTTCGTGGGACATCCATTTTTCGACGAGGTGCGCGAGCGGCAGCTCGACGAGGCGTTCATCGAGCGTTATCGCCAGCCAGGCCGCCCGCTGCTGGTCATTCTGCCGGGCTCGCGCAATCAGGAAGTCGAACTGAACCTGGCCGGCTTTCTGCGCACGGCGGCCATCGTGCTGTCGCGGTTTCCCGATCTGCGGATCGCGGTGGCTTCGTTCAAGCCACGCCAAGCCGAGCGGGCCCGCCAGATGGTTGACGCCAGCGGACTGCCGGTCGATGTCTTCGTCAAGAAGACGCCCGAGCTGATGCACCTGGCCGATTGCTGCCTGGCCACCTCAGGCTCGGTGTCGCTCGAGCTGCTCTACCATGGCAAGCCGACGGTGATTGGCTATCGCATCAGCCCACTGGCTTACAAGGTGCAAGAGCGGTTCCGGCATACGAAGTACATCACGCTGGTGAATTTGTTGGCGGCGGGGGAGCTGTGCCCGGCCGATCGCACGCCTTACGACCCGACATCGCCCGATGCCGCCGAGGCGCTGTTCCCCGAGTACCTGAGCTCCGTCGATCGCTCGCAGCAGATGGCCGAGCACCTGATGGAGTGGATTGGCGAGCCCGACAAACGTGCGGCGCTCGTTGCGCGGCTCGAAGAACTTTGCGACCGCGTCGGGCAGCCCGGCGCATCACAGCGCGCGGCGACTTACATCGCCGACGAACTGCGGCGCTTGCAGCCGCGTGTGCCGCGCCCCCACTTCCGCCCTGGCATGGTCGTGCCGGGCACCCACTACCGGTTGCCGCCGCGACCGGTTGCCGAGCTGGCCGCGCGCGATTGAGCGGGTCGTCCAACCTCTCTGCACCCCCCTACTCCGGTGCCCGCAGTTCGCCCCGCGTGGTATTCTGAGCACTATGAAACCTCTCAAGTCGGGCGGTGGCTGGCAGGCCATCTGGTACACCCTGCGTAAGGGGCGCGAGGTCGGCTTCTGGCGACTCTGGAAGGCGATGCGCTCCAAGAACGCCTGCAAGACCTGCGCGGTCGGCATGGGGGGCCAAACCGGTGGCATGATCAACGAGGCGGGGCGCTTCCCCGAGGTTTGCAAGAAGTCGCTGCAAGCGATGGCTGCCGATCTGCAAGGAGCCATCCGCCCCGAGTTTTGGAGCACCTACTCAGCCGCGCAGTTGCAGGCCTTCTCACCGCGTGAGCTGGAGAACTGTGGTCGCATCTCGCAGCCGGTGTTGCTCGAACGCGGGCAAGCCTACTACCGGCCAATCAGTTGGGACGAAGCCTTCGAGCGAATCATCGCCCGGCTCCGCGCGGTGCAGGCGAACGAAACCTTCTGGTACTCGAGCGGTCGCAGCTCGAACGAAGCGGCCTTCTTGCTGCAACTGTTGGCACGTATCTACGGCACCAACAACGTCAATAATTGCAGCTATTACTGTCACCAGGCGAGTGGCGTCGGGCTGACGTCGGCCCTGGGGACTGGCACCGCCACGATCGAGCTTGAAGACCTCGAACATGCCGATCTCGTGTTCCTCATCGGCGGCAACCCGGCCAGCAATCACCCGCGACTGATGACCACGCTGATGAACTGCCGCCGCCGCGGCGGTCAGGTGATCGTCGTCAACCCGGTCATCGAGACGGGGCTGGTGAACTTCAAAGTCCCCAGCAGTCCGACGAGCATGCTGTTCGGCTCGCCGATCTCAAGCCTGTATGTGCAGCCGCATATCGGTGGCGATCTGGCTCTGCTGACCGGCATCGCCAAACGATTGGTCGAGCGCGCTGGTAATGAGAAATCTGCGATCGACGAGCCCTTCTTGCGCGAGCATTGCGAAGATTGGGACGCCCTGCGCGCCTCGCTCGAAAGCACAACCTGGGATGACATCGTCGCGCGCTCAGGTGTGTCGCGCGACGAGATCGACGAGATTGCCACTCGTTATATCAAGGCGAAGAACGTGATTTTCGCCTGGACGATGGGCATTACGCATCACGCGCACGGTGTGGAGAACGTGCAGGCGATCGTCAACCTGGCGGCGCTGCGCGGCATGTTGGGCCGGCCACATGCCGGCGTGTTGCCGATCCGCGGTCACTCGAACGTGCAGGGGATTGGCTCGGTCGGTGTCACGCCCAAGCTGCGCGATGCCATCCTCGAGCGGCTGCAATCGCACTTCGGCGTGGAGTTGCCCACCAAGCCGGGGCTCGACACGCTGGGCTGCATGGAGCAGTCCGCCTCGGGCGAAATCAAGGTCGGCATCTGCCTGGGCGGGAATCTCTACGGCTCGAATCCCGATGCCACGTTCGCGGCCCAGGCGATCGGCCGGCTCGACCTCGTCTGCTATTTAAACACCACGCTGAACACCGGCCACGCGCACGGGCTAGCCGGCGAAACAATTATTCTGCCGGTGCTCGCGCGCGACGAAGAGCCGCAGTCGACTACGCAGGAGTCGATGTTCAACTTTGTGCGCTTGAGCGACGGCGGGCCGAGCCGGCTCGACGGCCCCAAGAGCGAAGTCGAGATCGTCTGCACGCTGGCCGAGGGCATTCTGCCGGCCGGCGGGCCGATCGATTGGCGCGCGCTGCGCGAGCATCGCCAGATTCGCGAGCTGATCGCGCGGATCGTGCCCGGTTTTGAACCCTTGGCACAACTCGATCGCACGAAGCAGGAATTCCATATTGGCGGCCGCGTGCTGCACGCGCCGCGGTTTCCGCGCACCGGTGGTCGAGCAAAATTGCACGTGCACAGGCTGCCCGAGCTGGCTGGCACCGACAATGGTCATCTGCGGCTGATGACCGTGCGCAGTGAAGGACAATTCAACACGGTCGTCTACGAAGACTACGACTTGTACCGAGGGCAGGAACGTCGCGACGTGATCTTGCTGCATCCCGACGACATCGCGCGCTTGGGCCTCGTGGCCGAACAGCGCGTGAAGGTCAGCTCAACGACCGGGCGCCTCGACAACATTCTGGTGCGTGCGTATCCGGCGATCCGCGCGGGGAACGCCCTGATGTATTACCCCGAGGCGAACGTGCTGGTGCCGCGCACGGTCGATCCGGCGTCGCGCACACCGGCGTTCAAGAATGTGCCGATCACCGTGGCGCCGATGCCGACGCGAACCGGCGGTGGCTCGCGTGGCGCGGGAACGAATGGCGCCCAAGCGAACGACGCCGAAGCGAACGACGCCGGCACGAATGGTCAGCCGGCCGACCCGCTCCCGGTGGCCGCCGGTCACTCGACACGCGACTCGATGAAGGCCTGCTAAGGGGCGACAGCTCGCGCAATTGGGTGGCCCAGCCGCTTGCCCGCTGGGTCGCGAAGCGACAAGAAACCTGCTGAAATCGACGCGGCTGAATTCAAATACGCCGCATGAGTGATTCTTGTGGCTGCGCCACCCGGCTGCGAGCAGCCGGGCCACCCTGAGCCTCTCCGCGAACCACCCCGCTCGTGGTAACATTGCCCGCATGCGACAGATCGGCACCCTTCCCGACCCTCAGCAAGCCCAGCGGTTCGCCGACTATCTGCTGACGCAGGGGATCACTACCAAAATCGACACCCACGACGGCGTGGCGACTCTTTGGGTGCGCGAAGAGGACCAGGTGCCGCGGGCCAGCGAAGAGCTGGCCACCTTCACGCGGGAACCGGATAGCGAACGCTACACGGCCGCTGTGCCCGAGGCCCAGTCGCTGCGTCGCGAAGCCGAGCGCAAGGAAAAGCAGTTCCGTCGCAACTTGATCGACGTACGCCGGCGGTGGGGCTCGGCGGGGGCAACCGGCCCGCGCCCGGTGACCAACGCATTGATTGGCCTATGTGTGCTAGTGGCGGTACTGACATCATTTGGCAAGCCCGGAGCCGACGGACGAGAACGTCCATTAACGAATCTACTCCTCAGCAGTCCCTACTATTACCTGAACGATCACGTTTATGTGTACAACGGACTTCGCGAAGTGCGCGAAGGACAAGTGTGGAGATTGCTGACGCCGATCTTCATTCATTACGGCCCGCTTCATCTGATCTTCAACATGATGTGGCTGCATCGTCTTGGCGGCCAATTGGAGATTCGTCGCGGCTCGAGGCGCTACGTCGGCATCGTGCTGATCGTCGCGCTGATCTCGAACATTGCCCAGTATCTTGCCACGGGGACCGGCGCGGGCGGCATGTCGGGCGTAATCTACGGGCTGTTTGGCTATATCTGGATGAAGAGTCGGTTCGAGCCCGGCGAAGGGCTGTTTGTCGATCGACAAACGGTGATGCTAATGATCGCCTGGGCCGTGTTCTGCACAACTGGTTTGATCGGGCCAATCGGCAACTGGGCGCACGGCATCGGCCTGGCGACTGGCATGGCCATTGGCTACGCCCCCGTTGCCTGGCGAAATATCTCAAGACAATGACCGCACACCAGGATTTGACACCAGGGATTTTGACTGGAGCGATTTGACATGTTGCACGCGGTAATCATGGCCGGAGGCGCCGGCACAAGGTTCTGGCCCGAGAGCCGCGCGGCCCGGCCCAAGCAACTGCTGAACCTGGCCGGCCCCCGTTCGATGCTGCAAGCGACGTACGATCGCTTCGGAGGGCTCGTTCCGCCGGAGCGCAGTTATGTAGCGACCGCGGCGCCGCTGGTTGCCGCCACGGCCGAACAATTGCCCCAGCTGGCATCGGCTTCGATCGTGGGCGAACCGTGCAAGCGCGACACGGCCCCCTGCATCGGCTTGATGTCGCTGCTGGTCGCGCGCGACGACGCCGACGCCACGCTGTTGGTGTCGCCGGCCGATCATGTTATCGAGCCGGCCGCGGCGTTCGCGGACGCCGTGCGGCTGGCCGACGCCCTGGTGCGCGAGCGGCCGTCGCGGATTGTCACCTTCGGCATCAAGCCGACGTACGCGGCCGAGAGCTTTGGCTATATCGAGCGCGGCGAGTCGCTCACCGCGCCGCCTTCGATCCCCGGCAAGCCGATTGCCCCGGCCTATCAGGTCGCCCGCTTTCGCGAGAAGCCGGACGCGGCCACCGCGCGCGAGTATCTCGATTCGGGCAAGTTCTTCTGGAACTCGGGCATCTTCGTATGGCGCGCGGCGACGATCGTCGAGCAGCTTCGCGCCCGCGAGCCGGAGATGGTCGCGCATCTGGAAAAGATCGTGGCAGCCTGGGGCACACCGCGGCAAGCGGAGGTGTTCGCCACGGAGTTTGCCGCCATCCGGCCAATCTCAATCGACTATGCGGTGATGGAGCACGCCCGCGATGTGGCGGTGATCGCGGCGCCGTTCAACTGGGACGACGTTGGCAGTTGGTTATCGCTGCCGCGGCTGCGCGGCGCCGACGAACAGGGGAACACGATTATCGGCAAGCACCTGGGGATCGACACACGCGACACCATCGTGCGCACCAGCGACGATCATCTGGTGACGACGCTGGGCGTTCACGATCTGCTGATCGTCCACACGCCCGACGCCACGCTGGTGGCCAACAAGCACGACGAGGAAGCAGTGCGGCGGTTGACCAAGCTGTTGGCCGAACGCGGCTGGAGTGAGTATCTGTAGCGAGATCCTTTCGAACCGACGCAGCCCAGGGGTTGCAACCCCTGGGCGTAGCTGGCGTGAGTTACAGCCCGACTTCGCCACTGGCCGAACGGAGCGGTTTGAAGAGCAGGGCGCCCAGCGTTTCGCGGCGGTGGACCAACTCGGCGACGAGCGTCATGCCGGGGCGCAGCTTTGCGTCGCGCCCTGGTTGTTTGGCCACCAGGCGACGGAGGAAATCTTCGTCGTCGACTCGCACCCGCACGATGTAAACGGGGCGTCGCTTGCGATCGCCGGTTGCTTGTGGATCGGCGTCCGGCGCGACGTACTCCACCGTTCCCAGCACGGCTCCGTAATCGGCAAACGGAAACGCGTCGACCTTGACGCGGGCTTTCTGTCCGTTGTGGACAAACGCAATGTCGGCGGCCGGCAGTTCAATTTCGGCCAGCATCCCCAATTCGGGCGGTACCAGTCGGCAAACGACGTCGGCGTCGCGCACCTGCTCGCCGGCGGCACGAACGCCGAGAGCGTGGACCGTGCCGGCGACGGGGGCTTTGATTGTCGCCCGCTCCAACTTCAGCCGGGCTTCGGCCAGTTGCCGGAGCAAGGTTGCCAGGTTGCGGCGAGCTTCAAGCTCGGCCAGCCCATCTTGTAGTGTTTGCACGGCCGCTTCGGTCGCCACTCCGTCGACTTTTTGGCGGAGTTGATCGATGGTCAGCCGCGCTTTGGCCAACTGCGAGTCGAGCTGCACTTGTTCGGCCAGTGCTTTGTCGGCATCGGCCGAGGTCTTGTCCAGTTCTGACTCGGTGACGACTTGGCGCTGGGCTAGCGATTGTTTCTTGGCTAGCTCACGGGCGTTACGGACGCGGTCGCGCTGGTTGCGCACGGCATCGGCTTCGAGCGAAGGGAGCGCCGCCTGTTCGACCGCCTGCTCGTTCAACAGCAGATCGCGCTTCATTTTGTTGACGGCTTCGCGTTCGATGGCCAACTCGTCCCGGCGGGTGATCTCGATTTCGGCGGCGGCGACTTGGGCCGCGAGCGCTTCGACCGCGGCGATATCCTCGCGATCGTCGAGCCGCACGAGCACGTCGCCGGCCGCGACGAGTTGGCCTTCGCGGACCGCGATCTTCGCCACGGTGCCGGGTCGCGCGGCCGCGACTTTGACGGAGTTGGTCGGCGGTACCAGCACGCCGCGCCCTTGCACGATGCGGTTCACTTTCAAAAACACCAGCGCCAGAATCGCCAGCACGGCGACCACGGTGGCCACCCACAGGGGGATCAAAACAATGCGCGGACGGGGGCGTTGATCCAACAGGTCGAGCTTGCTCATCGCGGTCTCCAGGCGGGCGGGAACAGGAGGAATAGACTCAGCATTCCAATCGACAAGCGGGCGTGATCAGCCGACGGTAGTGATTTCGCGGACTGCTTCGACGGGCATGACGGGCGAATCGGCGACCAGATCGCAGCCCTCGGCCAACAGTTCAAACGATCGCACGCGCGAGGCGGCGTCTGGCGCGATATCCAAGAACACGAACTCGCGAACCTCGTAGCGATCGGCCAAGAGCTCCAACTGATCGCGGCATTGTTGCGGCGTGCCGACGATCGTCGGCACGACGAATTCATTTCGGTGCTGGGCGACGAGCGCTCGCGCGTCGGACTTGGTTTCGGCACACACGCCGGCGACGGCTAGCACTACCTCGGGCTCAGAGGCGGAACTCTTCGGCTGGAACTGCTGGCGATAGATTTCGACAGCGGCCGTGTCATCGCGGCTGAAGTGATGGAATAGCGAGTAGCCAAACGACACGCCGCGCTCGGCGGCCAGACTGGCGCTACGGGGGCCAGTGCCCAGGCTCCAGATTTCCGGCGTGCCGCCGCGCTCGTACCAAGGTTCAAGCGCCGCGAAGTGGTCGCTGGCCGGCATGTCGCCACGCAGTGTATGAATCAGTTGATCGGCCTTGGCGGCGAACACCGCGGGGTCTCGATTGGCGTCGGCCCGTCCTTCGAGCAGCGCTTCGGTCCATAATCCCGTTGCACCGCCGCCGCAGAAACCGGCGTCGATGCGCCCGGGAAAGACGCGCTCCAGCAGCAGAAAGTCGTTGGCCAATTGAAAGGCGTTGTGAACCGACAGGCACATGCCTGCCGTGCCGACGCGAATGTGCTGGGTCAGTCCGGCGATCAGCGCCGCGGCGATTTGCGGATTGGGCTGCGGCGGGTGCTCGGCCAACCAATAGCGGTGGTAACCCAGCGACTCGACCAGCGGGGCCAGCCGAAACGTCAGCTCTAGCGGGGACCAGAAATCCATCACACCGAGTTTCAAGGCGGGTTCGGGGGGCGCGGCTCGCAGCATGGTAGGCTCCTCGATGCGGGGTGGGCACCGCAGGTTTTCTGTGGTGAGGGAGTGGCCCGCGGGGCGTCGGGCCAAACAGTTTGGCGCAATTGCTGGGGAATTGTTACGCTGGGTTGAGCCTGCGCGTCGATCTGCCACGCCTATTTGCACGGCGCACAAAAAACCGACGGGCCGATGCCTTGCGACACCGACCCGCCGGTTCAGGAAACCGCGATCGAACATGAAAGCTAGAAGGCGCGCACCTTGTTGATCGCCGGCAGAATGCGAGCCGCGGCGAAATCGCCCTTCGGGCAGCCGCAGGTTGAGCAGCTCTTCGTGCAGCACGCGTCGCTACAGTGCATGACAACTCCGAAGTTGTACGCGCCGCCGACGACGCCCTGCATCTCGGCGCCCGAGAGCGCGCGAACGGTGTCTTTCTTCAGGGTGAGTTTTTTGCTGAGGGACATGGGAGAGGCTCCTTGTAGTTTGTGAGCCAAATCGGCTCAGTGGAACAATGGTTTAAGATCGGAGAGGGGTGCGATCGATTCGATCGTTCCCCAAGTAATCAGGCGTGAATGGCGCGGCGTTGTTACGAAAAAAAACGACCGACAGAACGAGCCGCCGAGTGCGCGGAAAGCCGAGAAGGTGTGAAGCGTGTTCTCGCGAAGAGACGAGGGACGTCGCTGGCGATCGGAGTCGCAGAATTAAGCGAGCGTCAAAGGCGGGGGGCAGGAGTCGCATCGATCGCTGCGACTACGGAAGACAGCGGTGGCCGGAACGACTCCTGACCCCGCTGCGCGGAGCCACCTCAGGATGAGGTGCCAGCTCGGGCAGTGTCAGATTGCGATCGAACCGCAGGCTCTTCGGGTTCAGGCACCGAAGGCCGCGTATGCACCGCTCATCAGTGCGCGGCGCGGGCCGGATAGACCGGAACGGTCGCGCGGAAGTGACCGCGGGCAATCACCGAATCGTCGGGGTGCAGACCGAAACCGACGTCACCACGATCGTTCGAGTAGATGTTGTCGTGATAGTTCACCGGCACGTAGACGCCCTTGGGGCGGCAGCGGCAGGTGCTCAAGAACTGGGCGTGCCCGTCGTCGAACAACACGTTCTGGCCGAGGCCGCCGTGGTTCGGGCTTTGGCGATCGCCGTCGTTGCTGGGGGCGTCGGCCAGAATGGCGAAGTACTCGCGGCCGGCACTGCGCACCGGATGATAGACTTCGTCCTTAACGTAGCCGAGCGTGGTGCGGAAATCGCCACCCATCGTCTCTTCAAGTTGGGCCACATCCACCGGGTTGGCCTGTTCGACCTGCTTGAGCGTGGGGACCGTCACCGCTTTGCCGCGCTTTTGCGTGGCGGCGGGGCAAATGAATACCTGCGAATTGTTCACGAAACCGCGACTTTGCAGGATGGGAGCATAGACGCCCGTCGAGGCGACCGAAGCGCTCGTCGAGGCGTGCGGCAGGTAACCCCCGTTGAGGTTGCTGTACGACAGCATGGCGTTGGCCAACTGCCGCAGGCTATTCTGGCAGCCGGCGATGTTGGCCTGGCCACGGCTATAGTTGACCGCGGGAAAGAACAATAGCGACGCGGCGACCATTACGCCGGCCGCCGTGACGAGATCCTGCATCGACCAGCGGCCCGCCCCCGAGCTGGCATAGTCGCGCCAGGGGAGCACTGCCCGCCGCTCGGCAACCAGGTCGCAGGTGCTTTGCAGCAAGTGGGCGGGGGGCTCGAAATGCCCACCGTCGAAACCGAGCGGCGTCAGGCACCCGCGAAGTTCGGCCAGTGCTTCTTGCAACTGGGGATCGCGGCGAAGATGGTCTTCGATGGCGGCCTGCTCGTGCGGTTCCAAAGCACCGACGAGATAGCCCACGAGTTCATCACGCATCGCTGTAGTTCTCTGCGACGATTTAGTTTTCCGCAGCTTTGTAACGGCGGTCCCAGGCTTCGTGCAGCTTGAGAACGGCCGAGTGCATGCGGCTTTTGACGGTACCGACGGGCACTTTGAGCACGTCGGCGGCTTCCCGATATTTCATACCCTGATAATAAATCAACGTCACGGCGGCGCGTAAGGTTTCGGGCAGTTCGGCCACGGCCGCGCGGATCCAATCGCTCCGTTCGGCCGCTTCCATATCCCCCGTGGGATCACTGACATTGGCTTTCAGCAAGTCGGCCAATGCACCGGCATCTTCCCCCTCCGCACCATGCGAGTGGCGACGATCCAAGCTCATCAATTTGTGGCGACGATTGCGACGCTGCGCATCGATCGCCTGATTCGTGGCAATGGTATAGAGCCAGGGCCGAAACCGCCGCCCTTCCTCAAATCGATCGCACTTCAGGTGAACCTGAAGAAACGTCGCTTGAAAGGCGTCTTCGGCCATTTCGGCACTTCCCAAGTACCGCCGCAAATAGCTGTATAACTCCCTCTCGTACCTTCGCACCAACTCCGCAAAGGCGCGCTCGTCCGCTTCTTCCCTGTAGCGCAACAGCACCGCCTCATCGCTCAAACCGGCGAAGTCACCTTCGCCAGCCGGCTGCGATGTCGTGCGCGGCATGTTGACTGCTAGTTTGCTCATGATTTCCTACGTTTGCGAGCCCAAGTGGTTCGCCGGCAAATTCTCGGACCACCATGTCCGCGACTGCCGTTTTACACGACTTGGCCCTTCGATTTTACCACGGCCTGCCGATTTGACAGGTTTTCAAACCGTGAACTACACTTCGAGCCCCTCAATCCGCAATTCCCATGCCCCCTGGAAAGTTCGCCTGTGAAGCCGTACCGCTGGGCCACTGCTGGCGATGTCAACGCCTTTTTTGGCTTGATGTTGGATAACGTCGCCAACTTGGTCTTGACCATCGGACTGCTAGCGGGCGGATTTGGCTTCCCTGCAAGTTTTGCCGTTCGTTACATGCTGCCGGGCACCGCCTTGGGCGTGATGGTCGGCGATTTGGCCTTTGCCTGGATGGCCTTCCGCCTCGCCCGACGCACCGGCCGCGACGACATAACCGCAATGCCCCTGGGGCTCGACACACCCAGCACGATTGGCATGGTCCTATTCGTCCTGGGGCCCGCCTTCTTGGACGCCCAGCGGCGCGGATTGAGTTCCGAGTCCGCAGCCCACTTTGCCTGGCAAATCGGCATGGCCTCGATCGTCTCAAGTGGCGTCATCAAATTGATTTGCGCCTTGGCCGCCGGAACCATCCGCCGCGTCATCCCCCGGGCCGGGCTGCTTGGCTCTCTGGCCGCCATTGCTCTGGTGCTGATCAGCTTTCTGCCGCTGTTGGACCTGGCGGCGGTGCCGGTCGTCGGCTTCGCATCGTTAACGGTAATTCTGGTGACGCTCGTCGGCCGCGTGCCACTACCCGGCCGCGTGCCCGGTGCCCTGGCGGCCACGGCACTGGGGATGGCCATTTTCTACGTACTGCGGGCTGGCGGCTGGATCGCGGTAGCCGACCCAGCCGGGGCGCTGCAGCCGGAGCTGTCGCTGCTGCTTCCGCGGCCGACCCTCTCGTGGCTCGGCGCATTCGAAGAATCGCTGCGTTACTTGCCGGTCGTGGTGCCATTCGCGTTGGCCACGGTGATTGGCGGGATCGACTGCACCGAAAGCGCGGCGGCTGCCGGCGACGAATACCACACCGGCACCGTGATCGCCGTCGAAGGAGTCGCCACACTGATTGCGGGAGTCTGTGGCGGCGTGATTCAAACCACGCCCTACATTGGTCACCCGGCTTACAAAGCGATGGGAGGGCGGGCCCTCTACACGATCGCCGCGGCGCTGTTCGTCGGCGGAGCCGGCATGTTCGGCTACTTTGCGTACCTCTATGTCTGGATCCCGAAGGCGGCCATTTTTCCGATTCTGATCTTCGTCGGCCTGGAGATCACGGCGCAGAGCTTTCATGCCACGCCGGTGCGGCACTTTCCGGCCGTGGCTTTGGCCTGCGTGCCGGCGCTCGCCTACCTGGTGTCGATCTTCGTCGATCCGCTGCTGGCCGAAGGGGGCAAAACAGTAGACACGTTGAGCCGCCCGGAGTTCGGCGTGCAGTTGCAAACCATCCGCATCCTCGCCGGCGGGTTCATCGTCACCAGCCTGCTGTGGGCGTCGGCGCTGGCCGCGATCATCGATCGACGTATGCGCACCGCGGCGGGATTTTTTGCCGTGGCCGCCGCGGCCACGCTCTTCGGAGTGATCCATTCACCGCTGCCAGGCGCGGCCATGTTCTGGCCCTGGAATATTCCCCAATTGCCGGCCGCCACGGCAGGTCAGACGCCGCTGCACATGGCAATCGCCTATGGGCTCGCAGCCGCGCTACTGTTTGTGTGGGGCCAGGTGCGGTTGAACACTCACCCGGAAGCACGCGAAGCGCCTGGCACGCGGTAATGTCGTAAGCGCAGCGGGGACTAGAGTCGTCGCCCTCGACTCCCAATCCCGCAGGGATTGCATCTTTCAGCCCAGGGTTGTCGCGCAGCGACTACCCTGGGTTACGATGTGCCGGAGCCGTCAACCCTGTAGGGGTTGTATCCACAGGTTCCCTTCCGCACAAAAAGTCCAGCATGCCACAGTCTCTGGCCAAGATACTCGTTCACACCGTGTTTTCCACGAAGGACCGTCGCCCTTTCTTGCGTGATCATGTCCTGCGTGACGAACTGCACAATTACCTTGGTGGAATTCTGCATAACCTCGATTGCCAGCCAATCGTTGTGGGCGGAGTCGAAGATCACGTTCACATCCTCTCCACGCTATCGCGCACTTGCCAACCCGCCGAAATGGTCAAGGAAGTCAAACGTGGTTCGTCGCTTTGGATCAAAACGAAGGACCCGCAGTTGAAGCAATTCGGCTGGCAAAGTGGCTACGGAATCTTTTCGATTGGGTTCTCTCAACTCGCGGCGGTGCGCCGTTACATCGCCGGGCAGGAGGAGCATCACCGGAAGCTCTCATTCCAAGACGAATTCCGTTTGCTGCTGTCGAGATACGATGTCGATTTCGACGAGCGCTACGAGTGGGATTGATTCAACCCTTTCAGGGTTGGCGAGGTTGATCGGTGTTCACGTACCCAGGGTAGCTCGCAAGCTCGCAACCCTGGGCTGAACGCTGTAATCCCTTCGG
>CAZBWM010000066.1:0-40658 GCA_964495375.1 uncultured Planctomycetaceae bacterium | reverse complement strand
AGGGCTATCAAGCTATCCCTTCTCCGCTGGCTGACACAAGATCGCTTACAAGGCCGACGTCGCCGCTACGCGGCTTGAGGTCTTGTTTGGACAGTTCCCGTGGGTTAGCACCCACGGCTAAGCGCCGCGGCCGCTGCGCGGCCAAGAACGATGGAGGATTCTTACTACAGAGGGCGCGGAGGATCGCGGAGAGAATTCTGAATTCGAGTGCTCGAGTTTAACCCCGCGTTGACAACTGTTCGGCGATTGCCATGCAACCTTCGTCACCCATCAAGCGACCTGGCCGGTGGCTTTGGCGGCCGCGGATTTCGCTGCGCTGGCTGCTGATTCTGGTTGCCCTGGTGTCGCTGGTGTTTTCTGGCGTGGCGAGTGTGCGGCATGCGTATGAGAAGGACCGCGCGGCGCGGGAGACGTTAAACCGAGAGGCAGGGTTCACCATCGACACGTCGTCGATCCTGCCGGACTGGGTCTTTGACTACATTGAACCGGAACGTCTCATCTGGTTCGACCGTGCGACCTACGCGCGGTCTGTCGTGCAACAACACGAAAATGGTCAACGAATCGTTTTCGGGTTTTTGACCGGTAGTCCGACGTCAGTATCCTCTGATACTGCAATTCGAGCTTTCTCACGAATTGTTGATTGTCCACACCTAACGGAGCTGTACATCGAGTGTTTGCCACTGACGGATATAGAACTATCCGTGATTGGCGGATTGCACCGACTCGAATGGCTCGAAATCAGCACGCTCGCGATAAATGGCGATTCATTGAGCGTTCTCAAGCGGTTTCCTCGGTTGCGCGTCCTTGGGATATATGACTGTGCACTCCAACCTGAATCGTTGGCCAATGTCGCGGCTCTAAACCGAATGGAGCGATTATGGCTCGCAAACCTTTCCGTCGGCACTTCGTTACGAGACATGGACGGCTCTCGCTTGCGAGAGTTGTCGTTGAATTCGGCGAACATCAACGACGAGGTATCCAAGCTGCTCGTAAACTGCCCGGAACTAGAATCGCTCGAGTTGATGGACAACGGCATTTCCGACCAGGTGGTGGCGCCACTGGCTCACGCGGGAAAGTTGGACTATCTGAACTTGTCGAATACCCGTGTGGCGGGCACGACCCTTGATCGGCTGCGCAATTGCCCACTGCGCGGATTGATCTTGCGTGGCTCCGAAATCGACGACGCCGGCGCGGCGCGCATAGCTCAATTGCACTCGCTCGAATACATCGACATCGCTTATACGAACGTGACCGCGGTCGGTCTCGCACGGATCGCCACGTTACCAAAACTCTATCGCTTGGATGCGAGCTACGTCGATCTTGATCCTGCGGTTGTTGCCGGAATCGAGTTCTCGAGTTCAATCCGAGAATTGCGATTGCAGAAGACGGGCATCGACGACCAGTGCATCGACCGTTTCTTGAAGATGGCATCTCTCAAAGAGCTTGATGTCAGGGATTGTCCGATCAGCGATGATGGTAAAACACGCCTCAAAGCAGCTATTCAACGAGTCGACGTTGGTAAATCGCCGAATTGAAATCTCGAATCTGGCGTTTGCGGTCTGCGCGCTGATTGTCAGCGGTGTGCGCGGCGCCGAGCCGGTGTCGCTTGCCGCGCCGCCGGGCGTGACCATCGAATCAATCGAGCGCGCGTTTCACAACGGTGAGCACAACGCCTTCACCGATTTGTGCCGGTTCGGCGACAAGTACTATCTCACGTTTCGCAGTTGCCCCGATGGGCACATGGTTCATCCCACGTCGTCGATCATCGTGCTCGCTAGCGACGACACGCGCACCTGGCGGCAGGTCCATAAGTTCAACGTGCCGAAGCGCGACGTCCGCGATCCCCATTTCTTGGTATTTCGGGACAAACTGTTCGTCTACACCGGCACCTGGTACTGCGGTGACACAAGTCCCAAAACCAGAGACCTCAATCAGCACTTGGGCTTCGCCTGCTGGACCGCCGATGGCCAGGCCTGGCACGGGCCCACGATGCTCGAAGGGACGTACGGACATTATGTCTGGAGGGCGGCTGCCCACGGTGAGCGGGCCTATCTATGCGGGCGGCGCAAACACCAGTTCGCCGAGTCGGACGAGCCGGAGCCGCAGACGGTCGAGTCGGCGATGCTGGAAAGCGACGACGGGCTGGTGTGGCGCACGCGCTCGCTGTTCCAGCAATCGCGCGGCGACGAGACGGCGTTTCTGTTCAAGCCGGACGGCGCCGTCGTGGCGGTGGCCCGCGGCGGTGGGCGTACCAACGCTGAGCTGTGCCGATCGCGCGCGCCGTACGACACCTGGCAGCGGGTTGACCTGGGCCGGCAGATCGGCGGGCCGCTGTTGGCGCGCTGGCGCGGTCACTGGCTGGTCGGCGGGCGCAAGTCGATCGGCGAAGCGCGGCTGTCGCTCTATTGGCTGGTCGGCGACAAACTGCAAGAGATTGCCGAGCTACCGAGCGGCGGCGACTGTTCTTATCCCGGGTTCGTCGAGCTCGCGGGCAATCAAGCGCTCGTCTCGTACTATTCGAGCCACGAGAAAGACGACGCGGGCCGCCCGATCACGGCCATCTATCTGGCGCGGCTGAAGATTGCCGAGTGAGAAGGAGGTTGCGGCGTACGATGCGTGCCGTGATCGTGGATCTCAGACCGACTAGTCCACTGAACAAGAGAATCGCAAATGGGTGTTTTGCAGGCACTCGCCCGAAGGTGGCGGCCGAAGTCGGATGACGAGATTCTGGAGCGAGCGCGCAAAAACCTGGCCGACCATGCGCGCTGGGGTAAATGGATCTACCTGATGAACCTGGGATTTGCCCTGCTATATGCCTTGGCCGCGGGCTGGGTGCTCACCTTCTTTGCGACGAATGACTTTGGCGGGCCCAATAATCCTTGCCGCCTCGAGCGAAACTTCGGGTTTATCTTTGGCGCGATGTTGTCGATGTGCATTTGGAAAGTACTGGACAATGTCGTCAAAGCGATGACCGATTCACTGCCCGACGCGCGCGATCGGTTGCTCGTCGAATACCACGATGCGCTCGCGATTCAGAATGCGGCGGACGGCGCCGGGCAGGATGAATGAATCGGGTCGAACGCCGGCAAGTTTTACGCCGCGGTCGGTTCGGCCGTGCGGTCGCGGCCACGCCCTGGGAAGTAGTGGCAAAGCGCGACGCCGCCGAAGTAGAGGACGACGAGCGGGCCTGCCATCAACAGCAGGCTGTTGGGGTCGGCCGGCGTGAGGACCGCCGAGAGGACCACGATCACGAAGATGGCGATGCGCCATTTTTCGAGATACGCCTTGACGGTGAAGACGCCGATCCGTTCGAGGAACAGCATCACCAGCGGCAACTGAAAGCTGATGCCGAAGCCCAAGGGGAGCATCAGGGCGAAGTTCATCCACTCGCTGATCCGCGGCTCGGTCTCGATGCCAAGCCAACTGTTGAACTCCAACAGGAACTGCAACACCGGCTGAAAGACCCAGAAGAAGGCCATGAGCGCTCCGGCCAGAAACAGCCCCAGACTGAACGGCAGGAAGACGTAAACGTAGTGCCGCTCGTGCGGATACAAACCGGCCGCCACGAAGACCCAGATTTGGTAGAAGACCCAGGGGCTCGAGAAGACGATGCCGGCCACGACCGAGGCCTTCATCCAGATGAAGAACGGCTCTTGGGCGTTGAGCGACTTGGGGCGGAGCTTATCGCTTTCGGCTGCGGGGCGCCAGAGGAACAATGGGACCATGCCGGCGTGGCGCGGCCCGGCCGCGAGTTGGCTTTGCGCGGCGGCGGTGGCCGCCGTGGCGGGAGGCATTTTGCCGGAGCCGGGGACGGTGTCGGGTTCCACCCACACGACGTCGGGGAGGAGTCGCTCGTCCATCACCAGTTCGTTGAAGTGTTCGGTAGTGTAGGGGAGTTTGAGCCCCTGCTTGCCCAAGTCTTCGTTGAGGATGTCGTAGCGCGTGAGGGCCTGCTTCTGGTAGTACTTGGTCAGGGCGTCGGTCAGCGGGAGTTGGATGAACTCGACGACCCACTTGCCCGCTGCCATGCCCAGCGCGACGCCGATCACCAACCCCAGCACCGCCAAAAACAGACAGCGACGCAACTCTTCGAGGTGCTCCCCGAAGGTCATCGTGGTGTCTTTGAACAGGTCTTCGTTGGGGGAGTACTTCATCGCGGGGGCGGACGAATTCCAAAGGGCACTTACGTTGCAGGGGCACGGCAACCTATTGTGGCATGGCGGGTGGCCCGACTGCTCGCAGTCGGGTGGCGCAGCCACAAGAATCTACTCATGCCGCGCGGATTGGATCAGCCGCGTCGATTTCTGAGGGCTTCTTGTCGCTTCGCGACCCAGCCGGCAAGCGGCTGGGCCACCCTGTTGTCCACGATTCAGAATTGTTCTCGGCGCCCAGTGGCACCCGGGCGATGTTTCTGAGCCGCCGTCAGTCTCTCGATAGTATCACTGGCGCAGCGCTGCCGATAGACCCGCGCCCCGGGCGTGCGCAACCGCCGTCAGGCACTTGGCTTGTCGATGTTCGGCAGGGTACAAGTAAGCACGCCGCACGCACCCCGCCTGACGTACCTTCCTTGGATGGTCGGATCGATGCTCTATCCGCTGCGTTTTCATCCGGTGCTCAAACAATACATTTGGGGTGGGCGGCGGCTTGGGCCCGAGCTCGGTAAGCCGGTTCCGGCTGGGGACTCGTGCGCCGAAAGTTGGGAAGTGTGCGACCGACGCACGCCAACCGGGCTGGCCGAGCAAAGCCGGGTGATGGATGGCCCGCTGGCCGGCGAGGCGCTCGGCGATCTGGTCGATCGCTATCCGCGCGAGCTCTTGGGGCGGCACGCGCCGCAGCCGCGCTTTCCACTGTTGTTGAAACTGCTCGACACAGCCCATGCGCTGAGCGTGCAGGTACACCCCGACGACGCCGGCGGGGCGTTGCTCGATCCGCCGGACGCCGGCAAGACCGAAGCGTGGGTGGTGCTGGCGGCCGAGCCGGGGGCGTCGCTGTTTGTCGGGCTGCGTCGCGGGTTCGATCGGGCGAGCTTCGAGCGCGAGCTGGCGCGCGGCACCTGCGAGCTGTGCATGGAGCGGTTGGAGCCCAAACCGGGGGATTGCGTCTTCGTGCCGGCCGGATTGATTCACGCGCTGGGGGCGGGGTTGCTCGTCGCCGAGATCCAGCAATCGAGCGACACCACGTTTCGCTTGTTCGATTGGAACCGCGTGGGGCCTGACGGCCAGCCGCGACCGCTGCATCTTGAACAGGGGCTGGCCGCGATGGACGACACGCTCGGGCCGGGGGTGTTCGCCACGCCGCAACCGACGGATCGCGCGCACGTGTCTCGATTGGTGGAGTGCGACAAGTTCGTGCTCGATCGCTGGGAGTTTTCAAGAACCGAACGTTGTGGGGGGGATGATCGCTGCCATTTGTTGACCGTGGTTGAGGGGGCGGTGCGCGTGGCGGGGGACGCGGTCGACGCGCCGCTCGAGCGCGGCGGCACGCTGCTGCTGCCGGCCTGTTTGCCGGCGGTGGAGCTGACGCCGGTGGGCGACGCAGGAAAGCCCGCGGTGCTGCTGGACGCGTATTTGCCATAGAATTCGTGGCATGGGCGCCCAGCCCATGAGGACACGACAAGGTGGCCGTGCCACGGTTAGCCGAGAACCATCCGAAAACGTAGGACATGGGTGGCCCAGCCGCTTGTCGGCTGGGTCGCGAAGCGACAAGAAGCCTTCTGAAATCGACGCGGCTGATAAAGCCCGGGCGGCATGGGTAGATTCTTGTGGCTGCGCCACCCGGCTGCGAGCAGCCGGGCCACCCCAAATCCAATAGCCAGCGGAGTAGCGTGCCACGGGTTGTTGCCACCCGAGTTAACGTCATGACACCTCAGGCCACCACCGATTCGTTGAAACACGCGACTGCCGCCGAGCTGCGCGCGGCGATTCGTGCCGGGGAGTGGAACGCACCGACGACGGGGCTGGCGACCGGCTTCGCGCAAACGAACGTGGTGATTCTGCCGGCCGATTACGCGGCGGAGTTCGCGGAGTTTTGTCGCCTTAATGCGCGGCCTTGTCCGCTGGTGGCGCAAACGGCGCCAGGCAACCCGTGTCCAAGCGACGTCGCGCCGGGCGCCGACCTGCGTACGGACGTACCGCGCTATCGGGTGTTTCGACATAGTGTGCCTGACGACGCCGAGCCGACCGACATTCGCGAGTTGTGGCGCGACGACCTGGTCGGCTTTTTGTTGGGCTGTTCGTTCACATTCGAGCACGCGCTGGTGGCGGCCGGCTTGCCGGTGCGGCATCTCGAAGAGGGGCGCAACGTGCCGATGTATCGGACGAACATCGCGTGCCAGCCGGCCGGGCGGTTTCACGGACCGATGGTGGTGAGCATGCGACCTTACGCCCGGCAGCACCTGCGCGACGTGGCAGCGATCACAGGACAGTTCCCGACGATGCATGGCGCGCCGGTGCATGTTGGAGATCCCGCGGCGCTGGGCATCACGCAATTGGATCGGCCTGATTTTGGGGACGCCGTGACGGTGCGGGCCGGCGAAGTGCCCGCCTTTTGGGCGTGCGGTGTGACCCCGCAGTTGGCGCTGGCCCAGGCGCGGCCCGAGTTGTGCATCACGCACAGTCCTGGCTGCATGTTCGTGACCGACCGCAGCGACGAATCGTTTCGGCGAATTGGGCCGCAATAGTTTCAGGAATGAAATGACGAGCAAGTTAAACGTCGAGGCGCTTCGCCGGGAGTTTCCGGCTTTGACGCGCGAAGTGGCGGGGCGACCGGCCGTGTTCTTCGACGGACCGGCCGGCAGCCAGGCGCCGCGGCGCGTGATTGACGCGATCAGCGATTACCTGGCGAACCGCAACGCGAATCACGGGGGGCTGTTCGCCACGAGTGTCGAGAGCGACGCGATGCTCGACGGTGCCCACCGAGCGGCGGCCGCGCTGTTTGGCGCGCGCGAGGCCGAGTGTACGGTCTTCGGCGCCAACATGACGAGCCTGACCTTCGCGCTCAGCCGGGCAATCGCGCGAACCTGGAAGTCCGGCGATGAAGTGCTCGTCACGCGATTGGATCACGATGCGAACGTGACGCCGTGGGTGCTGGCGGCGCGCGACGCTGGGGCGACCGTGCGGCACGTCGAAATCAATCGCGACGATTGCACACTCGACCTCGACGATCTGCGGCGCAAGTTGTCAACGCGCACGAAGCTGGTGGCTGTCGGGGCCGCATCGAACGCCGTGGGGACGGTCAACCCGGTGGCAGAAGTGTGCAAGCTGGCCCGCGAGGCGGGCGCATTGTCGTTCGTCGACGCCGTGCATTATGCGCCGCACGCGCTGCCGGATGTCGAAGGGTGGGGTTGCGATTTCGCCGCTTGCTCGGCGTACAAGTTTTTTGGCCCCCACTTGGGCTTGCTGTGGGGAAGGCGCGAGCTGCTCGAGAGTTTGCCGGCGTACAAGGTTCGCCCCGCGCCCGACGATTTGCCAGGCCGCTGGATGACCGGCACGCAAAGCCACGAAGCGATCGCGGGGCTGGGGGCCGCGGTCGATTACTTGTGCGAACTGGGGGATGCGGCCGGCAAGGATCAAAGTTCTGGCACTGGCAATGCGGCGAGCAAGAATTCGACGCGCTCGCGATTGGTGGCCGCCTACGAGGCGATCGCCGACTACGAGCGTCCGCTGGGGGCGAAGCTGCTGGCCGGTTTGCGCGAGATCGCCGACGTGCGCGTGCTGGGCATTACCGATCCGGCGCGACTGGCGGAGCGGGTGCCGACCGTGTCGATCACGCATCGCCGGCTGTCACCGCAGGGCGTGGCCCAGCAACTGGCCGATCGCGGCATCTTCGTCTGGCATGGCAATTTTTACGCCCTGGAAGTCAGCACGGCGCTCGGCTTGGAACCGCAGGGCATGGTGCGAATCGGCCTGCTGCACTACAACACGCCCGAGGAAGTCGATCGCCTGATCGGGGCGCTGGCGGAACTGTAGTTAGCGGTCAACATCGCGCAAGCTAGCGCGCGGGACAAGTCCCGCGGCTAACAGAATTCATTCGTATAGTTGGTTGCATGGAAATGTCATCACAACCCACCAAACTCGCGCGGACTGACGATGGCCGATTGGCGATCGAGTGGAGCGACGGCCAGCGGCGCCTCTATCGCTATCGCGAGCTGCGCGACGCCTGCCCTTGCGCGACGTGCCGCGAGCTGCGCTCCGCCCCGCCGAAACCGGCCGGCCTGTTGACGGTGCTCTCGCCGGCCGAGACGCGGCCCCTGTCGATCGCCGGGATGAAACCGGTCGGTAACTACGCGTATTCGATCGAGTTCAGCGACGGGCACGACTCAGGCATTTTCACGTTCGAGCTGCTGAGGTCGCTGGGTGAAGTGAGCCAGGAGGGCTAAGCATGGCGGCGCCAGACGGAATGAAGATCGCGGTCACGGGCTCGCAAGGGCAGCTCGGCTGGGAGCTCTGTCGCCAACTGGACGACGCGGCGCTACCGTTGGACCGCAGCCGACTCGATCTGACCGATCGCGCGGCGGTGCTCGACACGCTGTTGGCGCTGCGTCCCACGGCGGTCGTCAACGCGGCGGCCTACACGGCGGTCGATCGGGCCGAGCAAGAGCCTGAAGTGGCCATGCGCGGCAATGCCGACGCGGTCGAGTATCTGGCCGAAGCGTGCCGAAAGCTCGACTGCCCGCTGGTGCAAGTGAGCACCGACTATGCGTTCGGCGGCGACGACCGTGCGGGCAAGCCGTTCGTGGAGAGCGATCCGGTCGCCCCGCAGGGGCAATACGCCAAGAGCAAGATCGAGGGAGAACGCCGGGCCGCGGCCTGGCCGAAGCACTTCATCGTGCGGACGTGCGGGCTATATGGGCAGGCGTCGCCGGGACGGAAGGCGAACAACTTCGTCGAGACGATGCTGCGATTGGGGCGCGAGCGCGACGTGCTCAAGATCGTGACCGATCAGCGCTGCACGCCGACTTACGTGGTCGACCTGGCCGAGGCGATCCGGTTTTTGCTGTCGACCGACAAGTACGGACTGTACCACGTGGTGAACACCGGGAGCTGCACGTGGTTCGAGTTCGCCGAAACGATCTTCCGGCTGGCGAACATCAAGATTCGGCTAGAGGGGATCACGGCCGCCCAGTATGGGGCGCCGGCGCCACGGCCGGGCTACAGCGTGCTCGATACGGCGAAATACCAGTCGCTCGGTGGGCCGCCACTACGCGATTGGCAGGCGGCGCTAGCGGCGTATCTGAAGGCGCGGGGGTAGCCAGGCGTGGCATGGGCTTCCAGCCCAGGTGAGGCTCAGTGGGTAGCCTAGCCGCTTGCCGGCTGGGTCGCGACAGCGACAAGAAACCATCTGAGATCGTCGCGGCTGAAAGCGGCCGCGCGGCATGACTAGATTCTTGTGGCTGCGCCCCTTGTTGTTGGGCTCGCGGAGCGAGCGTACTGCGAGCAGTCGGGCCACCCGGATCCCAGCATGAACGGCACTCAGTAGCATCCGTCGCGGCGAGCGCGATCGCATTGCCACCTTGCTCAGTCGCAGAACGAATCCATGCCGAGGCGCAGTTTGAGCTCTTCGAACTGCTCGCGGTAGTAATCGCTCGAGGAGTGAACATGTTCGGCTTCGGTGATGAACCGCAGCCGGTCGTCGCACGGTAGGCCGCGCTCGGCGAGGATGTTCTCGTACGATTGCAGCTCCTGGCCGTAGACGATCAACAGCTTGTGCTCGTCGAACTGCACTTCTTGCGGCGTGGAGGAATTGAGCACGGCCACGCCGGTGCAGCCGTCGTTGGTGAGCAGGTCCTCGAATTCCCAGAGGATGCTCTTCAGGACCGGCATGTCGATATGTTCGCGATAGAGGTCGGCATGACCACGATCGCGGCGGTTGTGGCTCGTTTCGAGCACGACGTCGACGACCGACCCGAGCGGATCGAGCAGGTCCATGAAGGTCTCAAAGAGGTGCTCCTCGGAGCAGGCCCCCATGAGGACCGGCACGCTGGAGCGCGATTCTTCGTCGCGATAAACGTCGTGACGATAGCCGGCGGCGGGGACGACTTGCAGGTCGTACGACGGCCGGACGGCATCGGTCAGCACAAATTCGCCATAGCGAACGACGCCCAGGTGCGCTTCGAGTTCATCTTCGCTGAGCCGTTCGAAGCTGCTGACGCCTTGCGGCGCCGCGCCGTCGCGAAACACGTTACGAAATAGCCGTTTCAAAAATCCCATCGGTCCGATCACCCTTTTCGATCGTCGACTAGACACGCGTGGCTGAGGGGGGAAGTGGAAGAGGGGTTTGAACGGGAGCGCTCAGCGCTCTTGAAGAAAACTAGGTCACGCTTGCGCCGGCGGCGGCTGGCGAGCGGGCCCCCCCACAATCGCCTGGACCGGTCGTCGGCAGATTCGGCACGGTCGGCAAGTTGGCGACAATCGCCCGGCCCCCACCGATCGAGTTTGCGGTTGTGGCCACCATCTATCCTGCTATTTGGCCCAGCCCTGCCGACTGGCCCCCCGGTGGCTTACCGCGGACACTGCGGAACGTCCGCAGATCAACTTGCTGGAATGCGGAGCCCCGTGACCGTGGCCCTCTCCCGTGAGCTGTTCTGCGGCCGATCCCAAGAGAACTTTAGCACTCGGCAACGGGGAGGGCAGATCGGCGCACGGCGGCGTTTGGCGAAATCCAGGACCGAGGCGCGAAGGTTTTCGGACTGCGAAGGATCGCCCACCCCCGGCTTGGGGTAGGCGGCGGTCGGAGCGTTGGCGAGCGCACAATTCATGGCGATTGGGTTCCATAAAAAAACGCAGGGAAGCAATCGGAAGCGCCGCCAAAGTGGCAGCATGCTTCCGATAGCTTCCCTGCGTAAGGGGGCGCCTCGTCGAGCACGACGCGCGGGCGCGGCGGCAAAATCGGGAAGGGGGTCAGGCCAAATGGGTGCCACATCCGAACGGTGTCAGGAACCGATTCCAGCGGCAGGTCACGGTTGGACAGACCTGTGTTGAATCGGTTCCTGACACCGATCGGCCACCCCGATCGCTAGCCTGACCCACTTTCCAAAATCGCCCAAGTTTCGCGGCGCGTCTGCTATAGTGAATTGCCGAGTTCTCTACGCCGTGGGGCCAGGAAAGGTTCGAGCACGATGCACGCTTTGTCGCCGGCTGCCACCGCGAGCGCGGGGCGCCACCGGCCGGTCGCAGGATGCCCTCGTTGGATCGCCCAGTTGCTCGTCTGCTGGGGCGCTGCTTGCGGCGCAAGCTGTGGGCCACTCGAGGCCCAGCAAGACGCCAGCCCTCCGGCCGCGGCAACGTCGTCGGCCACTTCACCTGCGGCAGCGGCCGGGGCGAAACCGGATGCTGCCCCCCTTAGTCGCGAAACCTGGGACTCGCTATATTTGCGTGGCGCCAAGGTCGGCCACGCGCGCACGCGGATTACGCCGATTGAAGAGAACGGTCGGGCGCTGTTGTCGATCGTGGTCGAGCAACGGTTGGCGCTCAAGCGATTCGGGCAATCGAGCGATCAGGAAATGACGCTCGATAGCGTCGAGACCCCGCAGGGAGAAGTGCTGCGGTTCGTGACTTCGACGAAATTGGGGGCCGCGCCGATCGTCGCGCGTGGCAAACTCGACGGCAAGCGCATGGTCGTCGAGACCCGGACGGCCGGCAAGACACAAACCACCGAGCTCCCCTGGTCGGCCGACATCGGTGGGGTGATCGCGGTCGAGCAGAGCCTGGCGCGGCGGCCGCTGCAACCGGGTGAATCGCGCGCCGTGAAGTCGGTGCTACCGATGCTCGATCAAACCATGGTCGTGACCACGCAACTCGCGGCCAAGCAACTCGAGCCGACGCCGCTGCTGAGCGGCACCTATTACCTATTGCGCATCGACAGCAGCGTGGAGTTGGCCGGTGGGCTGAAGCTCGATTCGGTGCTGTGGGCGAATCGCGCGGGAGAGGTTCTCAAGACCAGCGCCCTGGCCATGGGGCTGGAAACTTATCGCACCACGCGCGCCGAAGCGCTCGATGAGCCGGTCAATCAGCAGTTCGATCTGGGTTACGATTCGGTCGTGCAGGTCGATCGGGCGATCGAGCACGCGCACCGCACGCGCGAGGTGCGCTATCGCGTGACGTTGAAATCGGGCGATCCGACCTCGGTGTTTGTGTCGGGCTGGACGCAGCGGGTGCGCCCCCTCGACGAACACGCGGCGGAAGTCACGGTGCGCGGCATCGCACCCGCCGCGATCGCGGCGGCGGCCGAAGCCGAGGGTTGGCCCGCCGACGAGGAGTCCACCGCAGCCGACCGGCAGTCCAATAACCTGGTGCAGAGCGACGACGCCACGGTCAGGGCGCTGGCCGCCGAAGCAGCCGGCAACGAGACTCGGCCCGTCGAGGTTGCTCTGCGGCTGGAGAAATTCGTTGCGGAGCGGATCAAGTCAAAGAACTTTTCGCAGGCGCTGGCCACGGCCGCCGAGGTGGCCAAGTCGCTCGAAGGGGATTGCACCGAGCATGCCGTGCTGTTGGCGGCGATGGCCCGGTCGCGCGGGCTGCCGGCGCGGGTGGCAATCGGGCTGGTTTACATGCGGAGCCAGCAGGCGTTTGGCTATCACATGTGGAACGAGATTTACGTGGACAAGCACTGGGTGCCTTTCGACGCGACGCTCGGGCAGGGGGGGATCGGCGCTGCGCATCTCAAGCTGGCGCACTCGAATCTCAAGGACACCAACGCCCTGACGTGCTTCTTACCGGTTGCGCAGGTGCTGGGGCAGGTGTCGATCGAAGTGCTGGAGTCGCGCTAGGGCGTTGTCTTAGGTGTGACGTGCCTGCGCGGTGGGCTAGGTCTGGTTCAACGCGAACCTCCTGCGGTTGCGGCTGACGGATGAGCCCACCTCTGCTGAGCGGCGAAGAGTCTGGCGGAGTCTGACTTCCGAACGGTGTCAGGAGCCGATTCTCGAAGGATCCCATCCCTGGTGACCTGCCGCTGGAATCGGTTCCAGACACCGAGCGGGCCACACGTCGTGCACTGACTCAACCCCCACCGGTTGGCGAGAGTGCGTCGACTGCGTTATGTTGGCCGGCAAGAGAGGTTCGCCCCGTGGCGAGCCCGACGGTTCCGCGAAAGGATCAAGCCATGTTGCGTCTGGGCCCGGGGATTCGTTACGTCGTCACCGCCTTGGCAATCGTGCCGGCTGTGGCTGGTTGGGGCTGTTCGACGGTGCGGGGGGCGGACGATGCGACACGGCTGATTCCGCGGCGGATCTTTTTCGGCAATCCCGATCGCTCGGTCGCTCGCATCAGCCCCGATGGCACGAAGCTGGCCTACATTGCGCCGGTCAAGGGAGTGCTCAACGTGTGGGTCGGGCCAACCTCCGGCCCCGATCAGGCGAAGCCGATCACCGCCGACAAGAGGCGCGGCGTGACCCGCTACTTCTGGGCGTTCGACAACCGGCACATTCTTTATATGCAGGATGCCGACGGGGACGAGAACTGGCACGTCTACGCGGTGGATTTGTCCGACGGAAAAACGCGAGACCTCACTCCGCTGCCGAAGGTGGCGGCCCAAATCGAAGGGGTCAGCCACAAGTTTCCTGGCGAGATTCTCGTCGGCCTGAACGACCGCAATCCGCAGTTTCACGATATCCATCGGGTGAATCTGGCCACGGGCGAACGCAAGCTGGTGGAGCAGAACGATCGCTTCGCCGGTTTCGTGTGCGACGACGACTATCGCGTGCGGTTCGCGCAGCGCTATACGCCCGACGGCGGCACCGAGTACTTGCGCGCCGACGGCGACAAAGGTTGGGTGAATTTTCTGCGAATCCCGATGGAGGATAGCGGCACCACGAACCTCGCGGGCTTTGACAAATCGGAGCAGCGCGTCTACTTGATCGACAGCCGGGGGCGCGACACGGGGGCCTTGAAGCTGCTCGATCTGGAAACCGGCGACGAACAGCTCCTGGCCGCCAACGACAAGGCGGATATCCGCGACGTCATCCTGCATCCCACCGAAAAAACGGTCCAGGCGGTCATCTTCAACTACCTGCGCAGCGAGTGGCAAACCTTCGACAAACAGGTGGGGGCCGATATCGAGCACCTCAAGACACTCGCCCGCGGTGAGATCGAACTGGCCGATCGGACGCTCGACGACAAGCAGTGGATCGTGGCGTTCCTGGAGGATGACGGGCCGACGCAGTACTACCACTTCGACCGCACAACTCGCAAAGCGACGTTCTTGTTCGTCAACCGGGCGGCGCTAAAGGGGCTGCCTTTGGTGCACATGCAGCCCTTGGTGGTGAAGTCGCGCGACGGCCTGGACCTGGTCTGCTATCTGAGCTTGCCGCGGTCGGTCGATCCCAATCAGAACGGCAAGCCCGATCGTCCGGTTCCGCTGGTGCTCAACGTGCATGGCGGCCCCTGGGCGCGCGACTCTTGGGGCTACGATCCGGAATGCCAACTGTTGGCCAATCGCGGCTACGGCGTATTACAAGTGAACTTTCGCGGCTCGAGCGGTTTCGGCAAATCGTTCTTGAACGCCGGCAATCGCGAGTGGGCCGCCAAGATGCACGACGACTTGCTCGACGCCGTCGATTGGGCCATCAAGGAGAAAATCGCAGATCCCAAGAAGATCGCCATCATGGGCGGAAGCTACGGCGGTTATGCCACGCTGGTGGGGCTGACCTTTACGCCGGACGTGTTCGCCTGCGGAGTGGATATCGTGGGGCCGTCCAACATCTTGACGCTGCTGAGCACGATTCCGCCCTATTGGGAGCCGGCCAAGCAGATGTTCCGCGACCGCGTGGGAGACTTCGCCTCGGAGGAGGGGCGCACGTTCTTGTTGTCGCGCAGCCCGTTGTCGTTCGTCGAAAAGATCAAGCGTCCGCTGCTGATCGGGCAAGGGGCGCAAGACCCGCGCGTCAAACAGGCCGAAGCCGATCAAATCGTCAAAGCGATGACGGACAAGAAGATCCCGGTAACTTATGCGCTTTATCCTGACGAGGGGCACGGCTTCGTGCGTCCCGAGAATCGGATGAGCTTTTACGCGGTGACCGAGGCCTTCCTGGCCGAACACCTGGGGGGCCGGGCCGAACCGATCGGCGACGCCTTGGCGGGTTCGTCGCTGCAGGTGCCGACCGGGGCCGACCAGATCGAAGGGCTGGCCGCGGCGCTGAAACTGCGCGGCGAGGAGCTCCCCGACCAGGGGGGCGAGGATGTGAAGCCCGCCGCAGGAAACGGGACGCCTGCGGGGAAAAAGCCGGCTGCCACGACGAAGCCCGCGGCTGGCAAGAAGCCAGCGGCCGGGGCGAAGCCGGCCACGGGGCGCTAAGCCGGCTGCGGGGCGCCGTACTGGCCCGGGGGGTGGGCGAATCATGGCGAATTCGCGGCGAAATCGGGCGCTGCGACGGCCGTAGCGGTGCTGCGTCAGCCGTCGAAAACTCTCGCCGAAAATTTCTGGTGATCTGCCGGGAATAACTTTCTCAGGCCCCTGCGAATAGCCGGCGGGGCACGAATACCTCAGCGAGCCTGACCAAGATTAACCCACCCTTGGTCGGGCGCGGTACTGGCGGTAGCGCACGGTTTTGGACGTCCCGTGGAGAATCCCGACGGGCCAGTAGCGTCCAGACCCGCGTCGCGAGGTACGTTCGGCTCGGGCAAAGCGCCGGCTCAGGGGCATCGGAGCGTGGGAGCAAGGGCCCACGCTCCGGCCGGCGCTTTGCGCGTGCCGGATAGCCTCGCGCTCCCCCTTGTCTCGCTCGGCACACGCCTGATTCGCTTTGCGCACGCCAGTATCTCAGTTAGGCTAGAGAAGTTGTTGGATGGGTGCAGCCTTGATGGATTATCGCTCCCTCCGCGATTGCAGCCTTCGCTTTGAGACGTCGCAGTCGGTGCGCGATACCTTGCAGCGAGCACGCGAGACTTCGCAGCGAATTCGCGAGACTCCGCAGCGACTACGCTGGTGCCAGATTAAATTGATGGCCGCGTTCTGCGGCACCGTGTTGACCGTTTGAGACCGGGAGCAGATCGGCCATGGCAAACTTGCCCGGTGACATGAAACCCGTGTCGGGGAACAAAGCTCCCGTGCCTGGGGATAAGAAGCCGGTTCGCGCTGCTCAACCCTTAACTGCTCAACCCTTACCTACCCAGCCGCAGGGCGCTGCACCCACCCCACGTGCGGGCGTGCCGGCCGCCAAGCCGGCGAGTACTCCGCCGCCACGACCCGGCGCGGCCAGTCCAGGTGGCGCGGCCAGTCCAGGCGGCGCCGTCAAGCCCGCCGCGGTTGCTCCTGGCGCCGCTAGCGGTGTCGCGCGTCCGGCGCTACCGAAGGCGCCGTCGGGTTTGCGGCCCGTCGCTCCCCAGCCGGGTCAAGCCGCGGCGGCCACTCGACCGGTCGCTGCGCTGCGTCCCGTGGCCGGCGCGCAGCAGCCGGCGACCGCTACTGCTTCTGGCGAAGGGACCGAACAGCTCGAAGAAAAACCAGAGACGCTGAAGCAGATCGTGCAGGCCACGATCCAGACTTCGCCGGCCTGGCTGACCAGCATGGTGGTGCATATCTGCATCCTGCTGCTGCTTGGTCTGTGGTTCCTGCCCGAGGTGCGCAAAGAGATACAGAATCTCGTGGCGACCAGTGTCGAAGAGACCGAGGAAGAGGAGATCGAAGAAATCCCGGTCGAAGAGACTGTCAAAGACATCGAAGTGGAAACGACCGAAACCGAATTCTCGCAACCGGTCGAAACCGACAACGTGACCGATCACGTCGAGATCAGCCAGTTCGACGAAGAGCCGGCCCCCAGTGTGTCGGTGGAGATCGCTGACATTGGCGCCGAGTCGCTGCCGTCGACTGATTCGACGAGCGAGGTCGGCTCGATCGGCGGTAACGGGCTCGATGGCCGTGGTGAGGCCGCCCGCAAGGCGTTGGTGGCCTCGGGTGGCGGTAGCGCCGAAAGCGAACAGGCCGTGGCCCTGGCCTTGGCCTGGTTGGCCCAGCATCAGAACCCCGATGGCAGTTGGAGCTGGGATCACACCAAGGGCCCTTGCCAGGGGCGCTGCACGCAGCCGGGCAATATCACCCGCGGTGAAAAGGGAGATATCTCGGCCACGGGCATGGGGCTGTTGCCTTTCTTAGGGGCCGGTCAAACGCACAAAGCGGGCAAGTACCAGCGCACCGTGTACGCCGCGCTCGACTATCTCGTCACGCATCAGAAGGTGGACGCCAACGGCGGCAGCTTCATGGATGAAGGGACGATGTACGGTCACGGCATCTGCAGCATCGCGATCTGCGAAGCGTACGCGATGACCAATGATCGCAACCTGATGGTGCCGGCGCAGAACGCCGTCAACTTCATCGTCTTCGCGCAGGACAAAGTCGGCGGCGGTTGGCGCTATCACCCCGGGCAGCCGGGCGATACGTCGGTCGTCGGCTGGCAACTGATGGCGCTCAAGAGCGCGCACATGGCCTACCTCAATGTGCCCGAGGGGACGATTCAGGGGATCTCGAACTTTCTGAACACCGTGCAGACCGAAGGAGGCTACGGCTACGGCTACACCGCGCCGGGTAAGCTGCCGGGTTGCTCGGCGATCGGCTTGTTGTGCCGGATGTATCTGGGCTGGAAGAAAGAGAACCCGGCCCTGCAACAAGGCATTGAATACCTGGGGCAGTTGGGCCCCTCGCAACAGGGGAACGTCTACTACAACTACTACGCGACGCAGGTCATGCACCACTACGGCGGCGAGCCGTGGGATAAGTGGAACAGCGTGATGCGCGATTTCTACGTCAACAGCCAATCGAAGAACGCGCACGAGACCGGCAGTTGGTTCTTCAAAGGGGCCGATCACGGCGCCGAGCGCGGCGGCCGGCACTACATGACCTGCATGTGCTGCATGACGCTCGAGGTCTATTACCGCCACTTGCCGGTCTACCGCAAGCAGTCGACCGACGACGACTTCGAGTGATGCTGCTGCTTCGCGCTTGTGCAGTTGCCCGTGACGCCGTGCACGGATTGCCATAGTTTCTTCATGGGGCTCGGGCCCCCCACCGCAAGCTAGAGTTGCCGGGATAATCCGCGCGCACCCGGCCGCTCGATACGCTTGCCATGCCTGTTCCGCCACGAACTAACGAATCATCGGCTGCGCCGCCTGTTGCTGCGCCGAACGTCAGCATTCCACGCAAGCGGCGCTGGCGATTCTCGCTGCTGGGAATGCACGAGCTATCCGCGGGCCTGGCCAGCCTGGTCGTGCATTTGCTGTTCTTACTGGCGCTGGCGCTACTGCTGGAAATGCCTGGCGTGGCCAAGCAGGGGCTCGTGCTGCTGGTCGAGCGCTTGAGCGGTGAAGAAGGGCTCGGCGAACAAGACATTGCCAGGGTCACGATCGATTCGCCCGCGCCGGCAGCGCGGCTCAGCGGCACCGCGGCCAGCAGCGATGCGCAGTTCGAAGCGCCGCCAATCCTCGCACCAGAAGTTCCGGCGCCGGCGAGCGACGTGGGAGCGATGCCGCAACAAGCGACAGGCGATGCGTCGGCGCCGTTGGCCGATCTGCCGGGCCGCGAGTCCGTTCGTCCGACTGCCACGCTGCCGAAGTTCGATGGCCGCTCGCTCGAAGGCCGGCGCCCTGGCGAGCGCAATCGTTTGGCGTTGGCGCGCGGTGGCACGCCTGAGAGCGAGCGCGCCGTGGAGCAGGGGCTGCGGTGGTTGGCCGCGCACCAGTTACGCGATGGCAGTTGGAACTTCAATCACGACCTGGTCTGCCGCGGTGCGTGCCGGGACAGCGGGAGCGCGGCGACGACGACCGGCGCGACGGGCGTCGTGCTGTTAGCCTTCTTGGCAGCCGGCTACACGCAGCACGAAGGCCCTTATCAAGATACGGTCCGCGACGGTTTGTACTATCTCGGCAATCGCGCGCTAGCCACGCCGCACGGTGGCGATCTGCAAGAAGGTTCGATGTATGGTCAGGCGCTGGCCACGATCGCGCTTTGCGAAGCGTTCGCGCTGACGTCCGATCCGGGGTTGGGGCGAATCGCGCAGCAAGCGATCGACTTCATCCTCTACGCGCAAGACAGTCAGGGGGGCGGCTGGCGGTACTTTCCCGGTCAGCCCGGCGATACCACGGTCACCGGTTGGCAATTGATGGCGCTGAAGAGTGGGCAGTTGGCCGAGCTGCGGATTTCGCCGGCCACGGTCGAACACGCGCGGCGCTATCTCGACAGCGTGCAGGCCGAGAGCGGCGCGTTCTACGGCTATCAACGGCCGGCACGCGGCCCCACGACGACGGCCGTCGGGCTGTTGTGCCGGATGTTCCTGGGCTGGCAGCGCGAGCATCCGGCGCTGGTGCGCGGGGCCAAGTGGCTGGCCGAAGCTGGGCCCACCGCGGACGACATGTACTTCAACTACTACGCGACCCAGGTGCTCAACCACTATGGCGGTGCGCCGTGGGAAGCTTGGAACCCGCGGATGCGCGAGCAGTTGATCGCCACGCAAGCCGTTAAGGGGCACGAGAACGGCAGTTGGTTTTTCGCCGGCGGGCAGTTGGTCACCGGCGGCCGCGTGCTCAACACGGCCCTGGCCGTGCTCTCCCTCGAAGTTTACTATCGCTACTTGCCGCTCTACGGCGACTCGTCCGCCGAGGACGAGTTTTATTAATCGCGCGTCGTTTCGTTGACCAAAGCTGCCATGCGCGTCATCCCGGTCATCGATCTAAAAGCCGGGCAAGTGGTGCGCGGCATCGCCGGGCGGCGCGACGAGTACCGCCCGATTGAGTCGCCACTGGTCACCAGCGCCGCGCCAGTAGCGGTTGCTCGCGCGCTCGTCGAGCAGTTCGGCTGTGACACGCTTTATGTGGCCGATCTCGATGCAATCGGTGGTGCGGCGCCCGCCTGGGGCATCTTTGAACAACTGGCCGAGCTGGGCGTGGCGTTGTGGGGCGACGCCGGGCTCTCGTCCAACTCGCAGGTTGTTCAATTGGCCAAGTGGAACGCCGATGGAAAGTCTTTAGCCGGCATCGTGGCTGGGCTGGAATCGCTGCCGGCTCTCGATTGTCTCACCGAGTGGCTCGACGTCGCGGGGAGCGAGCAATTGATCTTCAGCGTCGACCTTAAGGAGGGGCGCCCGATTGCGCGCGATCGGGAACTTGCGAATTGCACCGGTCTTGAGATTGCGCTGGCGGCCCGCGCGCGTGGCGTGCGTCGGCTGATCGTGCTCGACCTGGCCCGCGTCGGCATGGGCGGGGGCGTTGGCACGGAGAGCATCTGCCGTGCGATTCGCGCGGTCGATCCGCAAATCGAAATCGTGGCCGGCGGCGGCGTGCGCGGCGTCGATGACTTGCGCGCCTTGGCGGCAGCGGGCTGCGATGCCGCGCTCGTGGCCTCGGCCTTGCACGATGGCCGGCTTACCCGGGCCGATCTCACCGCGCTCGCAAACGAGTGAATCAGCGCGGCAGTCAAATAGCTGAAACCCTTCAGCCCGGGGGCCAGGCTAGCGCCCGACCACCCAAGAGGTGGAGGTGCAGGTGATCGACCGATTGGCCGGCGTCGTTCCCACAGTTGATGACCACGCGATAGCCGTGCACGAGTTTGAGGTCGATGGCCAGCCGCCGCACGACCAACAACAGATGGCCGAGCAAGGATTGATCGTCCAGACCAGCTTCGGCCAGGCAGGCGATCTCCAACTTCGGGATCACCAGCACGTGGACGGGGGCCTGAGGACTCACATCGTGAAAGGCCAGGCAGAGATTGTCCTCGTAGACGATCGTGGCGGGAATTTCGCGGTCGATGATCCGCTTGAAGATCGTTTTCTCGGACATTTTTCTCTCCTCAAGTCCTTTTGTGACAAGGCTTGCGGCTGCAAGCGGGCGCGTAGTCCAGAAATTCCTTGTACGGCGATGGCCGCGGCGCGCCACTAACTCTACTGGACGACCACGACCCTAAGTGTTGGTTCGGGCAGACGGTTATTTCAACGCGTTTGCGTGTTGGCTGCAAGCTGAGTGGAGAGCGATCGATGCGTTTAACCCTGCGAACCTTGTTGGCGTATCTGGACGACTTGCTCGACGCGGGGGATGGCGAGCAGATTTCGGCCAAGATCAAGGAGAGCGACTTCGCGTCGAACCTAGTGGTGCGGATTCGCGATTCGATGCGCCGCTTACGGCTCGGTGTGCCAAGCCTGAAGGGGCGCGGCATGGGGGTCGATCCCAACACGGTTGCCGAGTATCTCGATAACACGATGCCCGCCGAGCGCGTGCCGGAGTTCGAGCGGGTGTGTCTCGAATCGGATATGCACCTGGCCGAGGTGGCGAGCTGCCATCAGGTGGTGTCGCTGGTTTTGGCGGGCCATCCGGTCGAGATCGAGCCCGCCAGCCGGCAGCGGATGTACGGTCTGTTATCGACGGCCCGCGCCGAGGCCGAGGCGGCCGCTCAACACGAAACGCCACTGGCGGGTCATCCCGAGCCCGTCGGCGCCGCGGCAGGCGCTGCCACGCGTCGCAAGCCGGAGATTCCCGATTATTTGCGCGAGCAAGACACCCCCGCGCGCGGAGTCTGGCTGCGGTTCGCGATTGCCGCCGCGCTGGTGCTGACGGTCGGCGGAGGCTTGATGCTGTATTGGAACAATCGCGGTACGCCCGTGGCGCAAAACGGCGACGAGCCGAGTCAGACGGCCGCCGACGCGAACAAGCCTGCGCCCGACGGCCAGCAAGTGCCCGCCAACGCGGGCCAAGCGGGCGATCGAGCCCCGGCCGACAACAACGTGACGAGAACCGAGCCGGCTGATCCGCTCGATAATCCCGGCGCCGCAGGCCCCGATCACACGGCCACTCCCGTCGCGCCCGTTCCTGGGGACGACACACCTGGGTCGGCTCCCAGCGAGCCTGCCCCATCCGAACCTTCCGAAACCGAGCCGGCCGTGGCCGATTCTGCCGATGTCGGCAAGATGCCAGCAGACGCGGATAGCGGTGCCCCGGCAGCGGATTCCGCGGCTCCCGGCGCGGTTGTGCCGGCCGACGTAGCGGCTGGAGAATCGACACCAACCGACGAGGCGGCCCCGGCAACACCGGCCGCTGTGCCCGCAGCCGTGGGAGCCACACCGGCGGTGCCGCAAGCGGTCGGTCGTTTGGTTTCTGAACAGAGCATGTTGTTGGGCTACGTCGAACCTCAGGGTTGGGAGCGCGTGCCAGCCTCGGCCGCAGTGACGGCGGGCGAGAAGGTGCTCGCGCTCCCCGGCTTCCGTCCCACGGTGTCGCTGAATTCCGGGGTGACGCTGCGGTTGATCGGCGCGAGCCAGGTGACGATGTTGCCGCCAGACGCCGGCGACGTGCCGGGCATCCAGGTCGATTTCGGGCGGATCGTCGTGATGAACACGGGTCGGGCCGGCTCGCAGATTCGCTTCCGCATTCAGGATGTCGACGCGCGGCTGACGTTCGGCGACGCCTCGGCCGTGGCTGCGATCGAGGTCTACCCGGTCACCCTGACGGGCAATGATCCCGAAGCGATCACACCACCGCTCGTCGGGCGGCTTTACGCGGCCAGCGGCGGGGTCGAGTGGGAAGACCTTTCAGGGGGCGGAAAGCAATCGCTCGATGCCCCGCGGGTGGTCGAAGTCATCACTCCGCCGCCGGGTTTTCCGCCGCCGTCAGGCGAGTTGCCGACCTGGGCGACGGGGGCCGAAGAACCCTTGGCGATCGAACAGTTGGCGGCGGACTTCGTCGTCAAGTCGCTGCCGCCGGGTCAGCCGGCCCGGCTGGCGCTCAAGGAGTTCGCGGAAAACCGCCGCATTGAAGTTCGCGCCCTGGCGGACCGCAGCCTGGCGCTGTTAGGCGATTATGAGCCGCTGGTCGAGGCGTTGAACCTCGAGAGCGAGCGACCGAATTGGCCGCAGAACGTCGATGCGCTGCGGTTCGCCCTGGCGCTGGGGCCCGAGCATGCGGCGCTGGTGCGTGAGACCTTCGTCAAACTGCGACGCGATAACTCGACCGAGTTGTATCGCCTGCTGTGGGGCTACACGCCGGCCCAGCTCGAGATGGGAGAGGCACTCAAATTGGTCGACCGGCTCGATCACCCCGCGCTCGACATGCGGGTACTGGCGTTCTTGAACTTGCGCCAGATCGCCGGGCTGGACTATGGCTATCGGCCGGAAAAAACGGAAATCTCCCGACAACCGTCGCTGCGCAAATGGCGTCAGTGGGCCGAGCGGATTGGTCCGGCCGGCGCACCGAAGCCGTAATTTGCGACGCCAGTTGCCCCCGTGACGCCTTGGAGCTTGCGGCGCCTCGGCGGCCCGTGACCTTGCGCCAGGGCCTCGAGAAGCTAGACTGGCGTAGCAGGCTGGCGGATTCGTCAGGCGCCAGTCGCACGGCTCCCGGGGGGAATTGCCAAGAATTGTGGCGAGACGGCCTGCGTCTGGTTTGCCGGCGCGAGCAGGAATCGCTAAAATCAGGGCGCCCACTGGGTGCAGCCGACGTAACTGGCGATACCGAGCGGGTTTATACGAAGGAGCTATCTCCGGTGCAGATCAACATCTCGTCGCGCCACGGCCAACTGAGCGAGGCCACCCGAGAGAAGATCAGGGCCAAGGTCGAGAAGTTGGTGCGAGTTTTCGAACGACTCACCGCGATCGAGGTCACCGTCGACCTGGCTCATCGAACGAATCCCGAAGTCGACCTGCGGGCGAACGCGGAACACAAGCACGATTTCGTCGCGACCGAACGTTCCGAAGAGCTGTTCGTGGCGGTCGACAATGCCGTACACAAGATCGAACAACAACTCCGTAAGTACAAAGAAAAGGTCCAGGATCACCACCGCAATTTGGACGCGCACACCCACGAGGTGCCGGCCGAACCAGAACCGGGCGCATGACAGTCGCCGGCAGCTAGCGGTTGGCAGTGGCCGCGGGTGATTCGGGAGGGAAAGGAAATGGTGCATGAAGTTCGCCGACTTCGTGAGCCGCAAGGCGGTCCGTGCCGGATTGGTATCGGATGACAAAGAAGCGGTCATCCGAGAAATGACGCAAGCTCTTCTGGATGCCGGGGAAATCAACAGCAACGAGTACGAGAGCATCGTCAAGGCGATCCTCAAGCGCGAGGAGCTTGGCAGCACGGGCATCGGCCGCGGAGTGGCGGTGCCGCATACCAAGCACCCGGGCGTTAGTCGGCTCGTGGCTACGGTCGGCGTCAGCAGCGACGGAGTCGACTTTCACAGCCTGGACGGCGAGAAAGTGCAGCTCTTGTTTCTGTTGATTTCGCCCCCTGATCGTCCGGGCGATCACCTGCGGGCGCTCGAGAACATCTCTCGTCAGCTTCGCGACGACACGTTTTGCCGGTTTCTCAAGCAGGCGCGTGGGGCGGACGCCATCCTGCAGTTGCTCGACGAAGCGGACAACCACCAGTTCGGTACCTGAATGTTTTGGGGAACGACGCCACTCGGGGCGGCAACCGGCCTGCGTGGCACCGGGCCACGGCGAGGTTGCCGAGAGGCCGAGTGGCAGACGAAGGACGGAGCGCTATTTGGTAACGATCGATTGGGCCTTTGGCATGAACTTAGAGACGCTCTCGCGCACCGTCACCGTGACCAATCCTCAGGGGTTGCATGCGCGGCCCGCCGACTTGCTCGTCCGGCTGGCGAATCAGTTTCAGACCAAGGTCGAAATCGTGCATGGCAACACACGAGCGGATGGTAAGAGCATTTTGGAGATCATGAGCCTGGGCGCCTTCACCGGCGCGACGCTGGTGCTCGAAGCTTGTGGCCCCGATGCGGCGGCCGCGCTCGACGCCCTGGCGAAACTGTTCGAGCAGGGCTTCGCCGAAGAGGCTTAGTCGGCCGACGAGACAAATCACGACGATTGATCGATTGAAGTCACGTGAGGAATTTGCGGCTCGACGCCACCGCCCCGCAGTTGGGTGATGCGTGTCGTGGAGCTCGCGGACGCGCTGTGCGGGGCACGGCCGATTGCCTGGCGACAAGCCAGCAGCGGTGGCCAGGGGCCTCTCGAATGCAGTCGTCCTAAGGAGACCGGCCCTCGCCGGCGCCGAGGCGCAACGGCCGCGGACCGGACTCCTTGCGACGACCCGAGATGCGCAAGCACAGAACGCGAATCCGCCATGCAACGGCCGCAACGACTACAAGGCATCGCTGTTTCTCCGGGGGTAGCCATCGGAGAAGCGCTGGTGATCGACAACGAGGGATTTCGCATCCCCCGGCGGTTCCTTGCGCGCGATGCTGTTGACGGTGAGATCGAGCGGCTGGCCCAGGCCATCGAAAGCTCGGCCACCGAGATCACCAACAACCGCGATTCGGTCGATCGCCAACTGGGGAGCCAGTACGGGGCGATTTTCGAAGCCCATCTGCAGATGCTCCGCGATCCGCGGTTGCGCAGCGAGCTCGAAGAGCTTATCCGCCAGCGGCAGTACTCAGCCGAGTATGCCGTGAGCCGGGCGCTGCGTCGCTACGCCAAGGTGTTCGAGGCGCTCGAATCGAGCTACCTGGCCGATCGCACCAACGACATTGCCGACATCGAAAAGCTGCTGCTGCGCAACCTGCTGGGGGTGCGCCGCGAGGTGCTCGCGCACCTGACTTCGCCGGTGCTGGTGTTGGCCCACAATCTCACGCCGAGCGAAACGGCCAATCTCGACCGCCGCTTTGTCCGCGGTTTCGTCACCGAGTTGGGGGGGCCGGGGAGCCACACCGCGATCGTGGCCGGGGCGCTCGAAATTCCCGCGGTCGTCGGCATGGGCCCGTTTCTGACCGATGTCTCCGGCGGCGAGTTGGTGATCATCGACGGCAATCGGGGCGAGGTGATCCTGCACCCCGACGAGGAGACGCTTGCCCGCTATCGGCAAGAGGCCGAAGACACGCGCACGATGGCGGTCCGCCTGCAAACGCTGCGCGACTTGCCGGCCGAAACCGCCGACGGCGTCCGCATCGAGCTGATGGGCAACATCGAGTTCCCGCACGAGGTTGGGCATTGCGTCGAGCGCGGGGCCGACGGGGTGGGCCTGTACCGCACCGAGTTCCTCTACTTGGGATCGAATCTGGAGCCGACCGAGGAGGTGCACTACGACGCCTACTCGCACGTCGTCCACGCCATGGGCGATTGCCCCGTGACGATTCGCACACTTGATCTGGGTGCCGATAAAGTGCCGTGCGGCACCGTCGAATCGATCGAGCGCAATCCGTTTTTGGGACTGCGCAGCATTCGCGTGTCGCTGCGCAACTTGCCGGTCTTTCGCACGCAGTTGCGCGCGATTCTCAAGGCCAGTGTGCTGGGGAACGTGCGATTCATGTTCCCGCTGGTGTCCACGCTGCTCGAATTGCGGCAGGCCAAGATGGTGCTGGCCGACGTGATGGAGGACCTCGAAGAGCACGGCGTCGAGTTCCGCAAGAACATCCCCGTCGGCATGATGGTCGAAACTCCTTCGGCGGTGATCATGATCGATCGCTTTGTCGAGGAGATCGACTTTCTGAGCATCGGTACCAACGACCTGATCCAGTACACGCTGGCGGTCGACCGCGACAACTCGGCCGTGGCCGGGCTGTACAACGCCAGCGACCCAGCGGTGCTCAAGCTGATCGAAATGGCCGTGCGCGCCGCGCGGCGGCGCGGCATACCGGCCAACGTCTGCGGACAGATGAGCAGCAGCACGACTTACACGATGCTGCTGCTTGGCTTGGGGCTGCGGCAGTTAAGTGTCACACCGTCGGCGATTCCGGAAATCAAGCAAGTTTGCCGCAGCGTCTCGCTGAAGCAATGCGAGGCGGTCGCGGCCCATGCCCTGACATTAGAAAACGCTCGCGATATCCAGAACTTTTTGAAGGAGGAGTTGAAAAAGGTCGTGCCTGAGTTTGCCGCCTGAGCGCCGCCGGCGGTGCGCCTGGCCCGGAATGTCTTGGCAAGTTGCCAAGGCGCGGGGGCCGCAGCCGCCGGGTGGATTGCCAGCGAGGGGCTCGGTGCCGTGGACCTGTGCATCGATGACCAACGACCAACGCCATCGCGTGAGAATCTGGTTTCGCAAGGCTGGCGACTTACGCTTCATCAGCCATCGCGACCTGGTGCGCACGTGGGAACGGATTTTTCGGCGCGCCGAGCTGCAACTATCGCGCAGTGAGGGGTTTCATCCCAAGCCTCGGATGAGCTTTCCGGCTGCCTTGGCAGTCGGCATCGCCGGAACGGACGAGCTCGTCGAGATCGAGCTGGTCGCCAGCCGGGCGGCCGACTCGCTCACGGCGGCGCTCGCGCCCCAATGCCCCGCGGGGCTCGACCTGCTGCGGGTCGAGGTGATGCCGCCGGGGAGCAAGAAGGCGCGGGTGGTGAGCCTGAGCTTTGAGATTGCCGTACCCAGCGAGCGGCACGCGGCGGTTGGCGAGCGAATCGAGGCCTTGTTGGCGGTCGAGCAGTACTTGTCGCAGCGGGGAGACGACAGCTCCGCGGTCGACCTGCGCCCTGCCCTGGACCAGCTCACGCTCGCAGGTGGGTCGCTGCGAATGCGGCTGCGAGCAAATGCCGAAGGGGGCGCCCGCCCTCGCGCGGTGCTCGAGGCGCTGGGGCTCGACGACTTATTGGCAGAGGGATCGCACTTAACACGGACGGCCATCGAGCTGGAGCCTTGACGGCGCCAGGTGCCCGGCGAAGCGCGGCCCGCGACGATTCGCGGCCGCGGGCTTTGCCGTGCTGGCAAGCCGACCCAGCGCGAGGACATCCGCAACCATTTTTTTGACACTCGAGCCACTGCCGTCGTCGCGGCGTTCGTACGCCAGCCGCGGCCGGGGCTCCCAACTAACGAATTGAGAGAAACGCATGAAGCAGGAAATGCTAATCAACGTCTCGCAGCCCGAAGAGTGCCGGATCGCCATTGTGGAAGACGGCGTGCTCGAAGAGCTCTATATCGAGCGGAGCAGCCAGGACAACTACGTCGGCAACGTTTACAAGGGGCGCGTCGTCAATCTCGAACCGAGCATCCAAGCGGCGTTCGTCGATTTCGGCGTAGGGCGCAACGGGTTTTTGCACATCAGTGACGTGGAGCCGCAATACTTCCGCCAGGGAGGCTACGACCCCGACAAGCCGATCGAGAGTGAGTCTCGGCACGGTCGTCGGCCCCCGCCGGCCGAGTTCAATAGCGATCCCGACACAGAATTCGGCGACGAAGACCCAGGGCCGGCCCCGCAGTCGCACCGTCGCATGCGGCCCGGCGTGCGGCCGCGGATCAAGCCTCCCATTCAAGACATCTTGCGCCGCGGCGACGAAGTGCTCGTGCAGGTGATCAAGGAAGGGATCGGCACCAAGGGCCCTACGCTGTCGACTTACATCAGCATTCCGGGGCGCTACGTCGTGCTGATGCCGGCGCTGGGGCGCGTGGGGGTTTCGCGCAAGATCGAAGACGACGAACTGCGCCGCAAGCTGCGCGACATCATGCAAGAGCTGAACCCGCCCAAGGGACTAGGCTTCATCGTCCGCACAGCCGGCAGCGAGCGCACCAAGAAAGAGCTCTCGCGCGATCTGGCCTACTTGTTGCGGCTCTGGAAGGTGATCGCGCGGCGGGTGCGCAAGGCGCCCGCGCCGTGCTCGATCTACGAAGAGAGCGACATGATCATCCGCACGATCCGCGACATCTTCACCGGCGAAGTCGATTCGATCATGATCGACGAGCCGACCGCCTACGAGCGGGCCAAGGAATTCTTGCAGATGGTCATGCCACGATATGTCGGGCGCTTGCAGCTCTACACGGGGCGTGAACCACTGTTCCACAAGTATGCCCTGGACGATGAGATTCGCCGCATCCATCAGCGCGACGTGCCGCTGCGCCACGGCGGTTCGATCGTCATCGACCAGACCGAAGCGCTCGTGGCCATCGACGTCAACAGCGGGAACTTCCGCGCCGAGGACTCGGCGGAAGAGACTGCTTACCAGATGAACCTGCACGCGGCCCGCGAGATCGCGCGGCAGTTGCGGTTGCGCGATCTGGGGGGCGTGATCGTCAACGACTTCATCGACATGCGCAAAGAGCGGCATCGGCGCGGGGTCGAGCGGGCCCTGCGCGAGGCGGTGCGGCGCGATCGGGCACGCACCAAGATCTTGCGGACCAGCCCGTTCGGCCTGGTCGAAATGACGCGGCAGCGGATTCGCCCCAGCCTGAAGCGGAGCGTGTTTCGCGAATGCCCCGGTTGCACGGGGACCGGCGTGGTCAAAACGGCCGAGAGCATGGCGATCGAGGTGATTCGCCTGCTGATGCTGGCCACGCACCGGGCGGGGGCGACGAAGTTGGTGGTGACCGTGGCCGACGACGTGGCCGGCTACCTGAACAACAAGAAGCGCCGCGAGCTGACCCGCCTGGAAGACGAGAACAACATGGTGATCCAGGTATTTGGCCGCGAGGGGGCCTCGCCCGAGCACCTGGTGATCGAGTGCGAAGACGCCAACGGCCGGCTGTCGAAATTTCCGACTGACTCGACCTGAGGCGGGGGCCGCGATATACTAGCGAACTTGCCGCCCTTTGGGGGTGGTGTGTGTCGCTGTGCGCGGCGACCTAAGCGATTAAAATACCGATACTTACAGCAACTGCGTCGGGCTTTGGCTCGAGCCGCACGTGTCTGGCTGCGACCCCCTCGCGCCAGGCTCGAAACCGCATTCAGGACCAGGACCATGTACGCGATCATCGAAGACGGCGGTCAGCAGTTCAAAGTTGAAGAAGGCCAGGAGCTCGAGATCGATTATCGAGGACTGCCGGCCGGCGAAAAGCTGACGTTCGAGCGCGTGTTGGCAACCAGCGACGGCACGAACGTCAACCTGGGACGTCCAACCTTGGCGGCCGCTTCAGTCACGGCCGAAGTTGTGGCCACGGAGCAAGGGCCGAAGCTCGTCGTGCAGAAGTTCCGCCGCCGCAAGAACTCGCGCCGCAAGACGGGGCACCGTCAGCTCTTCACGACGGTCAAGATCAGCAAGATCAACGTCTAGGCGGAAGCCACGCGACTACTCTTCGCTCGGTCGCGGCTCTTCGTCTGTGGGCACTGCATCTGCTGCTGGCGCTGCATCTGCCGCTGGCGTTTCGACTGCCGGCGGCTGACGAAATGATCCGCGACGGCCGGCCGCCGATGGTCCACGAGTTACCGGACCGCTCGCGGCTTCCGAGCCCTCTGGGGGTCGCGGTCGCCCTACTGGGCCTCGTCGCTCGTTGTCGCCCCCTGGTCGTGGGCGGTTATCGCCAGGGAATCCACGACCATTGCGACTGCGGTCGCGGTCACGACTGCCATCCCGATCTCGCTCGCGCGCGCCTCGGGTATCCCACCAGGAGCCTTTGTCGGGGAAGACCTCGGGAAACTTCTCGTGCAGGTAGAGCCGACGCAGGCGATAGCGCATTTGATCGGGGGGCAAGCTCAGCAGACTCTCGCGTTGCAGATCGGTCAGATCGTCTTTGAAGAAGCGGTCCAATTCGGGCTCGGGCTCTTGCCCCATCCAGGCCAACAGCGAGAGACCATCCCCCTCGAATAGCTGCCGACGCACCTCGCGCAGGCGCTGGGAGACGAGCCGCTGCCGGGCCTCGTCGGCGCCGGCGCCCTGCAGTTGCTGTCGCAGCGAATCGCTCACCTCGGGCTCGATCGCCGCCAGCTCGTCGGGCGTGAGATCGCGACGCAACTCCTGCATCCCTTGCGGACCCATCTGGCGAAACAGCACGGCGCGGCGGGCGAACTCGGGGGCTCCCGCGAGCTTGTCGCGTAAGCCGGGATCGGAGACTTGCGATAGCAGCCGGCTCTCGACGAGCGCGGCCATCGCGCGCTGATCCTGGCGGCGCGCCAGCTCGACCTCCTGGGCCTGACGCAGTTGGGCAACTCGCGCCACGCGTTTGTCGATTGCCAGCGACCGCAGCTCGGCCCGCCGCGAGCTCGATAAGGTCTTGAGCCACTGCTGATAGCGCTGCATCGTGTCGCGCAGCTCGGCTTGCTGGGGATCGGCGGCAAGTTGCGCTTCGAGGTCAATGCGGCGCGCCTGTTCTTCGGGGGTGAGCCGCTCGAACCGCTCGAAGTTGCGGGCCAGATGATTCTTGGCCGCCGGCGAAAAGCCTGCCAGTTGCGTGCGGCGAAGGGCCAAGAGATCGCGCTCGTCGGCCGAACGTACGCGCCCCCACGCGACAAGTATCAAGGCGACCAAAAGCAGCAGCGCCAGCCCGCTCCAAGGCCGCAGTGCCGCGAGCCAGGTCGACAGACCCGGCGCGGGCGTTTGGCGCACGTCAGTTGCCATGACTGGGCTCCGCTTTGAGGGCCGGGGCAGAGACGGGCGCGGAAGCAGGCTCTTGGTCGGGCAGCACACCGCTGTCGTGCAGTTTGCGCAAGAACTCCAGCGAATCGACCGGCTCGTATTCGTCGAGCCGTTGGACCACGGGCAGGTTCTCCAGCAGCACGCGATCGGGATCGGGGCCCCAGCCGGTGTAGGCCGCATAGCCCAGGGCCAACGCCAACGGCAGGGCGAGCAGACCGCCCAAGAGCATTACGCGGGTGCGCCATTGGCCATCGGCCTGGCGACGTGTGAATTCTTCGGCAGTCGACAGTGCGATCATCTCGACGGTCGAGCGCGTGAACGATTCATCGACATCGGAGTGCGGCAACACGTCGAGCGCTTGCCAAGCCCGCTCGAGGCCATCGAGCCGGCGGCGGGCGGCATCGTCGCGAGCGACGCGCTGCTCGACTTGCTCGGCCACGCCGGCTTCGGCCTCGCCATCGAGATAGGCGACGAATTCGCTCTCGAGCGGATCGTGATCGAAGGTGGGGTCGGAGGAGGCCATCGTGTTCGCTTCGTTCGAGTCGACTGCGGTTAATTCACTCGGGACGGGTGCCGTGCTCGAGATAGGGTTCGAGGATTTGCCGCAGACTTTCGCGGGCCCGCGACAACAGCGACTTGACGGCCTGCGGCGACAGTCCCATCACGGTCGCGATATCGGCGTAGCCGAGCCCCTCGAACTTGTTCAACAATACGGCCAGCCGTTGCCGCTCGTTTAATTCGTCGAGCGCCAGGCGGACGATGTCTTGCATTTCGGCCTTATCGAGTTGGCGCGTCGGCATCTGCCCGCTGGCGGCCAACGCAATCTGGTCGAGCCCGCCGATCGCTAGCGACCCCGACAAGCTTGACTGCGGCTGCACTTCGCGCCGGCGCGAACGACCGCGCCGGGCGTTAAAGGCCACGTTGTTGACGATCGTGAACAACCACGTGCAGAACTTGGCGTCGGGCGAGTAACTCTGGCGAGCGCGGAAGACCCGCAGAAACACCTCCTGCGTCAAGTCCTCGGCCTGACCGTGCATGCCCAGCAGGTGCTCAAGCACCGTCATCACCCGCGATTGGTAGCGCAGCATCAGCTCTTCGAAGGCCGTGGCGCTCCCGTCGCGCACCTCGAGCATGAGCCGCACGTCGGGGTCGCGGGCCGCGTAGTTGCCAAGCGCTGGGTCAGTAATTGCCAACGACAACCTGTTGAGTTGCTATACGGCGACTGCGGAATTCTGCCAAGTCGACTGCCGGCTCTTTGCCAGCAATCGATTAAACCCCGCTAGCGGCCGGGGGTTTCTCCGTCTCAGGGTCGATCCCGGAGCCCACCACCGCGCCGCTAGCCTCCCAGGTTAATCTCAACCGGCACGGGATCGGTGCTTTCATGCCAGCGACGCAACTGCCCGCAGGCGGCGTCGATCCGGTCCCCTTTGCGGAGCCGAAATTGGACGCGAATGCCTCCCTGTTCGAGCACGTCGCGGAATCGGCTTTGGGCGCGTGCGGTCGGCGTTTGGTAGGGGAGGCCCGCCACGGGGTTGTACGGAATCACGTTCAGCAGGGCGGGGCGGCCGCGCAGCCGATCGACTAGCGCCCGGGAGTGCTCGGGGCGGTCGTTCACGCCCCCCAGCAGCACGTACTCGAACGTCAGCCGGCGATGCGTGGCCGCGAAGTAGTCGTCGGCGGCCGCCAGGATGCGGTCGATGCCGATCCGCTTGTTGACCGGCACCAATCGGGTACGCAGCTCGTCATCGGGAGCGTGTAATGACACGGCCAAATGATACGGCACCCGCGCCGCCGCCAGCCGCGCGATTCCCTCGGGCAGGCCGACACTCGAAATCGTCACGCGGCGGGCACTGATCGCCAGCCCAACCGGATCGATCGCCTGGGCGAGCGCCGGCAGCAGATTGTTCAGATTAGCGAGCGGCTCGCCCATGCCCATCACCACGATGTGGCTGAGCCGCTCGTCGGGGGGCAGCAAGCGGGCGAGCCGGAGCATCTGTTCGACGATTTCGCCAGTCGTGAGATTTCGCACAACGCCATCGAGCCCGCTGGCGCAGAAGACGCAACCCATGGCGCAACCGACTTGCGTACTGATGCAGATGGTGCGGCGCTCTTGCTCGCGGATTAAGACGCACTCGATCGTCTGGCCGTCGGCCAACCGCAGCAGCAGCTTCTCGGTGCCGTCGTCGGACGTTTGGCGGTTGGCGATTTCGGACGTCCAGAGCTGGAATTGCTCGGCGAGCGTGTCGCGCAGCCGCTTGGGCAGGTCGGACATGTCAGCGAAGCCCTCGGCGCGGCGCTCGAACAGCCAGCGGCGCACTTGCGCGGCCCGGTAGGTGGGTTCGCCCTGCGCGGCGAACCACTTCTCCAGGCTCGGTAGATCTAGGGCCAGCAGGTGTTCCACGAGGCAGAGCTCTTCGGGTGGGGCGAACCGGACGTCGCGGGGATGGTCTTGGGGGACGGCGGCGGGCGATACCCTTATCTTACGTGGCGGAGGCTGTGTTCCAAACCGTGGTCCAGACTGGCGTCCAAGTCCGCTTCCAAACCGCCCCCGCGCCGGCGGGCGCCACGTGTACAATTGGGCAACGAGCTTAGAGCCTGTTTCGGCCACCTGACGCCCCGCTGAACCGTCGCCGCCATGCAGTTGATCCGCGTCGCCGCCGCCGTGTTGAACCAGACGCCGCTGGCGTGGGACTTCAACCGCGCACACATTCTGGCGGCCCTGGAGGAAGCCCGCCGGCAGGAAGCTTCGATCGTTTGCCTGCCTGAGTTGTGCATCACGGGCTATGGCTGCGAGGACGCCTTCCACGCGGCAGGCACCTGGCGAACCGCGTTTCGAGTGCTTGAGGAAATTGTGCCGCACACGCGCGGGCTGGTGGTGTCGCTGGGGCTCCCGCTGTTGTTCAACAGCGCGCTTTACAACACGGCCTGCCTGGTGGCTGACGGTCGCATCCTGGGGTTCACGGCCAAGCAATTCTTGGCAGGGGACGGTCTGCACTACGAGCCGCGCTGGTTCAAGCCGTGGCCGGCCGGCCGACGGGCCGAAGTGGTCGTGGGGGGGAACACCTATCCGCTCGGCGATCTGCACTACTCGGTCAGCGGCGTGAAGATCGGCTTCGAGATCTGCGAAGACGCTTGGGTTGCCAATCGCCCCGGCAGCGAGCTGGCCACGGCCGGCGTCGACATCATCCTGAACCCCAGCGCCAGTCACTTCGCGTTCGGCAAGATCGATGTGCGGCGACGCTTCGTGCTCGAAGGCTCGCGGGCGTTCAACCTCAGCTACGTCTATTCGAACCTGTTGGGTAACGAGGCGGGGCGGATCGTTTACGACGGCGGCGCGCTCGTGGCTTCGGCAGGCACACTACTAGCCGCGGGGCCACGGTTCTCGTTCGCCGACTACCAGGTGACGGCGGCCACGATCGATATCGACACCACGCGCATGACCCAAGCGCGCACCGGCAGCTATCGGCCGGATTTCGAAGACTCCGCCAAGTGTGTCCATGGCACGTGCGGTTTTCCGAATGTCGAACCGCGCAGCGAACCGATCGCGCAGGCTGCCTGGGAGTCTGGGCCCTGGGTCAAACAAGAAGAATTCACGCGGGCGATCGCGCTGGCCTTGTTCGACTATGAGCGCAAGAGCCGGTCGCGCGGGTTCGTCGTTTCGCTGAGCGGTGGCGCCGATTCGGCCGCGGTGTCGGCGCTCGTCGCAATGGGAGTACGACTAGGAGTGCAGGAACTGGGCCGCGAGAAGTACCTGGAAAAGCTCGACTATTGGCCTGAAATCCAGGATGCCCGGGACGATCGCCAGATCGTCAGCCAGGTGCTCACGTGCGTCTATCAGGCAACGCGCAACAGTGGCCCTGTCACTCGCAATGCCGCGCGGGCGGTCGCCACGTCGCTCGGTGCAGTATTCCTTGAGCTCGACGTCGACTCGCTCGTGCAAGGTTACATCGGGCTGATTGAAATAGCGCTCGACCGCCCATTGGATTGGAAGACCGACGACCTGGCGTTGCAGAACATTCAAGCGCGCGGACGGGCCCCCAGTGTGTGGCTGCTGGCCAACTTGCGCGGCGCACTCTTGTTGGCAACAAGCAATCGCTCCGAGGCCGCGGTCGGTTACGCCACGATGGATGGCGACACGGCCGGCGGGCTGAGCCCCATCGCCGGCATCGACAAAGCTTTTATCCGGCAGTGGCTTCGCTGGCTGCAAGAGCAAGGGCCGGCCGGACTCGGCCCCTGGCCCGAGGTCGAAGCGGTCACCGCGCAGGCCCCCACGGCCGAGCTCCGCCCCCAGGAAGCGCATCAAACGGATGAAGCCGATCTGATGCCATACGAGCTGCTCGACGCGATCGAGCGCGCGGCGATCCGCGATAAGCGTTCACCGCTGGAGGTCTACAAGCTGGTGCGGTTGCAGTTCGCCCAGTATTCACCGCGGCAGCTCGTTACGTGGGTCGAGCGGTTCTTTCGACTTTGGAGCCGCAACCAGTGGAAGCGCGAGCGCTACGCGCCGAGCTTTCACGTCGATGACGAAAACCTCGATCCGAAGACGTGGTGCCGATGGCCCATCTTGTCGGGCGGATTCGAGCGCGAGCTGGCCGAACTGCGTGCGTACGTCGAGCACGAAGCGTGATGGCCGGTGACCGCGCCGCCAACAGGACGTGCGCGGAGAGAAGTTTCTTGCGACGAGCGCAAAAAAAAGACGCAACGGGGTCCCCTCGAGCTCCCAGCTTCCCCGTTGCGTCGGCGCTCCTGGTCCCCTCCCCAAGGCACAAGAGCACTCAAACCTAGGCCGGCTGCGCGGCAAGTCAAATGAGTGGCCGCGCGTAATTCAGGCGCTGAATTCGCGCGCTGCGATTCGGCAATTCAGGCTGCAGAAACGCGACGCAAAAACGCCACGTTGTCGCCGGCTGGCAACGATCAGCGGCCCACATTGGGGGGCAATCCGATGGTAAAGTCGCAACCAATCGAGGCCGGCCGCAAGGCCAATGTCCTACGACCGGCGCAATGCCCCGGCGGAGCGCCTGACGGGCGATCATTCTCGCCCGGGGGGCCTTACAGCCAGTCGAGCGCTACGTCCAACGTCGGGGCCGAATGGGTCATCGCCCCCACGCTAATGCGCTCGATACCGGTTTGGGCGATGCTAGCGACGGTGTCGAGCCGGACGCCGCCGGAAGCTTCGAGCTCGACGTGCGGCGCCCGTTGATTGCGTAGCGCCACGGCTTCGATCAGTTGCGCGGCGGACATATTATCCAACAGCACGATATCGGGCTCGACCGACAGTGCATTGCGCAATTGGTCGAGCGAATCGACTTCAATCTCCACCAAGGGCATGGCCGCCTGAGCTCCGCCCGGTGCGGCGGCAAAGCGCGACAGAAACGCTCGTGCCGCTTGTACGGCTTCGGCCGGTGTGCGGTTGATTCCTTCGGCGGCTGCCAGGGCCAGGTGATTGTCTTTGATGAGCACGGCGTCGAACAAGCCGAGGCGATGGTTGTGCCCCCCGCCGCAGCGAACCGCGAACTTTTCTAGCCGCCGCCAGCCGGGGAGCGTTTTGCGGGTGTCGTAAATCCGGGCACGCGTGTCGGCCACGGCATCGACAAACCTGCGCGTGAGCGTGGCGATGCCCGAGAGGTGCCCGAGCACATTGAGCATGATCCGTTCGGCGGTGAGCAGGCTGCGGGCGGAACCAGAAATCTGGGCGAGCGCCTGACCCGCTTCCACGCGCGTGCCGTCAGCTACCGCGGGCTGCCACTGGCAGCTTCGGTCGAATTCGGCCAACGTGATGCGGGCCGCTTCGATCCCCGCGACTACGCCGGCCTGACGGGCAACGATCTTCGCCGCGCCGCGTGCCCCTTCGGGCACCAGCGCCACGGTGGTCCAGTCGTAGATCCGCTCGAGATCTTCGCGCACGGCGAGCACGAGCAAATTGCGCCAATCCTCTTCGAGCGTCGGGCCCCACTCAATCTGCTGAAAATCTCGCTCGGCATTCATGCCGGTCACCGTAGACTTCGCCCGGCGGATGGTCAAGCGAGGGGGGCGGGTAGTGAGTCAGTTGGAATCGTTTGCGTAAACACCTTGTGCCACAGACTCCGCCCGTGCCGTGTTTAAGCGCGTGGCGAAGGAGCACGGGCAGAGCCCATTGGTCTCGACACAAGGGTTGGCGGAGGTCGGCGATGCGGGGCAGGGTGCTATTGGAAAGGGTGTGCCTCTGGCAAGGATTTCGCCGCGTAGCGGCGTCGGCGCTTAGCCGTGGGCGCCAGCCCACGGAGGTGTTGTGGGAATGACCCAAGCCGCGTAGCGGCGACATCGACGAGGCGAACTTCATCGACTCGCATCCACGAAAAAAGGCGTATGTCGCCGCTGCGCGGCTTGATGGATGGTACGCGAACGGTTCCGTGGGTTTCACCCACGGCTAAGCGCCGCGGCCGCTGCGCGGCCAATAACATTCGATGATCCGCGTCAAGCAAGAGCTGACACCCAAACACTTTCCCATCAACATGCTGCTCCCAATCCTGGGGCTCCCCACCGTGGCCTGGCCAGCGCATTAAGCCACTTGTCGTGCGCCCGTGTCGCCGATTAGCGTAGAGGGCTGTCATTTGCGACACGACTTCGCTGCACGCCTTTCATTGCGGGCCATTCATGGCGCCACGCCATCAGCCGCCGCCGACTCCGCCGCGCACGCAGGTGCTGCTGCGCCGCGCGGACCAGGTCGTCGTCGCCTGCTTGCTGTTGGTCGGGCTCGTCGCGCTGGCGGCCTACTACGTTGGGCATTACACACTCGGTGACGGGTTGATCGAGATCGACCGGGCCTCGCGGCGCGACGTACAGTTTCTGGTTGACGTCAACGCGGCCGATTGGCCCGAGCTGTCGCAATTGCCGGGGATCGGCGAGACCCTGGCCCGGCGAATCGTTGAGTCGCGGCAAAGGCTGGGGCCGTTTCGCGATCATCGCGATCTGGAGCGTGTGCAGGGGATCGGGCCGTTGACGCTGGAGCGCATCAGCCCGCACTTGCTGCCGTTGGCCGAGCAATCGAGCGTGGCCGGGTCGTAAAGCGGGAGCGCGCGATGGACAACAAGTTTCTAGGGTGGGTGGCAATCCTTGCGATGGCAGTGGTAATCGTCGGCTCTATTCCTCAAATCTACGCGGATAGGGGGATACGGCTCGCCGCTGAAATTGCAGTCCTCGCAGTCTGTCTTGGCATTGGTGTTATTGGAGTGATGCTTCTGACGACTAAAAGACCGCCCTCGCCTCGTCCCTAAAATCAGGGTTTCAAATTAGGACACCACTCTGCGGCCGGCCCCCTATGCCCGTGGGGGGACGAGCCCTATGCTTCAAGATGGCGCCGGGGCGGCATGTGCCCACCTAGCTTGCCAAGGGGCGATTTCTCGGTCATTGCCCGTTCTCGGGACATCATCAGGACATTTAGACCCGCATGCAGCAGCCGTTTCAGCTCACTGCCCCGTTCGAGCCCGCCGGCGATCAGCCCCAGGCGATCGCCGCGCTCGTGGCCGGCTTGCGCGCAGGTCGCCGCGAGCAAGTGTTGATGGGGGTCACCGGCTCGGGCAAGACGTTCACGATGGCCAACATCGTGCAGCAGTTGCAGCGCCCGGCCCTGGTGCTGTCGCACAACAAGACGCTGGCCGCGCAGCTCTACGGCGAATTCAAGGAGTTCTTCCCGCACAACGCGGTTCATTACTTCGTCAGCTATTACGACTACTACCAGCCCGAGGCCTACATCCCGCAGCGGGACATCTACATCGAGAAGGACGCCTCAATCAATCAGGAGATCGACCGACTGCGGTTGGCGTCGACCAGCTCGCTGGTGAGCCGGCGCGACGTAATCATCGTGGCCAGCGTGTCATCGATCTACGGCTTGGGTTCACCTGAAGACTATCGGGCGATGATGGTCAGCCTGCGGCGCGGCGCGACGATCGACCGCGACGAAGTCTTGCGCAAGCTGATCGATATCCAGTATCAGCGGAACGACTACGAGTTCGCGCGGGGGAAGTTTCGCGTCCGGGGCGATTCGGTCGAGATCTGGCCCGCCTACGAAGAGTACGCGTTGCGCGTCGAATTCTGGGGAGACGAGGTCGACACGCTGGCGATCGTCAACCCGACGAGCGGCGAAGTGATCGAGCCGCGCGACGAGCTGTATGTTTACCCGGCCAAGCACTTCGTGCTGCCCGAGGAGCGGATCGCCGCGGCGATCGACGACATCAAGCAAGAGCTTGCCGAACGGCTCGAGCAATTGCGCAACGCCGGCAAGTTGCTCGAAGCGCAGCGGCTGGCCGCCCGCACGCGCTTCGATATCGAAATGATGATGGAAGTGGGCTATTGCCCCGGCATCGAGAACTATAGCCGCCCGTTGAGTGGTCGCCCACCGGGAGCCGCGCCGCACACGCTCTACGATTTTTTTCCGGAAGATTACCTGGTGTTCGTCGACGAATCGCACGCCACGGTGCCGCAGGTGCGGGGGATGTTCGCCGGCGACAACAGCCGCAAGACGACGCTGGTCGAGCACGGCTTTCGGCTTCCCAGCGCGCTCGACAATCGGCCACTCAAGTTCCCAGAATGGCAGGAGCGGATTCGGCAAGCGGTTTATGTGTCGGCCACGCCGGGCCCTTACGAGCTGGAACAAACCGGCGGCGAAGTCGTCGAACAGGTCATTCGCCCCACGGGCTTGCTAGACCCCGAGATTGAAGTGGTGCCGGCCCGCGGTCAGGTGCCGCACTTATTGGGTGAGATTCGCCAGCGGGCAGCCGTTGGCGAGCGAGTGCTGGTGACTACGCTGACTAAGCGCTTGGCCGAAGATCTCTCATATTACCTGTCCGAACAAGGCGTGCTCTGCAAATGGCTGCATAGCGAGCTTGATGCTTTCGAGCGCGTCGAGCTATTGCGCGACCTGCGCGAAGGCAAGTTCGAGGCGCTCGTTGGCGTCAACTTGTTGCGCGAAGGGCTCGACCTGCCCGAGGTCTCGCTCGTGGCCATTCTCGACGCCGACAAGGAGGGCTTCCTGCGCAGCGAAACGTCGCTGATGCAGACGATCGGCCGTGCGGCCCGCAACGTCAACGCGAAGGTGCTGCTCTATGGGGACAAGGTCACTGACTCGATGCAGCGGGCGATTGAAGAAACCAACCGCCGACGCGAGTTGCAGCAAGCGTACAACCTCGAGCATGGCATCACGCCTGAGACGGTGCGCAAGGGGATTCGCGCAGGGATCGAGGCCGAGGCAGCCGCACACGTGAAAGCCAACGCCATGGTAGGGCGGACTGACGACGCCCAGTACGTGACCGAGGAATACATCTCGGAGCTCGAGGCCGAGATGCTGGCGGCGGCCGACGGCTTGGAATTCGAGCGGGCGGCCAAGCTGCGCGATCGGATCGAAAAGATGCGCGACTCGATGGGGAAGCGGGTCGACGAGGTGCCGCTATCGACGAGCGACTCGAAGTCGGGACGTCGCGGGGGGAAGCGGGGCAGG
>CAZBWM010000065.1:0-40749 GCA_964495375.1 uncultured Planctomycetaceae bacterium | reverse complement strand
CGATGACGCCGCTGACGCCACAAAGCCCAAAGCCTTCGCTTGATTGAGGCCTAGGGCAGGCACCCGCATCGCTCGGCTCGCAAGACTTCGGTGCGTGCGCCGTGTGCAGCGGGGCGCATCATCACTTCCCCCCGAGCGCCGCGTGCTCTCTCGACTCACGATTGAATCAGTTTATAATGACAGCTTTCTCTTCCCAGGTTGAATAGGTGCGAGTATGCGGCGGAGTTTCATGCAGCGGCTTGTTTGCCCAACCTGCCAGGGTGAACTGCGATGCGAATCGTTCGCAGAAGAGCCCGTGGCGCCGCCGCCAGAATCGGCCAACGGCCCTGCTGACGACAGCCACGTGCAGGAGGGGTTGCTGATTTGCGAGCCCTGTCAGGCCTGGTATCCCGTCCATCGTTACGTGCCGGTGATGCTCGATTTTTCGACGAATTTCCATCAGCATTTTTCTCGACAGCATGCCGCTCATGCGGACGTCTTCAATAAGTATCACGCGCCACAGGGAGAACCGCGGGAAGGGGAGCGCTCGATCCAGGAAACCTTCACCGACGAATGGAACCAGGTCAACGTGGACGAAATCCACTTCGACAAGTCGCACGAGCAATTCGTCGAATTGATTCGCGCGGCCTGGCTGAAATGGATCGAGCGCGATCATGTTGAAGTAAAGCAGGTTTTAGATGTGGGCTGCGGCCTGGGTCGCGAAGCCATGGCTTTGGCCACGGCCACGGGGGCCGAAGTAACGGCCATCGACCTGAACTTCGCGGTGCTCAGGAGCGGTCCGCAATTTCGCCACATTCCCAACGTTCACCTGGTCATCGCCTCTTTGTTCCAGCCTCCCTTTCGCACCGAAACTTTTGATTTAGTCTTCAGCCAGGGCGTGATTCACCACACCTATTCTTCCGAAGCGGCGTTTCGCTCGATCGCACGCTTCGTTCGCCCGGGCGGCCACTGCTTCATTTGGGTCTATGCCTTTGAAGACTCGTTGACCAAGCCCGGTTTGAGCGGTTTCTTGCTCCGCCGCACGTACGACCTCGAGTCACTCTTGCGACCGGCCATCTCGCGTTCTCCGAAGCCGCTGCGCGATGTCATCTTTGTGGGCTTGACGGCCGCGGCGTACCCCTTCTGGAAGGCGCGAGCGCGCATGACGCAGCGCCCGCAATCTTGGAATTCGATCACGCATCACATGCGAGACGTGTTTTCGCCTCGATATGCCTACCGACACGGGTACAACGAGTTAATCGGCTGGTTCGAATCCGAGAAGTTTCGAATCGTCGACGTGCAGTCGGACGTTGCCCATCGCCAGATCATGAATGGCACCAGAGCGTTCGGCGTAGGGCTCACCGGTCGCAAGCTTGGGCATGACGAGTAGCCGGCTAGAATAGGCCGGGCGAACCGTAACTTCGCGAGACGTCGGGCAGTCGCTTTGAGTGCCTTTCACGACTCGAACTGACCCCCAGTCTTCTCTCCCGATCATCAAGGTCCTGCACTGCGCACTATCGCTGCTGCACGTCGACGTTGAGGTTGCCCGCGGGTAACTCGAGCGCCGCGGCCGTGAGATTCACGAGCGTTGCGGTCACGATGTTGGCTTCGCTGACTTGCGCTGAGAGAATTGCGCCGGCCGGCAGCGATTGCGTGAAGGCCACGCGCGCCACATCGCCGAGCCGCGCATTGGGGACCGGCACTTGTGCCGCGGCGAAACCCTGGGGCGGAACGTTTCCAAAATCGTGATTGGCCAGCGTCCCTTGCAAAAGCCGCCCGTATTTCGCGCCGCCAACGCCGATACTCAGCCGGCCGTCGCCATATAGTTGGAAGACGTTATTGTTGCCAGTGTCGCGGAGCCGCACGCTGACGTCGGTGACGCTATGAACTTCGTTGAAGGTCCACAGCGGATCGTGTTCGCCCCCGCCGCCGACCCAATTCCCCTGACTGCCATGAAATCGAAACGGCGCCGGCGTCACGGGCAACTTCAGGCACTCGGTTGCCCGGCTCAACCCAATTCCCCCGTCGAAGACATTCCCCCCCTGCACGAAGTCGACCGTGTTGCAGTCAATCAACGGGTAATCGAAACCCTCATATCGCAAGTGACTGAACAAGCACGACTGACAATTGGCGAAGATCGCGTACGCAGGCTTGCCCGTTGTCTTGCCGTTCTCCAGGCACAATCCGTAGAACTTATTGTTGTTGAGCTCGTTGGGTGTGAAATCGGTCGATTTGGGGTCGGTGTTGCGCGTCAGGGCGACGAGTGCGGCACCCGTGGCGTCGGGGTCGGAGCCGTAGTAGCCAAGTCGTCCACCTCCCAGAAACACGTTTTCATTCACCCACCCCTTGCGGTGCGCGTAAAGATAGAGCGCGAAGCGGCATGAGCCGATCCGGCGCGGGATGCCGGTGAAATAAGCGTTGCCCAAGCCATTTTCGCCGAGCAGTTCCAGCCCCCTTTCGAAGCCGGCGATTTCAAAGTCGTGATAGCAGGAGTACGTGGTGTTGACGAACCGTACTCCGATGTTGCCTTGTGTCCAGTCGATGTCGCGGCGCACGATGCCGCCATAGACGCAGATTCCTTCGTTCGAGACCAGCGGCGAGCCGAACGTGATGCCGACCCCCGGAAAGCCGACCAGGATCGTCGCCCCGTATAAAAACCAGGTGTGATTGTCGTACGGTACGTGCAGCGGATGCGTGATCAGGTACGTGCGGCCGGGAGAAAAGTGAATCAGGCCACCGTGTCCGCCGGCGTCGATCGCTTTTTGGATCGCGGCCGTATCGTCGGTCGCTCCGTCGCCAGCGGCGCCTTGGTGTTCGACGTAAATGCCAGGATTGGGGGCATGTCGCCGGGCAGGTGGCTGGTACATTCAATCTCCTAAAATGGTCTCGCGTCGTCGGCTCAAGGTCTTTACATCGGGCTCTTTGCGATCCCGATCAGGAGTCGCTCCGCTCAGTACGCGGTTGGATCATGCTAGTTTACTCGGGATCCCTGCTGGAATACTTTCCGCCCGCCGCGCAAAACCGGGTTGACGTCTTCAGTTCGTTGTGTTGGCGATTGGTACGAGTAGGGCGACGAGGGACATCGCGCGGTCTTGCCGCGATTGACGCGAAAACCCATTTTCTGCGCAGGATTTGACGTCGTTCGCAGCGTTCGTATTCAGGAGACACGCTCGGCGCCTCGTTGCTGACACTAAGGCTGCCCGGCTCGACGGCCGACAAAAATGGCGGCCGCCCCATGCGGGTGGGTGGCGCCCCTGCCCACACGCGCATGACGCTCTAGCGGCACGTGGACGAAGTCCGAGTCATTCGTTCTTCGGCAGCGCGATCACGCGAAAGAAGAAGTTTTTCACGGCGCCGATGACCGCGGTGAATTGATTGAAGTCCAGCGGCTTCGATATGTACGAGTTGGCATTCAGCACATAGGCCGACCGGATATCCCGTTCATCTCGCGAGGTCGTCAGCACGATGACCACCAGCGACTTGAGCACGGGATCGGAGCGGATTTCGGCCAGTACTTCGCGGCCGTCTTTCTTGGGGAGGTTCAGGTCCAACAAGATCACATCGGGTCGGGGCGCGTGGGCGAACGATCCCTCGCGCCGCAAGAAGGACATGGCGATCTCGCCATCTTCGGCATGATGCACATTGTTGCGCAGCTCGTCGTCGCGCAACGCTTCAACCGTCAATTGCGCGTCGGTGGGGCTGTCTTCGACCAGCAGGATTTCGATTGGCCGCTGGAACTCGACTCCGGTGATCATCCCGCTGCGCCTCCGTTGTGGGGCAGTGAAAAACAGAAGGTGCTGCCGCGACCTGGCGTGGACTCGGCCCAAATTCGTCCCCCATGGCGCTGCACGATTCGCTCGCACAACGCCAGGCCGATGCCCGTGCCGGGATACTCGCGGCGGGTGTGCAGCCGCTGAAAGATCATGAAGATCCGCTTGGCGTGCTTGGGGTCGAATCCGATTCCATTGTCCTGAACAGAAAACACCCACTCCCGTCCATTGTCTTTGGCCGAGATGTGAATTGTCGGGGTCGTACAGCCTCGATACTTCAGTGCGTTACTGATCAGGTTCTGAAACAGGCGAATCAATTGTTCACGATCCGCCAAGACCCGCGGGAGCGGCTCGCAGTCCACGACCGCGCCCGTCTCCTGAATCGCCATGCGCAAGTTCTCCAGGGCGGCGCCAATTGCCTCGCGGGTGTCGATTTTATCGGGGCGCTTACCGCGACTCCCCACGCGCGAATACTCCAGCAGCCCCTCGATCAGGGCCTGCATCCGCGATCCCCCTTCGACGATGTGGTGAATGAATCCCTGGGCTTCTCCGTCCAACTGTTCGCCATATCGCTGCGACAAGAGCTGACAGTACCCGGTCACGGCCCGCAGCGGCTCTTGCAAGTCGTGCGACGCCACGTAGGCGAACTGCTCGAGGTCGGCGTTCGAGTGAGCCAAATCCGCCATCGCGGTTCGCACGCGATGCTCCTGGTCGGTGACGATCTGTTCGTGATTGCGCAGCAATCGATCCAACGACAAGATCTGGGCAGACGTTCGATCGGGGATGGCGAGATAGGTGAGCATCGCCATGCGGGTGCTCAGCGACAGGTAGCCAAACAGTGCGGCAATTTCACGCGAGATGGCGCACTTTGAGAACAGTAGCACCACGAATAGTCTGCCACCGGGCAGCAGGTCGCCAAACGCCACGACCGAACGAATGCCGCACGGAATCACAAACTCGTTCTGCGCGGGAATAAAGGGACTGCCGCGGGCTTCCGGCACATGGAACACCCGTGCATCGGGTGTCCCCACCAGCATTTCTCCCTGCGGTCTCAGGAAACTGCCGATCTCCAGGCCAAACTGCGCGAGCACTTGCGCGACCATCGGCAGCCGCTCGACGGCCTCCTCGCTGGGTAATGGAATTACGCGATGTTCCTTGGAGAGCTTGCTGTCATTCCAAGGAGCCTGTTCGCCGGCCGTCGCGATTAGCGTCAAACAAGTCGTTTCTGGCGCGGCGTCGGGTAGCGCCGTCCTGGCAAGGTCACGCAGTTCGGTGTCCAGTTCGTCGAAACGGCGCGTCTCAAATAGTCGCACCAGCGACAGGGCCCGGTCTCCAGACTTCTCCAACAATTGGTCGTAAAGAAAGCGCACCAACGCCTCGGCAAACTGCTGCTCGGTTGCCAGCCGCGCCAGTCCGCGAATGATTCCGCCGCAGTGCATCATATCTGTCAGCGAAAACTCTTCGATCTCGTAGGGACGCAACGGCCCGCTCCGAACCGGCAACGCCAACCGCGAAGCGATTTCGGCCAGGGCCTGCCGCGATCGTTCCAAGTCGTCGTTCATGCGCGCCAGCGACGCGTTACTGCGGGCCAGTTCCCGTGCTTGACCGGCGATCGTTTCCTGGACGCGTAGACGCTGGCTGATATCGCGGTCGATCGTCGATGTCCCGATTACCTGGCCCGCGGAGTTATAGACCGGCGAAATCGTCACCGAAACATCGATTCGCCGGCCATCCTTGTGTACCCGCCTGGTCTCGAAATGCTCGACGCGCTCCTCCGGGCGCTGCCGCTTTAGGATCATCGCCTCTTCTTGCGGCAGCTCGGGTGGGAGTAGCACGCGGATTGACTGACCGACCATTTCTTCGACGCTGTAGCCGAACATCCGCCGTGCGCCGCCGTTCCAACTTAGAATTCGCCCCGCGAGGTCGAAGCTGATGATGGCGTCGTCCGAAGACTCGATGATGGCCGCCAAATGACGTGACTTTTCCTCCAGTCTTCTTTGCCCGCTGACGTCCCAACAAACGCCAGTCATTCGCAAAGGGCGCCTCGCCTGATCGCGATACACTTTGCCGCGCGCCGCTAGCGCATGAATGCTGGTGTCCGGCCAGATAACGCGAAACTCGGAAACAAACGGGATGTCTTCATCGACGCTGGCGGTCACGTCCGCACGCAGGCGCTCCCGATCCTCGGGATGCACCATCTGCATTACGTCGTCCAAACTTCCCTGAAATGTGCCGGGCGGCAAACCGAAGAGTGGATGAATGTAGTCGTCCCAGGTGACCGCGTCTTCGGCGATGTTCCAACCCCAAGTTCCGGCCGCGGCCGATTTCAACGCCAGGTTCAAGCGCTCTTCGACTTGCCGCGCCTTGGCGCGGGCATGTTGTGCGCGTTTGGCGAGCTTCAAGGCGTCGAGGCGCTGGTCGGTGAGACTCGTGGTCAGGCCTTGCAACTCGGCGTTGGCGAGTTGTAGCTCCATCGTCGGCGAGATCAATTTGGCCAGGTGCGTGAGCAGTTCCAGGTCCGCTAACGTGAAATCACCGTCGTACTTGTCGCTCAACTGCAGAAAGCCGATGACATCTTCCGACCGCGTCAAAACTGGCACGGCCAGCCAGCCGCGCATCGGGGGGTGTTCGAGACCACGTGCATCTCGAATATCGCTGAAATTCTTCCAGCGTGGATGACCGACTAGCTCCGCCTGAGTTAGACAAAAACTCGCTTTGCACTCGGCAACCAAGGCCCAGATGCCGGCGCCCGTTGGCATAGCATCGTAATGGCGGTATTTCTCGTATTTGTCGGAGAGTGCGATGGCGTGCACCGCGGTGGTGAAATCCCGCCTGGGGATATAGCTCAGCGCCGCCTGGTGGGCGCCGATCATGACCCGCGCTTGCTCCACACTGATGCGCAGCGCTTCCTCGAAGTTCTCGGCGCTATAAGCATCGGCCAAGACTGCGTCGAGCTCGCGAACAATCGACGACGTTTGCGGTTGAACAACCGTTGGCTCGCGCGCTGCGCTACTCATGAGAGTGCCTCGGCGATCAAGGCTCGGTCGCCGCTGGACCATCGACGAAAGCGGCTTCGCGCGCCGTGTTGATGCGCACCAACGAACCGCCCATCGTTCCGACCGTTGCCGACAGCAGCGATCGGCCATCGGGTGCAAAGCTCAGGCAACCGGGTGTCAAGGTATCGCGAACCGGGCGGACTAATGCCAACTCTTGAAGCGTTAACAGGCTCCACAAGCGCACGTAGGCACTCGATTGTGTTTGCGTGGCCAGGGTCCGCCCATCGGGAGATATGTCCATACTCTGCGGGGGATGCTTGGCGCCGATCAGGATACCAATCGGTTCGAGGGTCCGCGCGTCCCACACGCGGAGACTCAGATCCTGCCCCGCAGTGACCAGTTGGCGATCGTCCGGAGTGAATTTCGCCAATGTGAATGTGTGGCCCGGCAGGTGTCGTGAGTGCAAGCAGCGGCGCTCGCCGAGATGCCAAATCTCGAGATTCTCACCTGTTGCGGCCAGTCGTTCGCCATCGCGCGAAAACGCCAAATGAAAGGGAATCCAGTCCAGCGTGAACGTCTGCTGCAATTTGCCCTCGGGCAGGCTCCACAGCATGATCGCCTTGCCCGTGCAAGTGGCTACCAGTGGCAGACGAGGATGGGCCACGCACGGGTCGCCAGCCTTGCCAGGAGCGACCAACTGACGGCTCTCGCCCGTCGCGACTTGCCAGCTAGTCAGGCTGTGGTCTTCGCCGGCCGCGACCAAGAGCTGTCCGTCGTGCGAGAAGGCGATGGAGTTGATGCTGGCCAAGGCACCCGTCAACTTGCGCGGCGGCTGTCGCTTCGAAACATCCCAAAGCAAGACCTCGCTACCCGACGACACAACGACCAGCGAGCCAAACGTCGCCATGCTCGTCGTGGACCCACGCCCCTCGAAACGACCGACGACGTCGGCGGCCGGAGAGTAGGTCAAATCCCAAAGTTTGATGGTCTCGTCCGAGGCGGCCGTGGCCAGCAGCCGACCATTGGGCGACAGGTCCGCTCCCCAAATACGACCCGCGTGGCCGGACAGCGAGCGCAGCGTCTCGAGATTGTGACTGTCGTAATAGCGGATCGTGCCGTCGTGACCCGCGATAATCAGCTCGGCCCCATTAGCAGATGCGAGAATCGTTCCCACGGTTGCACCGAGCGGGTCGCCAGAACCGACGACTGCTCCCGTCGCGGCATCGAGCAGATCGATGCCACCGGCCAGATAGCCAACGACAAGCTGGCTGCCATCGGGTGAGAAGTACAGGCTGGTACCTCGTTTTTCTAAGCCGATGCGCAGTTGCGCCTCGGCGGTGCTGCCGGCCAGGCCCCATACTACGAGGTGATACGAATCATCGGACGTGGCTAGCCGCGACCCGTCGCGCGAAAAGGCCAGGGCCTGAATGTTGTCGTCGCTCGCTTGCAAGGTGGCCGCGGGGCTCCAATCGGTTGTATTCCAAATGGTGACCTGCCCCTGTCTACCGCCGGTCGCCAGCCAAGGGCCAACGGGCGAGAACGCGGCGCACGTGATCGCATCTTGACTGGTCGCCAGGCGGTGGATTTGCTCCTTGCTCCCGCAATCCCAGACGACGATCGCCCCGTCGTCGCCACAGGAGACAAGCGTTTGACTGTTGGGCGCATAGGCCACGACGTTGACCTCGCTGTCGTGGCCACGCAACGTGGCCACGTTGCGGCGCGAGGCGAGATCCCACAAGCGAACCGTGTGATCTTTGCCGCAACTCGCCAGCAAACCACCGTCGGGAGAAAAGGCAACCGAGTAAACGTCTCCCTCGTGCCCGGCAAGTGTTCCCACGTCGGCGTGGACTGCATGCCAAAGGTGTTGCCAGGTGAAGTCGTGTAGATCTCTTTGTCCGGCGCGGGGAATCTGCCCCGCCAGCAACTCGATGGCGCGTTGCGCGTTTCCGCTATCGATCGCCAGACTGGCCAGCTTGACGTTGGCGCCGTACAAGAGCTGTTGCGTTCGTTGCTCGCTGGCTTCGGCCTCGCGTTGCCGAATCTCGGCTGTGGCCAGGGCGCGTGCCAGATCTCTGGAGTGGTGGATGACTTGGACGGAGTAAAACGTCCCCCAGGCAATTGCGGTAAACAGGGCCAACGAGCTGACGCCGACGAGCGCAGCCGTGGCTGGTTTGCGACGCGCCCAGTTCACGGCGCGCTCCCACGACGCCTGCGGTCGGGCCAGCGTTGGCTCTCCCTGGAGAAACCGCTGCAAATCCGCTTCCAGATCCCGGGCGGACGCGTAACGCTTCCGCGGTCGTTTTTCGAGGCACTTCAGGCAGATTGCTTCCAAATCACGCGGGATATCGGCACGTCCACGACGAGGTTGTGTTGGCTCGTCGTTGAGCACGCGATTCAATAATTCGGAGTGCGATGCGCCAGCGAACGGCGGCGCCCCGGTGAGCACCTCGTAAAGAATCGCTCCCAGGCCGTATACGTCGGAGTGAGGACCAACTTCGTTCAACCGGCCATCGGCCTGTTCTGGAGCCATGTAGGCGGGCGTACCCAGCACCACGCCAATCTGGGTATCCTCGCCTTCGGCTTCGAGCGCTTTCGCAAGGCCAAAGTCGGCCAGCTTGGGCGTAAACGACAACTCGCCAGTCTTGCTCGCGGTTGTCTTGGACGAATTCGTAGCGACCGCCGAACCGCCCGTCGACAGCTCGCCATGCAAATCGAGCATGATATTGCGGGGCTTCAGATCGCGGTGCAAGATGCCGCACGAGTGGGCATGCGCCACACCCGCGGCCAACTGCGCGACGATCATCGCGGCCCGGCGCGGTGCAGTTGGCGACGTCTGACGACTCAGCCACTCCGTCAACGTGATGCCATCGCAGTAAGCCTGCGCGATGTAGCTGACCCCACCCGCTTCGCCGGCCTCGTAGACCGGTAAGATATTCGGGTGCTGCAAGCCGGCCGCGGCCCGTCCTTCGCGAAGAAACCGCCGTCGCTTGTCGGCGTTCAGCAGCACATCGGTGCGGGCAACTTTCAGGGCCACGTTGCGTGCCAGGACCAGGTCGCGCGCCAAGAACACGATCCCTTGCCCACCGCGGCCCAGCTCGCGCACGATTTGAAAATGCCCGAGCAGGCCGCGCGTGGCGGCCAGTTGCTCCAGCGGGGCGTCATTCGTCAGGCCCGTGGCCAGCGGTGGCGCCTCACGCATGCGATGCATCAGCGTCAAGCACGACTGCGCGGCCAACAACATCTGGCCCAACTCAGGCGAGAAGTCCGAAGGCGGAGTTGTTTCGGGATCGGGAAGATGTCCTGCCAGCAGACGCTCGTCGAACGCGATCAACAAGCTGGTGAAGCGCTCCGTCTCCGGATCGTTCCCAGACATCACGCCATTGGGCTTAATCTGGGAAAGGCTCATGGTATTCCGATGCTAATTGCCGTTGCAAAGCCAGGATCGCTCGTGCCCAACGCTTGCGGGCCGCGTCGTACGTGCAATTCATTTGCAGCGCGATCTGCTCGAACGAACGTCCCTCCCAGTCGCGCAAGGTGATGACCTGCCGCTGCTCGTCGGGCAGGCGCGATAGCGCCCGCTGGAGCCGCGCGGCGTCTTCCATTTGCACGGCCACGCCGCTCGGCGACGGGTCGTTCGCGCCTAGTGGTGTCGGCGCCCGCGATGCCCCCTCGCCGTCGTCCAGCAAGACTTCACGCGAAATCTCGCGCTTCGAGGTTTGCTGATACGAGCGCTTAATGTGGGTCAGCTTGTTGCCAAGTATGCAAGCCAGCCAGGCGCGGAGTTCCTTTTCGTCTTTCCCGTGAAAGCGATCGAAGATCTGTTGCGCCTGCACAAACGTCTCTTGCACGACGTCCGAGGCGCCGATCTTTGCCTGGATGTCTTCTCCGAGATTACGGTTGGCAATGTGCAGCAGATATTTCTGACAACTGGCCAGCAATTCGCCGAGCGCTTCTAACGACCCCGTATGCGCCGCGACCAGCAACGACTCGGCGCCGCCGTCGCCGCTGCGGCGCGTCGATCCGGGGTGTTCCAACGACCGGCCACTGGAGTTCGTCATAACTACCGATTTTGATCTGGTTTCATCGCTGCTGCTCGAAGAAAAATCGACGCCCAACGAAGTTTCCCCCACGAGTGCGGCCAACTCCTGCGGGAGTGGCCCGCTGGGAGGTGGTTGTGTCGCGCTCCCCGGGTCGGTCGCCGCGTACTACCCACTCCGGGGTACTCGTCGCCGTTGGAGCGGTGCCGCGCAGGCAGCAAGCCGAGAACGGCAGAAGGAAATTGCCGCTGCCTGGTTTCTCTCGGCAGTCGATGTCGCATCCACCACCCCCCCGGCGGTTTCGCGAACGGTGGCGGTCCATTTCGCCTGAGGGCCACACCGTCGACGTGAAGGGACTTCGCGTATGGGATCGGCGGAAATCCTTTCCGTCACTAATCACTAAGACGACAAAACTCGGGTCAACCGGACGCTCAATCCAAAAATAATCAGGATTTTGTAGTTGCCGGCGGGGACAGGATCTCCGCTTGTCGGGGATCGTATCACATTTGCAGATAAGCATTTAAGCGTTTTTTTCGGTTCCTGGTCGGCCTGCGCCGCCAGCTACCGACCCGCCCCGTTGGACCAGCGACCGTTCGACCCCAGTTTGGCGAACCGCTGCCTGCACTCGGCGATCTCTTGATAGTACGAAGAGACTAGTATTAAGTGTTCCCCAAATGTGCCCCGCTGATCGAGTTGCCGTCGGTAGAAGTCTCGCTCGGTGTGCGAATTCGCACATGGCGCAGGAAACTTTCTGGAATCTGCAGCGAATTCCTGTCACTTCTGACAGCGGAATGGCCTTATCGTAACTGGGGGGGAAGCCATCCCGGGTTTCCATTGGCGAAAAGTAACGAAGATCGCAATCTCGCCACGCGAACTGGCCAGCATCATCACGACGAATCGTCGGTCGCACGCGACGCGGGCGCTGCCACGCTCCGTTGGCGACCGGCCAAGGCCCGCGAGCAATTAGGAACCGCTCGCCCACGGATTGTTCCCCCGCGCACGATCGGTCCGCTCACAGACCCATTGCTGGGGACGTGCCATGATTCGTCGCTACGGCAGCCGCCCGATGGAGATCCTGCTGGTTGAAGACAACCTTGCCGACGCCGGCCTGACCATCCAAGCCCTCAAGAACATTCAGATGCAGCATCGCTTGACGCTCACCGTGGACGGTGTCGAGGCCATGTTGTTTCTCAGGCAACAAGGCATCTTTCATCGGGCGCCTCGACCCGATCTGGTGTTGCTCGATCTGGGGCTCGCCAAAAAAGATGGTCGCGAGGTGCTCGCCGAAATCAGATCGGACGAGAACCTCAAGAGCATTCCGGTTGTGATCCTGACCGCTTCGCCGCGCGACACCGACTACCTCAAGTCGCAACTCATGGGTGTCGACGCCTATCTGGTTAAGCCGGTGAACATGACCGATTTTCTCAACGTGATCAAACAACTACGTGGTCGCTGGCTCGCGAATATGAGTCTTCCACAGGAGGTGCAGGATGAGTACGCCGCCGCGACTATGCACAGTGGACAATGAAGCCAATCGACAAGCCCGGGCCAGGCAACTCAGGATTCTACTCATTGAAGACAGCGAGGCCGATGCCGGCCTGATGGCCGCCCGTCTGCAACAGGTTCATGCTGCCTATAGCCTCGATTGGGTGACGACCCTGTTCGCCGGACAACACCGGCTCAAGACAGCCCGCTACGATGTCGTCTTGCTCGACCTCAACCTCCTCGACAGCACCGGGCTCGCTACCTTCGAACGCCTGCACGAAACCAATCGGCAAGTGCCCGTCATCGTGCTCACGGGGCTCGACGACCAAGAACTCGCCGTCGAAGCCGTGCGCTTAGGAGCCGAAGACTTCGTGCCCAAGGCCAAGGCCGACGGCGAGACGCTCGATCGCGCTATCCGCTACGCGAAAGAGCGCGCTCGACGACGCCGTGCGGAGCGCGAGCTGCAACACTTCACCGAAGAAATCGTCGCCGCCCGAAAAATACAGCATTTTCTGAACCCCAGAAGCCTCCCGGATCTGCTGGGCTGGGATATCGCGGGTGAATGCCGACCGGCCGATGCCGTCGGCGGCGATTTCTTCGATATCTTCTCGATCGACGAAGGACAACTCGGTTTGGTCGTCGCCGACGTCAGCGGCCATGGTTTTGGTCCTGCCCTAATAATGGCCGAGACGCGCTGCCTGGTGCGGGCGTTGGGCCGCGCCCATGCCGATCCCACCGAGGTCTTGACCTTCGTCAACCGAGCCCTCTACGAGGACACGCCAGACGATACCTTTGTGACGCTCTTCATGGCGATACTCGACACGCGCACGCACTCGCTCGCCTATTGCAGTGCCGGTCACGAGGCCTATCTGCTTAGGTCCGCCGGTAATGTCACGGCGCTTTCGAGCACCACGGGCTTCCCCTTGGGGATTTGCGAAGATGCCGAGTTCACCCGCATGAAACTCGGCAAGCTGCAGCCCGGCGACGTCCTGGTTCTGCTCACCGACGGTTTTCAGGAGGCGTTCGGCGAGAATGACGAGCTCTTCGGAATCGAGCGCGCGTTGGCCGTCGTACAGCAGGTTTGCCATCAGTCGGCTCGACAAATTCTCGACGTACTGCTCGACACGGTCTTCGCCTACTGTCGTCCCAACATTCCGCGCGACGACCTGACGGCGTTGATCGTCAAAGTGACCGACACGGCCGACACCCAGGCATGCGCCACGAAATGCGGCTGACAAGCGCCAAGGCGACCGTCGCGCCGTTTGAGCGGGCAGCACACCATTCAGAGCGTCTCAGCGGCGATGCGGTAGTCGCGCAACTCTGAGTAAGGGCTCCTTGGCCGGACGTCACCCAGCGAGCTGGTCTCGATCAGCGCTTCGATCAATCGTTTGCGGGAAGCAAGGGCTCAACTTCTTGGCGTAAGTAATAGGCCGCCTCGCGGTCGCCCCAGAAGAGGGTTTCGGTCGAACGCTGGGAGATCGTGACCTTGGCCTTCGCGAGCCAATCGCGGGCGGCGCTCTCGTCCCCCAGCCGCGCGTGCGTCAGCGCCAGAAACAACAAGGTGAACATCCGCGCATCGTCATTCGAACTGCTCGTGGCAAAAGCTGTCTCGGCGGCCGCGAGCTGCCGGGCAGCCTGGTCGAATTGTCCGCCGCGATACTGCAGCACCCCCAGGGCGGCGAGGAATTTGGGGTTCTTGCGATTGGCGGCGATGGCCCGACGGGCATGCGCCATGGGCACGTTCAGATCCTCGACAGCGCGTGGACCAATGCCACAAGCCCAGGCCAGCGTGTAGCTGGCTTCGGGATCGGTCGTGCTGGCCAGTTGCTCGAGCATCATTGCGCACGATTCCTGGTAGCCCGATTGATCGCCAAACCGCAGGTGGACGAGCGCGTGCAGATAATGCATGAGCGGGTAAGTCGGATCGAGCTCCAAGGCGCCATGCGTGGCCGCGATCGCCTGCTCGTCAAGAAGTTGATAAGCAAGAATGTTGGCGAGGTTTAACCAACCGTCGGCGGTCTGCGGCGTGTGGGCGATCAGGTTGCGCTCGTAGACGACCAGATCCGCCAGACGCAGGTCAGCCCGCAGCACCCCGTAGAGTCGCTCATTTGCCCGCGGCGAGTCTGGCGCGGCGGCCACGGCCTGGCGGTAGGCGTCGAGCGACTCGGCGGGGCGTTGCATTTTCTTCAGGCAATCGCCTAGATTGGTCCAGGAAAGCGCGAATTTCGGCTCGAGCTCGACGGCCTTACGGTACATGTCGACCGCCTCGGCGAATTGCTCGCGACGCGACAGTTCGACGCCGAGATTATGGGCCATCGTATGGCTCGGCGCGATGCGCATACCTTCGCGACAGACCTCGATCGCTTCGTCGGGGCGACCGACTTCGTGTAAAGCATGGTAGAGGTTCTTTCGCGCACTGTCGTAAGCCGGATCGATCTCCAGCACGCGGCGGTAGGCCGCGATCGAATCTTCGATCCGGTTCAGTCTCCGCGAAACCACGCCGATATTGAAGAATCCGGCGGGGTAGTTGGGCTTGAGCGCCACGGCCTGGCGAAAGAACGTCAGCGCCTCCTCGTTCTTGCCCTGCCGCTCGAGGGCGCCGCCGATGTTGTAGGCCATGGCGAAGTTGGACGCGAGCTCGTTCCCTTTTCTGAGCACGACGAGCGCCTCTTCGCCGCGTGCCGATTCATGCAACAAGCGTGACAGTTGCAATCGCACCCAAGGGTTGCGCGGCCGAATGGCCAGCGCGGCCGTGGCAAAGCGAATTGCCTCGGCGTGCTGCGGCGGTTGAGTTTGCGCAAGGTAGTTAGACAGCGAGCTGAGAATGCGGAAGTCGTCCGGGTGCTCCGCATAACAGCGCATCAGCACGTCGAGCGACAACCGCCGATGGCTGTCGTTGCCCGACCAGTAGAGATTGCGCGTCATCAGGCTGCGGGTGCTGGCGGGCAGACGCAGCACGTCGTCGGTCTTCGCGAGCCGGGCCATTTCGGGGGCGTCGTTGTTTTCGGCCGTAGCCCGAACGCGCGTGCGAAACTGATCGGGATCGGCGTGCCGGGCCACGATCAACGGGCGCCGCAACCAGTCGCCGTCGCTCGGCCAGCCATCGCGCCCCGGCTCGAGCGCGATATTGCTGCGGACGTGGTACCACTCGTCGAGCACCTGGCACAATTGCGGAGCGATTCGCTGCCGGGCGACTCGGGCGGCCGCCTCTTCGATCGAAAGCTTGTCGATATCGACGCCCAGGCGGCGGAACTCCCGCTCGTAGCCAGGATGCTCCAGCGCGCTGCGCTCCCACTGCTGCATGACCGTGTCTCGCTCGAGGTTGACTTCCTCAAAGCGGAGCATGGTCTCGATGTCGTCACGCAACCGCTGCGTGCGGTCGACGAGCTCGGGCACGAGCTCACCCTCGGCCAACAGCGCCTCGGCCAGTTCGATGGACTCGAGCGCGGCTGTCCAGTCGCCGAGCTCGAATTGTTCGCGTGCCTCGTCGAGGGCACTCGAGGTGCGTTGGGATAAAGCCGCTTGTCGCACGGCGCCATCGCGCTCGGCGCGCACCGCCCGCACAACCTGCGTGCCGCTCACGGCGGCTCCCGAAACGAACAGCAGCAACACGGCCGCGGTCAACGAGGCGACCATCGGGTTTCGCCGGCACCAGCGCACGAAGCGCTCGCGGCGCGTGGAGCGCCGCGCCAGGATCGGCCGATCGGACAAATAAAGCCGGAGATCTTCGGCGAGCTCATCGGCCGTGTGGTAACGGGCGGCCGGTTCCTTGGCCAGCGACTTGAGCACGATCGTCTCGAGATCCCGCGGAATCGCCGCATCAATTTTTGTCGGCGCGAGGGGTTCGCTGTGGCGAATGTCGTCGATCAGCTTGGCCCGGTTGCTGCTGTCGAAGAACAGCCGCAAGGTAAGCAGTTCGTAGATCGCGGCACCCAGCCCATAGATGTCACTGCGTCGATCCGCCCAGCCTTCGAGCCGCTCGGGGGCCATATAGCGCAGCGTGCCGACGAAGTCTCCCGTCGCGGTTAGTGCCTGGCTCTCTTCGGCCTTGGCCAGGCCGAAGTCGGTTATCCAGCAGTTACCCTTGGCATCCAGCAGCAGGTTCGACGGCTTGATGTCGCGATGCAGAATGCCCTCGGTGTGCGCGTAGGCCAGCGCCTCGGCGACCTGTAGCCCGACGCGGGCCACGCTGTCGAAGAAGGGGCGGCCGCTATGACCCGTCGAGAATTCGGCATGCGCGCCGCGGCTGGCGCGGGTCGAGCCGCGCGCGGCCACTCGGGGAGTGTCGTCGGGGGCGCCTCGAGCCGACGCGCGCGAGGTCGTCGCATCGACAACGGCGGCCGCAGCCGCGTTTGGCTCGCCGCCAGCGCTCCCCCCACTCAACAAGTCGACCGCGATCGACCAGCTCAGTTCGTCGCCGTGCTGGGGAGACGGCCGGGCTCCCCCGGGGCCCTGACGCAGCTTGCGTAGTTCATCGATCACCTGGTCAAGGCTTTTGCCAGGAATGAATTGCATGGCGTAATAGTGCACGCCTTCGTGCTCGCCGACGCCGAACACTGGCACGATGTGGCTGTGGTGCAAGCGCCCCGCGGAGCGCGCCTCCAAGCGAAACCGCTCCAGTTGGACGGGATTGGCCAACCCTGGCGACGAGAGCACCTTGAGCGCCACATGCCGGCCGAGCGACTGCTGCACGGCCTCGTAGACGATGCCCATGCCGCCACGGCCGATTTCGCGAATAATAGTGAACTCGCCGATTTCGCGAGGCGCGTTGCCGATCCGCGACGTGGCCGGCGGCAACATCTCGAGTCGATTGCGATGCGGGGCGTTGCGCTCCAGCACCATCAGCGCGGCGATCAGTCCGCGCAACTGTTCGGCTAACTCGGGGTACCGCTGCAGGTAGGCTTCGAGGTTGGGTCGCTGACCGGCACGATAGCTCGTCATGAACGAGTCGGCCAATTGTTCAATGGCATCGCGCTGGCTGGCGGATGTCTCGGCCATGAATTGCCCCTGCTGGCTCACTCAGTAATCGTCGCCCAAGACGGGAAGCAGTACGTCCTTCAGCCGCACGAGTGCCCGCGCGTAGCGCTTGCTGGCGGCCGATTTGTCGAGGCCCAGCACTTCGGCGGCTTCACCATTGCTGAGCTGTTCGAAGTGCCGTAGCGCCAGAATCTCGCGATCGATCGGCTCCAGCGAGTTGAGCGCCTCTTGCAGTTTGATCGTCTGCTCGATGCGGACGGCCGCCTGGCTAGGCGTGCTCATGTGCCCCAGAAAGGCCGCCGCCAGATCGGCGCTCGTGGCCTCGGGAAACGCTCCTTGATAGAGCGAGATCTCGCGGGCCGCTTCGCGCGCCTGGGCGCCTAAATGCCGACGATGCTGATCGGTGAGCCGCTGTCCGGTGAGCCACCGCAGCCAGAGATAGAACGGCAGTTGCGGATTCGCCGCGTAGGTTGGCAACTGTTTAGCAGCCACCAGGCACGCTTCTTGAATCACATCGGACGGATCGACGCGGCCTCGCAACCGGCGATCCATGCGCACCGCCACCAGGCAGCGGAGCCTTTCGCGATGTTGAGTCAGTAGTAACGTCCAGGCGTGTTGATCGCCAGCGGCCGCTTGCTGAACCAGCCGGCCGGTTTCACTTTCGTCGGGGAGCTCGATCATAGGAACCTGGTTGGTATCCATAGGGCCAATCATAACCACTTAAACGGTGAATACCTGCATTTGGGGACCAAGCCAGCGCCCCCCGGGTCTGGCAGCCCAGTGCACGTCGAGCCGCGGGCGCCCCTTTTCAATTTTTTCTGCGTGCGGCGGTCCCCAACACGAGGGGCCTTGCGTTTTGGTTGCTGTGGGGATGGTTGGCCGCGTCGCGCTTTAGACCGGCAATCAAACGGGCCCGCCTGGCGACAGGCCGAGGGCATCCTCAGCAGTTTTTCATCTGACCCCAATCGCGCGGACCTTCGAGAACCGCTAATGCAGGCGCTTCCCCATCGCTCATCTCACGCTGGGAATCCTGCCAACTTTGCCGACGCGCGGCGGCAATTGTCGAGCTGAACGCCCGAATTTCGTCCGTTCCTCTCGTTGCGGAGGCTGCTGGCCAGCCCAAGGTCGGCTCCCACTCGCTCGGCTGCGCCGGACCTACACGTGTGCGGTGTCGCGGCCCAGGGCCGAGCATTATTTCGGACACCTGAGAATTGCGAAGCTGCCAGCGCCGGCGGTCTTCTCCGAGCCGTCGACGTTGCCGCTGGCCGCCGTGGCCGCGCTGGATAGGGCCAGTGCGGCCACGCGGCGCCGGCGTGGCGTGAATGTGCCGCCGGCCATTGGCTCGCAAAATGAATCGATCGAAACCCAAATTCGAAACCAACCAACTATTTGGAGGATCAAGGATGCAACGTACCCTTTACGCTCTGATTGCCGCGCTGGTCGCTCTGCCGGCGACGCGCGTCGTGGCCGATACCTACTACGCCAGCGGATTTGAAGACCCGCCCTATACGGCAGGGCAACCGCTGTTCGGCCAAGACGGCTGGGACGTGCAGGTTGTTGGCGGCAGTGCGCTCGGCCCGAATGCCAAGGTCACCACGACCCAACCCAAGAGCGGCCTGCAATCGCTCGAGGTCAAAGGCTCGGAGCTCACGCCGCTCACGTCAATTGGTTACAACGTGGGCGTCTATCGGCGCTACGTGAATCTGGACGTCGCCGCGGCAGGTAATCCGGTAATTCGCGTCGCCGCCGACCTGCGCATCGACGGACCTCAGACAACCCAAACCGACGATCGCGTGACCGGGGATCTTTTTAGCGCGAATCTTAAGGCCTTCTCGCTGGATGGTAGCTTGGGCGAGTTCTCGCTGTCGTCCGACGGCCATGTATACGTCTATACCGATGACGAGAGCTACCTCTTCGGCGCGCCCGCAGCGCTAGGTGTCTATCACCGCTTGGCGCTCGACCTCGACTTCACCAACAAGACCACGACCTTTTCGATCGATGGGACGAAGCTGGGCTCCATCCCGTTCACGGATGGTTATACCTCGAGTGTGCTCACCCACGGAACGCTGCTGGCCTACGGCCTGAATCCCGACTCGCTCCACCGCGACCTCACCCCGTATACCGCCTACTACGACAACTTTTCGATCGCCAGCGTCCCCGAGCCGTCGACGTTTGTGCTGGCCGCGGTCGCAGCGCTGGGCATGGCCGGCGCGGCCGCACGCCGCCGACGAGTGGAATCTTCTGGCCGATCGACTCGATAGACGCCCATGGAGCACCCACCCCGCCCCTCCCTTAAAACCGGGGGGCGGGGTGGTCGCGTTCGGGGGGAGCCAGGCTTCCAGCATTTTTTTTTGATGGTTCGTTGTCCCCAAACTTCCAGGGCTGCGTTTTGATACGTAGCGGGATCACAGCCGACCGAAGCCGCCAGGCCCGGTGGTTCTTTTCACCTTTGCACTCCAGGGGCGCTCATGACGACAGCCTGATCGTTTGAATCGTACTTCAATCGTTCATTGTGCTGTTCCTCTGGAGCTCCTCTCATGCATTGCCGAAACTACCTTCGCAGTCGACCTCCGATTATCGATCCCCTGTTTTTTGCCCTCCACCTCAGGCCGCTTATCGCCGTGGTCGTGCTGGCCGCGATCGCGACAAACGCCGCGCGGGCCGGCATTACCTATACTCCGTTTGGCCCGCAAGGCGAGGGTGGAGAAGTCAACGGGCAGACGCTGAATTTCGGCGCCGTGGGATCGGTATACGAGCTCGATGCGTTTCTCAAGATCGCCGGTCACGATCTCAACGGCGCGGAGTTCGGCACCAGTGCCCAACTCTCGATCGACCCACTGCTGGCCGGGCTCAAGTTCGGCTTCAGCGCCACGGTCAGCCCCGATCAGCTCGATCTCACGTTGAACTATTCGTTTCTGAACCAATCGGGCACAACCTTGCCCGAAATGTGGTTCAGCGTGTTTGTCGATGCCGACATTGATTCGGACTTTTTTGACTACGAGGCCGGACGCACCGTGGGGGCGTTCAATCCAGTAGCAGGCCAACCGAGCGGATGGGAGATCGACGAACCGGGCTACGAATTCGGCGACATTTGGGACAATCTCAAACTCGGCCAGCTCGATAACACGAATGCCGTGCCGGGGCGCTATCCGGACGATGTCTCGATGGCGCTCAGTTTCAACCTGGGCAGCCTGTTGCCTGGTCGCACTGCTCAAGTCAGCGTGCTACTTTCCGAAGCGGGCCACGGCGCCAGCAACTTCGGGTTGCAGCAATACGATCCGTACGGCGACCGCCCGGATACGTTGACGCTGTCGGGCACGGCCGTGGTGGTGCCTGAGCCGGCGAGCTGGGTGTTGGCCGCAGCGGGCCTGTTAGGGCTGTTCGCCTGTCGCCAGCATCGACGACGATTGACCTCATGACGCCCCGACCAAAGGCCCTTTGCACCTTGCCCTTTATACCGTGGGGCACGGCGACTTGATGTGTAGCTCAATCGGGCCAGACCCCCGATCAACCGCCGGTCCCACGAAACCCCATGCAGACCTGAATTGCTAAGTGCGTCGGGCAGTTCATTCCCGATTTGAAATCGCGAGGGGCAGCGCGGTGGGTCGCTTCTTAATCAACTCGTCGATTGCCGAGCCGGATTCGAGCAGACTGGCGATCCCCGTGGCATCGACGTCGGCCACGATGATCTCGCCGACTTCGTTATTCACCTGGCAGTAGATCCCCAGCGCCTTCATCTTCTCGGCCTGCAATTGATTGTCGTCGGTGGGCGTCAGGTAGTGCACGGCGGCAACTTTGTACCGATGGATCAGGAACAAGTGCAGCAATGTCATCAAACGCTTCTTGCGTAACGAAGTGTCGAACGTGTTCTGGTCGCGGACCGACAGGATGTTGCGGCCGCGGCGGTCCTGAATCGTGCCGAAAATGACATTCGCGAGTTTCTGGCCGTCTGCCCCCAAGACTTGCAACTCCAACAGGTCCGAGCCGGCACGGTTGGGGCGCAGCTTCACGCGTAAAGGCTGCGTGCCGTATTGGGCCGTCCAAACGGAAAGCCACTCCTGCAACAGGGTCGTGGGAACTTCGGTTTGCACCAGGTGCTGAAACTGCGTCGAGCCCTTGCCCATCGCCGTGGTGGTCGCCGTTCTTCCCGAACAGGCGGCCAGCGCCCCGTCGAGCCGGGGGCCGCCGACCAAGGTCTGCGGCGTCGTGTAGGGAGACTCGACCAGGCGGAATTTACGCTGCAGGCGCGCGAGTGCCAACATGCCATCTTGCTTGAGGGCCTGGGCGAATTCTTCGCCCGCCAGCCCGTCGATTTGGTGGCCGCCGTACGTAATGAAATTGAAGACGAAGCCGAGCTTGCCCAATTCCTCGGGAAAGGAGCGCATCTGATCGTCGCTCATGCCCGTCGTGTCCCAATTGAATGATGGCGAAAGATTATAGGCCAGCATCTTCTCGGGAAAGACGGCGTGGATGGCGTCGGCAAAGTGACGAGCATCGGCCAGGTCGGCTGTCTTCGTTTCCATCCAGAGCAGATCGGCAAACGGGGCCGCGGCCAGCGATTTGGCAATTGCATATTCGATCCCGCCTTGCACCTGGAAATACCCTTCGGCGGTGCGGACGCGATCGCAATCCCAAATGATGTGGATGCCTAGCGACTTGGCTTTGTTCTTGGCGCTATAGAACGAAGCGTGCTTTGCGAATGACCGCCACTGGTTAACGTCCATCGCAAACTCTTCTCCTTCGTCGCGCCTGAACTCCATCACATCGGCCACGGCGTCGGCATAAGACTTGACGCCGGCCTGGGCTTGCCAGGCTTCGGCGAAACGGGCAGCCACCTTGTCTACCAGCGCGTCGCAATTGATCGTCCGATCGTTGCGATAGAGTTGCGCCGCGTCATCTACCAATCGTGTAATTCCCGCGCGATCGAGCCAGGCGAAGGCCTCGGTGTATTCTTCGTCCGACACCGAGTACAACAGGTGTCCCTTGATCTCGTCGACGCCCGCCAGGTGCAGCTTCTTGAGGATCGCCAGGTAGGCCACCTTATAAGTCGGGATGTCGATATTGGTGACGCCCAGAATGAAGGGCTGATCGCGCTCGTCGGTGTTCCCTTCGAGCAGTGTGGCCGATTCGGCGTCCGTGCGGGCAACGATGATGCCAGGCACGCCCATCACGTCTAACTGAAAACGTGCCGCGTTGAGCCGCTTGATCTGTTCGTCCTCGGCGACGAGCACTTTGCCCCCCTGGTGGCCACACTTCTTCGATCCGGGCCGCTGATCTTCGATGTGGTAGCCCGGGACGCCCACTTCGACGAAGCGACGGATCAGATTGCGAACTTGGGCGTCGCCACCATGCCCCGTGTCGGCATCGGCGATGATAAACGGCCGGTAGTCGTATTCAGGCGTTGCCTCGCGCTTTTCGGGCGACATCCGCATGCGCGCGAACAACTGGTTCCGATCGGCAGTCAGCAGTGCGCGAACCAGGCCCGATGCCTCATCGGGAACCTGACTCAAGGGATAGCTCGCCAAGTCGGGACCAGGGTCTTCGACGATCGACCCCTTGGCCGACGTTGCCCAACCGCCGAGATAGATGCCTTCAATCCCCATCCGCTTCATCGCGACCGCCTGGCCGGGCGAGTAAGGGCCAAACGTCGTAATCGCTTTCCGCTGTTGGAACAGCTCGCGCAGTCGGGCGTAAAACGCTTCCGCAGCCGCCTGGGCCACTGGGTACGCGGCTGGGATCGTGCCTTGCTGCTCGACCACTTGTCGCGCGGAGTACAAACGCTTGATGCCGGAAAAGCGCGGACTCTCCATCCACTGGCGGGTTGCCGTCACCCGGTCTTCGAACGCACTCATGGGGTAAATCCTTCATTGCCAAGCGCCGTCGCACGGCGGGCGTAGGCTCAGTCTCGAATCGAAAAGTTCGTGAAACTTCGGTAGTGGTTCACTTTGAATTCCGTGAGCCACGGGCTCTGCCCATTGGTCTCAACACATCTTAGCTATCTAGACCGCGGTGGGCAGACCCGCGACTGCATCGGCAACTCGGTGGAAAGTGTCTTCGCCATTGCTCCTGGTTGACGCGAATCATCGATTGTCATTGGCCACGTAGTGGCCGCGGCGCTTAGCCGTGGGTGTTAACCCACGGACAATCGACGCCAAACAACAACTAAGCCGCGCAGCGGCGACATCGGCGCGGCGGCATGACAACGAATCTAAGGCGATTTCGGCGTCGCCGCTACGCGGCTTCAATCGAACCCGAAACGCTTCCGTGGGCTGGCGCCCACGGCTAAGCGCCGCCGCCGCTCCGCGGCGAAATCCTTGCTCGTGTCACACCAATTTCAACGTCATCTTGTCACATCGTCGTCCTCTACCCACCAGCGAGCGGACTTGTGTCGAGACCATTGGGCTCTGCCCGTGCGCCTTTGAATTGCCCCAAAATCGGCACGGGCGGAGCCCCGTGGCACACGATGTTCCCACACTTGTATTTCAAAGTGAACCACTACGGGAGATTCGTGCCAGCAAATCCCGTTAGGCGAAATCCAAGTTCTTGGTGATGCGCGTGCCGTCTTGCCGATAAGCATCAACGTACTGCGCGATTCGCTGCTTGGCTATTTGCAGGTCAGGGTTATCGAGATTGATATTCAACAAATCGATATACCAGGGCAGCTTCATCGCGTCCGTAACATAGCGGTGTACGATCTCGCGAGCGATGGGGAGCGTCGTCGACTTCGAGTCATCGTGGACGTCCCGATTGCCGGCGGCCAAGAGCTTGTCGTACTCTTCGGTCAGCAGTCGCTCGCAAAGCGTCTCCGAAAAGGTGTCGCCGGCCTTGACGCCCGTCAAGGCGTCGTCCTCGGTCAACGCGGCCTTTTTGTGCAGCCATTCCCACAAGATGCTCAGGCGGATTTCGCCCGTGGCCATATCCTCCATCAAATACAGCACGTCGTCGTTCTGGAAATAATCGGCCGGCTTCAGTGCGGCAGCCTGAAAGCCCTGCAAGAAGGCGTTTCCATACTGGAGGGCCACGCTCAACAGATCTCGCGCGCCGCGAATGGTGCGCGGCGCTGGCTCGAGGAGCGTCAAACCCGCCGCGTCCTGGGGCGTGTAGGTCAGCCGGGGGAAGCTACGTCCCAACTGATTGGCTTCACCGACTTGTTCCCAAATCGGGCGCACGATGTGGACCATTTTCCAATGGGCCACCCACTTGCCGCTAGCGCCTTCGCGCTGTTCGCGCTGGGCGCCGGCGATCGCTTTCTGCATTCCCGCGGCGACTCCCGCGGCCGAGCCAACCGGGATATTGGGCTCCATGCCACCTTGCCACAGAGCAAAGTTTCCATCGCGGTCGGGGGTATTGACCGCGCGGCGCACCCGGTCTTCGTAGTTCCGCATGTAACCGTAGGTCATCGTAATGGTGTCGATGTTGGGATTGATGAACTGCTGATCCCAGGCCCTGGCGTCGGCAACGCTATTGATGTAGTCCCAGCGCCCCGTATTGAAGCCCACGAAGTGCTGGCCCAGCGCTGCGCGAATCTCCATCAATTGAAAACTCGCTTCCAACTGTTCGACGAGCACGTACGCCTTCACGGTACCGGGGGCAAGATCCAGATGCTGCTCGAGGGCCGTGAGCAGGTCGTTCCACAAGGCGGCCTCCTCGGCCGTCTGGATCTTCGGGAGGTAAAGGACAACGCTGCTGCCGGCCGAATGCAAGGCGCGGTGATTGTTCGCGACGTACAGCGCCACATCAACGATCGATGCCGAGAAACCCGCGCCGTCGCTTAGCCGGACGTGCCGATCGTCGAGATGCAGCCCACGCGCGCGAAAGATCTTGGTGGTGAAGTTGAGTTGCTGCTGCCAGTCGGCGATAATCTCGCGGCCGAAGAACTGCCGCGCCCACTGATTCATTTCGCCGGCCACGCCCTGGGTAATCCGCAGAAACAACGGGCTCTTATCGATCGCCAGCTTCAGATTGCGCTGATTGTCGAGCGACATCGTCGACACCTGGCCCAGCGCGTCCTCGCCATCGAACATCCAGCCGTCGGCCCCCGACAACAGCGCATAGGCAACGTTGCGGATGCTCTTCTCGGTGGGCTCGTTGGGCCGCGACGCGGGGCCGGTCCCTTGAATCCACTGCCGTTGCAGATCGCTGGGAATGCGACTACCGACGAACGCGCCGTCACGCGCGTCTTGCACTTTGATCTGGGTGTGGCCGATGTACGCATTGGGATCGAGAAAGCCGATCGGTTGGTTGTTGTCAGCGCGATCCTTACGCCTGCGGGTGCGGGCCTCCAAAAGCGCCCGACGATCAGCGTTAAGGTGTGCCAGCGCCGAGATGGCCGCCAGGGCCGTCGGCGTGTAAACATCGGCGTAGGCTTGCTCCAGGCCGTGGCGGACCTCAACACGAAGATCCGCGGGCTTGGTTTTCGTCGTGACTGTGGACATCTAGGAAACCCTTATTCGGTCAGGTTGCGCCTGAGCAAAATACCACACCAACAGGGTCGATCACATGGTCGATCAATCGATCCGCGGTAAAGCCAGGTCGTCGCTGGCACCGGCCGTGGCAAACCGCAAACCGCCGAGCAGATGCCCGCACCGATGCCTCGACGCAAGTTGCGTCACAAGTCGTTTAACAGGACGCTGCGGTAGATCAAGCTCGCGGACAGGATGAAAGCGGCCAGCGAAGCAGTGAACGTGCCGGAATTCTTGCAACGGAAGGCGAACTAGACGCCATCGGGCTTTGAATAGTGCATCTCTTGGCTGTCCGAGTGAATCACAATTTCGATCGGCTCGCTGGTTACTGGACCGTCGGATGTGCGAATCTGCATGCGACCACGCACGCGCAAAACGCCATCTTTCGGCATGGCTGTCGATTTGAACCAAACCCCGAAATCTCGATGGGCCTTCGGTTCGATTTCGAGTTGGAGGGGCACCGGGATGAAATCGCCGGCTTTTGCAGAATTGGCGATCCAAACTTCAACGTCGTCGCTGTGGTCAATCGCGTTGAACATGGCGAGCGTTGAGACGGCTGGGAAACCCTCCACTCCACCTACTAATAGCCCTACCGACTCGGCGTGAATTGGCTTTGGGCCAGTGTTTTCAACCGTGAGAACGAACGTCGCCAACTCCGCGTCAAACGAAAGGTCCGTCCCGCGCACAAGCTTTTTATTCGTCGGTTGAGGCCGGACCTTCGTATCCGTGAACTTCAGCCGTTCGGACTCCGAACGCTGCGTTGCCACGGGCGGTGCATCCGACTTGCTCAAGTAGCTGTACAGCAACGTGCCGCCACCCCCGACCGCCAAGAGAATTAGCCCAGAGACGACAGGATGCTCGAAGACCTTGTGCCCAAGGATTTCACGAAGCGACCATTTATTGACACCGTTCTCAGCCATCAACTCGCACGCTGAGTGTCAAATGAGTGTTGGTCGTCCCTTGCCTCGCTGGCCAATGCGACGCAAGTGCTTGTCAGATAAGAGTGGACAGGGGGGGGATCGAACCCCCGACACACGGATTTTCAGTCCGTTGCTCTACCAACTGAGCTACCTGTCCTGATTACCGGTTGGTTCCGGCCTGGTCGCCGGCGGATCGGATCGCCCGATGTCCTCGACCAGGGGCCGCCGGCTTCCCACAGAGTGCTTCGTAAGCTGTACGTCGTCAAGTTCTTACAGCGAATGCCGAGCTGCTCCGTCCGCAAGACGACACCGTCCCACCCTAGGCAGGTTCGCCCTCGTCAATGCGACCGTTCGCAAGATTATCACGAAAACGCCCGGCGGCAAGCCGTCGGGCCGGGTGGCGCTGGCCGGTGACGCAGGGACTCGGTGGTTAAAATTCAAGTGTTTGAAGGGGTGTTCGCCGTGGCAGCACTGCCTGGTGCGGGGCTCAAATGGTTCAAGGACCCTCTCAATTGCCGAGCGGGACGGAAGATCGGAAAGTGCACTTAAACCGGGAGGCATGACGTGAAAATCTTGCTGGCAATTGACGGCTCTCCTTGTAGCGACGCGGCGGTCGCCGAAGTGTCCCGGCGTCCCTGGCCTCCGGAAAGCGAAGTCCGCCTGATCTCGGTCGATTCTCGGCTAGAGGAGTTCGTGCGAGGTAGATCGACAGGCCTGTTGGACGACATCAACCGGCAGTTGCGTGCCACGGCACAAAATCGCCTCAACGAGGCCGCTGCCCTGTTCGCGCGCGAAGCACCCGAATTGCGCGTCTCGGCGGTCCTTCGAGAAGGTTGGCCCAAAGACGTCATCCTGGATGAAGCCGAGGATTGGCAGGCGGATTTAATTGTCTTGGGTTCTCACGGCTATGGCGCCATCAAGCGTCTTTTTCTGGGTTCGGTATCCCTGGCGGTCGCGACCAATGCTTCTTGCTCGGTGACTTATTCCCCTTTCAGCCAGACCTGGTTGCGAAACCTTGGCCCTCCTGGCGGGGTTGAATCGAGGATTGCTCGAATCTCTCCCGCGGTGGAGCCATCACCAGCGGAGCCAATATTGTTGAAGAGGGAATGAAGGAATGGCGGACCGAATCTTGCTTACGGGGCTTATTTCCGTCGCGCTGGCGAGTGTTTGTCTAGGGGCAGAGCCAAAGGACCGACCGAACATTCTCATCTTCATGGCCGACGATCAGTATCGATCGAGTATCGGTTGCTACGGAGCAACGCCGAGTCACACGCCAAATATCGATCGACTGGCACAGGAGGGATTGCGGTTCACGCAATGCTTCACGCCGTCGTCGATCTGCACGCCGAACCGCGCTGCCTTTTTGAGTGGCATGCTGCCGCTGAAGAATGGCGCGCACGCGAATCACTCGGGCTTCTACAACGACATCCGCTCTCTGCCGAACTACATGCGCGATCTCGATTATCGGGCCTGCCTCGTTAACAAGGATGGTTTGAGCAAGTCGAAGGGCCTGTATGACTGGGAGTTCTTCATCCACGAGTCGGAGGAACCGGCGCCAGGGGCGATCAACCCGAAGAGCGTGCGACATAGGAAATCGCGTTTCGATGAAATCGAGGCCTTCCTATCATCGGACGATCCGCGTCCTTTCTGCATGGTCCACGCTTCGCGACAACCGCATAAACCACACCTCGGTCGATTGCCGAACGGGCTGGCCGGGTATGATGCGTCGAACTTCTACATGGACTCGGAACTCGGACGCGATCTAGCGTTGCTCGACAAGCACGGCCTGCGGGAGAAGACAATTGTCATCTACGTGAATGACAATGAGGCGAATCAACCGCGCACGAAGTACACGCTGTGGGATACGGGTGTGATCGTGCCTTGCATCGTTCGCTGGCCTGGTCACACAGAACCTGGGAGGACGACCGACGCCATGGTCAGTTTCCTCGACTTTCTACCTACCCTGGTCGAGATCGCCGGCGGCCAGCCCAACGCGAACTGGGATGGAAAATCGATGACCGATGTATGGGAGGGAAAGACCGATCGACACCACGAGTCGCTTTACTTCAGCTACACGGGCGTCACGGTGGGGTCGGATCGCCAAGAAGTTCCGTTCCCGATTCGTGTTTACCGGACCGCGCGCTACAAGTACCTGCGGAATCTGAATCATGGTGTCGGACATCCCATGCAAGACGGCATGCGGCTTCCGCCCGAGGAGTTGTACGACCTGGAGAAGGACCCCCAGGAACAGACCAACCTGGCCGAAGCGGCGGAATACCAAGAGACGAAGCGAGACCTGAGCCGACAAGTGGACGTCTGGATGGCGAAGACAGCAGACCACGGGATCGAAAGCGAGCTTGAAGTGCTACGTCGATACCCCGCGAAGTGACTGTAGCCGGAATTACCCAATGGTCCGCGAGTTCCTGTTCGCGAAACTGACTGAGAAGCGAGGAGGCGGGCGTTCGATCCGCGAGAATGTCATTCTGGAGTTCGATTGCCCAGCGTTTTCCGACACCATAAGACGAGCAGATTCAGCGCTCGATTGAAAAAGAAGAATCCAACCGAAAGCAATTGACGGGCGACACGATGATTGAACTGCGACATCGACTTGGCACCATGGTTTTCTTTCTGGGACTTGTGACGCTCAGCAACTTTGCTGTGCCAACGATCGCCGCGAACCCTCCCAATATCCTTTTCGTCGCGGTCGACGACTTGCGTCCGGAGTTCGGCGCGTACGGCGCCTCGCATGTCAAGAGTCCCAACCTCGACCGTCTCGCCCGTTCCGGGGTGACGTTTCTTCGGGCCTATTGTCAGCAGGCAGTCTGTTCCCCCTCCCGATCGAGCGTCATGACGGGCGCCCGGCCGGACACGACGAAGGTCTGGGATCTCGAAACCCACTTCCGCACGGCGATGCCCGATGTGGTGACGCTGGGACAGCATTTCAAGAACCACGGCTACTTCGTGCAAGGGATGGGCAAGATCTATCACGGCGGTTTCGACGATGCGAGCACCTGGTCCGTCCCCTGGCAGTCTCCCAACGCGATTGGCTACGGCCTGGCGGAGAACAACGCCCTTGTGAAACCACGAAAGCCCGGCAAGGGCAAGGGGAAATCACGGAAAGGTAAGGGACCGCGCGGGCCGGCGTTCGAGGGGGCGGACGTTGCCGATGACACCTTCCGCGATGGCAAGGTTGCCGAGCTTGCCGTCGCCACCCTTGCGGAGTTAAGGAAGAGGAAGGAGCCTTTCTTCCTCGCGGTCGGGTTCGCCAAGCCCCATTTGCCGTTCGTGGCGCCCAAGCGCTATTGGGATCTCTACGACCCTGCCAAGATCGAACTTGCGATCAACCCGTTTCACCCGAAGGGTGCCCCTGAATACGCCATCGTCCCCGGCGGAGAGTTACGCTCGTATCATGGCATTCCGAAAGGAGCCATACCTGACGACCTAGCTCGTCAGCTCAAGCACGGCTATTACGCGGCGATCAGTTACATGGATGCGCAACTAGGGCGAGTCCTCGATGAACTCGAACGACAGGGGCTCGCGCAGAACACCATTGTCGTCCTGTGGGGCGATCACGGTTGGAAGCTCGGTGAGCACGACGCCTGGTGCAAACACAGCAATTGCGAGAACGATACGAATGCGCCGCTCCTGTTGGCCGTGCCTGGAATGAAGCATGCTGGGGCGACGACGCGCGGATTGGTTGAATTCGTCGACATCTATCCGACGCTGTGCGAATTGGCCAATCTTCCACTCCCCGCGCACTTGGAAGGGAAGAGTTTTAAGCCGCTGCTGGACGATCCCACACACCCTTGGAAACGAGCCGCGTTCAGCCAGTATCCGCGAAAGACTCCGCAGGGAGATTCGATGGGATACACGATGCGAACCGATTGCTACCGATTCACAGCCTGGACGCTTCGTGACGATCCGTCGCGAATTTTGGCGACGGAACTGTACGACCACGAGGTCGATCCACAGGAGAACGTCAACATAGCCAACCTGACCGAGTCCAAAAGCCTCGTGGAGGAATTGCAGACTCAGTTGCGCCAGGGTTGGCAAGGTGCAGTGCCGACCAACTCGCCCGATCGTTAAGGACCGGCCCAGTTCGAATCGGCAGTCGGTTCTATTCGACGCTGAACCGCTGACCCGTGAAACCGACCTACTGCTGGACCGTTCGACGCGTGCTTATGCGCCACCACATACTCGGCGAGAGCGATGCGCCGCCGTTCGGGAACCTGTTGCAGTTCGATCATTAGCGCGTCAAATTGCTCGGCACTAAGTGGTGACTTGTCCACATAACGTACGTGCGTCCAACATGCATCGCCATACACTGAAACGGCTTCGGCTGCTTTGAGTCGCTGCTCAAGGTCGTTGGATGTCAATGGTTGCGCTGCGCGCCGAAGTTCGTCTGATTCAGTCTTGAGCGAATTAAGGAGTTTAGCACGCACGAGCGGCAACAGTGGGTCTCCAGCGGCACGCAGCACTTCGAGCAGATCGAAACGCTGCATGTAGAAGTCGAGATAGGTAGGGCGCATACGCTCGGTGGAGATTGTTCGCGCCCGCTCGGCGCTACCGCGGAAGACCGTTACGCAAGAGTGACACATTCAGACGACGAGACGAGGATCAATTGGGGGTCGGCTGCAAGGTACGACACCTGTCGACAGCTAACCAGCGCGATCCTCCCGGCCGTTTGGACGAGTCGCGATAACACGTGCCTGTTGCATGACGCACCTGCACAGGTCGGCTACAATGAAGGGCGTCGCGGCCCAGCTTCGGGGCACAGGCCGCGCGCTAGTTTTCGAGGTGCCGACAATGGGCTCCACGACGTGCAGAACTGGGTGCGCAGCCGCGTCACGATGGATTGTTTGTCCGACGACGCTGGCCCTGGTCTGCGTGGCGTCGATTCAGGTCGCCCACGCCCAACCGCTCGCGTCGCAACCCGTTTCGCCGACAACACCCAGTGCATCGCCTAGCCAGCGCTTGCAGGATCGCGCCTTCGAGCGCGCAAAAAGCCGCGTCTCGTCGAGCGAATACGCGCGTCGCCGCGCCGAGCCAAAACGTCAGGAAGCGATCGCCCGCCAACTCGCCCTGGAAGCGATCGTGCAGTGGCGCTCCGGCATCGTGGCTGCCTCTCCTGCCGGGCCGCCGTGGAGCACGCCTGGCATGCCGTCGCCGCCGCTGCGGTACTGGCCGGGCTCGAACGACATCTACAGTCCGTTCTGGCGTGGTCCGTTCGAGCCAACGCCGTTCTGGCCCGGCTACATCTACGGCTACCCCTTCATCGACCCGATCGAACAACCGATCGGCAATAAGTTGACTGCCAAAGGGGGCGACCCCGCGCGAGGTTACGTTTACGAACCGGTATACGCCAGCGATGAAGTCGAGCAGGCCGACAACGTCGAGGCCTCGCTCGGCGACGAGCGGGCATTAAACGATGAGCGCGCCGCCGCCGCCGCGGAAAGTCACTCAGGCGCATCCATCGCGGCTCCGCCTCGTCCCGCGACGACGCCCGCCGCCAGTCAGTTTTTGCGTCGCGCGATCGAAGCATTCCGCGCTGCCGACTACCAGCGCTCGCTTTTCGAGTTGACGCACGTCCACGCCGAAGTGCCCGACCATGGGCCGGCCAATCTGCTGCGCGGCCAGTGTTATCTGGCGCTGGGTGATTACGAGGCTGCCGCCGCCGCGCTCCGTCTGGCCTGTCGCAGGATGCCCGCCGACACCTGGGGCCTGGTCCTCGAAACGTCGGCCGAGTTGTATGCCAACCATAATGAGCTGGCTGCGCATCTCCGCGCGCTCGAGGCCTTTGTCGAGCAACAGCCCGACGACGCATCCGCGCGGTTCGTCTTGGGATTCGAGTACCTGCACTTGGGCTTCGCCGCCGAGGCCGTCCATGAATTGGAACAGGCGATCGCCGCGGCCGCTGCAGGCCCCGCGCCTGAGGGGGTCCATCGCGAACCGGCCTCGGCCGACCCGATCGTCGACGTTCTCCTGCGCCGTGCGCGGGCCATTTCTCGATCGCGCGCTCCGACGCGGCAGCACCGCGTCCGCGAGCTTTAGCGCCCTCCGGAAATCACTCGCCAGCGGAACCCGGGATCAACTCCTGGTCTGCAAACTCTTGTCTCCAGGCGGTTAGTGACTTCTCATTTGCCGGTGCGGCGGCGCTGCCAGCGGAGCTACCAAGCGACCGCAGTTCGGATCAGGCAAACTGCGAAAACTCTGCGGGCAAATTGCTTCGCGCACCGAATCTCACGCCACTGATACGACCCGCAACCTTTCACATTTCTGGGCGTATCCCTTTCAAATCATGGGCGTTATGCCTGTGGCGCACTGAATTGCCGGTCGCGCCAGCGTCGATACGAAAATTGGCCGACGTGGCCGCAACGCGCGGGCCTGCCTACACACCTGCGCCGAGCAGACGACACGAACCTAGCTCACCCGCCCAAACCGGGTACGTGGTCGAAAGGCCACGCCAGCCACATTTCTCCACGGATTGGAGTCCAAGACATGAGATTGACACACTGGGCGCTTGCCGCCGCGCTCGCCGCCGTGCTTCCGGGCACGGCTTGGGCGCAGTGGGGCGCAACAGGCGGTCTGCGGCAGCCGAGTTCGGTGCGGCAGACAGCCTACGAGTACAGCGACTACTACGCTGAACCGACCGCGGGGTCGGGCGAAGCCGCCGCCGAAGAGCCCGCCGCCGAACCCGCTGCCAAGCCAGCCGCGGGTTGCTGCGACGACGCTTGTGACGACGGCTGCGATGATAGTTGCGACGACAGTTGCGACAAGGCGGCCGCCGCCGAGCCGTTCCGCATCTTCGGCTTTCCCTTCCTCACCGAACGGAACATGTACGTGGGCGGCTTCCTCGCCCAGGGCATCGCGTTCAACCCCCAGAACCCCGCCGACGGCTTCAACGGTCCGGTGACCTACTTGGACCGCGCCAACGAGTGGAATATCAACCAGTTCTGGTTGTGGATGTACAAAGAGACCGACACCGAAGGCTACGGTGTCGATATCGGTGGCCGCGTCGATACCTACTGGGGTACCGATCGCCGCTTTACCTCGGCGGGTGGCTTGGAAAACAAGTGGAACCTCGCACAGTCGTTCTACGGCGTGTCGATGCCCAACTTGTACGCCGAAATCGCCGTCAACGACTTCAAGGTGAAGCTCGGCCACTTTATTACGCCGGCCGGTTACTTCACCGTTCAGACGAATCTGAACTTCTTCAACACGCTGCCGTATACCTTCCAATACGGCGAGCCGTTTACCCATACGGGCCTGTTGGCGACCTACGACGGTATCGAGAACCTCTCGATCGGCGGTGGTTTCCAACGCGGCTGGGATAACTTCGCGGGCTTCAACCCGCACCTGGGCACGTTGGGCACGTTGACGTACACCACGGAAAGCGGCATCTCGTACGCTTACGTGAACATGTGGACGCACGAACCCAACCAGGTCGGCGAATACACCGACCGCTACTTCCAGACTCAGGTGTTGAGCATCCCCCTCAGCGAACGCCTGAACTGGATCATCCAGAGCGACTTCGGCGTCCAAGGCCGCGCCATTGCCGAAACGCTCAAGACCGCTCGCTGGTATGGCCTGAACCAGTACATGTTCTATACCGTTAGCGATGCCTGGAAGTGGGGTATCGGCTTTGAGTGGTTCCGTGACGAAGAAGGTTTCCGCGTCGGCAACTTCGTGCCGAACGCTCTGGCCGGTACCGTCCCCCCTGCTCGCGGGTGGGGTCTCGCTCCGGACGGAACGATCAACAAGAACAACTTCGTCGGGAACTTCTTCCAGATCACGGCTGGCCCGCTGTGGACCCCGGCCCGCAACCTTGTGGTGCGGCCGAACGTCCGCTGGGACTGGTATGACGGCAAGGTTAACCAGAACAACTTGCTGCCGTACGACAATGGTACGCGCCGCGATCAGTTCTTGTTCGCCACCGACTTCATCTTGAGCTACTAGTTCAAGCCAGTCGGGCAGAGAGAGTGCCAGAAAATCGAGCGCCTGCGGGTTTCTTCGGAAGCCCGCAGGCGTTTCTTTTTTGCGTCCTGGGTATTCCGCGGCGCCCCGTGGGCTACGCAGTGCCTCGCGTGCTTCGCGCTAGTTCTCGCTGAAGTTCAACTGCTTGGCGATGTCGCGCCCCAGCGGGTTCTTCAAGAAACGCTTCGAGCAGTCGGCGCAGAGGTCGAACCGCATCGTGCGCGCCCCCGCGCTTCCCAGGTCGATGAGCTCTTCCTCGTCGAGGCGCTCCAGTGCGTCCTGAATTTCGTCGAGGTAGTCGCGGTCGTCGTCCAGTTCGTCGACCCCCAGCGGCTGCACCTCTTGTGCGATCTCCATCTTCACCACGTAGCGGACATTGTCCTCGGGGTCCAACTCACGTTTGCAGCAATCGCACGAGTAGTGAATCATGAGCCCGGATTCCTTTGACCTGGCGGACCGCTCAGCGCCGGCGAGAAACTCGACCGACCGCTTCTGACAGATTCATCCTAATGACAACTCCGAAACGCGGGCAAGCCGGGTTGGCCACCTTTTTTCCGGAACGTGCAATTGACAGGTCAAACTCTTGAACCGCTCTTGACAGCGGTTGCCTGTGGTACTCCAGGAATCACGGCCGGCAAAACGCCTGCGCCGAAACGTTGCGGACGCGCGAATCACGTGCCCCGCGGCTCGCGAAGGTCCTGTCCTCGCGCGCGGTGGTCCAGATTTGCTGGTCATGCGCCGGGCCCCCCGGTAAAATATCGCAGTCCATTTTCGCCTTGCGAGTGTCCGGGCAGTCGTGGGCAATTCCGGCCTTTGCGCGAGAACGCCATTGGCCGGCCACTCTCCGACGACAATGCCTGGAAACCGCGGGCACTTCCCGCACCGCGGGCGGGACTGGACCACGCAGCCTCGCGGTGACCACAATTGAATTGGGAATTTTGCTGGCAAAAGTAGAGGGCTGCAGCGTAGAGAACGGCAAAGCAGAAGGCTGCTACGTAGAAGGCTGTTGCGTAGAAAATTGAGCGTATCGGACCTGGCAGGGAGATTTCACTCTATGTCGACCGTCGCGGCTGGCCACGATCCGCTGGGTGCCAGCGTTCTCGTTCTCAACCGCGTCTATTTGGCCGTGCATGTCATCAGCGTGCGCCGCGCCTTCTCATTGCTGTGTCGCGACCTGGCCGAAGTCGTCCATATCGAAGACGGCCAATACGCCAACTACGATTTTGCCTCTTGGCGCGAGATCAGCGAGTTGCGGGCCAACTTCAAAGCGCCCGATCAAGATTGGATTCGCTCGGTCAACTTCGAGATTCAGGTGCCGCGCGTTATCCGCTTGTTGGTCTACGATCGCCTTCCCAAACAAACGGTGCGCTTCAATCGCCGCAACATCTTCGCCCGCGACGGCAATCGCTGCCAGTACTGCGGCCGCCGGTTCCCGACCAGCGAATTGAGCCTCGATCACATCGTGCCGCGCAGCCGGGGTGGCGACACCACCTGGGAAAACATCGTTTGCAGTTGCGTGAAGTGCAACGTCCGTAAAGGTGGGCGCACCCCCGTCGAGGCCAACATGCGGTTGGTCCGCCCCCCCTATCGCCCCAAACGCAGCCCGCTACTAACGATCAAGTTGGGCAATCCCAAGTACGAGAGCTGGAAATCGTTCTTGGACAATGCCTACTGGTCGGTCGACCTGAAGTAAGCTTCGCCGCCGCTGATCACGCCGCGCGTCGCCGTGCCGCACGCAGCCGCTGCACGCCGCGACCCGGCCGCCAGCCCCACTTGCTCAGCCAGATGGCATACGCGCGCAAATGTCTCCACGCGTCGCGCGACCAGACGCGGGCGCTATCGCGCTGCTCCCAATGAAAGCACTTCGTGGCGCGATTCTGCATGACCGTCCAGCCGGCCCGGCCGATCCGCAGCGCCATGTCGACGTCTTCGAAGTACTTGCCGAACCGCGTATCGAACGGGCCGACTTGCTGGCTCGCCTCGCGCCGCAGCAGCAGAAAGCAGCCCGACACCCAATCGCACTCGTGCGCTTCGCTTCCCTGCTGATCAAGGCACAAATAGCGCTCGATCAGCTTCTGGCCCGCGCGCCCTAGCCCCACACGGCGCGCGGCGATCACTCCCAACGTTTGAAAGCGTCGTCCGGCATGCGCCTCTTCGCCATTCGGGTGGACCAGCCGGCAACTCGCCAGCCCGCACTCGGGATGGGCGTCCATGAACGTCACCATCCGCGCCAGGCACTGGTCGGTCGGATCGAAGTACATGTCGGTATTCAGCAGCAGCACATACCGCGCGTGGGCCACTTCGAGCACGCGATTCAAATTCTCGGCATAGTTCAGCCGGCGGTCATTCTTGAGCACCTTTGTTTCGGGAAACAGCGGTGTCCACTGCCCGGCGCCATCGGCGCTCTGGTTGTCGATCAGCCAAAGCCGCATCCGCAGCCCGGTCCCCGAGGCAGCCAGCGTGGTTAGCAGCGGTGGCACAAAATGTCGCTCGTGTGTGTAAATGACGCCGATATCGAGATCGCGAATTTCGCCAGCCCGATGCCTGTCAGCCGTTGCCGCGAAGTTAAGAGACACGGTCGGCGCTTCGTCGCTGGCCGATCTGCCCTGCGCGGTCGCAATGGCAGCTTCCCCCGGGCCTGACTGGGGTGCCACCGCAGGCTTGCTCAGCAGTTCGACGTTCGCGGCGGCGCCGCGCGACGAGCTAGCCATGTCGCCTGGCGTCGATACGTGGTTTGTCCTGAATTTACTGTCAGCGAGAATCGCCTCGACGCGCGACCGCGCCGCCTCGCGCGAAAAATGATCTCTGAGAAACTGCCGTTGCTGGCGCACGGCGTCCTCACGCGCGCGATCGTTACGACACAACAGCACGGCTTGCGCGACGAAGGCCCGCGCGTCGTCGCACGATGTCGGTCGCTGCCTGTCGCGCGGCAACCCCTCGACGCCAAACCGCGTGCTGACGAGAGCCACGCCGCGCTGCATCGCCTCGAGCGTTTTGCCTTTGGCGCCGGCCCCAAACCGTAGCGGCACCAGCGCCACCCGGCAGCGCTCATAAAGCGCGTGCAGGGCTTCGTCGCTGATCGAGTCGTGAACCTGTACGCCCGGCGTGTTTTGCGAACGCAGCCACTCCGGCGCCGCCGAGCCGACGATGTGCAGCAGCGCGCCCGGCAGCTCGCGCGCCATTGCCGGCCAGAGCTCCGTGAGTAGCCAGTGCGCGGCGTCAACGTTCGGCGCGTGGCGAAAATTGCCCACAAACAGCAGTTCAACCGCGTCGTCACTCGCTCTTGGCGACCATTCGGTGAGCGGCTCGGCCGGTTGCACGTAGAGCGGCAGCCAGGCCAGGTTCGCGCCTGGCTCGGTCCGCCGCAGCTCGGCAATTTCGTCTTCACTGACCGACATCGCCACGTCGGCTTGCCGCACCAGCGATCGTTCCAGCCATTGCCAGATCCCCGCGCGCCAGCGATAGATCGGGTTGCCTGTCAGTTCGGCGCGCCGCGATTCCCGCACGTAATGCAAGTCGACTAGCGAATACAACACGCGCGCCGCCGTCAAGCGACGTACGTCGTCCAGATACTTCATCGCCACCAGGGGGCGCGAAAGCCACACGAACTCCAGGTTCGGCGTGGCCGTCAGCACCTCGGGCCAAGAGCCGCGGTGTTCTGGCCCGGCCAGCACTTCGATGCCGCGCGCCTCGAGCAAACTGGCATACGGCTCGGCGCGGTGGCCGTCGTCGGGCATGAACTGCACTTGATAGCCCTGCTCGGCCAGCAGTTCGAGATACTGGAATGTCATCCGGCTACCAGCGTCACGATCGAATCGCGGCAGCGCGCTATCGATCACCAACACCCGCGCGTGCTCAGGGTTCTTCTCGTGTTGCTGCGGGCTGCGGCGCGCATCTCGCGACAGGCCGAGCGTACCTCGGCGGCGCATCGCGAACCGCGCGAGGTGCCACACGTCTCGCGTCCGGCGCCGCAGCATGGAGAAGAATGACATCGCCTGCGGTGTCCTACGATGCCTGGCGCCGAAGCGCCGGCGAACCTTGAATCAGTTGTTCGACGAGCCGGCTCGGAGTGTGCCAGGCCAGGAACTGCGGCGCAAAGGCCGCCGCGCGCTGGCGGTAGGTGTCGTAACCGGCGATGACCTTGTAAACGCAATCGACGAACGACTGGCGATCGACGAACACCTCGCCACTCCCGGCCGGTTGCTGGCTCGCCAGCCAGGTGCCGGCCGGCACGATCGTTGGTTTGCCTGCGGCTAGCGCCTCGGCAAATGTGCCCGACGTCGCCGTCTGATAGCGCGCCGGTTCGTACGGAAACAACACGATATCAGCCCGGGTCAGCAGCTCGTAGTACGCTTCGGCCGACAGTGGCCCCGATTGGCCGTACCAGCGCACCCAATCTCGCGGATAGCGCTCGAGCCGGCGCCGCGCGGCAATACTCCGCGGGTTGACGCTCGGCGACGCCATCGACGCCTGGCAGTGCAACTCGACTCGCCCGCGCCAGGCGTCATCGCCCCACAATTGCTGCATCAAGGCCGGCAACCAATGAAAGCCCTTGTCGTCTCGCGGCTCGCCCAGGTAGGTCAGTCGGAGGGGCGTACCGGCGTCACGCGTTTGCGGTTGCAGCAACCGAGATCGAAACGGGACCGGCAGTACTGCCAGGGGTAGCTGCGCCACGCGCTCGTATTCCCGGCTCAAGGGATCGGCATCGGTGTAGAGCAGCACACGTTCCGACACTCCTAGCTCGCGATAAAGCTGGAACCACAACTGGTGCTCATGGGCCACGAGCGGCCACGGTTCGGCGTCGCTACTGCTCGCTGCTTGCTCAGGGGCTCGTGCTCCCAAGAAGAGCGGATTGCGGAACTCGAGGTGGAACGTCGGACAGTCGGTCGCCGGCAACTCGTCGAGCAAGCGCCGCACCGCGACGAGCTCGCGACCATGTGTGGTCGGCAGGTAAACGTGGTCAGCGGCTCCCACTTTCAACTGAGTCAGCAGCCTCCGCAGGTCGGATCGAAACACCTCGATACTGGCCTCATCGCTAGCGATCTTGGCGGCAGCCTTCGTTGCCGAGGCCGCCTCGCGGCGATCAGCCGTCAGCCGCCGCCAGCGGGCGCGCTGATCAAGCGCCCAACCGACTGCCTCGGCGGCGCACGCCGGCAAGCGCGGAAGTGCTTTGTCGAGCGCGGTACGTACGCGCGCACGAGGACCGGTGGCCGCCGACCAGTACTCAGTCCGAAAAGTCGGCAGGCTCGCCAGCCAGGTCGGCAACAAGTCCGTCTGGCAATCGACGTGCGGCGCCAGAATCGGTGTTAGTCGGGCTTCCGCGGCCGCCTCGGCGACGGCGATGGCGGTTTCGTAGTGATGCCCGCGGCAATCCTTCAGTCCGTTGGTCACAATTACTAACCGCGGCTGACCGACGAGCGCGTTTGCGCGTCGCACGTTGGCTACGCACTCCGATTCGATCGCGATCCGTAGGTCGCAGGAGGGTGAAGTCATGCTCGCCAAATGAGGGTAGGCGTCGTGGGAGGGCGTCACTGGCCAGGTGGCGAAGTGCTTGGCCGCAGGCACCTCGGCGCGCAGCGGCAAATCGTTCGCGTCATAAGGGTTCGGGATGTTACTCCTCGGGTCCGATGCTCACAAGCTCGCTTTGCCGGCCGTGTTCGCCGCACGGGAGACGGCCACGACCCGCTGCTGGCTGGAGTGGTCGAGCGACCGGGGCGGTTCTCCCTTTTGGAACCTCGAAAATGCGATCGAGCCTCGACTCGGAGCAAACCCCTGGCGGTTTGCGTCCCGCTTGCGTCCCTTCCCCACGTGGAGGTCGTGACATCCGAAAGCAATAGGCATCATGCAGTTACAGCAACCACCACGCGGGGGGTGGGACGCAAAGGACGGTCGGGACGCAAACTTTCAGGTCTTCCTTGTTAAATAGCGATGGGCAGTCGACTTTCCCCTGCCCTGCCCCGTTGCTCGCGGCGCCACCCATGTCCTGACCCTAGACGCCGCCAAGATCCAGCTCGCTTCCGTACCCTAAGCCCGCGTCGTCGGATCCTCAACCAGAGAGCTGTCCTCTGGCCCCTCGTACCTACCACTTCGCCGTTTCCTTTTCGCGTAAGTCTAGAAATTCCTTGACAGCAAGGCCCCCAGCGGTAGAC
>CAZBWM010000064.1:0-41615 GCA_964495375.1 uncultured Planctomycetaceae bacterium | reverse complement strand
CCGCGAGCAAGCAATCGCCGAAATGGTTCGCGTCGTCAATCCTGGTGGCCGTGTCGTGTTGCAAGACTTGGATGGGCAAATCGTCTGGCACTGGCCCATTGACGAAGGCTTGAAGCAACAAGTCGAGCGTGTCCTTGCACATCTTCAGAAGTCTGGTTTCGATCCTTTCGTTGGTCGCAAGCTGTTCTCACTCGCCCATGCTGCCGGTTTGTCGCAGCTTGAGGTTCGAGTCGATCCGTACCACCTGATCTATGGTCGCGTAGACGAGCACACGTATCGGCTCTGGGAGTTGAAGCTGGATATCTTGCTGCCGGTTGCCGCGGAGGCGCTCGGCTGCGGGGTGGCGGCACAGCGCCTCAAAAAGCACTTCTTGGACTACCTGTGTCGAGATGACTCGCTTACCTATTCCACAATATTTACTGTAACTGGCATCAAAAGTGAAAAGTCGCTGGCGTGACGCAGCACAATGATCAAAAGCACTGCCAAGAGCGAGATCGCCGTCTGCACGGCACTGACGAAGACTTACGGCACCGGGGCTTTGGCTGAGGTCGCACTCCGCGAGGTGACGGTCAGCTTCGCGCGTGGCGAGGCGTGTGTTTTGCTCGGGCCATCAGGCTCTGGCAAAACAACTCTCTTGTCGATTCTCGGTTGTTTGCTGTCGCCCAGTGCTGGAGAACTGTCGATCGCAGGGCAGCGCGTCCCCTATGAATCTCCCGATCACTTGACTGCGCTACGGCGCGACAAGATTGGCTTTGTGTTTCAGCATGCCCAGCTGTTGCCGTTTCTGTCGGTGGAAGACAATTTGCGCATCGTCGCCGGGAACGCCGGATTGTCGGCCGCGCGCGTCGGTCAGCGCATCGCCGAGCTGACCAAGACGTTGGACATCGAGGCTTATCGACATCGCAAGCCCGCCGAGCTTTCGGGTGGCCAGCGGCAGCGCGTCGCCATCGCGCGGGCGGTACTGCACCAGCCGCCAATTGTGCTGGCTGACGAACCAACGGCAGCACTCGATTGGGAGAACGGCCAGGCGGCCATTCGGCTCCTCGTGGCTCAGGCGAAGGAAGAAAACGCCCTCTTAATTGTCGTGACACACGATACCCGGCTTGTGCCACTGTTCGACCGCGTGCTGCATATGGAATCAGGCCGGATAACAGAATAATGAAGCCAGCATTACTCATCCTGGGCGCACTGTGTGTTGGCAGCGTGGCCGCGACGGCCAGCTTGTGGGACAAGATTGCGGGCAACACGAGCGAAACGGTGCCTACTGTCCACACGGATGGTCCCGCTGCCTCGACGAGTCAGCGGATTCGCGGCATTGGCTATGTCGAACCAAGTTCCGAGATTCGCCGTTTAGTATTCAAAGTCGACGGTGTCATCGAACATGTAGCAGTTGAGGTTGGGCAGCGCGTCGAGGCGGGCGCCATCTTGATGACATTACGCAACCATGACGAGCAGGCGTCCTTGGCCGAAGCTCAACAACAACTGGTGGTCGCGGTCGCAGAACGAGATCAGGTACTAGCCGGCTCGCATCCTGACGAAATCGAAGCGACCCGCCGGCGACTGGACGTGCTCCGCGAGCACTTGCGATTCGCCCAGAAGCACGATCGCCGAATTCGCGAGTTGGTGCAGAGAAATGCCACGTCCGAGCACGAGCGTGACAAGGCCGAAAGTGAGCTGCATCGAACGGAAAAGGAGTTGAGTCAGGCGGAGGCCGAGCTCGCCCAACTGCAGAACGCAGTGCGGGTAGAAGATCGCAAAGTTGTTGAGTCGCGAGTGCAACTGGCAGAGGCGCGACTCGATGTCGCCCGGCGACGACTGGACAACACCGTGCTTCTAGCGCCGTTTGCGGGTTCGGTCCTGGAAATCCTCAAGCGCGAAGGCGAGGGAGCGCGGGTGCTCGATCGCGAGCCCGTATTGATCTTCGCGGACGACAGCCAACTGCGGGTGCGGGCGGAGATCGACGAGCGCTATGTGCATCGGCTGGTCGCAGGCCAGATGGCCGAAGTGTACGGCCGCGGACTTGGCGGCACGCGCTATCGCGGCACCGTGGCGTTGATCAAGCGAGTGATGGGCAACAAGACGGTCTTCAGCCACGAGGCGAGCGAACGCAAGGATCTCGACGTGATCCAGGTTTTGATTGACCTGCCCGAGGACTTCATCGCACCGCTTGGATTGCAGGTGGACGTCGACGTCGTCGCTAAGAACACCCGACTCGTTGACCGGAACCCGAGTGTCTTAGACACGAAACCGCAACCCGAACGCTGATACCGGCTGCCCCGCACCAGCCCTTTACCATGCGCGCCGGCCGCTGACGCTACAAAGCACAGAGCATTCGCTTGATTGAGGCCTAGATGGTGGTTGACGTTGCGAATCGGCACTGGGAAGCGAACCCTGCTGTGTAAGGTTACCCAAGTCGATAGCATCACGCCAAGTCGCATCGCTGTCGAAGCAGAAAGTCGTGGAATGAAGCTCACATATGCCATGAATGTATCGCTACCCATCGAGTGCAGAACCATTGGTGATGTGCTTGCGTGGCGAGCACTGCAGACACCGAAGCGACTCGCGTACGTGTTCCTGGGCGACGGCGAACAGGAAAGCGAACGATGGACATACGGGGAGCTGGACGCTCGTGCAAGTTCAATCGCCGAGTCGTTGCTTGCACGCGGTCAACGAGGTGATCGTGTATTGCTAGTGTACCCCCCCGGCCTTGAGTTTGTGGCAGCCTTGTTCGGCTGCTTCCATGCCGGAATGACCGCCGTGCCGGCAATCCCTGATCCCAGCCCTCGCGCGATGCGGCGCTTTCGCGAAGTGGTGCGCGATGCAAGAGCAGCGATTGCACTCGCGCCCAGTTTTCTGCGAGACGTCGCCGTGACGCAGTTCGCTGGTGACGACGTCATCGGTGGCTTGCGTTGGTGTACAACCGATCAAATCGAAGCCAATGAGACGTCGGTGAGCAGCCGCTTGTCCGTAAATCCAGGCGAACTGGCATTGCTTCAATACACATCGGGGTCGACGTCCACACCGAAGGGCGTGCCGGTAAGTCATGCGAATCTATTCCATGCGCAGAAAGTGATCCAGGCGGGCACGCTCGACGACGCCAGTTCGACTTTTGTCGGATGGGCGCCCGTCTATCACGACATGGGCTTGATTGCCAACGTTTTGCAACCCGTCTTCTTGGGCGCGTTAAGCGTGCTTATGCCTCCGACTTCATTTCTCGAGAAGCCGAGACGGTGGTTAGCGGCCATCACAAAGTATCGGGCCCGCACGAGCGGTGGCCCGAACTTCGCCTACGAGCTTTGTGTACGTCGGATCACTCCGGACGCCTGCCAGGATCTCGAACTAAGTAGTTGGCGAATTGCTTTCAACAGCGCGGAACCGGTGCGTGCAGCAACGATGCGGCGATTCCAGCAACGCTTCTCAGCGGTTGGCTTCCGCTGGAATGCGTTCTATCCATGTTACGGCCTTGCCGAGGCCACTTTACTTGTGACTGGCGGTGCCCCGGAAAGCGGTCCGTCGGTTCTGTCAGTAGATGGTAGGCTCTTTGAGAGCAACATCGTCGCACCGGTAGAGAGCGACTCTCAATCCGGGGCCCGCCAGCTCGTGGGTAGCGGTAAGCCGCTGCTTGATACTGTTGTCGAGATAGTCGATCCCCACACCGGTCGTGCCTGCGCGGAAGACGAAATTGGTGAAATTTGTGTGCGTGGGCAACAGGTCGTTGAATCATATTGGGGAGACCCACAAAGTGCTTCGCAATCTGCGGCTACAGGTACGAATAGCACAGCCGCCCGTCCGCTTGTGCGGACAGGCGATCTTGGGTTCGTGCGTAACGAAGAGTTGTTTGTCACGGGCCGACTTAAAGACATCATCATTGTTCGCGGACGAAACCTCTATCCGCAAGATATCGAGCAGGCGGCAGAAACAGCGCACCTAGCGCTCCGCCCAGGTTGCGCGGTAGCCATAGCTTCCGAGCTAAGCGACGAAGAGCGCCTTATCCTGATTCAAGAAGTACGCGAGACGGCTAGCCTCGACTCTTTACCCGAGGTAGCGGCAGCCATCCGTGCTGCGATCGCAGATGCGTGTGGCGTGCGAACCGATCGAGTGATCCTGGTTCAAGCTCGCAGCATCCTTAAGACATCGAGCGGGAAGCTGCAGCGCCGCGCGACCCTCGAAGCTTACCTGTCAGGAAACCTGAAAGTAATTCTGGACTGCGCGGGCGACAGCGTGGAGCCGCCGGGTGCCCAATCACACCGCGGTGATCAAACAAGACCGACTTCGAACGACTACCGGCTCGAGCAGTTACGGTCAATCGTGGAGCAGATGCTCCGTGAGGAAGGGCATGCCGTTCCACGCGATTTCGCCGAGCGACCTTTGGCAGCGCTGGGCGTCGACTCACTACTCGCCGCAAAACTAGCCGTCGCACTTAGAGAGGCAACAGAACTTCCCATTAGTTCGGCTACGCTGCTGCGTGCGCGTAGCCTCGTGGACGTGATAGCAAAGATAAATCCGAACGGAAGCCAACCGCCCGTCATAAGCGCGCAGCAGGTGGCGATCGAAGAATCGCTTCCGCCCGCGGTAGCGTGTATTGACGCGAATTCCCAAGTACCAATTTCGCGGGATTTCTCAGCGGTGCACTGGTGGACTCTTCTTTACCTGTTCTTGATTGTCAGCATTCCGGCAACCATGGCAGTTCTGCCAGTTGTTGTCGCTGATCACATTGTTACGCGAACAGTCGCCATTGCGCTAAGCCCTTGGATCTATGGAGTGTCCTATTGCTGTGTGTCTGGGCTGCTGAGTCTAGCTCATCAGCACGCGATCATTGTCGGTGCTCTCGAGCGCAATACGCGCTCGGCCGCGTACCGGCATCGCCGGCTCTACAACGTCTGCTGGACTGCATTGTTCTATTTCAAGCCACTTTATTACGTCGTGTTAACGATTCCCTTCTTTAGAAGAGTCGTGTTTCGCCTGTTTGGCTATCGCGGATCTCTCGAGTTTACGCTTTACCCTGACACGTGGATTCGCGATTTGCCGCTACTCGAATTCGGTACTGGTGCCTACATCGCAAACAGGGCCACGCTGGGAACAAATATGGTACTCGGAAGCGGAAGGATCATTGTCGACCGAATTCGTGTGGGCGCAAACGCAGTCGTTGGTCACCTTGCGGCGATCGGTCCTGGCACGCGCGTTGATGATGGTGCAGAGATTGGCGTCGGCGCTATTGTTGGAATTGGCGTTACGGTTGGAGCTGGCGCAATTGTGTCGCCTTGCGCGACCGTGTACCACCACGCGCGCCTCGGCAAGAACTCGGTCGTCGGACCAGGCGTAGTCGTCGGTCCCTATCAGAACATTCCAGCGAATACCGAGGTCCTGGGTGACGAGCGATCACACTCGGCAATCCTTGATTCGCACTTAGTTAGGGCACCACAGCATGCTCCATAAGGCAATTCCCAAATGTGGCCGAACGCGAATTGCGTTCGATGGCGGCCTCATCGCTCCACTAAGCTTATGGTCAGGAGCGATGTCCGCCATTGGGCCAAGTGCAATGTTGCAGATCGACGTTACACCCGTTGCCTGCGACCGAATCGCCCGAGCCGCCGAGTTCGTTGACCGTATCGCCCGCCGCAACAAACCCGTTTACGGCATCAATACCGGTGTTGGGCACTTTGCCAACGTCGTGATACCCCCAGATAAAATCGCGGCGCTACAAACCCATCTGATTCGCTCGCATTGCTGCGGGGTGGGCGCGCCGTTGCCCCGCGATATCGTGATGGCCATGTGGCTGATCCGGCTCAACACGATCTGCCAGGGACATAGCGGGACGCGACTGGAGACCGTCGAAACGATCGCTCGACACCTCGAAGCGGGCTTGCTGGCAGAGGTCCCTTCCCGCGGCAGCGTGGGCGCATCGGGCGATCTGGCCCCGTCGGCCCACGCCACGCGGGCCTTGCTGGGCGAAGGCTGGTGCACGCTGCCCGATCGGCGCCACGTGGGCAACGGTCATGCCACTGGCGGGTTCCTCCGCCTGCGTGCGGCCGACGCCTTGCAACAGTTGGGAATCGAACCGGTGCGACTGGGGCCCAAAGAAGGGCTCAGCCTGATCAACGGAACGCAGTTGACCACGGCGCTGCTCTTGAAGGCCTGGTACGAGGGCCGACAGCTTCTGGCGACCGCCAATCTGGCCGCGGCCCTGAGCTTCGAGGCGATGCACGGTGCTCACCAGGCACTGGATGATCGCGCGTTAAGACTGCATGGTCACGAGGGAACCCGGCAATGCGGTCAAGAGATTCGCAGGTGGCTGGCGGGCGATAGCGAAATTCAACACAGCTATGCCGGTACCAAGTGGGCTCAGGATCCGTACTGCCTGCGCTGCGCGCCGCAGGTCCACGGGGCGGTCTGGGAGGATCTGCGTGAATGCGAGCGGGTGGTCAACACCAAGATCAATGCGGTGGCCGACAACCCGCTGCTGTTTCCCGAGGAGGAAGAAGCCCTGTCCTGCGGTAACTTTCACGCCATTCATAGCGCGCGGGCCAGCGACCGATTGGCCAGTGCGTTGACCACCTTGGCGTCCATCTCGGAGCGCCGGATCAACATGGCCATGAACCATCATCGCAGCGGTTTGCCAAGCTTTCTGATCGAGGATGGGGGAGTGCAATCCGGCCTGATGATGACGCAGGTCACCGCGGCTGCGCTGGTCAGCGAGTGCAAATCGCTCTCCTTTCCGGCCAGCGTCGATTCGATTCCGACCAACAACGACCAGGAAGATCACGTTTCTATGGGGCCAAACGCCGGTTTCAAGGCGTTGGCGATCCTTGAGAAGGCGCGCCTGGTCCTGGCGATCGAGTTATTGACAGCGGCTCAGGCGCTTGAGCTGCGAGCGCCGCTCCGGCCGGCCCAGCGCCTGGCCGTGGTGCATCAGCAAATCCGGCGAGACGTCGCCTTTCTGGACGTCGACCGGGCGCTTTCGGAAGACATCGAGCGTCTCGCCCAGCGGATCGAGGAAGGAGTGTATCTGACGCCATGGCCACCACAGCCGCCTCACCTGTCGTTCGAGCCCCCCGCGGAAGCCAGCGAACCTGTCGAACCTGGGCTGCTGAGGCCGCCTATCGGTTGATCCAGAACAATCTGGACCCGGAGGTGGCGGAGAATCCAGCGGAACTGGTCGTGTATGGCGGACTAGGCAAGGCGGCCCGAGATTGGCCGAGTTTCCTCGCGATCCTCGAATCGCTGCGACGGCTGGCGCCCGACGAGACGCTGCTGGTGCAAAGCGGCAAACCCGTTGGCATCCTGCCGACGCACGAAAATGCGCCGCGCGTGTTGATTGCCAACTCGAACCTCGTGCCTCGCTGGGCCACTTGGGAACACTTTCACGAGTTGGACCGTCGTGGCTTGATGATGTTTGGCCAGATGACGGCCGGCAGTTGGATCTACATCGGCACGCAAGGAATACTGCAGGGGACCTACGAAACGTTCGCCGCCTGCGGGCGCAAGTATTTCGATTGCAAGCCGCTGCCACTCGCGGGCAAGATAGTAGTGAGCGGAGGCCTGGGTGGAATGGGCGGCGCGCAACCTTTGGCCGCAAAGCTCGCCGGGGCGGTTTTTTTAGGGGTGGACGTTGACGCCGATCGCGTGCGGCGCCGCGTCGAAACAGGTTACTTGGACGAAGTGGCCGGCTCGCTCGACCAGGCGCTCGAATTGGCGCATCAGTATGCGCGCGAGCTTACGCCCCGATCAATCGGGTTGGTGGAGAACATCGGCGAGGTGCTTGGTGAGTTGGTCGAGCGAGGCTTTGTGCCCGACGTGCTGACGGACCAGACTAGTGCCCACGACCCACTTAGTTATGTCCCCGCCGGGCAGTCGCCGACCGAAGCTGCCGAGCTGCGTAAACGCGACCCAAACGAGTATCGCCGACGATCACTCGATAGCATGGGCCGACACGTGGAGCTGATGCTCAAGCTCAAGCGGCGCGGGGCGGTGACGTTCGACTATGGCAACAACTTGCGGGCCATGGCAGAGCAAGCGGGCGTGACCGACGCATTCGAGATTCCTGGCTTCGTGCCGGAGTTCATTCGTCCGATGTTTTGTGAAGGAGCGGGACCGTTCCGCTGGGTGGCACTGAGCGGTGATCCGGCCGACATTGCGGTTACGGAAGCCGCCCTGTTGAGAACCTTTCCTGAGAACGAGACGCTGCAAAACTGGCTCCGCTTCGGAGCGCCGAAGGTTGCGTTTCAAGGTCTGCCCGCGCGGATCTGTTGGCTGCGGTATGGCGAACGCGAACAAGCCGGTGTGCTGTTCAACAATCTGGTGCGAGACGGTCGGATGTCGGCGCCGATTGTCATTGGCCGCGATCACTTGGATTGTGGCAGCGTTGCCTCACCGAATCGTGAGACCGAGGGGATGCTCGACGGTTCCGATGCCGTGAGCGATTGGGCCTTTCTGAACGCACTGGTGAACGCTGTGAATGGAGCGTCTTGGGTCAGCATTCATCACGGCGGCGGCGTCGGCATGGGATACAGCCAACACGCCGGCATGGTCATCGTCGCCGACGGAACCGAGGAGGCGGAATCTCGGTTGCGGAGAGTTCTGAATTCCGATCCGGCGATGGGGATTCTTCGGCACTCCGATGCCGGTTATGGTGCGGCGGTCGCGGTGGCCGAGCGACATGGGCTGGACGTTCCCATGCCGCCGACTGTGCGGGATTAAGTCATGCTACGAATTGCGAATTTGGCAGGTGTCTTCACCGGAGAGGGCTTTGCCAACAAGGCGGGCCGGCACCCGCAGGCGGAAGACTGCGGCTACCTTCCAGGGCCCATCGACATCGTGTGTTCGCCCGAGACGGGGCTGATTTCGAGCATAGAGCCGACGACCCAGAATCCTGCGGCCGGGGGCGAGGAGATCCTGGACGGAACCGGTCTCGTCGCAACCGCCGGGTTCATCGACTCGCACACCCACGCGATTTTCGCTGGCGACCGTAGTGGCGAACATTTCTCCCGTTGGGCGGGACGTTCGTACCAGGAGATCACGGCGGCAGCCGGCGGAATTCACAGCACTGTTCGTGCAACGAATCAGGCGAGCGATGAGGTACTCGCCGATTTACTTGCCAAACGTTTGCGTGCCATGCTGACCAGTGGCACCACCGTCGTCGAGGTGAAGTCGGGCTACGCTGACACGCCCGCAGGCGAACTCCGCCTGCTGCGCATCATCCAAGAGGTTCGGAAGCAATTGGGCCTTCCCGAAGTGCGTTCAACTTTCCTGGGCCTGCACGCTTTGCCAGGCGGCTGGAACGAGCACGACTACTGTTCGGCAATGATCGATCTGTTGCCGACCATTCGCAAAGAGGGTTTGGCGGATTTTGTTGACGCCTTTCCCGAGCGGGGCTTCTTTTCGCTAAAGGCGACACAGCGCTTTGTCGAGGCAGCAGCGTCGGTCGGACTGCAAGCCAAGGTTCACGCGGATGAGCTCACAGATTTGGGAACCTCCGCCACGATGATCCGCGCACATGCTCGCTCGATCGATCACCTGGAAGAAATCAGCGACGAGGCATTGGAGTTACTCCATACCAGCCACACCGTCGCCACGCTGCTGCCGGCTACTTCGTTCTTTCTGGTTATTCCATACGCCGGTGCGCGGCAACTGATTCACTCCGGAGCGCGGGTGGCGCTAGCAACTGACTTCAACCCCGGTTCGGCACCAGCATCCGACTTCCAATTGACCAATCTGCTCGCGGCCTCTCAACTCAAGATGACGCCTGCCGAGATTCTGTGTGCGTGCACGTACAATGCCGCCGCGGCGCTCGCCGTCGAAAATGCAGTCGGTGTCGTGGCAGCAGGGCGTCGTGCAAATCTAATTTTATGGGACGATGAGCCCATCAATTCGAGCAACGATGGAATGTCGTTTCTCAGTCAACTCTTTATTTGGCGACGTCTTCCAGCTCAAGTCATTCTTGCTGCGCGAACTATCACCAAGGGAAACGCAGCTTATTGACCGTGATGATTGCTCGCAAGGCCCTTGCCGAAGCTACGGCTAAAGAAAACGCTCATTCGCGTCATGATTAGGTCATTGGGCGCTTGAAAACCGGCCAAGGGTATTGGGGATGTGAGTCGTCATCTTCGTGGTCAGTGTCATAAGCCGCAAGTGATCGGAGCGACGATTTCCGCTGGCGTCGGCTCGTTGGTTTGTGCCGAGCGTTTGCGCCGGGAGGCATCCTGACCGGCGGGCGCGTGGGTCGCTTTCGGCATCACTGAGCCGGGGGGCGCTTTGGCCGGTTTTTGACTCGGCTTGGCGGACGTACCGGGCCACCGTCTCGCGGTGGATGCCCAGTTGGGTGCTGATTCGCCGGAACGACCAGCGTTGTGCTCGCAACGCGAGTATCGATTGTATCGTCGCCATCTTGAGCTGATTCGACATCACAGGCCTCCTTCCGCGGATCTTCCGCTCGAATGCCTGTAGGTCGAATCCCTACTCAGGATGGCCGGTTTTCAAGCGCCCCCAGGTGGCCGGACTTGGGCGCCCGCTGACACATAAGTTCATCTTCAGTTTGCTGGCTTAGTGCAATCGTTCGCGCTGTGCTCGCATGTGCCGCTACCCTTGCAAGGCCCTCTGCAGGACTCCGATCCACTCGAATAAGACGCGTCCGACACCGGGAACTTGGATGGCAATCAGGCTGATTACAGGGATCACGACGTAGGTGGTAAGCGGGAGGACGAGTGAGCGATCCAGCGTGAACCGGTTCGGCGTCGTGCCTCCCAGCCGGCTGATGACCTCACTGCGATTGAAGCGGACCACGGCGATCACGACCGTCACTACCACCCAGCCGACCAAGCCGTAACAGAGGAGCCCGAACATGGTGGCCGGCTGAAACGGATACGAATTCAGGGCCCACAGCAGGCAGAGTAACATTACGCCGAGCGCGGTCATCATGGTCTGGATTTGCTTAAAGGCTTGTCGGAACAGCGTGGTCAATTGCATTGCCACAAAGACTTCCGCTTCCGCTTGCCAGGCATCCGCGGCCGATGGCCCCTGCTTGTCCGCAACATCTTCGGTGCGTGAAACCAGTTGTCGCTGGCTCCACGCCGACAAGAGTCTGGGAACTAGATCCTGGCGTGATACGGCACAAAGTTCCCGGTTAAGATCTGCAGCAAGTAGCAAATCGTCTTCCGCTTGCAAGCGCCCGATCTCAACAATCTTGGCGTAACCATCCGCGATCCGGCGCGCGGCTATGTTGCCGCCTGGCCAGACCCTTCCGCGCTCACCGAGCGCTGCCAGCCTAGCCAGACCTCGGGCAGATAGCTCGAGATCGCCCGGATGCGGTGCAGCCGCGAAAACTTGACCGGCGACCTTATCGGCGAGTCGTGCCGGGACGCGCTCATAGCAATTGACGATTGCGTGCTGGCCCAGCCGGCGAAGCAGCCGGTCAAACAATCCGCAAGTCGCCTTTAGGCGTATCTGGGATGCGCCGATGAGCACGACGACGAGTAAGACACCCAGACGCAGCACAAATATGTCCAACCAACGATGCTCGGCGGTGGGTACCCAGCGCCAGACGAAGACATACCAGGATGTTGCGGCCAGTAAGCCGAGCATGGCCCAATCGATCCACTCCGTGGGCCAGATCCACGTTCGGCCCAGTCGTCGCTGCAGTTCTTCGATACGCCCAGCGATACCCGCCGTTTGCTCATTGCACGGGCCGCCAGCCACGGAAGCCGGAAAAGGGCATTCGAGTGGGTAGACTTCGAGGTAGTGAAGCCGCATTAAGTGTCCCAGTCCCCAAGCGGCTAAGGCGATCGCGAGAAACAGGATCGGGGTTGTCGGCGTGACGCCGCTGCTCCATGTGCCGATGCGTTCGATGAGCGACGCGCGAAGAGCGGGCGATGAGCTATTTGCGGTTTGCATCACAACCGCGATGGCCACCACAGACAAGCCCGCCGAAGCCAGCACACAGAGCGCTTGCCAACCCGGAAATCGGCTGTACCGCAGTACGACGGCCAAAGCGAGATAAGCTGTCACGCTTATCAGGAGAGCCAATATCAGCACCGCGACTAGCGCCGCGCACCACCACCAGGCATCGGCGATAAAAGGTGACCTGTTTAGTCCCGCTGTGAAAAGCAGGATCGGATATACAAGCGCCGCTTGTCCGGTTGTTAAGGCCACGAACACGGCCAGCAGGCTGCGTCGCCGAGTTCTTTCACGAGCCTCGCGAAGTGGGTGCTTGGGCAGATCCGGATCTTCAAGTGACATCCAGCGACATGCTCTGCGAAGCCGTCGCATGAGGGCGATGGCGTTGCCTGCCCCCCGGTAATTGACCGCGGCAAAGACCAGGAAAACGGCGAGAGCGCCGCCACCGAACAGACAGGCGCCAATCGAAGATGGCGGGTCCACCGCACTGACGTTTTTCGATGACACAACGGTTTGAGGTGAGGCCTTTGACGAGTCTGTGGTGTCGGACCAAACATATGCTATCTCTTTGGGAGCCGCACGTTCAGTCCAGCACAACGGCCGAACGGGCCAGAATCCACCATCACCTACCAAGGTCAGCCAGAGCGGTGGACTGGCAGACTTCTGGCCAGAATCAATTTCGGAGTCCGTCTGAAAAGGGTAGGCATACTCGAGCAAGGGGATTCGCTGCTCGGATGTATTCAACTGTGCGACAGTCGCGTTGTAGATCCCTTGTGCCGAGTTGGTCGGAAACTGAAGGTACCGCCGGCCGCCATCGAGTGAAGCAGTCCAGGATTGGTTGGCGACAAACAGGGGATAGGTCCCAGCCAGAACCATCCCGTCGAAATCGGCCACGTGCCGCGCGTGGTAGAACAACACGTCCCCTTCAAGAGCGAAGAGCTGCACGCCTGGGGTGTGTCGGCGGATTTGTTGGGCCAGGAAGAGCAAATCGAGTGAATCTGTTCCGAGCAGCCCGACGGCGCGAATCCCGCGTCGAGAAATCGTGCTCAAGAGACTTTCCAATGTCAGGTCTGCCACGGGGGCGATGGCTGGCGAAAAGCGCGGCACAGCGTCTTGCGCGAACCGAGGAGGCTCCTGAGGGATGTCGAGGTTGGTTTTGGCGACAGCATGCTGCCCGGCTGCGTCAGACTGACTGGACTGCTGCTTCTCATATTCGGATCGGAGTCGACCAACTTCCGCCGGGAACGGTAGGTAGAGTACGTCCTTAGAAAAGTCATCGACGCCTGGGGGGGCGTCACCGACGGGTGTCTCGGAATCCTTATTTGAGGTCGAATATTGACTTGATCGCCTCAGTGTTGCGGCGCCGTAGGAGGTATTGCCTTCGACCAACAGTGCAATCTCTCGCGCTGGAATTTTGCGATCCTCGACCAGGTGCTTGAGAACCTCACGCATAGCGACCGAATCGGGGACAACCGTCGCGTGAAAACAGATATTGAAGTCAGCAGTATGCGATCCGGGAAAATCGAAGGCCTTTGGGCTGACTGCCGTGGCGCTTCCGGAGACCAGTGACACCCGGATCGGAGTGGAACCGGCAAGACACTGGCGGACTGCGGTTGATTCTGTTTTCCACGCTTCCAGTGCCAGACATAGGGACGGAGCCGAGCCAGAATAGCTAGGTCCTACGACTCTGACCTTTGCACAGTGGCGAGTTTGCCCGGCTGGAACTGGAAGCTGCCAGGCGAGCACTAGGTCCAGCGCGGCAAGCATTGCCTCTTTATGAATCCCTGCCGTGGGGGTTTCACCAACAAGCAAAAGCACCAGCAACTCGGTTTTCAGCCCGCTCTTTGAACAATCGACCGGAGTTTTCACTTTCCGGCAAAGCACCACACCCGGTCGCCGATTGTGGGGGGCTGCGGTGGTTGTGGAACCGGCGCGGCCGGCTTGTTGCAGTTCGTCACGCCAGGGCAGGCTGTAGCTGTCGAGGACGAAACCGTGCCGCTCGATCCCGCGGAGAATCGCCGCCAAGGAAAGGTCAAACGATAGCGGCAGGTGAGAATCGATCGGATCGGCGACCGTGGCAATTAGAAACCGAACGTCTACCCGCCTGTCCGCCAAACGCTCGCGGGTATCGCTGATCGTCATGGCATGCGCGGCGGCAAGCTGCGCCGTAAGCGTCATCTTGTTGCCAGCGCGCGTCGAATGGTCGGCCGCCACGAAGGCACGTAGTAGTCCTAGAGCCTCGGCCGCTCCCGTTTGATTGTCCGCGATCTCAGCACTTCCGGCTGTCCGCAGCAGAGTCGGCGGGCTTTCCTGCGCAGGCTTGCGGCTTCGCGTGACTTGGGGGGCGATGACCCCCAGTACGAAAAAGACAAGTAGCACGCCGAGTCCCGACGTGAACTTGGATTGATCGTTGGGTGACGAATCAGTCGACACGGAGACTTCGACCTCACTGTCTTGCTCTTCACAACCGGCTAGTTGCGAGTCTTGCTACCTGGATCGATTTGGTATCGAACCTGAACGAAGTCAGTTCTTGATTGGATGGGGATTTGATCGATGAGTCTATTGGAACGATAAGCCGCGCGGTGATATCGCTCGCGGCACAGCCAATTAGGGTTTGGCGTCGCTCGTCTCAGACTTACGTCCCAACTCAACACCGTCGAGAACCTTCTTGAGTGCTTCGATCTCCGCGAGGGTAGTACTGAGTGACTCAGTTAATTGACCCGCTTGGCAAACGTCGATAGATGGCGTGGGCTGATCGCTCCCGATCCGTGCGCCAAACGCCACCAGCAGCGAAGAAAACAATAGCAAGCCGGCAAGCGCTAAGGTGGCCTGCATGCTGTACCAACCTTTGGATACTTCCAGACTCCAGACACCTTGGGCGCCCGAGGCGCAGGCAGCTTGAATGCCGCGACCGCCGCAGTAAATGCTGGCAACAAACGAAATCAACGAACACGCAGCTAGCGCCCCGAGGAACATGCGTGGCGTTGAACCGGACTTGCTGCTCGTGAAGAACTGCAGATAAGCCGTTCCCACGATCGCCAACACGGCTAGATCGGCCGCCATGATCGCCTGGCTCAGTGTCGTGGCGATGTGCACGGCAGCGCGACGATCCTCGAGCTGAGACATCGGCTCATCCCCACATGTTGAAGGAAAGGATATTGAGGCGACCGTAGTTCTGGTCAACCGATTTAAGGAGCATATGGGAGGTGACTTCGGACTGCCCCTGTCGGGTAGCAAACAGGGCAGCGTCCTGCAGAATGGTCACCAGGTCGCTTCGCAATAGCCTCGCGTGCTGCGCTAGGAAGGGTTGGCCCGGATGGACTTCTTCCCACGGAAACGTGACTAGCCACGCGATGTTCAGACCGAGAAACAGTCGACCATCGTCACGGAGCGTCAGTGGAGGACTTAGAATTGTGGGGACGACGTCATCGATAAACCTCACCACACGTCCCACGCGAGGATCGGCCATCGCACGCTGGACAAGGTCCTCAAAGGGCTTGTTGTAGATTGGATCCAAGTACGGACTCCTATTCCTCGCCGGAATTGATCAGGGGGACTTGCGAGGCTTGATTTGAAGCTTGCGACCGAGCATTTCGCTGTCGTACTGCACAGCCCGGCCATCGCGATCACGAACGTCGATCCGAAATGTTGCCGTCAGCGGCTCACGAACCACGCCAACTTGTGTTTCGAAATGGATCGGTCCATCGGTGGTCGTGGGGTCGACGGTGCCGGCCAACGCCTCGGATGAAAAAACCACGCTGTACGTATAAGGCGGCTTGCCGCCGCTGACGAATGTCGAGAAGTTGACTTTATCACCTGAAATTAGTTCCTCACTCGACACGCGGACCGGAGCAATCTCCAGATCGCGCGCTGCAGTGTCGAGGGAATGGCCGAAGTAGAATCCGACAATCGTACCGAGCACCCCGATCAGAACCGTGAGTAGTTCCTTGCCTTGTTGAAAGCGCTTCGCGCGATCGTCACTCTCCGAGACCACGGTGGCGAGCGTTAAAATCAATGCGATTGTCACGGTCACGACGGCGATCAGGAAGGTGATCAATCCGCGTGCTGTCGAGCTGTCCCCCAGCGACGCGAGCAGATGGTCTGAGAAAAGGCCATATAACAGTGACGCCAACACGATCAGCGCTAGAAGTCCGAAGACGACGTATTGCACTAGCGATGTCTGCCACGGTCCTGACGCACTGTTCGCCGGAACTGCGTGAGGAAGAAGGCAAGCCAGCACGCGCCGAGCACGTTCGACGATGTCTTGTGCCTCTGCCAAGTCATCCTCGGCGATCCGCAGTTGCTCTGTGGCAACGGCCCGCGCGGGATCGCTCGACGCGGTGGCGAGTTGGGCTCTTGCTGCTGCTACGGCCTGTTGCAGTCGATCGGCCTCAGATACCGCCAGTTCGTACTTGCGGGCCGCGTCACCGACTTCAGTCGCCGTCCACAGATTCTTGTCTGGCCTGGCCATATCAACTCTCGAATGAACAGAGTTATTGCCACCATCACAAGCCGCTTCAGGACCAGGGCGTCGCCTCGACGACCAGTTGCGCGGCGATGCCTGGCTTGGACGGTTGCACCACGGGAATCGAGAAGGTCACGCCCGGTGTACCGTTCGCAAGCGGAGCCAAGGGGACGTCGATTGTTGCCACGTTGGGGGAATCAACGTCGAGGCCGTACTTCACCGACCAGGGAACCGCGGCGCCAGGATCGAAGCTGGCCTCGAAGTTGAGTTTCTGGCGATAGAGGTAGCCTCCCTCATAGTGATCCTTAAGCCAGGCGAAGCCATCGACTTCGTACTCGGGAACCAGGACACCCAAGTCGAGGCTGAAGCCCAGCGATGGGTTCGTCTTATCCACGCGGTGGTTGTTCGACAAGAACGCCGAAAAGAGCGTGGTGCTGCGTCCCCCGCTGGTGACGAGCTCGTCGTACATGCGAAAGATTGATGAGTTCTCGGAGCCAACGCGCCGGTGCAGATCCCAAATCTGGCCTCTCACTCGAAGCACGACTTCGATGTGATAAGAGGCACGGATCTTTCGACCGGCCGCCCGTTCTGCTTCGACGGCTGGCGGCAAGGTAATCTGGCTGACGTCCAACCTGCCGACGATGCGTAGGTCACCAAACAAGAAGCGGTGCAGGTTCTGATAGCCTTCCTCCGAGTTGACGATGCCGTAATAGCCCGAATGACTGCGATGCACAAAGGCGCGGGGCGACTCAAGTTTGCGGTTGGCACCCCGGCCGCTGCCCACCGGTGGCCCCCAAGTGGTGGCGTTCGCGATTCGCACCAGGCCATCACTCATCGGACCGACGGCGCGACGCGACAGGTTCGCGGCCGCGGTATAGTCCTTGTCGTTGGTCCCCACGAGATTGAACACTCGCTGGGGATCAAACCAGCCATCGAGTGTCGAGACATCTTCGCTCCCCCGCGACAGCGCCAAGTATTCCGCCATCCGGTCGCGACTGAAGTTGTTGGCATCGTTCAACGACAAAAATGCCGGGACGTTGCCCAACAGTGACAGATCGATGCCATTGTGAGGCGTTGCGTAGGTGAAAACCTTGTCCACCGCCGTACGTGCGACCGGTACTCCCGTTGACTGGTTCTGCAGAAAGCAGCGGCAGACCAGCCCTCCCATCGAGTGGGCGACCAAATAGACACGGAACGCTTGCTCGAAAACGGGATCCCCCCCGCAATACAGGTCTCGAATCCGCAGGATCAAGTCGTTGAGACCGCGCGCCGCCTCCTCGATGGTCAGACGCGTCCCGGTGCCAAAGTCACTCGAGGTGGCGTCGTAGTAGCGGTAGATAAAGACGCTCCTCGGTGACACGTCGCCCACCACTGGCATGTCCTTGTCGCCGTGAAAGGTATCGGTGTACTGGAAGTCTTTGACCAGTCGAATGAATGGCGACTCGAAATAGAAACGCTGCACCTGGCCGGTCCACCGCTGTCGAATCTTCGACGAGCCGAGGTTGAAGCCCATAAACGGGTCCGCAACCGTGTCCTCCACGTCCTGTTGCGTCCCCGCGTAGCCGCGGACATAGATGATCGGATAGTAAGGGGGCTGTAATGTGGTAGGCATCGGAGGTCGGGCTCTGCATGGCCGAAGAAATCGAGCGCGTCGTAGCTGGCGCGAGACGGAATCAAAACACTTGTAGTTCTGCCGTTGTCACTTGCAATTCACTGTACGAGTTGACGAATCGTCGCTGCCAATCGATGACCGGCCTTGGCAACGCCGATTCGGGCAACCTTGCCGGCGTTCTCGGCATAATTCTCTGGCGCTTCGGGAATCTGACTGTGATGCACGTGGTCGTCACTGTTGGCGACTTCGAGGTCCCCATTGAGGTACCCGAACTCCACCGCGGCCCTGAAACCTTCTTGTGCCCACGACGAAGGACTCTGATGGTTTGCCAAGTCGGCGGACGTCAGTGATGGGTCGGCGGACTCGAGGGCCTGGATTTCCTGCGCGCCGGAACGCAGATTATTGACCTTGGTCGACTTACCCAGCACGCCATCCCAAAACGAGTGCAGCTTCTTGCGGCCAGCACCGATTCTCACAATCGATTTGTTGCCCCCCTTGTCTCCGTCGGGGAACTGATCACTAAAGAGCGTGGCGCAGTGCAGCGGTTGATGAATGTCTCCGATCAGGTGCAGCACCCAGCAGAGATTGACGGCTTTCCATTTGTCGGCCGGCGCGTTCAAAACCTGGGCGCCGCACCAGCTGATCTGGCTGACGATGTTGATTTGCGGCGGGACGTTGTCTGGCGGCTCGAGCTCGGAATCTTCCGGCGCGAAGGGGATGTTGATGTAGTGCCAGGTCGGCTTGTGATAGATCTCGCTATCGTTGCTGCGGACCCAATCCGGCCAGACCGCAGCCCGCATGAACGCCCACTCATCGTCGTTAATGTTGTCAGGCTTGTCGGCGATCAGGAACTCTTCGTAGTGCGGGTGTTTCTGCAATAGCTCAAACGCCGCTTGGCGGGCTGATGGTTCGAGTTCTTGCCAGGCGAGTTGCGCGACGAGCATGTGCCCGCGGTTGTTCCAGGCTGTCGCGGTATGCGGCACTCCAATGAAACAGACACATAGCAAACCCACGGCAGCTTGGCCAAGCCGCAGCCGCGGCAAGTGATGCAAGGTCATATTGGTCTCCTCGATGGTTCGTTTGCCACTCTTGACCGCGAAAAAGCAACGCATGACTCCGGCTCAGGGGAGATCGCGCTGGACGCGATCACCCTGAGTGCGAAAGTAGGCAACGATGGGCAGATGGTCGCTCGTGAGCGCCATCTTGGGATCACGGGGATCGTCGGTGAGAACCGCGGGGTTCAAGCACCGCGCGTCGATTAGCTCCTCCAGACAATCCTCAGACACGATGAAGTGATCGTAGTTGCGTGCTGGCAGACCTCCCTTGGAAGCGGGACTACGGGAGGTCTTTTCATCGACGACGACATGCAGGGCATGGGGCCCAGCTTCAAAGCGGCCGTCGTTTTGCAGGACTTCGTCGAGCGTCAGGCCTGACTCACCCGAGGCGGCACTGGGCGTGTTGAAATCGCCGCAGATGATCACATCAGGATCGTGATCTTCCTGCCCGAAGTACTCATCCAGGAAATCCAATAGCACGACCATTTCACGGGCCGATTCCTCGGTGTCACCTCCCTGAAAGGTGAGGTGCACACTGATGACTGTGAAGTCAAAGTCCCCGACGGTGAAGTGAGCGGCATGGGGCGGATGCACGGCACGCGAAGGATCAGTTTCAGGGCGTCCATTGGCGGCCGCTGTCTGTGTGAATAGCACTCCTAGATCCACGGCCCGGCCGATGTCGCGGCGATGCCAAAAGCCGTTGTCCATCCGGCCGCTGGTATCTCGAAACAACGCCTGCCAAGCGGATTCGCCGCCAGGAAGCATGGCGCGCAGACGTTCGGCCCCCTCGGCATTGGCAATCTCTTGCGCTGCCAGGATTTGATAGCGACCGTCCAAGATGCGACTCAGGGCGCCTTCCACGAGCTTGGGACGCAGGGCATCGGGATTCGGGGAGGTACCGCCGGTCTGGATATTCCAGGAAACGAGGGCGAGTGCGCCAGGCGGGATGGCATCCTCCGACATCCCCGCTGGAGCCGCGGGAACGATCGCAGGTGCCGGGATATTCTCCGGCACGGAAATCGTTGGAACCGTAATCGAGACTTCCTGCGAGACACCGCCGCGAATCGCCTCGACGCTGCCCAGCGGCACGACGGTGGCCTGCGTTGCGCCGGCTTCCAGCACGGCAACCCATCCCCGGTCGTCTATGTCGGCCAGCGTGCCGGCGATTTCGTGGTTCGGCGTGAGTACGACGACGGCGGTTCCCGCCGGATAGGGCGTGTTGGTAGCCGCGGTGGCCGATTTTTCAATGGCGGTACAACAAAGCAGCCACAGCACTAGGATAAGAGGCTTGCCCACTTTAAGAGGAAACATGCCGGGACACTCCGGGGAGGATTGCGCACCTACTAGTACGTGAATTCCAAATCCGAGAAGCTGCGACGCGCACGCACAGCGCTACACAGCGATCACTGAAACTCATCTTCAAGACAGCTACGATCTCATTGCCTGGCTTACACGACCTGATAGACCAGCAGGTAGTTGGCGCCGTCGGCGGTGAACGAGCCGGCCTGCGGTCCGGCCCCAAGACTGGCCGCATTCACGACCACGGCTCCCAGGAAGTCGTCCGGGTCAAAAATTCCTCCCACGTCCTGGTCGAAGAGATCGACAACCGAGAATCCGAAGAACGGGAACAGAGGCAGAAGCGTGAGATTCTGGCTGCTTCCCTTGCTCATGCTGACCGGACCCCAAATCACGGCGCCGTTGACGCGAAGGTACGCCTCATCGGGTCCCGTCAGATCCTCGGTCTTATTACAAGTCAGTTGCATGAGTTGTAGATTTGGCACTGGCCGCTCCCGTCGGTTGAAGGAAAGGGTCTGTCACAACGTCTATCTCGATGGAAAGCTCGTAGTTGTTCGCTCTGGCGTGATCGGCGGCGTTTGCCACCAGGACGTGTAACGCTGAGCGATCACACTCGCTCGATGAGCATCGCTTCAACGGTCTTTGGGGGATCGCGATTGGTATCCGCTCTACTTCGTCACCTCGAACAGCGTAGGAGCGCCGCCCTCAATACCGTCAAAGATCACAACCAGGCGCAAACCATTCGTCGTCTCTTCAAGTACTGCGATGCCCTCCGCGTTGCCGCCGACCGGCGCAGGAATGGTGCCGAGTCGCCGTAGCCGACCGACCGCTCCTCCTGCGTTCGGCAGACAGTCCTCGCCGTCCCAGTGGAAAAGCTCAAAGCCACCAGGACCGTCGCCAACAGGCCCCGCCAACACGAGCAGACCGTCGGAGACGTGCGCCAGGTCTCGGATTCCCAAGCCGCCAAGATTCACGAAGCGAAGTTCGTAGTCCTGCGGCTCCCTGAACGTCGTGACAACGACCGGCGCCCAATTGCCCCGCAATACGGGACCTCGGAACCCGACAAACAGGGTCTTGTCGTCAACCGCCAGACCTTCGAGGTCGATGCCGTTTTCTTTGCTGGGGAGACTGACAAAGGGCGCTAGTATCGGGTCATCAACAAAAAGCCCCTGCAGACTGATCGTGTCGACGCGCGGCTCGGTGGTCTCGTCGTCGCCGTCGAAGCGGATCCGCACGAGAACATCGCGGGCGGTATCCCGACTAACCTTGCGCAATCGTTTGCGGTTTTCCTTACGTGAGGCCCCGGCGTCGACTTGCTTACGAACCGCCGAGTGCGAACCCAGGACGTACAACGTCGACCCGTTGGCAGCGAGTGCTTCAAGATCCAATTCGGCATCCGGGTCTTCGCCGAGTGGCAATTGGCCTGCGACACGATATTCGGATGCGGATTCCCCTAGCTGTAACAGAGTCAGCTCGGCCGTCTCGTCGGACACGATCGCGAGCTGGTGACCGAGTTTGGCAATTGCGCTAAGATCTTCTGCGCCAGGGATTGCACCCCAAAACTCCAGCCGACCCCTCGGCTGAAGTTCCTCCCCCATAGCGGGTAGTGCAACGACCAGAGTTAGTAGAACCCCATAGCGCAGCATCAGCCCCGAACCTCCAATCTTGGCGCGCAAAACCGACCGCGACCGTCGCCATTGCGGTCCTGTCGCGTATTAAGAACGGCAGCGGTCGAGGCCGGGGCGAACCCGAGCATCACAGGCCCAAGGATTGACCCCGACCGCTGCCAGGCCCCTTGGGATGCGGCTTTCCTTAGGTTGCCTCGATCCCCGCCCCGACGGACCGCGTGGGCTGACCCGGAATGAAACCGCAGTCCGGCACCACGAGAAGCCGCCGTGAACAAGCGGTAGCTGCGTGGCGCCGGCTAAGTGTTAAATCGCAAAGCATGCCGGCAAACAGTCAGCATGAGGGGCGAAATAATTTGCCTGGCACCCGAATTGCCGTTACACTCGCGCCCGAAATATCGAACCGGCGATGACTTAAGGGGCAGCCCATGGGGTCCGTAACCGATTGGTTGACCGCGCTGCGCGAGGGGGATCGCACCGCGGCACAATTGATTTGGAACCGCTATTACGGGCAACTGGTGCGCTTTGCCCGCGCTCAAATGCGCGAAGTGTCGAATCCCTTGTCCGATGAAGAAGATATTGCACTGATTGCCTTCGATAACTTCTTTCGCGCTATCGAGGCCAATCGCTACCCCGATGTCTACGATCGCCAGAATCTCTGGTATCTGCTGCTGTGTATTGCGGCACGCAAATCCAAATCGGCGGTGAGGTTCGAGGCGTCGCAACGCCGTAACCAAGCGCGAAACGAGCGAATCGACAACTTCGACGACTTAGCGGGTGACGAGATGTCGCCGGAATCGGTTTGCGCGACGACGGAATCTCTCCGAGAACTTTTGGACGAGTTGTCTGACCGTCAACTGAAGCAAATTGCGATTCTACGTATGGAGGGACATACGCCCGGAGAAATCGCCGCGCGGTTTGGTTGTTCGGGCAGCACCATCCAACGCAAGCTGCGACGGATCCGCGAGTCATGGTCGCACCATATCGGACTCTAAGCGATTTCGCAGGAGGCGCGCCGCGACCCGCCATGTTCGAACCCGATCCGGATCTCGAACTCACCCGCCGGATTGACGAGCTTTGCGACGAGTTCGAACGTGAGCTGCAGTCGGGTCATCATCCCTCGGTCGATGATTTTCTCTCTCGTGCGAAACCCCTCGAACGGAGCCGACTGGCCGTCGAGCTGCTGCGCGTCGCGATCGATTACTCAGGCACTCGGGCGAGCGACTTAGCGCAGCGCCCGCTACGAAAGCCTGCAATTGAAGCAAATTTGCAAAATGGCCAAGCCTCCACGCTGGGAGAGGCTTTAGAGCAGTCAGTCGTACCTACCGTCGAACTCGCTAAGAACTCCCCTGCGGTTGACCCTTCGGCTGCCGGCACCGAGCAACCCTTGCTCGAGCGAGTGGGTGATTATCAGCTGTTGGAAGAGCTGGGTAGCGGTGGGATGGGGACCGTCTATCGTGCTCGTCAGTTAACCGTCGACCGCATTGTCGCGCTGAAATTGATTCGCCCCGATCGTTGGCCGGGGCTATCGGCCGACCAGCGGCAAACCGCGGTTGACCGGTTTATGCGGGAGAGCCAGGCGGCCGCGCGGCGCGAGCATCCCCACGTACTGACGGTCTACGACGCCGGGCACGATGGCGCGACCTACTTCCTGGCGATGCGCTATGTGGACGGTGGGAGCCTGGCCGATCGAGTTCGTCAGGGTCCGTTGCCCAGTGATCAGGTTGCCACTTACTTGGAGGCGGTTTGCCGTGCCCTGCACGCCGTGCATCAGGCACACATCATTCATCGAGATCTTAAGCCCAGCAATATTCTCGTTGAGCGCGAAACCAATACGCCGCTAGTGGGAGATTTCGGGTTAGCCAAGATCGTGGATAGCGACCAAGAGTTGACGCTCTCTGGTGATTTTTTTGGCACGCCCTCCTACATGTCGCCGGAACAGGTGCTCCATCCGGGTCGTGTGAGCGTGGCTACCGATGTTTATGGGATCGGGGCGACACTCTACCACTTGCTCACGGGCCGGCCACCCTTTCAGACGCCAACGGTCGCCGCGACGTTGCAACAAATCCTGACGCACGAACCTGTCGCGCCGCGGTTGCTCAACCCGGCCATTCCGCTGGATCTGGAGACCATAACCCTCAAATGCCTGGAGAAGGACCATCAGCGTCGGTATCGCAGCGCCCTGGAGGTCGCGCAGGAGTTGCAGCGGTTCTTGGCCGGCCAACCTATTGTTGCCCGCCCACTACGGTGGGACCAGAAAGCCTGGCGCTGGTGCACCCGCCATCGCACGGTCTCCGGATTGCTGGTCTCGTTGGCTGCCACCCTTTTGCTGTTTGCCTCGGTGTCAACCTGGCTCTATGCAAGCGAACGGCGGGCGCGAGGTAAGGCCGAACAGGCAACCCGTTACGCCAAGGAGCAACTGGCTCAGGCGTATTTGCAACGTGCGGGGCTTGGCGACCCGGTAATTAGGACCGGCAATCTTCCCTGGCTGGTTGAGGCACTTCGACTCGAGTCCAAGCAACCACAGCGCGAATTCGCCACACGAGTGCGCATCGGCCACTTGCTGGAGGAAACGCCGCGCCTGGTACTACTCACCATGCACGAAGCACCGGTTTGTGATGCCGCGTTTGCTCCCGACGGCAAGCATCTAGCGATTGGGAACGCCAAGGGCCTGCTTGAGATCCACCGTCTCGGTAGCCAGGACCCGCCGGGTCAGGTGCAACTGGACGCGGCCGTTAGCTGCCTCGGTTTTAGTCCGAATAGCGATCACGTGGCCGTCGGCTGCGTGACTGGAGACATCTACGTCGTGGACGTGGGGCGCTCGGTGTTGTCTTGGACGGGCCCACGGCACGACAACCAGGTTACGGCACTAGACTTCCATCCTGATGGTCAGGTGGTCGCCTCGGCCGCTGCAGATGGCAGCGTCCACCTCTGGAGCGCTCTCGACGGAGGGTTGCTCACGGCAATTCAACATCCCGGGCCGATCTACGACGTGTCGTTCGGCTGCGATGGAAACGAGTTTGTAGTCGCCTGCGATGATGGCATCGCCTACATCCATGCGTCCGCGGATGGCAAACAACAGCAGGCAACTGCTGGCGCCGACGGTCCGGTACTCATCGCCAAATTGCATCCCCGGCAACCGCTCGTGCTCACCGGCGGCGCGCGGCAAGGGGCAGCGATTCATGAGCGCGGCCAGGGAAAGCGAACTGTATTGCTGGATGGCCCGACTTCGCGAATTGTCCAGGCAGCGTTCAATGGCGATGGCGATCTGGCGCTCGTCGTCGCCGCCGGCGGTGCGGTTCGCCTAGTGGCGACAGACTCTTCGGCTGAATCCGCGCACACATTCGAGGCAACAGAACCAATCGAAACCGCAGCCCTGAGTCCTGATGGGGCCTGGATCGCCCTCGGACATGCTACGCGGCATGTGGATCTATGGCGTGCAACTCCCGAACCGCAACTGGCGGTTTCCTTGTTGTCGGCCGAGCCAATCCGCAGCATCTGCTTTGGGCCGGCCAGGCATCAACTCCTCGTGGTTGCCGGAAGCTCAGTGCGCGTCATCGAATGGACTTCTGCGAATCAGCAGGTGATCGACGTCGCGTCGATCACCGATGCTCGTTTCAACGAGGCCGCCGACCGCTTGGAAGTCATTGCCGATCAGCGCCGCTTCGGCGTTTATCAGTTGGCGGAGGAATCCAAGATCGAACGGCAAATGGAAGTTGAACTGCCGCTTCCGATCAAGCACGCAGCATACACTTCCGCCGGCCGGCTCTGGGCCGTCGCCGACAATCAGGGCCGGATCCAATTCGGCCGCCAAGGTCAGGAGTCAGTCGGAGTGATCGACGCACACGAGCTAGCACCACTGGCGAACTTGGCCTGCGACGAAGTGGGGCAGCGTCTGGCGGTCGTCGGCATGAGGGGAGGTGCTTGGTTGGTCGATGTCAGGGAAGCCAAGCCTACACGGCGGTCCTATAAGCTTGTGCCGGCAATCCAGTGGCTGGCTTTCGACGCCGAGGGGCACTCCCTACTGGCACTTAGCCAAGACCAGTTGGCACACCTCAACCTGTCTGACCCGACTAGCGAGGCTCGAGTCGTTTCGCATCCAGTTCGGCTGACGGCCGCGTGTTTGTCGCAGGCCGCACGAGCATGCTTCGTCGGGAGAGCGGATGGGACCGTCGAGCGGGTCGATTTGACATCGGGCCGGCGGATCGGAGAACCCTTGTCGGTAAACTCTCCGCCCGAGGCGTTAGTAGTCGATCCCTCCGGAGGCTTCGTCGCCACGATTGCTGGGCGTAGCGCCCGCGTCTGGGATTGCGCTCGACGAGCCCCCGCATCCCCGCTACTTGAGGGCAAAGCGGAGCTGTCCACCGCCGCCTTTTGTCACGGTTGCCGCTTTCTCGCCACTGGGGAAAGTGACGGGGCCGTGCGCGTGTGGGATGTGGAAACGGGAAATCTTGTCTGCTGCTGGAAACCGTCCGCCGAAATTCCCTTGGCCTGCCAATACAACAAGCACCTGCGAACGTTGCAGGTCATGTTCGCCGACGAGACTTTGCGATCACTGCGGCTGGCGCCTGATATGCGACCGCTGTCAGTGCTTTGTGCCGACGCGGCACGGTTCACTGGCTTTCGTGTGGACGGGATGGGGAGCCTGGTCCAATGTAGCGCCAGTGATTCCCTTCTGTCCACGAAATCGATGCCCCAAAAATCTAGGGAGTAAGCGAATGGCCACACTCTGGCGTCCCTTGTTGCATCACGAGACTGGATACCTCGAACAATTCGTCGCCATCATGCAGACGATGCATCCGTTGTTCCGAGCCTTCACGGCGGAACAGCTTGCAATCTGGATCGACCCCGCGCAAGGCGGTCCTTATGCAGGGAGCGCAGTGAACGCCTATGCCTGGTTTCCAGACGCGGGAGATTTCGGCTTTCCTAACCGGATGCAGATTGTAGCCCTGGGGCGCTATGAGGCGAGCTCACCCGAAGCCGAGATGCTTATGGTTGGCTGGTCGCCGGCGCAGGGTCCAGCCGACGAAGGAGTGCAGGATTTCGTCATCGAACAATTGCTGGAATTGGCTGAAAATTGGCTGACGCAGCTGCGAAACGATGGCTCGCTGAAAACGTTACGGGGTGTGCAGTGCAAGGACGTGCAGAGCCGCGCCGGTGCTTTGCTCAAAGACCGGCTTTACTGGCGAGCCGCCGTGGAACCGTTTCCCGCCAGTGCGACGCGCAAGGTCAAGCTAGTCGCCGAGCGGGACCTTGGCAACGCTTTCTACTGGAAGGCTGAACTCAGCTGAGTAGTAGCGGATTCCAATCGTTCCTTGTTGATATGCACCGCACTCTCCCCCTAGCAGGACTCCCGCATGGCAGGCTATTTCACGATCGCAGGCACCGTTTCAGGACAAACTGTGTTTGTCGAAGTCTCGTCACACGACGGCTATAAGGGGACGGTAGACCTATCGTATACCTCTCCTAGTTCGCCCCCGCCATCTTACATCTCGCCGACGAGCGACAGTGTCTACGTGCCCCAGTCTGGCTCGGTCACAACCAGCTTTCAGGTGGGCCTGACGGCCGGCCAGACCGTTTTGGTAAATATCTTTGGGAGCGACGGCTCGATCACCGACAGTACGTCGGTAAATGTTTCCGCCTAGCCAAAGATCGCGAAACACAAACTGACTTTCGCGCCGCTGTACGCCCGGCGAGCTGGACACGAGGAAGCCGTGTGCAGCTCGCTCCATCACGTTCTTGCCGGTGCGTCCGGGTATCAGCGACAGGTCGGAACCGGCTTTTTCCCAGCTACTGCGCAAAACACTCGCGAGCCATGCGCAGCGCGGGCGTGGTTTCATTTTCTCCATCGCCCAACGGCACACACGGCGAGTCGTCTGGTCGAGTCGTCGCGATTTTTTCGCTCGGTGACACGTTCCGGCCACGCTTCGCGATTCTACCGGTAGCGGGGCGCGCAATCCGCCGGATCTCGGCGAGTGACCCTCCGCAATTTCTTGCGACCGTAGCTTAGGGGGTCATCGATGGGCAAGAAAGATGGCGGCAGTACGTACGCGCAGCAGCAACGCGCGGTCGAAGCTCTGCGTATGAACCAGCGGCGTTTGTTGGATCATCAAGGGGTCACCTCGGTCGGCGTTGGCTATTGCATGAAGGACGGCAAGCCGACGGATCAGGTATGCATTGTCTGTACCGTGGAAGAAAAGCTAAGCCCGGAAGCCCTGGGCGACAGGAACATTACACCCCTGCCCAGCGCTGTCCCGGCACCAGACGGCGCCCTCATCAACGTTGATGTTGTTGAGCGGAGCTTCCGCGCGAACTTTCAGGTCCGAGACGAACCGACTGAGCAAGTCGAGGCTCACGATGTCCGTCGCACGCAGCAGAGCCCGATGATGCCCGGCATCAGTGTCTCGAACGTCAACGGCACCGCCGGCACGATCGGGGCGTTCGTGTTCGATCGCAATTCTGGAGAGCCGCTGCTGTTGAGCAACTGGCATGTGTTGCACGGGCCGAATGGCGCTTTCGGCGATGCCATCGTACAGCCCGGACCATTCGATGACCCGTCGATCGAGGGTAACGGGTGCGGAGTGCTGTTGCGCAGCCATTTGGGGATGGCAGGCGACTGTGCGGTCGCTCGTCTCAACGGTCGAGCCTGGAAACGCGAAGTGCTGGAGATCAATCGAACGCCGCGTCGAATGGCAGATCCGGATCTGGACGATCTGGTTGTCAAATCCGGGCGCACGACTGGCGTAACACGCGGCATCGTCTCGCGCGTCGACGTCGTCGCCAAGATCAACTACGGCGGAGCGGTGGGAGTGCAAGAGGTGGGGGGCTTTGAGATCCGCCCGAACCCCGGTCAACCACTCGCCAATGGTGAACTGAGTATGGGAGGTGACTCGGGTAGCTTGTGGATGCTGGATGTCGCCGTCGGCAGTCCGGACGCCGATGTGGTGCTGGGGTTGCACTTTGCTGGGGAAACCGATCCAGCTCCCAGCGCCGAGCATGCCGTTGCCTGCAAGATCACCAGCGTGGCCGACAAGCTGAAGATCGTGCTCGAGCCGAGTGCCGAGGAAACGATGGAGGAGCACGAGCTCATCCAAGAAATCGTAGCCCGCCTCGCCCGCTTGGAGGCCGCGGTCGTGCAGTCCGCTCAGTCTGGATGTCAATGCAATGGCGGTAGCAACGGGGCATCGCAGTCGCACGCGATGCCGGCAGACCTGGTCGCTACTGCCGAAGCGGGTTTGCCGGTCTATGGAAATTGGTGCGGTCCCGGACATGGTGGTGGTCCGGCAATCGATGCCGTTGACGGCGCCTGCAAAACGCACGACGAATGCTACGACCGCCGCGGCTATCTGGACTGCGACTGCGACAAGGCGCTAACTTCCGCCCTGGATCGGTTGATCGCGAGTCGTCGGATTACGGGGCGAGCGCGTCGCGCCGCGGTTGGCATCCGTGCCTACTTCTCCGCGTCGCCGTGTGTCCGCCATGTGCGAATTGGCAATCAAGTCATTCCCATTCCGGGCGTGAACACACCGATCCCGAATGTCTCGCTTCCGGGAATTCGCATTCCGCCAATTGGCGGTTCCGTCGGCAGCGTACTCGGTGGTTTGGGGCGCCGCATCGGCCTCTAGGTAAACGCTGTCGGCGCGGCTGGTCGACCGGCGAAGTGGATCGTCGGCGACGCTCATTGTGCGGCACTCAAAAACCTTGGGATAGCAGTCATGTTGGGGCGTTTACTCTTAAGCACCGTGATCGTCATTGCGGGAACTGGGTTGGGAAGTTTGTCGGCGGCCGATGCCGAACTAGACGCCAACAAACCACTGAGCGATGCCTATCGTGCACTATTTACGGACCCCGAGTCGGCGCGTCAAAGCGAGCGGCCCTACATCCAGCCGCAGGTCCAGTACGCCGGCGCGCATTCCTTACAGACGACTCTACGCATCGCCTACAGCGAACAGATCATTCCGGCCGACCCGACGGCTGGCATCGCGAAAGACCAGCGCATCAAGCTCCGCTGCTACAACGGCAACATGATTGGTCCGACCCTGAGGCTGCGGCCTGGCAATCTCTTGGCCATTCAATTGCAAAACGATTTACCGACCGGCGAACAGGATGGTGATTGCCAGCCCCACTCGAGCAATCCCAATCTGCCTCACGGCTGGAACTGCACGAATCTGCACACGCATGGATTGCACGTCTCACCCGAGGGAATCGCGGACAACGTTTTTCGCCAGATCGCACCGCAAACGTCGGAAGATTATGAAATTCAATTAGGCGAAAAGCACGTTGCCGGCACGTTCTGGTACCACGCCCACAAACATGGCTCCGTCGCTCTGCAGGTCACGACCGGCATGGCCGGGGCCTTGATCGTCGACGGCGGGCTCGACGACATTGCGGAGATCAAGAACGCGTTTGAACGCCTGATTGTCTTCCAGCAACTCGTATTTCGACCCGATCCCGACAAGGTGGTCACACCAGAGCCGCGCGATCTCTACGACCGCGTGATTCAAGCCGACCCTCCGCCGGCCGATGCCGCTGACCCCGTCACGGTTACGCTCATCAACGGCCAATTGCACCCGGTAATTCGCGTCTCCCCTGATTCGGTCGAGCGCTGGCGCTTCATCCACGCGGGGATCGAAGATCAAATCCGAGTCGCCGTCGTCAAAGACGACGAACACCTTGAGGGCCCCAGCGATGAGGTGTCCCGAGTCCCGCTGTACGAGATTGCTGTCGACGGTATCCCGCGAGGCAAGATCGTGCCGCGGGAGTGGAACGTTCTGTATCCGGCCTATCGCTGGGACGTGTTGTTCAAGGCGCCGCCCGAACCAGGCGAGTATCTGCTGATCAACGAGACCGTCCCGCCAGCGCTAGAACTACGCGAAGATATGCCTGGCCATACGGCGGCCCGGGACCAGCCTGTCCGCCGCCCACAGTACCTGGCCAAGATCGTGGTGGAAGGTCCCGCTAAACCGATGAAGCTTCCGCATGCCGACGACTTGGCGGCGGTGGTGCCGGCCGAGTTTGCATCGATCACGGATTCCGAGGTCCTTGATCCGCAGACTGGAAAAAAGCGGGCGTGCTTCCTCGAGTTCGCGCAGCAAGACGGGAAGTTCAAAGTCGATGGCTGCGAATATCAACCCGATCGCATCGATCGCGTGGCCTGGCTCGGTCAAGCCGAGGAGTGGCACCTCAAAGCCAAAAAGGCCAGTCATCCTTTTCACATCCACGTCAATCCGTTCCAGCAACTGGTGGTTGACGACAACAACAACGTCGTCGACCGGATTTGGCGCGACACGTTGTTTCTCAGCAGTAAGGATCCCAAGCCATCCGTAGTGCGCATGCGGTTCCGCGAGTTCACGGGCAAAACGGTCCTCCATTGCCACATCCTCGATCACGAAGACCAGGGGATGATGGAGAACCTGGTCATCCTGCCCGCCGGCCAACCATTGGGCAATCTCAAGGTCAGGGTCTTGTGCAATGACGCGCCAGCGCCGGACTGCCCGGCGAACGAAGGAGTAGGTCAGGGGTTGCAAGAAGCTCCGGAGTTTCAACTCGCGGATACAGAGGGAAACAAATACCGAGTCAGCCAATCCCTGAAGCGCCCGCTAATTGCGGTGTTCTTTCGCGGCATGGGCTGTCTGCACTGCGTCCAACAACTGCAAGCCCTCCGGGACGCGCATGGAGAATTTGCTGAACTGGGCATCGATCTTGTCGCGGTCAGCAGCGACTCGGCGGCAACTCTTAGCGAAGCCTATCAGAGCTTTCGGCAATCCGAGTCGGCCTTGCCATTTCCACTGTTAGCTGACGAAAGCCACGCCACCTTCAAAGCCTTCGGCTGTTACGACGAAGGTCCGGAGCACGGCACCTTTCTCATCGCCGCGAACCGCAAGGTCGTCTGGCAAAACGTCGGTCGCCAACCGTTCACCGATATCGGCGCGCTGCTGGACGAATGTCGGCGTATATCAACCGGTCAGCCGGAGCCTTAGTGCGCGTCTGACCATTGGATTCGCATCATCACTTCATTACTTCATTAAGGGGGCTGCCATGGCCGTTGCAAAAGTGGTCGCGAAGTCGGGGCACAAGTTCGTCGACCAGGTTTCACAAACGCCGGAGACCAAGATTGCTGTCGGCGACTCCGTGGAATGGACTTCAACGAGCAACGAACACACGATCGTGAGCGATAACGTCGCGCCGTTCGACACCATGACGCCACCGCTCGCGGGTGATGTCGACAACGGGTCGGCGGCTTATGTCGTGCGGTTCGATACGGCCGGACTGTTCGGCTACCACTGTGACATTCATGGCGGCGATCCCGTTGCGAAGACCGGGATGTACGGCATCGTCAAGGTCGAGAGCCCGCCTGCCAAGAAATAGCCAGTCGCGGTCAAGTCGCGAAGATCCATCCCTGACTATTGGATGGATGCGATTCCGGTTAGGCCTCACCCGCTTACGTGAATCGCCCCGAACGCGATCTCGGAAACCACGATTCACCAAGTTTTAATAAGGGGGAGATATGTTCACGTCACGATTCTTGCCGTTGGGACTGTGTGTTTGCACCCTAGCAGCTGCACTTGCCGCTCCTCAGAGTGCGCCTGCGCAATCACAACAAGTGCGGAAGAACATTGCAAACTTTTCGGCGCAAGAGTTGGCCTCGCTACGGCGAGGAGTGGCCGTCATGCAGTCACGATCGTCCAGCGATCCCACGAGCTGGGCCTTTCAGGCGGCGATTCATGGAACGCCAGGTCAGAGTAATAATCCCCTCTTCAATCAATGCGAGCATGGCACGCGTCATTTCTTAGCCTGGCATCGTGCTTATTTGCATCATTTCGAGCGGATTCTCCGCAAAGCTTCCGGCGATGACAACTTGACCCTCCCTTACTGGGACTGGAGCAACCAACGCTCCGTTCCGCTGGCAATGCGGCCGCAAATGGTCAATGGACAACCGAACCCACTCTTTAGCCCTCGCAATTTGAACAACGGCGCGTTGCTGCCGCTGCAAGTCGTTCAGGGAGATCTTGAGCAAGCTCGGAACCGCCTGAATTACACGGGCTTTACGCAGCAGCTGGACGGCAGCCCCCATGGCGCCGTCCACGTCATTGTTGGCGGACAAATGCAGGCGGTACCCACCTCGGCCAACGACCCCCTGTTCTGGCTGCATCACGCTAATGTCGACCGACACTGGGATGCGTGGTTGAACCTGGGCAATGGCCGCATCAATCCCACGGATAACAACTTCTTGAACCGACAGTTCACGTTCGTCGACGAGAACGGTGCCAACGTACAGAAGCAGGTGCGCGATTGGATCAGTTCCAAGGCGCTCGGCTACCGCTATGACAATGTTCCCAATCCCCCATCCGTGCTCGCCGAAGGAGCACCGGAAGCCGCCGAGGGTGAAGCCGTGGCAGAACGCTACAAGACGGTGGCCTCTTCCGAGCAACCCGGTAACGAGGCAGCGCCGGGGATCACGCCATTGGGCCTGGAGGATAGCATGGCTCAGCTGAATCTCTCGCAAGGTGGGCTGGAGTCGCTGGGCACAGTCGCCGAGGCGGTCCAACCTCGCCAGGTTGAGAAAATTCGGTTGGTGATTCAGGGCATTCGCATGGACGAGGCTCCCCAGTATACGTACGGCGTCTATCTGAATCTGGCAGCCAAGGACCAGTCGTACGAACGATCGAGTTTGCACTATGTCGGTTCGATCGACTTCTTTTCGCGGACGGCCAAGCATGGCCATGCTGCTGAGAACGACGCCGAGCCGCAGGTCTTTGACCAAACGCTCGATGCAACGGCGACGATTGCCCGATTGAAGGAAGCCGATCTCTGGAATCCCGAGAAGCTGACCATCACGCTGCGACCTTTGACGCCGGTGGCGGTCTCCGACGAGCAGGAGAAGCAAATTGCCGAGGAGTTGAAGGCATCGGCCGAGAAAGCTGGCGTTGGCTACAAGCGCGTCGTGCTCCAGGTCGCAGAGTAAGCAGCCGTTGCAGCGACACCTCTGCCGCGAGGAGGCAAGTCATGGGTTTAGGGGATTTGCTGGGAGGTCTCGCGACCGTCATGGGAGATCGCGCACCGGAGCTGCCTGCTGCGCTACAACAGCAGTACGCGTCGGTACGCGACCAGCTAAGGAAGCGAGCAGGCAAGCGGATTGACGTTGTCGCGGAAGAGGTCGACCAGCTCTTGGCCGGCCTCCCGGCCGCAGAAGCCGAACGACTGCGTGCGCGACTACCCATCGGCAGTCCGCCGACTCCTCGCGCTGCGCTCCCCGGTTCGACCACCCGACTAACGCCCGGAAACGACGGCGTCGTCGAACTGAGTTCCCTGCCCGAGGTCGAACGTGCGAAGCGCAGCATGGTCCTGGAGCATGCAATCGGGACCAATGACCTGATGCCCATTTTTTATCTGGTGCTCGGGGCGGTGCGGCAGGCCGCCGTCTGCCGCCTGCGCGCGGCGCAGACCTTTACAACCGTGGAGAACAAGGTCATTCATCCCGGCATGGGGTGGGGGACCGGCTTTCTAGTCAGCCCGACCTTGCTGCTTACGAATAACCATGTGGTGCCCGAGGCCGCGTTCGCCGGCACAAAGCTCAAGGCGCAGTTCAACTTTCAGGTCGACGTCGAGGGCCGGTTACTCGCAGACGACGAATACGACTTCGATACCACTGACGGCTTTTATACGAACCAGACGTTGGATTTTACCATCGTGCGACTCAAGCCGAAATCCGTTGCAGGATCGCTGACGTCCCCCGGCACCACGTGGGGGACGATCCCGTTGGTGGCTGGAGTGGACGTTGCCGAAGGTCAATTTGTCAACATCGTCCAACATCCCGAAGGGGAGTGGAAGCAGGTCGCCATTTACAACAGCCAACTCGTCGGTGTGACACCGAATGCGTTGAAATACACCGCGGACACCGCGGGTGGATCCTCGGGAGCACCGGTCTTTGACAATTCCTGGCGGTTAATCGGCCTGCACCGCCGGGCGGGTGACGTTGCTCCAGAGGGAGTAATCAACAACGAAGGCGTGCGAATTCAGCGAATCATCGAAGACGTGCGCCAGAACGCACCGCAACTCGTGGCGGAACTTCAGATCTGAGATAACTCGCGCGACGCGACCCATCGCTTGGCGCGCCGATACTTACAACCACTTGGAGCTTACGATGCCGAGTCCGAATTTCTCAACGGGAACCGCCTCGGGGAACTTTTCACATACTGAAGGAGGTTTCTCAGGTGCAGGTAACCCCGCGAGCGTGAAGGTCGCGCTCTTCGCTCCTCCTTCACCGACCAATGGACCACCGGTTCCCTTCATCTACTCGAACTCCGCCGGCACCTTCAAACTTAGCGCGGGCAGTGGACCGGGCGCCGCCAGCTACGAATGGCAAGGTCAACACAACAACGACACGTTGACTTTTCTAGCGTTTGGCTCGGTTGTCGATAGCTCAGGCATCGGCGTTGCGGCCGGTAGCTCGGTTGACGTATGGCTCTATCAGGCGAGCGATGCAGTCGGAAACGTTTGGTACTTACTGTTTGGTGTTGGACCGCTGCCGCTGCTGCCACAGCAGCGCTATCCACTTTATTTTTCGTGGCTGGATCCACGAGCCGGCGGCAACGTTCAGCGCTGGCTGACTTCGTCTGGCACCTCGCGAGTGTAACCTCGCGTACTTGACGCGCCACACGCAGCGTTCGGCGCTCGCGATTACAATCCTCTCCAATGATCGGTCAACCACATATCGCCGTTTCGTGACTTCGCTTCCCATTCCCGGGCTCTTTCATACTCGGCAGCAGGACAATGGCGCCCACGTTCTCAGACCCGAATACTGCGACGGCCGCACCGACGCGCTCGGCAACACTTCTTGCGCTACTTGCAGCAGCGCTACCCACTGCGGGTGTGATTTGGTCATTCGCGGCCGACAGGGGGCCTACCTCATCTTTCGTTGTTCTCGCTGCAGTTAGCCTATGGTGGTGGTATCGCTCGCTGCTCGTTCCTCTGCTTGCAGCACGATCTCAGAACGTTGTCCGAGTTGGACCACCCAGCATATTTCGAGTGATTGTGATGGCCGCATGCTGGCTGATACCGCTAACAGCGGCCCTGTGGCTTTTCTACAAGGATCCGGGCAGCATAAATCCGTTTCGCGTCTATTTCAGCGACGAGCGCATTACTATCGAACGACAATCCACGGTGTATGAAGCGTTCGGCATTCGGCCAAGTGGAGGGTCTGCTAGACAGGACGACGAGTTTGAGCTCAATCAATGGATCCGCTGGATGAACGATGGCGCGTCTTCCACGGAAGATCATCCTTTCGTGTTCATAGCGTCAGTGCCGTTTGAAGCGGATTACCATTTCATCGAAGTCGAGCTGTTTGATTTTTCCAAGCAAAGCCTACCTACGACAGGCGTCGCGTTTCTGGTTCATGATGATCCGCATGACGACTGGTTCAGGCCGACTTACCGACAAGTTCCTTGTCGCGCAGACTCGGACGGCGAGTCGAGGCTGTTTCGCGTGACCGTTCGGGATCCGAGCAAACATGAGCGACTTTACCTCTTCATCAAGCTTGAGGCGCCGCCGGGTAAGAACATCCTGCCACCACCTAGTTCCCTTCCATTTGTCCTGAGGGTTCCATCATGAATTGCACACGACTAGCGTATTGGTCTGTCATGCTCGCGAGCATATTGTCCGGACAATTTGCCTATGCCATTCCTGTTCGTTTGAAGGGGTTTGTCGCCAATCTTGGTGGCACCCCTCATACGGACCCCAATATCGTCGTCACTGTTCGTCTGTTTCCGGGTGGAACCCCCGTCGCGAGCAAGTCAGTCGATGAGAATGGCTTTTTTGAGATTGACGTTCCGCCAGATCGCGTGCCCGATGCGGATACTCGCATTTCGATCGAAGCAAGTGGCACAGCGACAATTGCTGGTCGACGTGAAAGCGTGGCCACGCGACAGCCCATGATTGGATTGGCCGGTGAAGTAGCAGCTGGCCTAACCGCCAGGATGGATCCGGCATCGCCTGCACGAGTCGACTACTTCTTCATTGTCGACGTTCCTAAGAAGGCCTCGTCCAAATGCTATTGCCGATCCTGCGTCCCAAAGCGGGCATGTGGTCGTCGGCGCCGTTGATTGAGATCTCACTCAAATTGTGGCTTCGCGAATCTGATTAGGTTGACCGATTTCCGCCTGCGGCGCCGGAAACCACACACTGCCAGAAAGCCTGTCTGTGGCGATTAAGAAGCGGCCGAAGCTCAAGCCTCCGCTGTACCTGTTCGTCACCAACGAGGACAGGGTTGCGTGGGACGACGCGATGGTCGCATGGGTGAATCTGTACCACCGGCTCGGGAATGTCGGGCTCGACAGCAAGAAGCCAATTCAGGCGGTCCTGAAGGCCGTCAAGGAGATCACAGGCCTGCCGCTCGCATACTGGCGATGGGACGCCGACCGAAAGAAATACTTTAGATGGTTGGGGCCAAAATGACGGCCCGCGAGAGTCAACGAGAATCGAAACGCATGGAAAAAGCCCGTATCGTCTTTATTCAGCCTCGCTGGCGCGGCGTGCCGGACCTATCGAAGAGATCCGGTTGGAGGAACGCCAACCGGAGATGCAGCGGTCGCGGGATTCTCGAAGGGCGATACCGTAAATACAGAGGCATCCCCGCATCTATTTAGTGAGCCAGTCGCTTTTCCTGAGGAGCACTTTTTGTCTAGGAGAGTTTTTGTTCATGGCAAAAGAACGAATATGCGACACGTACGAACAGGTCGCGCAGTTTCTGTTGAACGAATTCGCGGATCATTTCGGGCTCGAACGCGTTGAAGAAAAACAGGCGGTCATCGGACTAAGATCCGGGACCGAATGGACGATCGACTGCAAGGGAATCAAGAAGAACAACGATGGCTTCTTGATCGTCGAGTGCCGTCGCCATACGACCAACAAGCAAAAACAGGAGCAGGTCGGCGCTTTGGCGTATCGAATCATCGACACCGGCGCAAAGGGCGGGATCATCGTCAGTGTGCTTGGAATCCAGGAAGGCGGTAAGGCGATCGCCGAGGCCGAAGGTATCGTGGCCGTTCACCTGGATGCTGATAGCACGACGACCGACTACGTCATGAAGTTTCTCGACAAGGTAATGATCGGACGAAGCCTCGAAGACACTCTGCACATCGAACAGAGCTTATCTTGCATCATTGAGACCAAGCAGCCGGATGGAAGCCTGACAGTTGCGAAAAAGGAGTTGGAAGCTCATTTCCCGGAAGAGGAATGAGGAGCCCGCGCTGCGTCTATTCATGGTTCGTGTAATGGACAGACCTTTCCAGTTACCGCAAGCAACGCCGCCAATCGGCTCCTCACAGGTGCTGCGTTACCGCCCGCCTCGCTGCACTTAGAGTTGGAGTATGGGAAGCACACGAATCCAAGAAGTGATCAGCTAACTTGATTCGGTCCGACACACCGACGCGCTTGCAATTCGAGCCGCAATTCGATAGCCAGCAGCTAAAGAAAACGCCGTTTCAAGTCATGATTAGTTGAAACGCAATCGCTCTTAGCGATGCGCAAAGTGCTCGCGTTCTCGAGTGAGCCCGGCCTTTGCGCAGGCGGAAGGCGGGCTCGCTGTCTATCATCGGAACCGCAAGCCCTTCTCTGTGCGGCACCGTTTCTGCCGCAACTCGCCATAGCAGAAGCGTTACGTCCGTTGCGAGCGAATCGAGGCCATTGGTCTTGGCTTCTCGATCGACTTCCTGTGCGAAGCACCCTCACGTCGACCCAATTCCATTCCCACCACCCCAAGGAGACCCCCGTGCATGTTGAGACCCTCGTGATCGGCAGCCTGTCGCTGGTGCTCCTGGCCGCCGTGCTGGCGCTGGTGCGCGAAGTGCGCCTGCGCCGTGCCTTGCAGGAGCTGTTGCGCCGGCTGCTGGCCCTCTGGAGAAAGCACACGCATGAAACATCTGACGCCCCGTTGGTTCGTCCCGAATCTGGCAGTCCTGAGCCTGACAGCGCTCGCCGGCTGCACCCGTGACGTGCAGGACGCCCGCTTGTCGCGCGTCACAGAACAAGCGCTCGAGCAGCAAACCCAACAAAACAAGGCGATGGCCGAGCTGCAGAAAAACTTGCAGCACGAGCGCTCGCACTTAGATCAAGAGCGAGCTCAGCTCGAAGAAGACGCGCGCAAGATCGCCGCGGCCCGCCATCGCGATCCGATCCTCGCTAATGCCATCCTCGGCGCCGTCGGGCTGCTCGTCGCCGTGTTGCCGCTGGGGCTGTGCTGGCACTTGTTGCGTGGGCTGTACCGCCCAGGTGACGACGGTGAAGCGCTCGGCGAATTGCTCGTCCAGGAGATGACCAGCAGCCGGCCATTGATCCTGCCGCCGATTGTTGGTTCGCATAGCACTCGGGACGACGGCTCGCGGCCGTTCTTGCCACCCCAGGAACCGCCGGCCGAGCTGCCGCCGCCCGATGCGCCCGACGCCTAACCCGGATCCCCCATATCAAAAAACCCCAGGAGAAACTCGCGTGAGTCATATCGTTACGATCGAAACCCAAGTCCGCGACGCAGCGGCTGTACAGGCGGCCTGCCAGCGCCTGGCCCTCGCTGCGCCACGGCAAGAAACCGTGCGGCTCTTTAGCGGTGAAGCGACCGGCCTGACAGTCCGTTTGCCCAAGTGGCAGTACCCAGTCGTCTGCGACCTGGCCAGTGGCCGGTTGAACTTTGACAACTTTGGCGGCCGCTGGGGCAAGCAGGCAGATCTCGACCGCTTCCTGCAGATTTACGCCGTCGAAAAAACGCGACTTGAAGCCCGCCGACAGGGGCACACCGTCACCGAGCAGCCGCTAGCCGACGGCTCGATCAAGCTGGTCGTGCAAGTGGGAGGTGGCGCATGAAGTCGGCCGCATCCAAGACCATTGAGATCATCGTCAGCCCCACCGGCCAAACCCGACTCGAGACCAAGGGCTACTCGGGTAGCTCGTGCCGTGATGCCAGCCGGGCCTTCGAAGCTGCCCTTGGCATTTCGCAGGGCGAGCAGCTGACGGCTGAGTTTCACCAGGCGGCCAACAACAGCCAGAATCAGCTCCGACAGTCGGGCTAGGCTCGCCCAGTCCGTCCGACGCGTTCTGGTGTCCACTCTTCTCTTCTCGTTCCTCCCCAGGAGATTCCCTATGTCGCTCTCCGAGCGGCTGGCGGAGCACGTGCGCGCCTGCTTCGCCGGTCTGTGGATCCAGTCGTTCGAACACGAAGACGCGCTGGCTGAAATCGCCCAGCTCTGCCGGCGCGAGAACTGGCGGCTGGCGATTTGGGATATTGAACAGTCCCTCCAAGTTGCCGGTGATCAGGATAGCGCCGCGACCGCGGGCGCCGATCCGTTGGCGGCAATCCGCTCGCTGGGCGCGCTGGCGTCATCCGATACGGCGGCCTTGCTGGTGCTGGTGAATTTTCATCGGTTCTTGAATTCGGCCGAGGTCGTGCAGGCCTTGGCTCGGCAGGTCACACTCGGCAAGCAGCAGCGCACCTTCACTGTGATTCTCTCGCCAGTCGTACAACTGCCCGTCGAACTCGAAAAGCAGTTCGTGGTCCTGGACCACGAATTGCCCGGCCGCCAGCAACTCGCCGAGATCGCCCAAGGCGTGGCCACCGAAGATGGGGAACTCCCCACCGGCAGTGACCTAGACACCATTCTCGACGCGGCGGCGGGGCTCACGCGCTATGAGGCCGAAGGCGCCTTCAGTCTGGCCCTGGTCCGTCATGGTCGACTCGCTGCCGAAACGATCTGGGAGCTCAAGAGCCAGGCGCTCACCAAGCGCGGACTTTTGCAACTCCATCGTGGCAGCGAGGATTTTTCCAGTCTGGGCGGCCTGGCGGCGCTCAAGGCGTTCTGCAAACGGTCCCTGTTGGGTGGTCATCGCCAGGCGCACCGACGAGCCCGCGGCGTGCTGCTCTTAGGAGTCCCAGGCACCGGGAAGAGCGCGTTTGCCAAAGCGCTAGGGCGCGAGACCGGCCGTCCGACCCTGGTCCTCGACGTCGGCGCGCTATTGGGTTCCCTGGTCGGCCAGTCCGAAGAGAACGTCCGCCGGGCCCTGAAAATCGCCGACGCCATGGCGCCATGCATCCTGTTCTGTGATGAAGTCGAGAAGGCGCTCAGTGGCGCCGCTTCAGGCGCGAACGACTCCGGCGTCTCCGCCCGCCTGTTCGGGTCGCTACTGACCTGGATGAACGACCACGAGTCGGACGTCTATCTCGTGGCCACCTCGAATGACATCACCCGTTTGCCCCCCGAGTTCTCGCGGGCCGAGCGGTTCGATGGCGTGGTCTTTTTGGACCTGCCCGGCCGAGAGGAGAAAGATGCCATCTGGCAACTCTATCTGGCCCAGTACGAGCTCGACGGTCGGCAGCGAAAGCCGGCCGACGATAACTGGACCGGTGCTGAGATCCGAGCCTGTTGCCGGCTGGCGGCACTGTTGGATCTGCCCTTGGTCCAGGCCGCTCAGAACGTCGTGCCGGTGGCGGTCACAGCAGCCGAATCGGTCGATCGTTTGCGCACTTGGGCCAGTGGCCGCTGCTTGAGCGCCGAAAAGCCGGGCATCTATCGTCGCGCGTCGGCGCCGGTAAGGTCGGCGCGCAAGATCAGCCGCGATCCGTCCGCCAACTGAGTTCTGTCAGTTGTGTCAACGCTGCCACGCGTTTGTCGTCAACACGCGTCGAGGCA
>CAZBWM010000063.1:0-42126 GCA_964495375.1 uncultured Planctomycetaceae bacterium | reverse complement strand
GTGAGATTCAGATCCACGTCTCGACCTTCGCGCCTTTGCGCGAGACTTCTTTCTGCGAGTCGTTTGCCGCCGGGTGCCAGGCTCCGCCCGTGCTTGATCGCTGCATCGAGGTAGGCGCTGCCGGATCGCGCTGGCCGCTGTCGAAATTGCGTGCAAGCCACGCTGCCAAGGGGGCTCACCCTAGCCTTTTTGCCGGCCCCCGTTGCGGCTCAAACGCCGAAACTAATGAACTAAAATATGTACAAAAGAATATTGACACTGAGCCACCCAGCGCCATAGGATTCTCGTATGGCCTGGGCGATAGTCCGGGTCAATTGCCCGCAAGCTGCCGATCGGCCCCTGATCGCGGCCCGTTGAGCTTTGTGCCCGATTGTGTGCAGTTCCGCAAGGAAATGCGCCGCAATCCGGTTCCTCCGGTCCAGCGCGATCGAATCGTCGAGCGACGGCTTGCGGCAAGCGCTGAGGATGCGCGCTCGCATGGTCTGACGTAAGTCGTTGTGTGTCCTTGGCCGCGTAGCGGCCGCGGCGCTTAGCCGTGGGTGAAACCCACGGACACTCGACGTCCAACGAAGATCAAGCCGCGCAGCGGCGACAGCGAATTGGAGGATCGTCGTGGATTCGTAGTCACACGGCAGGGCCTATGTCGCCGCTGCGCGGCTCAACGGCGCGTCGGGGGAACCGGTTCCGTGGGTTTCACCCACGGCTAAGTTCTGTCGGCCGCTGCGCGGCGAAAACCAGCGATGCGCGCCGGGCACGCGAGTCGTTCCGGCGTCGGTGTCTGGAACCGCCGAGCTTGCGACGATCCAGAGCCTTGCACGTCGTCGAAGGTGGTTCCTGACACCGTCGGCACGAACGGGGACGCGATGTGTTCCGGCGTGCGCATACGGTGCGCGCCGAGACTGCAATCAAGTACTTGCCACCAAGGACCCATGCGCGAATGCGTTCCAGGGGTCGGCTTGGCGCGAGCCCGCTCGCCGTGCGCGCCGACAATTACAGAATACATCCGCAGTAGGCGCAGAAGATCACAGAACGATCGCGGCCACGCCCGACGGCATCACCGATCAAACTTCTGTGTCCTTCGGCGTTCTTCTGTGGATGGCATGGCCGTTTGGCGCGCCGTCAGAACATGCGCCGCATCGAGAATCACCACAACGATACCACGACAGCGACACCACGACACGACGGAGATTGTTTGCCGTCCTGGCGCCGCGCGAATCAAAAACCAAGATCACGTTGACCACGGATTTCACGGATCACACGGATGAGCCGAAACTCGTTTCAATTATCCGTGCAGTCCGTGTCATCCGTGGTCCAGAACTTCCTGGTCCAGTCCTCGTGGTTCAGATTTAGGACGCAAAACGGCCCTGTTAGGACGGTTTAGGACGCAAGCTTTTTGGGTTTTGCGTCCTAAGGTCAAGTGCTGACCTGGCAAGGCTTTAGGTGCTGTTTTTTCGGGCTTAGGACGGTTAGGACGCAAAATCCCGGAACACTTTATTGGGGAGCCCCCACGACGCAGGAGGACGTTCGCAGGATATAAGCGGATCAGTCGCAAACGGTCTTGCTGCCGGTTCGAAGTCGGTCGAACATTGCAAGACCGTCACTCAGCCGTCGGCTGGCGCGGCGTCTGCGGCTTCGGCATCGGGCTTGGTCGGCTTAGCGGCTGGCTTCGTGGTCGCGGGCTTGGTAGCCGTTGGCTTCGCGCCGCGCTTCGGCTTCTTCGTATCGGCCGCCGGCTTATTGACGGCGTCCCCCGCCACGGTGCCGGCCAGGTTGATCTCGACCCCCTTGCACTCAATCTCGCGCTGGTTGGCCCCCGTGCCCGTCAGCACGATGTTGTCTCCCTTGCGGGCGATCGAGTAATCGGAGACGTCGACTTTGACCTTCGCCTCGTCAGCCAGCGTGACCTTGAACTGCTTGCCATTGATCACCAGAGTGAGCAGTCCCTTCTTGAGCTGCTTTACCTGACCGGCCACCAGGCAGGAGACGCTTTTGGCCTGCGGATCCTCGACGTTGTCGGGCAGCAAGCCCAACTGGTAGCCATCGCCGGGGGAGAACAGGGTGAGCTCTTCGACCTTCGCCCCTTTGATCGGCTGCAAGCGTTTGGGAGTGACTGGAATCGTGAAGCGCACGTACGCGCCCGGCGCGATGGCCGAAGCTTCGATCTCGCCGGTCACCTGTACCTTGGTCTCTTTGGTGACGAATGCGATATGAGGAACGTTCGACTTATCGGTCCAGGTGATTTTGCCCGGCTCGATCGCGACGACTTCCCCTTCGAGGTGATTGAAGATGAAGTTGCCGTCGGCGGCCGTGGCCAGGCGACTCGCGAGCACTACCAGGGCCAGCGCCGTCGCGATGGTAACGGGCCGGCAGAAAGTGTTCAGGCAACGATTCATCGGGCAACTCCCCTGAGGCTAAAGCAAACGAATCGGGCGACTCGCGGCCGGCGCTTCGCGGCCAATGTCCAGCAACCAGCGACCAGGTCGGTCGCACGGTCACGTTCAAAGATACTTCGTCCCAGGTCGACAAACCAGCGATTCGCGCCGCGAGGCCGCCCCCAAGTGTGGCCGGCCAGCGGTTGCCAGTCTGAGGCGCGACCGTCACAATGCGCAAGGGTCAGATTCCGCCCTCTTTGGGCAGGATTGCCCTCGCACACGGCGAAAAAAATGACCGGCCAGAACCAGCCAACCACCGCGCAGATTACGGTCCCCCAGTTCCACGGCTTCAAGCAGGCGGGGCACAAGATCTGCGTCGTCACGGCCTACGACTATCCGACCGCCTTGCTGGTTGACGCTGCCGGGGTCGACGCGATTCTGGTTGGCGACAGCCTGGCGATGGCCGTGCAAGGGCATTCGAGCACATTGCCCGTCTCGCTCGACGAGATGATCTACCACGCCGAGATGGTTGGTCGGGCCGTGCGGCACGCGCTGGTCGTGGTCGATATGCCCTTCCCGAGCAACCACCTGGGGCCGTACAAGGCGGTCGAAAGCGCAGGACGCATCCTGAAAGAAACGCGGTGCCACGCCGTGAAACTCGAAGGGGGCGCCGATCAGGCCGACGTGATCAAAGCCCTGGTCACCGCCGGCATCCCCGTGATGGCCCACTGCGGACTGCGGCCGCAGAGCGTAAACGTGCTGGGCGGATACAAGGTGCAACGCAATGAGGCGCAATTGATGGCCGACGCCCGCGCCGCCGAAGAGGCTGGCGCCTTCGCGATGGTGCTCGAGTGCATCCCGGCCGAGCTGGCGGCGCGGATCTCGGCGTCGGTCGGCATCCCCACGATCGGCATCGGCGCGGGGGCCGGCACCGACGGCCAGGTGCTGGTGATCAACGACCTGCTGGGAATCACCAGCGGTTATGTGCCGCGGTTCGTCAAGGCGTACGCCGACCTCAAGAGCACAATCACGACGGCCGTCGGGCAGTACTGCGACGACGTGCGCGCCGGCAAGTTTCCTGGGGCCGAACAGACGTTCAAGTAGTGGTGCACGCCGCGCGGTCGCTCCGCGATTGACGCGCGTGCGCCGCGATCGCTTCTAGCAGCTAACTACAGCGGTGCACGATGCCCAATCATCTCGCCAAAGAGACCAGCCCCTACCTGTTGCAGCACGCCAACAACCCGGTTGATTGGTATCCGTGGGGCAAGGAGGCGCTCGAGCGGGCGAAGCGTGAGGAGAAGCCGATCTTTCTGTCGATCGGCTATTCGGCCTGTCACTGGTGCCACGTGATGGAGCACGAGAGCTTTGAGAACGCCGAGATCGCTAAGCAGATCAACGAGTCGTTCGTGCCGATCAAGGTCGATCGCGAGGAGCGGCCCGATCTCGATCAGATCTACATGAACGCCGTGCAAATGATGACCGGTCGTGGTGGCTGGCCAATGTCGATGTTTCTGACCCCCGACTTGCAACCGTTTTTCGGCGGCACCTACTGGCCTCCGACGAGCAAGCACGGGATGCCCGGCTTCGACCGTGTGCTCGTGGCCGTGGCCGACGCCTGGCGCACGCGCCGCAAGGAAATCATCGAGCAAGCCGGCCAAATGACCGAGCAATTGCGCGAGATCGGCCGTGCGAGCGGCGCGGCCGGTAGCGTGCCCGACGATCTGGTGTCGCGCGCGGCCGATGAGCTCGAGCGCAACTTCGATCCCGTGCACGGCGGCTTCGGTCAGGCCCCCAAGTTCCCGCATCCGATGGATCTGCGGGTGCTCCTGCGGGCGTGGCGACGGTTGCCGGCCGGTGACGAGCGCCGCGCGAAGCTCCTGGGTGTAGTGACCCACACGCTCGACAAGATGGCCGCCGGTGGCATCTACGATCATCTGGGCGGCGGCTTTCATCGCTATTCGGTCGACGAGCGCTGGCTGGTTCCGCACTTCGAGAAGATGCTCTACGACAATGCGCTGTTAGCGCCCGCGTATCTCGAAGCGTTTCAAGCGACCGGCCGCGAAGACTACGCCGTGGTGGTTCGCGAGACGCTCGACTATCTATTACGCGAGATGACCGACAAGGCAGGCGGCTTCTACAGCACGCAAGATGCCGACAGCGAAGGTGAGGAGGGGAAGTTTTACGTCTGGACGCCGGCCGAAGTCGAAGCGGTGCTCGGCCCTGCCAAGGCCAAGGCGTTTGCCAGCTTCTACGACGTCTCGGCGGCCGGCAACTTCGAAGGACACAACATCCTCAATCGCACGCGTTCATTCGACAATAGCGCCAAGCTGCTGGGGCGCGAGCCGGGCGAGTTGGCAGCCGAGCTCGACGAATCGCGCAAGCTGCTGTTGGCCGCCCGCGTGAAACGCGTGGCCCCAGGGCTCGACGACAAAGTGCTCGTCGGCTGGAACGCGTTGGCGATCGAGGCGTTTGCCCAGGCAGGCGCAACCTTGGGGGAGCCGCGCTATAGCGAAGCCGCCCGACACGCGGCCGACTTTGTCGTCACCCAGATGCGTGGCCCGGATGGCCGGCTGCTGCACTCTTGGCGCGAAGGGCAGGCCCGGTTCGATGCTTATCTCGACGACTACGCCGCGCTGGCCGCGTCGCTGGTCAGCGTGTACGAAGCGACGTTCGACGAACGTTGGATCGACGAAGCGGTGTCACTCGTCGAGACCATGCTGGAAAAGTTTTCCGATGTCGAGGCGGGCGGATTTTTCTACACGGCCGACGATCACGAAACGCTGATCGCGCGAACCAAGGACGCTCAGGATTCATCGGTCCCCAGCGGCAATGCGCTGGCAGCCACGGCGCTCGTTCGCTTGGGCAAGCTCTGTGGTCGCGGCGACTGGCTCGATGCGGCCCGCCGCACGATGGAGTGCTTCGCCCGCATTTTGCGACGTGCTCCGACCGCGAGCGGACAGATGATCTTGGCGTGGGACGAGCTGGCCGGCCCGACGCCCGAGCTGGTGTTTGTCGGCGGCAGCGACTCCGAGCGGGCGGCGGCCATGTCGCACGTGTGGCATCATTTTCTGCCGAATCGCGTGCTGGCAAGTCGGCCGGCAGCGAGCAGTACGCAGTCGCCGGCGCTAGCGGCGATCTTCGAGGGGAAGGACATCACCGCCGCCGCGCCGACGCTGTACGTGTGCGAAGACTTTGCATGTCAGGCGCCGGTGAATGGGCTGCCGGGGATTCGTGCAGCAATCGAGAAGCTGGCGGCGGCAAACTGACGCAAAGTGAACCACACATTGTTAGCCGCGGGATTTATCCCGCGCGCTAGCTCGTGCGACGTGGTGTTTTGTTTCGATCGTCGAATCTCGTTCCGCTAGCCATGCGGTAGCTTGATCTCGACACCATAGCGCGGCGCGACCTCAAGCAGTTTGGCAATCTCTTCGGGGGTCGGTGGGGCAACGGTTGTCGCGCCCGGTTCGACTGGTTTGCCGACTTCAAAGAACATTTTCTCCAGCCCAGCAGGCGCCACCGAGATCAGCATTCGCGCGGGTTTACCGCTCTCGTTGCGAAAGGCGTGCTGCTGACCGATCGGCATGTTGATGAACGTGCCTGGCGTGGCGACGATTCGCTCAGCGCCAACATAAAAGGTGACCTCGCCCTCAAGAACGTAGAATGACTCTTCCTCGCGGCTGTGCGTGTGCGGAGGAGGACCGCCACCGGGGAGCACATTGGCTTCCCAAAGAGCGTAAGCGCCGCTGGTCTCCTCGCCGACGGCGAGAAACCGATAAATGTCGCCAACCACACTGATGACGGGCCCTTGTCCAGGTGAACGAATGACAGGTGGGTGCATCACTTCACTCCCGCCGCGTCAAACGCCTTGTTTGCCGCGTCGAGCACCGCTTGCAAGGGAACGCCATGTTCGGCGGCCGCGCGAGCGCAGTCGTCGTACTCGGGCGCGAAAAGCGGTGGTTGGCCAGGCAAGCGCCGCAGTTTGCCGGCGATCTTGCCGAACGACGTGTCGACCGCATGTGCGGACCGCTCGAGCTTGTGGCGCTGCGCTTCCCAGCGGCGCACGCCCAACGTGGTCGTCTCGCGAAACAGAATCGACTCGATCTTTTCCAATTCGACCCGGCCGCAAAGTACTGTGAGCTTAACGCCTGGCCGGTTCTTTTTCATGCCGATGGCGGTCGTATAAACATCGAGCGCGCCGGCCGCGAAGAGTTGCGATGTCGTATAGCCGACTACCTCGCCAGAGATATTGTCGAGATTGGTTTCGAGCACCCAGATGGTATCGCTGGTTTCGGGCGAGTTGCCCGAGGCCGCCACCGCTTCGCCCACCAAGAGACGCAGCATGTTCGGCTGTTCGGCCAGCTCCTTTTGCCCAGCGCCGTACCCGATGCTGCTGATCTTCATGGCCGGCAGGGGGCCGAAGCTCTCGGCCAAAGCGGTGGCGATTGCCGCGCCGGTCGGCGTGGTCAACTCGAATTCAACATTCGATGGAGCCAATGGAACGCCGCGCAACAGTTCGGCCGTGGCCGGCGCCGGCACGCTCACACGGCCATGTGCGATGGTGATGAAGCCGTGACCTGTCGGTACCGGCGAGCAGACAACCCGCTCGATGCCCAAGAGATCGAAGCCGATGGCCGCGCCGACCACGTCGGCGATTGAATCGACCGCGCCGACTTCGTGAAAGTGAACTTTCTCGATCGTGCTGCCATGTACTTTGGCCTCGGCTTCGGCCAGACGACCGAAGATGCGTTTGGCCAGGTCCTGCTGCCGGGCACTGAGGCGGCTCCCCTCGATCATCTTGGTGATGTGATGCAGATGGCGATGCTTGTGCTCGGGCTCATGCTCGACGGTGATTTGCATGGCGCGGAAGCCATGCTTCTTGACGGGCAACGCCACCAGCCGGCAGCTTGGCAGCCCCAACGAGTCGATCAGCGATTGAATCGTGGCCAGGTCCGCGCCGGCGTCGATCAATGCGCCGAGGGTCATGTCGCCGCTGATGCCGCTGAGACAGTCGAGGTAGGCAATTCGCAAGGGTTGGATCCTGCAAGAAGGGGCCGCGGAAGACAATTTAGGAGTGGAGTGAACAAAGGAACGATACCAGACTGCCGACGCTCGGCTCAAGCGCTGGATCGCCTGCGAAGGTAGGGGCGCTGCGCAAGCATTGGGCAGCGCTTGCGGCGTTCACAACGAAGCCGAGTTCTCGTTCAGGGACAAAGTCAGAATTCCAAGACCATCATCCTAGCGAATCCGGAAATGTCGACAGCCCTTAGTGGGTGAACTATGCTCGGATGGCAGCAGGGAGAAGCTGACCATGAAGCGATTGACGCGAAGTTTGAGCCGCTGCGTGCTGTGGTGCGCGGCGCTGTCGGCGACGGGCATGGCCCGGGCCGACGAGTTGGAAATTCCCGACGCGCTTAAGCCTTGGAAGTCCTGGGTCACCTGGCCCGACAAACAACGCGCTTGCCCGACACTGTTTAATACCGCGGAGCAACGGATCTGCTTTTGGCCATCGCGCATGTCGCTCAACGTTGAGCAGGGGAAGGCCGTTTGGACAATCACGGTCAACGTCTTCGCGGAGACCTGGGTCCCTTTGCCGGGGAGCGCCGAGTCGTGGCCCCTGAATGTGCTCGCGGATGGCCAGCCAGTTGCGGTGCTCGAGCGCGAGGGGAAACCTTACGTGCGCCTGACGGCCGGGCAGCGGCAACTCGCCGGCGAATTCCAATGGAACGAGATGCCGCAGCGCATCGCGCTGCCGCCAGAAGTGGGCATCTTGTCGCTGGTCGTCGAAGGGAACGCAATTGAGCTGCCGAACTGGGACGCTAGCGGCGACGTCTGGCTGAAGCGACAGCGCGCCGAGGCTGCCGAGAAGGACTTTCTCGCGCCGCGCGTGTACCGCGTGATCGAAGATGGCGTGCCGATCTGGCTGCGAACGCGCATCGAACTGGCCGTCTCCGGCAAGAGTCGCGAAGAATCGCTTGGTTGGATTCTGCCCGAGGGCTGGCGGCTTTCCTTCGTCGACAGCCCAATCCCGGTCGCGGTCGATCAGGAGGGACGCGTCAAGGCCCAGGTCCGCGCGGGCAATTGGACGATCGCGATCGATGCCTTTCGCACGACCGATCTGAAGGAGTTTCGCTATCCGCAGGACGCCGAGCCGATTACCGAAACGGAGTTGATCGGCTGGCGAGCGCAGCCATTGCTCCGGTCTGCCGAACTGGCGGGCGTCCAGGCGGTCGACGTGACACAAACTACGTTTCCGGCGGAGTGGCGCGAACTGCCGGTCTACGAGTGGCGGACCAACACCACATTCAAGCTCGTCGAAAAGTTGCGCGGCATGGGATCGCTGCATCCACCGGGATTGAGCATCGAACGACGGTTTTGGCTCGACGACGATGGTCGCGCCTTTACCTATCGTGACTCGCTCAACGGCCAAATGCAGCAGATCTGGCGATTGGACGTCGCCGCGGGAACTGAGCTGGGGGCGGTGCGCATCGATGGCGACGGTCAACTCGTTACCGCCAACCCGAAGACCGGCGCCCACGGCGTCGAAATTCGCAACCGCAACTTGCAGATGGAAGCGATCGGCCGCACGGCGCAAGCGCGAGAGCTCGCGGCAACCGGCTGGAACACCGCCGCCGATTCGCTGAAACTAACCCTGATTCTGCCGCCGGGTTGGCGTGTGTTCGCCGTGCTCGGCGCCGATCAGGTCGAGGGAGATTGGTTGACGGCCTGGACGTTGCTCGACTTGTTTGTGCTGCTGATCTTTTCGATGGCCTTGTTGCGGCTATGGGGCATGTGGGCAGGGTTGTTGGCACTGCTGGCGCTCGGCTTGGCCTACCACGAACCGGCAGCTCCGCGCTACACCTGGCTGTTCCTGTTGTTGCCGCTGGCGCTGTTGCGTGTTATGCCCACGGGCCTCGCTCGACAGTTCGTCACGGCGTGGAAATACGCGGCTCTCCTGCTGTTGGCGCTCTGCCTGATCCCTTTTCTGGCGCAACAGGTGCAAACGGCGATCTACCCACAACTGGAACGACCTGGCACGCCGTACAGCCAACGATTTGTGTTCCCGACCGTCGAAGCCGATCTGCGAAACAATCTGTCTCAGTTCGGTACCGTTATGGAAAGCTCTGCTTCCGCGCCCATGAGCGGACGCAAGCAATTCGCCGAAGTCAAAGAGAATCTGAAATACCAGGCAACCTCAAAGATTCAAACCGGGCCGGCGGAACCAGGCTGGACCTGGAACCAGGTTTCCTGCCAGTGGAATGGCCCCGTGGCGGCCGACCAGCAGATCCGGCCCATCTTGATCTCGCTGTTCTGGCATCGGGTGCTCACGGTGGTGCGGGTGGTTTTGTTGCTGCTGCTGGTCGCGACCTTGTTGCGGGGATCGCGGGACGATGGCTTTGCGCTGCGCAAACTGTTCGGCCTGTTTTCGAAGCGCACCGCCGTCGCCGCTGCTGCTGCGGGTCTCCTGCTGGCAGTAATGCTCATCCCTGGTAGGTGCCTCGCCCGAGGTGCAGAACCGCAGGCGGGGCCGATTCCCGATCTGCAGATGCTCAATACGCTGCGCGAACGTCTGCTGGAGACTTCAGACGCCTATCCCCACGCTGCCGAGATTGCCACGACAAAGCTGCAGCTTCGCGACAAACGGATCACGCTCGAATCCGAAATTCACACGGCACTCGAAGTAGCGGTTCCGTTGCCAGGCCAATTGCCGACTTGGTCTCCCTTGTCGGTGAAAATGGATGGCGAAGCGCGCGAAGTTGCCATTTGTCGCCGCAATGGATACCTGTGGGCGATCGTACCGGCAGGAGTCCACAAGGTTGTCGTCGAAGGGATGCTGGCTGAAAGCAGCGAGTGGCAATGGACGTTCCTGCTCAAGCCCCGCCACGTGACAATCGACGCGCCCGATTGGAACGTGACGGGGGTGGGGGTCAATGGTGTTCCTGAGCAACAGATCTTCCTCGCAAAAAAGCAGCAGGCCGCCGAGAGCCAGGCAGCCTACGATCGGAAAGACTTTCACGCCATCGTGGCAGTTCAACGGCAGCTCGAAGTGGGACTCGTCTGGCGCGTGCACAACACGGTCACACGGCTGTCGTCGCCCGGCAAAGCAATCTCGCTCAAGTTGCCGCTACTGCCCGGCGAAAGCGTGTTGACGTCGAACCTGGTCGAGCAGAGCGGTCAGATCGAAGTGCGGCTTGCGGCGGGTGAAACCAGTTTCGAGTGGGACAGCGAGCTGGCAGGCACGCCGACCATCAAGCTCAGCGCGCAAAACAACGAGCAATGGGTCGAGCGCTGGCAACTGATTGCCTCGCCGGTTTGGGATGTATCGTTGGCCGGCCTGGCCCCCGTGTTCGATTCACAGCAACAGCTTTTGATTCCTACCTGGCAGCCTTGGCCGGGGGAAGAGGTGACGCTGTCGTTCAAACAGCCACAGGCGGTCAGTGGCGACACCATCACGGTGCAAAGCGTGCAGCATGAAATCTCGCTCGGTGACCGGCAGCGCAACAACAAGCTCCGGCTCGAACTGGAATGCAGCTTGGGGAGCGACTTCGCGATTACTTTGAATCCTGCAGCCGAAATCACATCACTCACGCTCGATGGCCGCGAACTGCCAGTGCGACGCGAGGGTAAGAAACTACTGGTATCCGCACACTTTGGCAAACAAGTTGTGGAGGCCGCCTGGCGGACCGCCGCCACGCTGGACACCATCGCGCAGGCGGATCAGATTGTGCTGCCGGTCAATGCGGCCAATATCAACACCGTGATGAATGTGCCGGAGAGTCGCTGGGTGCTGTGGGCCGCAGGCCCGCAACGGGGCCCGGCAGTGCGCTTCTGGGTGGTGCTGGCCGTAGCCCTGCTGGCCGCACTCGCTCTGGGGAGCGTGGCGCTTTCACCGCTGCGCCGCATCGAATGGGTGCTGCTGGCGATCGGCCTCACGCAAGTGAACGTGGCCGCGGCCATCATCGTGGTCGGTTGGCTGTTTCTATTGGCCTGGCGCGGCCGGCGGAACCCCGATCTCTTGCCCGCAGCGGGCTTCAACCTGCTGCAAGCGGGGCTGGTGTTGTTGACGGCAGTAGCGATTGGCATCCTGGTTGCCGTGGCGAGCAAGGGTTTGCTCGGCGAGCCAGAAATGTTCATCATTGGCAACAACTCTGCGCGGACACGGCTGCAGTGGTTTGAGCCGCGCAGCGGGTTAAGCCTGCCGGAGCCTTACGTTGTTTCCATTTCCGTGTGGTTCTATCGATATGCCATGCTGGGGTGGGCCCTCTGGCTCACCGCGGCTCTCTTGAGATGGCTGTCGTGGGGTTGGCGCCAATTCAGTCATGGGGGCAGTTGGCGGCAATCGATCGAGAAAGCGCCGACGCCTCCGCAATTGCCCAAGACTCCGTGATGTGCCACGCAAGCGAACTGGCCGGATGCCGGGCGCGTATCAGGTAGCCTGCGTTGACGAAGACGATTTGCGCGCCCAGGTTGATATCGTGGCCTGGCCGGCTACATCGGGCGAACCTTCCGCCATCAATCAGGCTCTGTGTCCTGCGGAGGCGAGCACGCGGCCGTCCGAAACTTCGCAATTGATTTACCCGAGACGGAGCGAATCGCTTGCCTCGGGGCGCAGTGTATCGGATAAAGAATGCACGGCCTCTCACTATGACACTCGCCACATTTTTAATGGAGCTTTGGGACACGGGACGCGTGAGCGTGCCACTGGCCGCGCCCCTGGCTAGCGAAGAAATCGCTCGCGCAGAGGTCGCGTTGGCGGAGCACGAGCGCGAGCAGCGTGGGAACCTCCCCGATTCAGTTCCGCCATTTTCGCCCCCCGCAGCGTTGTGGGGAGCCACCGTGATTTATCGGGCCTGCCAACTGCTTGTCGACCGCACGGCCGACGCCGAGCAAGTGCGCGGGGCTTTATCGACGAATGCGTCGTTCGCACTGCTCCCGGCCACGCACTACAGTATCGATCTGTCGCTGCGCTACCTGCCCGACGTCGCTCGACTGGTACGCCGTGCAAACGCCGACGATCCACTGCTCGCTGAGCTTGCCACGGTGGGGCGACAATGGCCACTGTCGTCGGTCGGCATGCCCGATACGTCGCCGGCGTCGCTCGAGGGAATCGTCGACGATCGTTGTTTGCTGACGATCTATGCCGACCGGGTCATTGCCACCGGCGATCAGACTCGCTTGGTCGACTCGCGCGTCGCCACGGCAGTACAATGGGCGCTAGGGATGCACTCCCAACTTGCGCCCAGCCTGGCGCAGGCGCTGACAACTTCCGCGGGGCAAATTCCGTGACCGAACATTCTATCGACGAGTTTGCGCAACTCGGCCGGCGGTTGCACGACGAAATTCTCGCGCCCATGAAGGCGGCCTTCGTCGGCAAGGACGAAGTGATCGACCTGTTGGGTGTTTCGCTCGTGGCAGGCGAGAATCTGTTTATTCTCGGACCGCCGGGGACGGCCAAGAGCGCGCTCGTTCAGGAATTATCGCGGCGCATCGAAGGCCAGGTCTTCGACTACTTGTTGACGCGTTTCACCGAGCCCAACGAGCTCTTCGGGCCGTTTGATATCCGTAAGCTGCGCGAGGGAGAGCTGGTCACCAACACCGAAGGGATGCTGCCCGAGGCGGCCTTTGTCTTTCTCGACGAATTGTGGAATGCCAACAGCGCGATTCTCAACAGCCTGCTGATGGTGCTCAATGAGCGCGTCTTCCGGCGCGGCCGCGAAACTCGCCTCTTGCCGACGCTGATGGTGGTAGGCGCCAGCAATCGATTGCCCGAGGACGACTCGTTGCACGCGCTGTTTGACCGTTTCTTGCTACGGGTACACTGCGACAACGTGGCCCCCGAGCGGCTCGGCGAAGTGCTCGCCGCCGGATGGCTGCTCGACAACGGACTGGTGGAGCGCGGTGCCAGGATCGATGTCGAATCGATTCGCCGTCTGCAGGGGCGAGCCGGCAAGGTCGATCTCGAGCCAGTCCGAGTGGCTTATCTCGAGCTGGTCGAACGCTTGCGGCAGGCGGGGATTCCTGTGTCCGATCGCCGGGCTGTCAAATTGCAACGTCTCGTCGCCGCTAGCGCGCTGGTTTGCGGGCGAATGCGCGCCGCAGTCAGCGATCTGTGGGTGCTGCGCTACATTTGGGATCGCGAAGAACAGCAGGAGATCCTCGCGTCGCTGGTGCAAGCGGCGATCGAGAAGCGGGATCAAGACCTCGACTCCAATCCACATCCTCGCGCCGGGGCAACAGGCCCCCCAGACGCCGAAGAATTAGCGCGCGATCTGGAGCGACTCGCGGCGCGCCTCGAAGATGCGGAGACCACCGCTGCCCAGCGGGCCGTGCTGCGCGATCAGCTTGGCATTCTGGCGGCGCGCTGCCAATGGATCGCGGGCGAACAGCAGCGCCGCTGCTTGGCGGAGCGCGTCGACAAGCTCTGGTCGCTGGCTGGAGAAGCCGCATGAGCGCGCTGTGGGCTGCTCGCTTGCATCGACCGGAAGCCCGCTCTTTGAGCCGATTGCGTCTGGTGGCAGGCATCGAGTTGTGCGACTGCGATGCGTACCTCTGGCTTCGTGGCGACAATTTCGAGGCAATCGACCTACGTTTGCGCGCGCTCCCTTCGGCGGCACGCTTCCACCTGTTGCCCGGCGGCGAGCTGATTCCTGTCGGGGGCTGCGTCCCCAGCGATCGGTTGCCCGAGGGCGCTTGGCAATCGTTGGCGGACTGGTTGCGCTGCGCGTGGCCACCCTCGATCTGGCCCGGCGAGTTACCGCGACCAACCGCCGTGCGGTTGGTTCGTAGCGACGAAGTCGTCGAGCCTGCGCTGCTGTTAACAACCCTTCGCGATTGGTTGAATTATGTCACCGTGGCTCCGCAGGTGCGTCTCAATTGCTGGTCGTTCGCGGCCGATGCCTTGGGCCGAGTGATCGTGCGGGGCACTCCGCTGCCTCCGTTGGCAGGAACTCGCTACATCGTGTTGGACGAAGTGGCTGTCCCGGCCGGTTGGCTCTGGTCGCCAGCCATCTCGGGGTCAAGATTACGACGCGTGCTTGGACTGGACGACACGCACGCAACTGCCAAGGGCGCGGCACTGGCGGATCTCGCCCTGTTTCTGACTGAAGAGGGCGCTTGGGAGCTCGTGCCCGGCGATAGTTTTGTGAAGGCCACGCGGTCAGCGGTACGACTCACCGCGGAGGCGCTGCATGCCCCCCGCTGAAACTTCGCGTGCGATCGCGTATCTGGCTCCCCATGCTCGCGCCTTTTGGAAGCTCGATGAGCGCGGCGAGGCCTTTACTTGGCACAACGGCAAAACCATTTTGTTCTGCCAGGAATTGGCCGGCATCTTGCGCGCTTTGGGCGAGCGGCCGCTTCCCCCGCTGAGCGCCATTTTGTTGCTGACCGCGGCCACGCGCGACAACTGGAGTGAGCTCAAGGCCGAGGCCCTCGAGCAATTGCATCTGGCGCTTGGCCGTGCAACACTCCGACATCACTTGTCGGCCGGCACGACGACCCGCTTCGCGGAACAATGGAAAGCGCTCTTTGCTGGCCTGGACAAAGTCCACCAATTACCAGACGAGTTGCGAAGTTCTCCCAAGGCGAAGGCCGAGCTACTGGCGTCGATGGCCGAGGGTGCGGGGCGCAACCATTCATCCGCTACTGCGGTCAGCGTGCTCGCCTTGCTCGAACGCGGTGGGCATCTGCATGAGCCGCCGGTCGACGATTCGGCCGACGACAGCTCCGCGGCGTTCTTGCAGTTATTGCGAGGCTACAACTGGTTGCACGTTGGGCTCCTCAAAATTGACGCCGAAAAACTCGCGTTGCGATGCTCGACAGGGCTCGACGCACTACCGCTCGCCGCGCCGGTCGAGCTTCCGGCGCGGCAGATTCGCTCGCTGCTCGCCGATTTATCCAACGGCAACGAGCTCGTCGGGATGGCGCGCTTGGCCCGGCAGCTCATGGCGGCCGTCTTTCTCCCGCGACCGATTAGCCAACAGGAAGACTTGCCGCTGGGAGGTGTTTCCGATGTTTCGAATCGTGGGCCGCTCGACAAGTTGCTGCTCAGCGAATTGGCGCATGACGATTTGACGCTTTCGGTTCGTGTGGCCATGAACGAGGCGCTCTATTTGCAGCGTGAGGCCCCTCCCAAACATCCGCCGCGGTTGCGACGCGTGTTGCTCGACTCGGGATTACGGATGTGGGGCGTGCCGCGCGTATTTGCCACTTCGGTGGCGCTAGCCCTGGCGGCGACCACCGAGGGAGATCTGGCCGCCGAAGTGCTCCGTGCCGATGACCGCGATTGTCGTCCGGTCGACCTGGCGACGCGCAGCGGCCTCATTGCACAACTCGGCGAGCTTGGCACCACAATCCACCCCGGCGATGCGCTCGAGGGCCTCGCCACGGCGACGGCAGGAGAGGGGACCGTTGTCGACACAATTCTAATCACCAGCCACGACACACTCGCAGATCCTGTCTTCGATCGCGCGCTGGCGCGCCTCGAACTGGCGAATCTGCACATCGCGACGGTCGATCGGTCGGGAGCGTTTCGGCTGTTGCAGGTTACGCGCCACGCACGGCAGCCGGTTCGCGAGGCGCAGTTCTCGCTCGACGAGATTGTGACGGACGGAGTCACCGATTCGCTCATCGACGCACGCGCCATGCATGGTGAGCCAGCGCTGTTGCGGCAGAAACGCTTGCCGCTGCGACTGTCGATGAGCTCCAATCGGAATGGCCGTTGGCAGATGCGATCGGCGGGGGCATTAGCCATCACCCACGACCGGCGATTGCTGCAGTGGGATCGCGCCGGCGTCGGCGGCTTGCAACTGACCGACGAGCTGCCGCCAGGCATATTGCACTGGGCGACCGCCCGAACCGACGAACAGCACCGCGCGCTGGCAGTGATCGGCACGCGCGGCAGCTCAGGCTTGCATCTGTTGACGATCGACACGCGCGAACAAACGTGTCTGGCTCGCCGGCTGCCGACCACGGGGTCGGTTCCGCGCTCGGTTACGGAGTATCAAGGGACGATCTTCGTCTTCTTCGATGCCGTGGTCGAGGCGTTCAATTTGAACTGCGACTTCGTTGGTCGGCTGACGATGACGCCTGATATGCACCCTTTGCAAGGGCGGTTCATCCGTGTCGACGAGTGGGGTGGTGGAGTCTTCAAGGCCCTGGCGTACGATGGCACCAAGCTCGTCCTCGAGCCGGTACCTCTTCTTGGAATGCGCGAGCAACCGGTCGTCACGCTCTTCGATGCGGAAAATCAACGTGGTCCGGTCGCCTTGTTTTCCGGTTGCTTGTATTTCACGGCCACGGAGTCGCTATGCTCGATTGATAAAGTGCCGCTTTTGCCGTTGACATTTCACAATATCAGCCGTGACGGTTCCTACGTCGTAGTCCGCGAGCATACGCGACACAGCACACCGACAAACCCAGGCCGCTATCATTGCATTTCAGTGGACGAGACGCGCTGTGTTCATTCATCGTCTGCGCCATTGCATGCCGACAATTTCGCGATTGGCAAGCTGATTCAGCCGCGCGACATGCGTCATCGCTTTCACCGGATTGCCGCGACGAGCGACGGTTCGCTCGCCTTGGCAACGGCGCGTGGCACGTGGTCGAAATTTGTCGTGGAGGGATTGACGCTGCGCTTGCGTCCTTGCGATGCCCCTCCGTCGTCCGGCCAGCTTTCGTTTGAAGACTACGAGCTTCCGCGCCGCGTCGGTTATCGACTGCGCAAGGCCGCCTGGAGCGACGGCAGCACAGCCTGGATTGACTCGCGGGGGTTGCTGCACTTTCGCAGCTCCGATGGCCGCTTGCCGGAAGCGTCGATCGCGCTGTCGAGCGGAGAGCTCGCCGGCTGGCTTTCAGACAATACGATGTGGGGCTCGGAGTACTATCTCACCAGGTCGCCCGACTACTACGCCGACGTGTTTGTGCGGGCCTTCTTGCTACCTTTTCTCGGCAGGCTGCCATGTTGATTGAGCAACTACGCCTGCGTCGGGCTGGCAAGCCGATTCGGCCTGCGGGCGCCTGGCTCATCCCTGGTGGCGGCACCGCGCAATGGCTCGTCCAACTGGTATCGTCAGGCATCAACACCGATAAGGTGCGGTTGTACGTCCTGCCTTCGGCGGTTGATGATCGGGCGTCAAGTGGTCTGCTCGTTGTGCCAAATGAAGGACAGCGGCCACGCCAGGTTCCGTCGCGCTGGCTTCCGTATGGGCGTCAGTCGAAGCGATTGTGGTTGCCGGTTGATGCCACGCTCGATCCGCCGATCGGCGACTTGGAGTTAGCCGAACTGATCTCCGGCGGCGACGCGGAGCTCATCTTTCACCCCGCGATCGGGCTCGTGGCCTGCGATGCGCGCCAGGCCCTGGGCGTCCACGATCTTCTGGCCGCCGCACCGCCGCGCTCGGCATCGTGGAACGCCGCGCGGCCCGGCATCGCGTTCGCAGAGCGGCTCATCTCCGTGACGCCCGAAACACCGCTCGACGCGGATCAGGTGCTCGAAGAGTCGCGCCACGACATCGGCCGGGATGCCGCCGAGATAAACAACTTGCCGCCCAGCTCCGAGGAACCATCGACTCAACTGTTACCGCGAGCGGGTCAGTCGCTCAAGTCCGCGCTGGCTCACATGATCGCGTTTTTGACGAAAATGGCGCCACACACGGGCACGGCGCGCACCTGGATCGATGATCTTGAGGACTGGGCCAACCGCACACTTGCTGGACAGCGGCGCGATTTGTTCGCGGCGCGGAATCGGGAAATCCTCCGGCTCTTGCAGTTACTAAAGAACGCTCCCGACGAGGGTCTGCGGTTTGCGCTGCCGCTGACGAACGTTCCGCATCGAGGGAGCGTACCTCCGAGCACGCGGTTGTCGCAGCGCCAGATCGAATATGGAGCCACGCTTGGTAGCGGGCCCGCCGATGCCTGGCGCCTCACGCAAGAAATGCGCCGCCGATTGGAGCAGCAGTATCGCGAGTTGGCGAACCGCGAATTGCACCTGGGGCGATTCGGCCGCGCGGCCTACATCTTCGCCGATCTGCTGGGCGATTTTTCATCGGCCGCGGCGGCACTGCGGCAAGGGGGCCAGTATCGCGCGGCGGCGGCCGTTTATCGCGAACGGCTAGGGCAGCGCGCTCAAGCCGCGCAATGCCTCGAGCAGGGCGGGCTCTGGAACGAAGCAATCGCCATTTATCAAGAACTGGAAGCTTGGGAAACCGTCGGCCATCTCTATGCCAAGCTCGATCAACCCAACGAGGCGCAAATCGCCTACCGCCGCGAGGCACAGCGCCGGCACTCCGCGGGAGATCGGCTCGCTGCGGCCCGTTTGCTCGAAGGCAAATTGCACGCCCCCGAAGAAGCGCGGGCCGAACTCGAAGATGGTTGGCCCGATTCGCGACAGGCGGCCGAGTGTTTCGATGCCCTGTTCGAGTTTTTTGCGAGGCACAGTCGGCATGCCGATGCCCGGTCGAAGATCAGCGTGTGGGCCGAGCGAGCGGCCGCCGAACGTGCCGTTGATCTCCGCACGGCCGTCGCGCTAGTCGATCGCCTGACGCAGTTGGCCACGGCCTATCCCCAGCCGGAGATCGCCACGCTGGCGGCCGACCGCACGCGCGTCGTCGTGGGCGCCCTGCTGCCGACCGCGGCGCCCAATCAGCGGCGTCGCTTCGTGTCGGCCATCGGGCGGCTCGTTCCGGCCGACCGACTGCTGGCCCGCGACTGTGCGAGGTTTATGGGCAATGAGCGCCGTGGCACGCCACAACCCCCGGTGCCCATGCTACCACCGCCCCGATCTGCGCGGCCGCATGAACTGCGGTTCAAGAGCTCCACTAGACTGTCATCCGCGGTCGTCTGGAAAAACCTGGTGTCCGACGGCGACGGCTTCGTGGCGGCGGGCTTTCGCGATTGCCAGGTTGTGCTCGCGCGAGCTACTTGGGATTGCCATACCGCGCCGTTTGTCGAAGTCGAGAACTGGAGGGTTCATCCCGCAGAAGTCGACATGCCTATCTTGCTCGAATTGCGAGAAGAACTGACACTGATGCACGTGGCGCGACATCCCGCCTTTGATCGGAAGTATATTGCAGCCGATGCAAACGGGCTGTCCCGACCGCTGGCGGTCGCTTCGCACCCGGCGTTTCGCGAGACGAGCGTCGCGATCGCGACGGCGCCAGAAGGCGCCGCGTGGATTGTGGATAGGCACGACGAAGCCCGCAGCACGCTACGATTGCTGGCCTATCAAGGCCTGAACCTGATCGGGACGTATGCGTACCATGGCGTCTTGGATTCTGACGGGCTGGGCGTCTTTCTGCATCAGCGATCCAACGATCTGTACCTGGGAATCAATTCGCAGCTTTGTGCCTGCAAGAATGACGACTACGAATTGATCGCGTCGTTCCCCCAACGGATTACGTCTCTCACTGGTTCACTCCCTCATACGCGCGCGCGGCTCGTCGCCACACTCGAACGAGGCGTGGCCCTGGTTGACCTGCTTGGGGGTGTCTCCGTCCAAATCGTGGCCAATGAGTTGGAGTATCCCGTAGCCATGCTGACACCCAGCGGGCGACTCGTCGTGGCCGATGCGCGCGCGTGCCAGGTATACGGCGTCCTGCGTGGTCAGCTTCGATTACTGGCCAGCGGGCCTGTGCAGGAAGGCAAGCCGGTGGCCATCGTCGCGACCGATCACGTCGATCGATTCGCGCTCTGCAATCGCGAGGGGTACATCTCCGTGCGGGAATTCGTGGCAGCCAAATAAGCCGCGCTCGACTGGCAGGCACTTGCTGACGACTGGCAAAGGGGCACGGCGCGACCGTCATTCGCAGACCGGCCACCGCTAATCGGTCGATCGTGCAGAACCCGAGCGGCGGACATCCGCGAGGATGCGATGCGTGGCTGTGAGGTCGATCAGCTCGGCCACGCTGCGCACTTGCAGCTTGCGCATGATGGTAGAGCGGCGCATTTCCACGGCCCTTTCGGTCAACTGCAGCCGCGTGGCCATCGCCTTGTTCGTCTCGCCGGCCTGAATTAGGTCCAGCGTCTCGCGGTCGCGTGCGTTGAGCCTGGCAATTCGCTGCGACAGCTCGGCAAACTCGGCGTCGCGCTGTCGCCACTGGGCATCGAGCGCCAGTGCCCGGTGGACGTGCTCGACCAACGCCTGGCGGTCGAAGGGTTTCTCGAGAAACTCGATGGCGCCGGTTTTCATGGCAGCCACTGCCGTCGTCACGTCGGCGTGTGCCGTAATGAAGATCACCGGCAGCCGCTTCCCTTCGCGCAGCAACTGTTCGTATAACTCGGGCCCCGATTGCCGCGGCATGCGGATATCCAGCAGCAAGCAGCCGGGCATCTCGGCCCGATAGTTTCGCAAGAAGGCGCCCGGCGCACCGAACGCGCAGACCCGGAAATCGAGCGCCTCCAACAGCGCGCAGAGCGAGTCTCGCATCAATTGATCGTCATCAACGACAAAGACAGTCGGCGTGTTGGGGCTGCTGGGGGGCATGGTGGCCGGCAATTGGTAAAATAAAGGAGAACTGTGTTCCTTGGGTCGGCAGCGAGTGAGCCCAGATGATTCCCTGATGTTGTGCGACGATCGCGCGACAGATCGAAAGCCCGATCCCCAAACCCTCGCTCTTCGTCGTGTGGAACGGGGCAAACAGTCGCTCGGGGTCCTCATCCTCAAGTCCCGGTCCATTGTCGACAATGTCGACTTGCACTGTGTCGCTATGAAATGTGTCGCTATGAGCTGTGTCGCTATGAGCTGTGTCGTTCAGCACCGCCATCTGCAGCTTCAGGCACCGTTGCCCGGTGGGGTAGTTGCTCAGGGCCTCGAGGGCATTTTGGATGAGATTGACGAGCACCTGCTGGATTTGAATCGCATCGACGTTCACCAACACAGTCTGGTGAGTCGGCGGCGTGAACTGCATACCGACCACGCATCGCGCCGCCTCGGGGGCGCACAGATCGACAACCTCTTGCACCAGGGCCACGAGATCGACGACCGCGATCTGACTGGCCCCGGGGCGCACGAAGTTGCGCATCCGACGTACAATCAATCCAGCGCGCAGCGACGCCCGACGGATCTGCTCGAGATACTCCTGCACTCGACCACGCGTTGGCTCGTCGAGCGGAGTGGCAAGTTTCAGTCCGCAGACGTCGGCATAGTTGGCGATGGCGCCCAGCGGCTGATTCAGTTCGTGTGCGAGCCCCGCGGCCAGGTGCCCGATCGACTCAACGCGGTCGGCGTGTGCCAGTTGAGCGGCCAGTGCGCGGTTGCGAGTTTCGGTGATCTGCCGCTCGGCAATTTCATGTCGTAACGAATCCAGCGTTTCCCCCAGCTCGATTGTGCGTCGCTTGACCTGTGACTCCAACTGGTCGACTTGCCCTCGAATTGCTCGCGTCGCCGGACGGATTACCAGCCAGCCGAGTCCGCCCACGAGACTAACGATCGTGCCGGCGATGGCCAACGCCCAGAGTCGCAGGCGGGATAACTCGTCGCCGGCCTCGCTTTCCATCAGCGCCACGATACGGTCCATGGCCTCGAGAAACGGACCTTCGTGGTCGATCAAGATTGCTACGTAGTTCGATGCGCTCTCGCGCGTGGACACGCCTAGCAAAGTCGCTGTCGCCGGATCAGCGAGTCGCTCGGCCGACTGTTGCATAGCGACATAGTGTGGTTCCAGTCGTGACCACTGCGCGGCGATCCCCGAAGACTCGATCGGCCTTACCTCGCGGTCGGTTGAATCCCCCTGCAACTGCGCATGAGTGCCCGACCACTGCCGCAACGCGTCGCTTAGCTCAGTTCGGTAATGATCATGGCGATGCTCGTCGGAAGTCGCCTGCATGGCGAGAGCGGCCTTAACCAACTTCTGGCTGAGCATGCGCTGCCGCCCCGCCAGGTTAATCACCGGCGCGTAATTGCGCATGCGCACCAGCAGCGGCTGAATCACAGCTTGATCAGCGGCAACCAACAGAGCCACGGCGCACAGCACGAACAGATAGCGCGCGGCGAGCCTGCGAACGAGTCGCTCGGGAGACACTGATTGATTGATCAGGTTCAGGGGTCGCTCGCTAGTTCGAGGTGTAGCGAAGAGGGTTTTGCGGTTGTCGGTCCAAGGCCCACACCCCAGCTACATGCCGCAGGCCGAGCTTCAGCGCGCACCGGTACGACCAGTTACCTAAGGAAATCGCGTTCCAAACCGCTCACGACGAGAACAGAAGTCTCAAGTCGTTGTCGCCAGACGAGATGAGTCACGAGCTTTGCGGTTGTCCGAAGCGATTGCACTGCCGAACTGCCCAACGGGTGGGCGATGCTGCGCAGTCGCAGGGCAGATCAGGGCCCGCCACTTTCGTGACTAGGTCGATTCCTTTCGGATGCCCGAAGTATCCAGGCGAATGGCCGTGGGTTGGCGCGCTCCTTGCTTTTTCCGCGGCCAAGTCACGAGCACGACCGGTTGGCGGACCGTCGTGAGACCCAGCTTTGTTCTCGACCGATTGTGCATGAGGCCAGCCGCCATGGAGCTCGACGGAAAAGCTACCTGCATTCAGCTTGGCAACTTTTCGACGCCGCAAATGCGGGCGTTCCACATGTCGTGGATTGCCTTCTTCGTCTGTTTCTTTGCCTGGTTTGGCATCGCGCCGTTGATGTCCACGGTGCGCGACGAGCTGCAACTCACCAAGGATCAAGTCGGCTGGTGCATCATTGGATCGGTGGGGGTAACAATCTTTGTGCGGCTGCTCGTTGGGCGGCTCTGCGATCGCCTGGGGCCGCGGATTACCTACGCGTGGCTGCTCGTGCTCGGGTCGCTGCCTGTGATGGGGATCGGCCTGACGCACGACTTTACCTCGTTCTTGTTGTGTCGCGTGCTGATCGGCGCAATCGGCGCGTCGTTCGTGATTACCCAGTACCACACGTCGCGCATGTTCGCGAGCAACTGTGTCGGCACCGCAAACGCGACCGTGGCGGGTTGGGGAAACCTTGGCGGCGGCGTCACGCAACTGGCGATGCCTCTCATCGTAGCGGCGCTGGTTGCAACGCTCGGCGTCACGCCCGCGACCAGCTGGCGACTGGCGATGGTGCTCGTCGGGTTACTCTGCGCCACAACCGGCGTGGCCTACTACTTCCTCACGCAAGATACTCCCCTGGGGAACTTTCGCGAACTGCGCGCCGCGGGGCGCATGCCCGAGGCACCCGCCACGCGCGGCGCTTTTGCCGATGCTTGCCGCGATCGACGAGTTTGGGCCTTGTTCCTGATCTACGGCGCCTGCTTCGGCATGGAGCTGACCATCGACAATATCGCCGTGCTCTATTTCCTCGATTACTTCCCCTACTTCCAAGGGATGGATCAGGCCGCGGCGCTCCGCACGGCGGGTCTGCTCGCCGGGCTGTTCGGCGGGATGAACCTCTTCATGCGTGCCATCGGCGGCTGGATCGCCGACCGTTGCGGCAATCGCTGGGGTTTCGGCGGCCGCGTGAAGTGGCTCTTCGTCGCCCTGTTCGGCGAAGGGGTCGGCCTGATGCTCTTCTCGCAGTCGACCACGTTGACGGTCGCGATTCCGCTGATGCTCGTGTTCGCCATGTTCGTGAAGATGTCCAACGGCGCGACATACGCCGTGGTTCCGTTCATCAATCGACGCGCGCTCGGCGCGGTCAGCGGCATCGTCGGAGCCGGCGGCAACGTCGGTGCCGTCCTGCTTGGCTTTCTCTTCAAGGGCGAGGCCCTCGACTGGCACACGGCTCTGCTGATCGCGGGCGCGGCAATCACCTGCATCTCGTTTGCCAGCCTGGCGATTGGCGAGCGACGGCCGGCGGAAGCGGCGGGGCCGCTGGAAAGCATGCCATTGGGCAATACCGCCGGCGAACTGGCCTCCGTGGCGTGATCTCATTTGACCCCGATAGCCCCCGCAGGCACCTCCCCATGCGTAGCGCCCCGTCAGCTCCTTCGGCTCGACAAACGGTCGTCGTCATCGGCAATGGCATGGTCGGACAGCGATTCTGCGAACGGCTGGTCGAATTCGACGTCGAGCGGCGGTTCCGCATCGTCACGTTCTGCGAAGAGCCGCGCAGCGCCTACGATCGCGTTGGCTTGACCACGTTCTTCGCCCATCGCGATGCTGAAAAGTTGATGCTGGCCCGCCGAGAGTGGTACGCCGAGAACGGCGTCGAGCTGCACGTCGGCGATCGGGCTTGCTCGCTTGATCGCAAGTCGCGCGTCGTAAAATCTGCCAAGGGAATTGAGATCGCCTACGACCATGTGGTGCTGGCCACGGGTTCGTTTCCGTTTGTGCCGCCCATCTCCGGCGTCGAAAACGCAGGAGTGTTCGTCTACCGCACGATCGAAGACCTGCAGAACATCATCGCCTTCGCCCAGCGGGCCAAGCGCTGCGCGGTGATCGGCGGTGGATTGCTGGGTTTGGAAGCTGCCAAGGCGGCTTACGATCTGAAGCTCGAAACCCACGTCGTCGAGTTCGCTCCACGCCTCATGCCACGGCAAGTCGACGATCAAGGGTCACAGATTCTGGTCCGCAAGATCGAATCGCTCGGCGTGCAGGTACACCTCAACAAGTCGACCAAAGCGATCCATGGCAACGCACATGTTGAGCGACTCGAATTCGGCGATGGCCAGTCGATCGACGTCGACATGGTGATCATCTCGACCGGCATCCGCCCCCGCGATGAGCTGGCGCGTCAAGCCGGAGTCGCTATCGGCGAACGCGGCGGAATCGTCGTCAACGATCGGCTGGAGACTTCTGATCAGCGCGTCCTGGCCATCGGCGAATGCGCCCTGCATAGTGGAATGGTCTACGGACTTGTGGCGCCGGGCTACGAGATGGCCGAGGTCGTGGCCGCCAACCTCACCGGCGAATCGCGCTCCTTCGCCGGCGCCGAGCTATCGACCAAGCTCAAACTAATGGGAGTCGACGTTGCCAGCTTCGGCAGCTATGAATTGCCGCCTGCGCAGGCAACTCCTCTGGTTCTCGAAGATCCGTTTGGCGGTGTCTATCGCAAGCTCATGTTCTCGCCCGACGGCACGCGACTGTTGGGGGGCATTCTCGTCGGCGACGCCGCGGACTACGGGCGGCTCGTCATGCTCTCCAAGGCCGACGCGCCACTCCCCTGTCAACCGCAAGAGTTGATTCTGGGGGCTGCCCAAAAATCGTCGTCAGTGGGGATCGACGCGCTCCCCGACTCCACACAAGTTTGCGCGTGCAACAACGTCACCAAGGGTACGCTCTGCGCCGCGATCGTCGACGGAGGAGTCGACACACTCGATGCCTTGAAGCGTTGCACGAAAGCCGGCACCGGCTGTGGCGGTTGCGTGCCACTGGTCGCCGACCTGCTGAAAACCGAAATGAAGAAAGTCGGCAAAGCGCTCGTGAGCCATTTGTGCGAGCACTTTGCTTACTCGCGCACCGAGCTGTTCGCTATCATCAAGGCCAAAGAACTACGAACCTTCGCTGCCGTGCTCAAGCACTGTGGTCGCGGGATGGGCTGCGAGGTCTGCAAGCCGACGGTCGCCTCGATTCTGGCCAGCTTATGGGCCGACGATATCCTCGAGCCCGCGCATCAAACGCTGCAAGACACCAACGACCGGTTTCTTGCCAATTTGCAGCGCGGCGGCACCTACTCGGTTGTGCCACGCGTTCCCGGCGGAGAGATTACGCCCGAAAAGCTGGCGGTGATCGCCCGCGTCGCGGAAAAGCATGGCCTCTATACAAAGATCACCGGCGGCCAACGCATCGATCTGTTTGGCGCGCCGGTTGAAAAGTTGCCTTACATCTGGGAGGAGCTCGTCGCCGCCGGCTTCGAGAGTGGGCACGCCTATGGCAAAGCCGTCCGCACGGTGAAGAGTTGCGTCGGCACTACGTGGTGCCGCTTCGGCGTGCAGGATTCAGTGCGCTTCGCCATCGAAGTCGAGCATCGCTACAAAGGGATTCGCGCGCCTCACAAGATCAAGATGGCGGTCTCGGGCTGCATCCGCGAGTGTGCCGAAGCGCAAAGCAAAGACGTCGGTCTCATCGCCACCGAGCAAGGCTACAACCTTTACGTCTGCGGCAACGGCGGTTCGAAACCCCGCCATGCCAGTTTGCTGGCAACCGATCTCGACGAGCAGTCGGCACTGACGTATATCGACCGGTTCTTGATGTACTACATTATGTCAGCCGACAAATTGACCCGCACCGCGACCTGGGTGGAGAAGCTCGAGGGGGGGCTAGACCACATCCGCGACGTCGTTGTTCACGACAAGTTAGGAATCGCCACGGAGCTCGACGCCGCGATGGCCCGGCTCGTCGACGCCTACCAATGCGAGTGGGCTGCCGTGGTGCGCGATCCTGAGCGGCGGAAGTGGTTCCGCCAGTTCATGAACACCGACGAGAACGAGCCTTGCATCGAGATTGTGCGCGAGCGAGACCAGTGCCGCCCCGCCGATTGGCCGAGCGAATTCGTCTCGCTCGAGCAATTCCGCCTGTCGAATGGTCGCACGCTCAACGAGCAGCAGCGCGATGCCAGCGAAGACTTGCGCTGGGTGACAGTTGGGCAGGTCGGGGACTTCCCCCGTGACGGCGGCGCGACGATCAAGTACGGCAAGTCCCAGATCGCCGTCTTCAACTTCACCGGCCGCGAGCAGTGGTACGCGACGCAGAATATGTGTCCTCATAAGAAGGCGTTCGTGCTCTCGCGGGGCATCGTCGGCGACGCCGGTGGTGAACCAAAAGTCGCGTGTCCGCTGCACAAGCGAACCTTCTCGCTCGCCACGGGGGAGTCGTTGCAGGGCGAGGAGTATCGGATTCGCATCTTCCCCGTGCGGATTGCCATGGAGGGGCGCGAAGTTCAATTGCAATTGCCCCCGGAAGAAGTGCTCGATCGGCAACTGGCCACCGAGTTCGGCAGTCGATTGGCAACCTCGTGCGCTGTGCATGCTACGAACCTCGTCGCTTGCGAAACCGCCGCGATCTAAACCCGTCGGACGGATGTGAAGTGGTGCATGTTGCAGCTCCCCGTGCTCACCTGCCGGACGTCTTCGAATTGCTGCTTCGATGTTGCGCCGCCAGCCAGCGGCCCGACGCTGGTTGCCGCGCTGTTGGCCGAGCAACAATCGCTCTCGGCGGCCGAGCATTTCGCCCGCTGGCATGATGCCGACGACACGCGCGGTAGCGCTCCTTCGCTGGCATCTTCTCGCTACCGCGCGCTGCTGCCGGCCGCGGCGCCGCAACCCGGCCAGCAATACGCCTTTGAAGTCGACCTCGACCGCTGCTCTGGATGCAAGGCGTGCGTCACGGCTTGTCACACGCTGAATGGCCTTGATGAATCGGAGACTTGGCGCGATGTGGGATTACTCGTTGGCGGGACGCGCGGGGAACCCGTCATGCAGCACGTCACGGCGGCGTGCCATCATTGCCTGGAGCCAGCTTGCCTGATCGCCTGTCCGGTCAACGCCTACGTGAAAGATCCCACGACCGGCATCGTCAAGCATCTCGATGACCAGTGCTTCGGCTGCCAGTACTGCACGATGGCCTGCCCTTACGACGTGCCCAAATACCACTCGGGCAAGGGCATCGTTCGCAAGTGCGACATGTGCTCGTCGCGCTTGAAGGTCGGCGAGCCCCCCGCCTGTGTGCAGGCCTGCCCTCATGAAGCGATCGCGATCCGCGTTGTCAGTCGCGAGCAAGTTCGAGAAGACGCGGAAGCGGCATTGTTTCTGCCGACAGCGCCCGATCCGCAGATCACGTTGCCGACGACAACCTATAAAACGCGGCGCCCGTTTCCTCGCAACCTGCTGCCAGCCGATTACTTTCGCGTGAATTCGCAGCACGCCCATTGGCCGTTGGTCGTGATGCTCGTGCTCACGCAATTATCGGTGGGGGCGTTTATCGTGAACCTGGTATTTGGCGGCTTGCTCGGTGACCCCGCGGAACCACGACTGCCACCGTTGCATGCCGTTAGCGCGTTGTCGTTCGGGCTGTTGGCACTGTCCGCCAGCCTGCTGCACTTGGGTCGCCCACGCTTCGCGTTCCGCGCGGTGCTGGGTTTGCGGCATTCGTGGTTGAGCCGCGAGATCGTGGCGTTTGGCCTGTTCGCGCTGTTGGCGCTATTCTACGCGAGTGTGCTCCTGACAACGCAGCGATCGTCGGTCGCGGAACATGGCCTAGCGGCATTACACGCTACGCATGTCGCGAACTGGAAGATCTGGCTCGGCTGGTCGGTTGCGACGAGCGGTGTCCTCGGGGTCTTTTGTTCGGTGATGGTGTACGTCTTCACGGGCCGCGAATGCTGGAGCTTTACGTGGGTCGCCCTGCGGTTCTCGTTCACCGCGGCCATCCTGGGTGTCGCCGCCGCCTGGCTGAGTATCTTGATCGCCATGCTAATACTGCCCTCCCCAGGCATGCTGCACATGGTGCGCGAGCACGGACCGCTATTGTGCCAAACGCTCATGGTGCTGGCAATCGCCAAGCTCGTTTGCGAAGTCGCGCGCTTGCGCCACTTGCTCTTCGCACGGATGACACCACTCAAGCGATCCGCGTTGCTTCACACTCGCGAGCTATCGAACGTCACATTGGCACGTTTCGCGTTGGGGTTGCTTGGTGGGCTCATCATGCCGGCGATGCTCCTGGAAAAACTACCGACCTTGTTTGGCAACAATATCGCGTCGTTCACGGCCATCACGGGCCTGTTATTCGCGGCCAACCTGGCCGGCGAACTCCTGGAGCGCTACCTGTTCTTCGCGGCTTGCGCCGCCCCGCGGATGCCGGGAGGAATTCGCTGATGTCGGCATTTACGCGTTTGCCGCTGTTGTTCCAACCCCACGGGCCGCTTACTAAGGAGCTGTCGCTCCAAGCAAGCCAGTTGAACGGACGACTGCTGCCAGGTGGCATGCAGCCTGACGCCATCGCCACTTCCGTTTGCGGATACTGCTCGACCGGCTGCGGCCTGGACGTTCACCTGCGCGATCAAACGGCCATTGGCCTGACTCCCGCGCGCGATTACTCCGTCAATCTCGGCATGGCCTGCCCCAAGGGATGGGAAGCGCTCGCCGTGCTCGACGCGCCGGATCGTGCGACGACACCGCTGCAGCGCGGCGCGGCGGGCCGGCTCGAGCCGGTAAGTTGGGATCTGGCGCTTCGCACCTTTGTCGGACGGATGCAGTCGATCCAGGCCCAGCACGGCCCGCACTCGGTCGCCTTCCTCAGCACTGGACAGATCGTCAACGAAGAGATGGCGCTGCTCGGCGCACTCGCCAAGTTCGGCATGGGCATGCTGCACGGCGATGGCAACACACGGCAATGCATGGCAACCGCGGTCGTGGCCTACAAGGAGGCGTTCGGGTTCGACTCACCCCCTTACACCTATGCCGACTTTGAGGAGTCGGACGTCATCGTGCTGTTCGGCAGCAATCTGTGTATCGCGCACCCGATTCTCTGGCAGCGCGTGATGCGCAACCCGCACCAGCCAGAGATCGTCGTTGTTGATCCCCGGGCCACCGAGACAGCGATGGCCGGGACGCAGCATCTCGCCCTGTATCCAAAATCGGATCTGGCACTCTGCTATGGGCTGGCCAGGCTGCTTATCGAACGCGACTGGCTCGACCGCGAGTTTGTCGCGGCCCATACGAACGGTTTCGCCGAGCTCGCCGAATTTGTGCAGCCCTACGACTTGCCGCGCGTCGCTGAGGAAACGCAATTGACGGCTGAAGCCATCGAGCGGCTCGCCACGACGATTCACCAGGGCCAACGCGTTTCGTTCTGGTGGACGATGGGGGTCAACCAAAGCCATCAAGCGGTGCGCACCGCGCAGGCCATCATCAATCTGGCGCTGTTGACTGGCAGCATCGGGCGGCCAGGCACCGGGGCCAACTCGATCACCGGGCAGTGTAACGCGATGGGCTCGCGCTTATTCAGCAACACCACCAACCTACTGGGGGGCCATGACTTCGCCAACTCCGCTCACCGCCAGAAAGTGGCCGATACGCTCGGCATACCGGAAGCGACGATTCCTTGCCAAAGCAGTTGGCCCTATCACCGCATCATGGAAGGTATCCTGCGCGGCGAGATCCGCGGACTGTGGGTGGTTGCCACGAACCCCGCCCATTCCTGGATCAATCAGGGGCAGGCTCGCGAGATACTCGATCGGCTTGACTTCCTCGTCGTGCAGGACATGTATCACTCGACCGAAACCGCGCAGCGCGCCCACCTAGTGTTGCCGGCCGCGGGCTGGGGAGAAAAGGAGGGCACCTTCATCAATTCGGAGCGCCGCATCGGACTTACCAGCAAGGTGCACAGGGCGCCAGGCGAAGCGCTGGCCGACTTTCACATCTTCAAGCTGATTGCCGATTACTGGGGCTGCGGCGAGATGTTTCGCAATTGGGACTCTCCAGCGGCTGTCTTCCAATTGTTGCGGCGGCTAACCGCCAATCAGCCTTGTGAGATCACCGGGATCGAAGGATACGCCATGCTTGCCGAGCGCGGGGGCGTGCAATGGCCATTTCCCTCGCAGCATGCCGACGATCGCCAAGAGCGACGACTGTTTGAGGATGGGCGCTTCTATCATCCCGACGAGCGTGCCCGTTTTGTGTGCGAAGCGCCGCGTCCGCTGCCAGAGCCGCCCAACAACAAGTACACGTTCCTGTTATTGACCGGCCGTGGGTCTGTCGCCCAGTGGCACACGCAAACGCGCACCGACAAGTCGGCCATCCTGCGCAATCTCTATCCGCGCGAACTCTATGCCGAGATCAATCCGCACGATGCAGCGCGATTGCGGGTCCGCACTGGCAACTTGCTCCGCATTACTTCGCAACGAGGAGAACTGCGAGCCAGCGCACTAGTCACTCCGGCCATGCAGCCGGGGCAAGTGTTTCTACCGATGCATTATGAGGCGACGAACCTGCTGACCGACCCGGTATTCGATCCTTATTCGCATCAGCCCGCGTACAAGTCCTGCGCCGTGTCGGTCGAGGCCGCCAGCTAGCCTGGGCGTGGGCGCGACAAATGCGCTGCAAAAAGACCCGCAAATACGGGGCCGTTCGCCAAGCTGCAATTGCTGCGTTTGAAAAAGTACCCCCAAGGGGAGTCGAACCCCTGTTCTCGGACTGAGAACCCGATGTCCTAGGCCTCTAGACGATGGGGGCCCGCGATTGCCGGACAAATCACCGGGTTTTGCAATGCCAAACCCCACGACCCTGCCGACAGACGCTGTGTGCTAGTTAACCGGCGCGAGGCCGCGATGTCAACCGCGTGGGCTGGCACTGCGACAAAACGGTCGAGCGCAATCGTTCGTCAATCCCCAATAATCGGCAATCTACCGTCGACACCCGGCATCACAGCTTGACGCACAAGCCGCCGCCAAGGTTCGCTTGCAACCAGGCCGCGATCCACGCCGCGCGGTAGTGTCACTGACAAGAAACCCCATAAGCGGGTTCGCAGCCAGCGTTTGCCTACCAACGGCGCTACCGATTTTGGCGCGACGAGCGGTCAGGCCGGATCGAACTGCGGTCGCCCTGCCTGCCGCCGCACCAGGTTTAAGAAGCGGATTACTCGCGGGCGCGAGACCAGCCGGCGTTCGAGCTGCCGCTTGCCGGGGAAATCCAATAACGACAGCCCGATCAGGATCGCCAAAACGCCTTGTCCTGGCATGACGAGCATGACCAATCCGGCGACGAACAGTGTCGCACCGAGGAGGTTCTTAAGTACTTTCAACCCGACGCGAAGCGCAGGATGCGCATCGCGCCACGATTCACGTGGATGGTAGTGCGGCGTGAAATATTCGCTGGGGAGCCGCAGCACGTACCACCGCGCGGCCCACAGGCTGACGACCGCGGTCACTACGCCGATCGCCAGCACCCACAAACTACCGGGGAGCCAGTCGGAGAGTTTCAAGTCGATCGAGTTAGACATCACATCCCAGAGGGTTGCGCGCCTGTAAGAATGAAATCCCATATTCGATTGGCGGTTTCACCCACCGCCGCGCGAACCGCAGTGCGCTTACCGAATCATTAGCCAGGCCCGGGCATTCTGGCAGGTAATTTTACCGACCGTCCAAGAGAAGGGATGCAATTGCCGGACCGTTTATTCCCGGACAATTTATTCCCGAGCCACGCGCCAGCGGATGCGAAATAGCCAACTCATCGTGGCCAGCAGCCCCAGATTAAGCAGCAGTGCAAAGGCCAGGTGGTCGATTGGCAGCCGCCAATCGCCACCAAAGTGCTGGCCATCGATCTCCAGCGGCACGCCGAGCGCTGCCGAGAACGGGCTGATGATCCCCAGGTTTTCAAGAACGGCCGGCGCCGATGTGCCCGCGAAAAACGTGCGAGCGAAAAAGCTCGCGGCTGGCGGCGCCAAAAACACGCCGAGCACAAGCAGGTAAGTGGTCATCAGGGCGACCGACGTCTTGCGCATCAGCACTGAGCAGAAGAGCGCCAAGTTACCGGTCGTCAGGCAAGTGGTCGTGATAATCAGCACATAGGTGGCCAGCGCTGGCAGATTGACCCAATAGCTACGCACCATGCCGCACGCTAGCAGCAACGGCCACACCAGAAACATCGTCAGCACGCTCGACACGCGCAACCCCGAAACCAGCTTCGCCCACAGAATTTGCCAGGGAGACAAGATCGTGGTCAGCAGCAGTTCGAGCGTCTCTCGCTCACGCTCACTGGTGACGCTACCAGCCGAAAAGACCGGGCCAACCAGTACGTTGAACAGTAGCACGTAGCAAACGTACCACGGCGCCCACTCAGGGTGCGTGTGGTAGAAGCAAAAGAACATCAGCGGAATCGCCAGCAGCATGCTGATCTGAATCACCACGCGCAGCATCAGAGTGCCTTGACTGAAGATCTCACTGCGCATTTCCTTGTCGAACACCGGATTGGCCCCGTCGGGCAACAGGTCATCGCGCATCGCCGGTGCGAACAGGCTATCGGGGAACTGGCCGCGCTGGATTACCAGGCCGACGGCTTGTTGCATCTCGGTTTCGGCATCGACAACTTCCTTGCCTTCGCTGCCGACGTCGGGCGGATGCAGGAGCCGCGCCGTGGTCGACACAAACAGCACGCCGATGATCGCGATCCCAATGGCAGGCACCACGGTGATCGAAGCCACGAGCCGCAGGCCGGCCGCCGTATCGCTCGTCGTCCACCAGAAGATCGAGCCGGCCATCGCCAAGGGCAGAATCAACAAGTAGCTGACCAACAGCGATGCGCTCGTGCGCTGGAAGTACGCGCTACACGCCAGGCTGATCATGCCGAAGGTGATCGTCGATGTGAGCAGCGCCACGTAAGCGGCCAGCACTTCGTACAGACTCACGCCCCCAAGCGGCAGGCACAACACCACGATCGGTAGCGACGCCAGCACGAACAGCGCCAGGTGCGCCAACGACGCCAGCAGTTTACCCAACAGAATAGCGCCGGGAGCCAGCGGGCTTGCCAGCAGCATCTCGGCGCTTTTGCGTTCTTTTTCGCCCGTGATGGCCCCCGCGGCAAAGCTCGGCGCCATCAGCGAAGCGAGCAAGTATTGCCCCAGGAAAAACAAATTGACTAGCCGCTGCGAGGCGACCGGGTTCAGCAGGTCGATGCGTTCCTGCCGTGGCCAGGCCAGGTAGACAACCCCGCCGAGCGCTGCCAGATAGGCGAACATCAAGATGAACGCCCGCTTCATCCGCAGGTTCAATAGCAGCTCTCGCTGCAGCACCGGATTCTCGAACAGGTACATTAGGTCACCAGCCCCTTCGTGACCAACATGAAGACGTCCTCGAGCGTGGGGTCTTTGTCCGCGAAGCTACGCACCGGGACACCGGCTGCCATCAGTTGCGACAGCAACCGAGCCAGATGCTCGTCGTCGCTGGCCAGTTCGACCCGCAGCGTGTGATCCGTGGCATCAACCGAAAGCGTCTCAGGTTGGCTCCGCACGATGGCCAGTGCTGCCTCGAGCCGATCGTTGACCTTGATTTCGACCAGCCGGTTGCGATGGATGCGACGATACACCTCTTCCATCGGCCCGTGCAGCAGCAGCCGGCCGCGCTCGACGATGCCGATCGACGTGCAACAGTCGGCCAGTTCGGTGAGGATGTGGCTCGAAATCAGGATCGTCTTGCCCATCCGGCTGAGCTCTTTGAGCAGCGCTTTGACTTCGAGGCGGGCCCGGGGATCAAGCCCGCTCGAGGGTTCGTCGAGGATCAGCACGGGAGGATCGTGGACGAGCGTCTTGGCCAGGCACAGGCGCTGCTTCATGCCGCGCGACAAACCGTTGACGAAGTCGTCGCGCTTGTGCGTCAGGTCCAACAGCTCGAGCACGTCACCGATCACCTGTCGGCGCCGCGTGCGGGGGATCTTGTACGCCACGGCGAAGAAGTCGAGGAACTCCCAGACTTTCATGCCGTCGTACACGCCGAAGTTGTCGGGCATGTAGCCGACACTCTTGCGCACATCGAGCGGTTGCGTGCGGACGCTGAAGCCGTTGACCGTGGCGTCGCCGCTGGTGGGCTGCAGTAGCGTGGCGAGAAAGCGGATCGTGGTGCTCTTGCCAGCGCCGTTGGGGCCGATAAAGCCGAATAACTCACCAGCGCCAATCGACAGGTCGAGCGATTCGACCGCCGTGAAGTCGCCATATTTTTTGTGAAACTGACGGATCTCAATCATGCGCCGCAACACCACGATTCAATACAAATCAACCAAGGATGACACGAATGGGCAGGGGATGAAACGACAGGCATCTCAATAGTCGCAAGTAACACTCAAGGGGTTGCCCCCGACGACGCCGGCGTGGCAGCTTCCGCGGGCGCGGCGGGATCTTCGGCTTCGGGCTTACCAAAGTCGATGGCATCGGGGTCTTCCGGCAGTCGACCGATTTCCAATTCGACCTGGCGACGGCTTGAATTGTCGCGAGCCAGTTCAAGGTCTGGCGCATCGTACCGCAAGTGCGCGACGACGAGCGTCAGTTGTTGGGTCTGCGTGGCGCGCGGCTCGATCGCCATGCCCGACAGCGGCGACTCGGTCCAAGCTACCAGTCGATACTCGCCATTCAGGCAGTCATCGATGGCCAGGTTGGTCAGCGCATTGGGATCGGAGTGCGCGGCCGCCAAGGCCCGTGCGGCGTTGTTGTCGCTCGATTCGTCGCTGTCGTTACCCATTCCCCAGCCGACCGGATCACCCTCGTTGGGCGGTTGCGCAGCGACCGGCCGTGGCGCGGCGGCGCGGGGAGGCAGTGGTGCGAACGACAATTCGCGAGTGTCGCCAGGGGCCAACTTGTCGAACGAGGAGACACGTGCCGAACCACTGTGAACGTCCTCGCCAGCGCCATAGCGATCGCCACCGCGATCGAGTGCTCGATGCACCACGCGCACGTCGCGCAGAGCCAACCCCGTGGCGTTGCGCACTTGCCAGGCATCGGCCAGACCGCCGCGCACCGGTTCGAGAATCAGCCCCCCCGCCAGCGGCAGCATATGTTCGCTATGCAGAATGCCGATTGAGTTGGACGCGACGCGAAAATCGTTGAGCCGTACTGTTTGATCGGCTGCCAGGGTGATCGTCGAGCGTGTCTGGCCTGGCAGCAGCGCTTCGTCCGAAGTTGGGAGCGGCAGCGCCACGGCACCGGCGTCGTCGAACTCGGCCGCGTAACGAGTCGAAAGCGAGGTGTAGAGCGCGGTGTAGCGCGAGACATGAGCTCGCGGATGAGCGCCCTGCAACTCAACGATCGCCACTTCGTTTTGCGAACGCACGAAACCGATATCGAGCTGCGCCAAATAGACCACGGCCAGCGCGCCGCCGAGCGAAATCACCGGCACGGCCAACCAAGCCCATTCGACGCGACCTAACAGGCGAAAAACTGCAAAGTTCACCGGCACCAGCACCAATAGATAGATGCCCAGCACGCGGACCACGAAACCGGCGTTGGGAATTTTGATCCCCGCCTCACGCTGCAACTGCGATTGTGCGCGCTGGCTGACGTCGCCAAAGTCGCTCCAGCCGCCGACGCCCGGTCCGAAACCCGGCTGCGCGGGGCGCACTTCATCGACTGCGTCGGGGACCGCGCCGGTGACAAACTGCTGGGCGGCCAATTGCCGAAATTGGTTTAAGCCCTGATCGACCGGCTCATCGGCAAGCCCATGTTGCTTCCAGGGGGTCCAGTCTCCGGCGTCGCGGCTAAAGTAACGGATGCGCGACACACGCCGCGGATCGAACCACGAGTGCCCGTCGCGCCAGTCGAGGACCACGGACTTTTCCACCCGTGAGAATGTTCGTCCGGGACGCCGCAACAAGCAACAATTCAAGAACGAGTCGAAGCCGGGCCAGCGCGCCAGTGCCCGTTCGTTCAAACGAAAGGCCGTGACGACGACGCGGCCGCTGCCGGCCGCGCGTTCGACCACCAGCGGCAGCGCGTCGTCTCCCAGCACAACCTGCGCGCCGGGGCGCGGTGTAAGCCGCTCCCCCGTCAACGGAGCGGGCAAACGCAACTTGCCAGTCGGCGGGCTATAGGCAGCATCGATTCCCGCAAGTTGGTCAGCCGCGAGCTCGACGGCGCCGCTTCCATCGGCCGGTAGGTAATCGGCCAGGAAGCTGGCCTTCAACAAGTCGATGCTCTGTGGACCACTGATGACCAGTTGGCCACCCCAATGCAACCAATCGACGAGCGCCTGCTGTTGTTCGGGTGTCAGCGGCTTGGGGTCGAAATCGTCCCAGAGCAGGCAGGCCACGCTCGTCCAGGCAGAATTATGCGAGGGTAACGCGGCCGTTGCACCGGGTCCGACGACGGCCAGCCGATAGTGCGGATCGGCCGGCTCGTTGAACGTGAAGTACTTGCCGGTCGGCGCTCGCAGCGTGTCCAAGCGCCGTACGAACACAAAGGTATCGGGCTCACGCGCGAGCACTGCCAGGTAGTACTGGTGCGAGAAGAGCCGCGAGACGGGGTCGCGAGAGCCGAGCACTTCGCGCCCCGAATCCGCTGCCAGGTTCAGCGGCAGTTGCTTGATCTCGGGACCGGCCGGCAGGTAAAAGCGGTACTCGAGGCTCTTCTTTTGACCTTTCGCTAATGCCACGCCGCGCGACAGCCCCAGTCGAAAGCGGTTGGTCGTCCCCAGGTCCAGGTCGCCGACCGCCAACCGGCCGGCGAAATCGTAGTGATTGGCAATCAACTGCGTTTGCGCGGCCATCCAGTGCCCCGGCTTCGCGAACAACTGGATGCGATCGGGATCGGGGGGAAGGCTGGCACTCGAGCCGATCTCGAAGTCGGGCTTGGCTCGCTCCGCTTCCAGACGTTTTCGCTCGGCCTCTTTCTCAGCGGCTGTTTTGGCCTGCTTGGCGGCGTCGGCATCGCTCGGCGTGCGGCGACACCCGCCGCAACCGGGCAGCAGCAAGAGCGCAGCAACCGACAGCGCCAGAGTCAGCGACCCTGGGCGATAATGCGCCACGCCGCGCCGCGACTGCGGCCGACAGTGTTTCATGGCCCTCTGCTCCAGCTCCGCCAGCGCCACCCCAACCTTGAGTCTACGGCCCCCGGCGCAGGGAGGAAAGCAAAAGTGAGCCAGCCGACGACGGATTGGCGATTTTCGTGCGCCAAGGAAAATTAGCGCGTTCCGCCGTCGTTTGTCATCAATTGCCCGACGCCGAATTGCGATGCGCTTACGCCGTGTGGGCGCCTGCTTGTCCATGCTCGACCACGAAGCTCGCACGCGTCGAAAGCGCCGCGCCGGGCTTCGTCACGAACTCGACCACCTGGTAATCGGTGCGCCAGGACTTCGGCGTTACCGTACAGCTTACGTAGCCTCGCTCGTTGTTCTGGAACTTGACGAACGGGTTCTCGGCCAGCACTCCGCTGCGGGCTTCGGCCACGCGGCCACCGCCGTTACCCCCCGACGTAATGGACGTGCCGACAAACTCCGTCGCGACCGGCTTGCCTGCCTTGTCGTCGAAGTTCACCAACAGGTCGTTGCACCAGTTCGAGTGGATGTCGCCGGTGAGCACCACGGGGTTGCTCACGCGCCGCGTGGCGATGAAGTCCAACAAGCGGTTGCGGGCAGCGTCGCAGCCCGACCACTGATCCATCGAGAAGGTCCCCTCCTCGCCCGGTTTAAAATCGACGCGGGCCATCATCACTTGCTGGGCGAGCACGTTCCACCGGCAAGGAGATTGCAGCAAGCCGCGGCAGAGCCAGCCCTCTTGCTTCTTGCCCAGCATGGTTTGGTTGGGATCGAGCGCGCCGTCCTTGAGCGGCTTACCGCCATCGCCGTTGGGCTGATCGCTGCGGTACTGGCGCGTATCGAGCACGTTGAACTCGGCCAACTGACCGAACCGCACGCGGCGATAAAGGATCATATCGGGGCCGGTTGGAATCGCCCGATGCCGTAGTGGCATGTGCTCATAGTAAGCCTGATAGGCGTTGGCCCGGCGGCGCAAAAACGTGTGCGGATCGACGCTTGGCTCTTCGGAAATGGCGCCGGCGCAGTTGTTGTCCAATTCGTGATCGTCCCAGGCGACGAGCCAAGGGCAGCGCGCGTGCATCGCCTGCAACAGCGTGTCGGTCTTGTACTGCGCGTGACGCGTGCGATAGTCCTCGAGCGAGACAATCTCCTCGCCGACGTGCTGGCGAACTCCGCCTGGCTTGCCCCGACCTTCATAGATGTAGTCGCCCAAGTGGATCACGAGGTCGAGATCTTCCTTGGCCATATGCTCGTACGCGGTGTACAAGCCCGCCTCGAAATGCTGGCAAGACGCAAAGGCAAACCGCAGCTTCTCCGGCACCGCCGCGATCGTCGGCGACGTGCGGGCGTGCCCCACGGGGCTTGTCTCTTCGCCGACGTGGAAGCGATACCAGTACCAGCGCTCGGGCTCGAGGCCATCGACTTCGACGTGTACCGAGTGGGCTAGCTGTGGCAGCGCGATCGATTCCCCTTCGCTGACGACCTTCTGAAAGCCTTCGTCGTCGGCGACTTCCCAGCGGACCGCGACCGCGTCATTCGGCATACCGCCCCCTTCGAGTGGCTTGGGGGCTAGCCGCGTCCAGATCACGAAGCCGTGCGGATCGGGGTCGCCGCTCGCCACGCCAAGGGTGAACGGGTTGCCGCCGAGGCTCGGCCGGCTGAGCACGATCTCGTCGCCGCACCAACCGCGCGAAGCAACCAGCAAGCTCGAAGTGCTCGCCGCCAGAAAGCCGCGGCGGTTCACCAACCAACTGCCCGACGAATCGTGACGTGCCATTACGGTGTGCTCCTGGAGAACGGTGCTGGCCGCGCGAGTCCTTCAGCGTGGTCGAAAGCTGCCGAGCCTCGGCATGGGATGGGTTGGCCCGCAGCATACGTGTGTTGGCTCGCAGCATAGCTGAGCAACGGGTCGCTGCAAGCAAGGGTCGCCCGGCTTCACGAAACGCTCATCGAGCCGCGATGCACCCCATCAAGACGACAGACTCGAGCCGGCGCCCCCTCTTCTAGAAAGTGTTCCGGGAATTTGCGTCCTAACCGTCCTAAACCCGAAAAAACAACGCCTAAACCATTGCCACAAAAGCACTTGACCTTAGGACGCAAAACCCGAAATGCTTGCGTCCTAAACCGTCCTAACAGGCCCGTTTTGCGTCCTAAATAGAACCAAGGGCTTGGGGCTATCGGCAGGGTGCGAAAGTTCTCTGCGCCCTATCGTCTGAAACCGGCGATCGGTTGCTCGCCAGCAAGTTGCGGGCAGGCGGCGACCTGGCGACGTCGCAGCGAACGCTTATGCGGCCCAGCGGCATGGTCGCGGATTGACTTCCCTGCGGTTCGCCATTAACGTGGCTTTAGTTTGGGCGCATTCGCAGGCCGGTACCTGTCGCGCTGACAGCAAATTGCGCAAGTCTCAGGCAAGGGGTCGCTCGCAGGGTCGAGCCGTTCTTTAGGCTCGGCCAGCCGCCAGCAGTTCTACGAGCAAGTTTCTCCGATGGATGCGACGCGTGGGCGTCGCGCGCGCTGCGTTTCCTCGCGGCTCGTTCCCCTACCGGCCCGTTCCCTCCGCAGCCCGTGGCGCTGATTGCCGCGCGCTGCCTGTGCAGAAGGTGTTTTGCCCCATGAAACGAAGTGCGATCCTTATCGCCTTACCCATTGCCCTACTGGTTGTCTCGCTGCTCCCTTGCCAGGCGAGCGCCGGCATCACGTTTACCAAGGTGGCTGATACCGCGACGCTGATTCCCGACGGCACGGGCAACTTCGCCTCGCTGGGGAGCGCTTCGATCGACAACGGTCGCGTGGTGTTCGTCGGCAGCGGCGCCAGCGGCCAGACCGGTATCTACGAGTACTACAACGGGCAACTCTCGATGCGGGTGAACCAGAGCACGCCGATCCCCGGCGGCACGGGGGGCTTCACCAAATTCGATATCCCCTCGCTCGATGGCGCAGACATCGCGTTTCGGGCCGAAGGCACTTCGAAGCAGGCGGGCGTTTATATGCAGTACGACGGCGCGCTGGTGAAGATTGCTGACAAGAACACGCAGATTCCAGGGACGAAGGTCAACTTCAATATTTCCGCGCCCGTAGCAGGTTTGAACACCGGTGACGTTGTCCTGAAAGGCGGCCAAGTTCTTTTTCAAGACGGCGGAATTTACCTAGGGACTTCCAGCGGAATAACGGTGATCGCCAGCAGAGCAACGGGCACGCCGATTCCAGACCAACCTTACTCATTCAACGTTTTTGGCTTCGATTTTTCGCCAGATTTCTCCGGGGATGCAGTCGTTTTTCCCGGTCGTTTCGCTGATTTTAGCTCAGATTTTTTCACGGATGGCCTATTTCACTGGAGCGAAGCCACCGGCATTCAAACGATTTTGAACGAGCACTCGATCCTCGACGGAGCGACGGAAGCCATCGGACATTTTCTGGCGATGCCGCAGTTCGATCAGGGAACCGGCTATGTAAACTTGTTTAGCGTACCTCGCTTAAGCATTATCAATCTCTCGATGGGTGGAACGAAGTGGGAAGGTTTGTTCCGCATCGACGGGACCGACCTGATTTCGGTAATCTCGCCGGCAGAGTCGCAAATTCTTCTCTATTTTGCAATCGACAATGGCCGAGTGATGTTAGCTGGAATCGATGGAGCGATCCGGATTCACGAAGGCGGTTCACAGAACCAACTCGTCGGGCCGGGCGATTCTATTGACGGAAAAACCGTAGAGGGTCACACGAGCTTGGAGTCGATCGGCAAGCAATCGCTGAATGGCAACCAGGCCGTTGTTTCTTTGAAGTTCACCGATGGATCGAGCGGCTTGTACATGGCCACGATCCCCGAACCGTCGACGCTGGCGATGGCCGCCACGGCGCTCGCGGCGCTCGGGCTGATGGTGCGACGACGACCACGCCGTGGCTCCGCCTCTCCGTCACGCGAACCGCGTCTCGACGCGTAACGATCGGTATCACACGCGAACAGTTCCTCAGGTACTTGCAACGATGACGATGCGTTCCCTGTATTTCGCCGCGGCGGCGCTGCTCTCGACCATCTGGCTGCTTCCCACCGAGTGTAGCGCCGGCATCACGTTCACCAAGGTGGCCGACACCTCGACGTTGATTCCCGATGGGACGGGCAACTTCACTTCGCTGGGGAGCGCATCGATCGACAACGGTCGCGTGGTGTTCGTCGGCAGCGGCGCCGGCGGCCAGACCGGTATCTACGAGTACTCCAACGGGCAACTCTCGATGCGGGTGAACCAGAGCACGTCGATCCCCGGCGGCACAGGCGGCTTCACCAAGTTCGATATCCCGTCGCTCGACGGCGCCGATATCGCGTTTCAGGCGGAAGGCCCGTCGAAGCAAGGGGGTATTTATATGCAGTACGACGGGTCGCTGGTG
>CAZBWM010000062.1:0-43509 GCA_964495375.1 uncultured Planctomycetaceae bacterium | reverse complement strand
TTTTACGCCCGCGACCAACCCAGCTTCGCAGCTACGCTGGTTTAAGGCCTAGTAGGGGGTAGGAAGCTCGCGCGATCCTGAGCTGCTCATCAGCGTGCCAGGGACGGGAGTCGTTCCGGCGTAAGCTCTCGATTAACCGGCTTTTTGTTGTCTCAGCCGAAAACTCGTTGACATCGCTGCATTCGCCGAATAGTAAAGAGTGTCCAATTCCCGATTTCCTCGAGGCGGCCACCAGAATGGGGGACCGCCCTTCGCCACATCAGGGGCCGCTAGTGCGCTGCGTGTAATCTCCGACGGCACACGTCGATTGTGTGCTCCGCAGCGCCCCGACGCAGACTGCTTTATTGCTAGCCGTTCTGCGTTGCCGCTTTTCCCGCCCCTGGGCTCCCAGCTTCCGCCTGCCTTGCTTCGCGCTAGAACGTCATCGCGCGACGACCTTCGCGGCAGAAGCCTGGCCACGTGTGGCGACTTGGGGTTGCCCCCTCATCGGTTGATTCAACGCGCGCAATCACGGCCCCCAAATACGAACGACTCGGATCAACTAGCAAGGGCCTGCCAATGCGTCTGCGAAATCTGTCCCGCCTCACTCTGACCGGCATCGTCGCGCTTGTCGTCGCGACTTCCGCCCACGCCGGGACGTTCTCCTTCACACCACTGGGCGATCTGCCAGGCGGACTTTTCGATAGTCGTGCCCAGGCCATTTCTGCCGACGGCTCAACCGTCGTCGGATTCAGCCATACGGCCGCAGGCTACGAAGCCTTTCGCTGGACCAAGAGCGGTGGCATCGTCGGCATCGGCGATCTGCCCGGCCTTGTGTTTGACAGCCGCGCCAACGCCGTGTCGGCCGATGGCTCGGTCATCGTCGGACTTGCCACTTCGGCATTAGGGCAGGAAGCCTTTCGCTGGACCGAGAGTGGCGGCATGGTCGGCCTCGGCGATCTCCCCGACTGGGGTTTCATGAGCCATGCGGCAGGCGTTTCCTACGACGGATCCGTCGTCGTCGGGCGTGCCCTCTCGGGCGTTGGGCACCAGGCCTTTCGCTGGACCAGTGAAACGGGCATGGTCGGTCTCGGAGATGTTATCGGACCCGGCACCGATAGCAGCGCCTTTGCGGTTTCCGCCGATGGCTCGATCGTCGTCGGCAACGGGCGTTCCACCAAGTTGAACAGCACCGCCTTTCGTTGGACCGAGAGTACTGGCATGGTCAACTTGGGGGATCAGCCTGGCGGCGGCCCTTATGGGTTTGGTGCAGCCACGAGTGTCTCGGCCGATGGCTCGATCATCGCCGGCAACGGCCTCTCCATTTTGGGTAGAGAGGCCTATCGTTGGACGAGCGATGGCGGTTTCGCCTGGCTCGGCGATTTGCCCGGCGGCAACTTCGAGAGCTACGCCCTGGGGATTTCCGCCGATGGCTCGATCGTCGTCGGCTATGGCTACTCCAAGCTAGGGCATGAAGCCTATCGCTGGACGAGCGGTACCGGCATGATCTCGCTCCAATCGCTGCTCGCAGGCAACGGAGTTGCGGGCCTCGACGGCTGGGCCTTGCGATCGGCGACTGGTATCTCGGCCGATGGAACCACGATCGTCGGCTTCGGGATCAACCCCGCTGGCAACCCAGAAGCCTGGATCGCCACGATCCCCGAGCCCGCGACGATCACGCTGGCCGCCACCGGGCTCGCGTGTGCCTGCCTGATCGCGGCGCGCCGGCGCAAGCGACAACGCGCGACGCGTAGCTTGCAGTCCGCGCTGCTCGCCGGCTTCGTCGCGTTCGCAATTGCGACTCCCGCCCACGCCGGCGCGTTCAGCTTTCAAGGACTGGGGTTTTTGTCCGAGAATCCACATAGCGCTGCGTACGGAGTTTCGGCCGATGGCTCTGTCGTCGTGGGTCAGAGCCGCTCCGCCTCAGGATTGGAGGCCTTCCGCTGGACCAGCGGCGGTGGCATGGTGGGGCTGGGCGACCTGCCGGGGGGCGACTTTTACAGCGAGGCCGTCGCTGTCTCGGCCGATGGATCGGTCGTCGTGGGTCAAAGCCGCTCCGCCTCAGGATTGGAGGCCTTTCGGTGGACCAGCAGCGGCGGCATGTCCGGAATCGGCGATCTTCCAGGGGGAAGCTTTTCCAGTAATGCCCGAGCCGTTTCGGCGGATGGCGCGGTCGTCGTTGGAGAAGGCTCTTCTAAACAGGGCATCCAGGCCTTTCGCTGGACCAGCGGCGACGGCATGGTCGAACTCAGCGATTTGCCGGGGGGAAGTTTTTCGAACGCTTCGGCCTGGGGCGCCTCGGCCGATGGCTCGGTCGTCGTCGGAGTAGGCTTTTCTCAGCAGGGCATCGAGGCCTTCCGCTGGACCAGCGGCGGCGGCATGGTTGGGCTCGGCGATCTGCCGGGTGGCGAGGTTAACAGCTATGCTCTGGGTGTCTCGGCCGATGGCTCCGTCATCGTGGGTCGAGGAAACTCCGCCTCGGGATCCGAAGCCTTCCGTTGGACTAGCGGCGGCGGGATCGTCGGACTAGGCGACCTGCCGGGCGGAATCTTTCACAGCGAGGCCGTCGCTGTCTCGGCCGATGGATCGGTCGTCGTTGGACCAAGTACCTCCGCCTTAGGGATTGAAGCCTTCCGCTGGACCAGCGACGGCGGAATGGTCAACCTCCGCGACTTCCTCGTCGAGCATGGCGTTTCCAACCTGACGGATTGGACACTGATTTGGGCAAGCGGCGTTTCGGCCGATGGCAATACGATCGTCGGCTTCGGTACTAACCCAGACGGCTACCAGGAAGCTTGGATCGCCACGGTCCCCGAGCCGGCGACGATCACGCTGGCCGCCACCGGGCTCGCGTGCGCAATTGCAGTCGGGCGACGCAAGCGTCAACGCGCGATGAGCTGTTTGAAGTTAGCGCTGCTCGCCGGCTTGTTTACATTCGCATCCGCAGTGTCCGCCCACGCCGGCGCTGTCAGCTTTCAAGGAATTGGCTTTCTTTACCCCGAAGTACCTGAAAGCCGCGTGGAAGCCGTCTCCGCGGACGGCAGAGTCGTTGTGGGCGCGAGCCGACACGATTCGCCGCCTTTTGGATTTCAGGCAATTCGCTGGAGTACCGAAACGGGAATAGTGCCGCTCGCAAGTGGCGACCCAGCGGGTTTTCACAGCTTCGGTATAGACGTATCCGCAGATGGCTCAGTGATTGCCGGGTCAATCACAAACGTTGGATCTCCGAATGTCGTGTACCGCTGGACAACTGGTGATGGAACGATCTTGTTGCCAACGATTACGAGCGTAATCGCTATTTCCGACGACGGGACTGTTTTATTGGGCACGCAGCGTGGGATAGAAACAACGTCGTTCCTTTGGACGACCGGGGATGGCATCGTTCCCTTGAACTTTTTTGCCACCGCCCTTTCGGGCGATGGCTCCGTCGTCGCTGGTACCGCTCAGGTAATAGGCGCGTTTCGTTGGACGGCTGCCGGGGGCATTGTGGACTTGCCGTTACTTCCGGGGGCCAAAAGTGGCGGGAATGTAAATGCCATGTCGTTCGATGGTAGCGTTCTCGTGGGAACTTCCTCTTCCGCCGCCAATTCAGCATTTCAAGCAGTTCGATGGACGAGCGCGGGCGTACAATTGCTTGGCCCCACTCTTGCGCCGAGCAATGCAATCGACGTCTCTGCGGATGGTCGCGTAATCGTCGGCAATTCGACGCAGCCATTCTTTTGGACGGAAGAATTGGGAATGGTCAACATCAAGGATTTTCTTTTAGATAGCGGTGTCTCCAGCGTCACTGGTTGGTCCTTGGGTGATGTAACTGGCATCTCAGGAGATGGTCGCACCATCGTGGGTCGTGGCACTGATCCTGATGGCAATCAGCAAGGCTGGATCGCTACGATCCCCGAGCCCGCGACGATCACGCTGGCCGCCACCGGGCTCGCGTGTGCGTGTTTGATCGCAGCGCGGCGACGAACGCGACAACGCGCCTAGGCAACGCGCGCCGCACCACGGGTTGTCACATTCGCCGCGCAACGGAATAGCGGTTCGCGCGCAGCGCAAGGGCAACCACCACGGCACGACGACACAACACAACTTTGTTCGGGGCGTACCACTGCCTGGCAGTTGGCACGAAAGGCATTGTGCCTGCCAAACCGCGCTCGTCGCCGACGTACAAGCAGTGCGCGGACAGGAGTCGTTCCGGCCTCGTCCGCTCGCGGTTTGTCCCCACACCTGTTCAACTGTCTCCAACTTACCGGTACTCGCCCGCAGGTCGCCCCTGGCCCCGCTACCGACGCAGTGAAAACGGTGCCAGGAACCGTTTCCTGCAGACGCGATGCAACAAATGAGCGGCTCACAGAAACGGTTCCTGGCACCGTTTTAGCGTCGCGTTTCGGCGTTCGACGACGTTCCCCGTTTACGCACCTACCGGACGGACTCCTGTCCCCCTCGGCTTCGCTCGCGACGTGGCATTCGCGTTAACCTATTAGCCGCGCTGCGGCGACACGTCTTCCGACCTGTAGGGTCGAGTTCTATCAGCCTGGCCCCGCAGGGCCGGGTCCGAATTGGCGAACGATCCGGCCCAGGCGGGGCCGTTCATTTATGCAGTTGTATCGGCGCTCGCGCCATCGTCCTCGCACAAGGTCATCGACGGTCTGTCCGGAGCGGTGTCTACCTTTTGTCACCGCTGCGCGGTTCAACGAGTTGTTCGCGAACCGTTCCGTGGGTTTCACCCACGGCTAAGCTCTGTCAGCCGCTGCGCGGCGAAGACGAGCGCCGCGAGAAGCTGCTCACGCGAAACCAGTACCAAGAACGTCGAGAACGGATTCCTCGGCTCAAACGGCCGAACGAAGCCTCATTCATCCATCCGTGCCATCCGCGTCATCCGTGGTCCGATATCTTCGTGGCCCCGATCTTTGTGATCTTTGGACGCAAATTGGACAGAGCTTGGACGCAAGCAATGGTGGTTTTGCGTCCAAGAATAAGTCGATTCATTCCAAGCACTTAACCGTCGGCAACATGAGCTTTGGACGGTGTGGACGCAAAATCCCGGAACACTTGATAGGGGCCAGTGGTCAGTGATCCGTAGTCAGGGACTGCGGGCGAACCTAGGCCCTAACCTCTGCCCCCTAGCCCCTGCTTAGGACGCAAAGCGGCCCCGTTAGGACGATCTAGGACGCAAGCTTTTTGGGTTTTGCGTCCTAAGGCCAAGTGCTTTCACAGCAAGTCTTTAGGTGCTGTTTTTTCGGGCTTAGGACGGTTAGGACGCAAAATCCCGGAACACTTAGTAAGGGATAGGGGGCCAGGGACTAGGGACCAGAGTTGGTCGCTACGTGATCCCTAACCCCTAATCCCTATCTCCTAACCACCGCTGGCTCAATTTCGGCTCCCCATCGCCCGGCCGCGCGTACAATAACCCTCGATGGCAACTGACGCACAACCGCTGTTGAATCCCGAGCTGCTCGCCCGGCTCGAGCGTCTCGAGTTGGTCAGCCGCAAGATCTTTCGCGGCCGCATGAAGGGGGACCGTCGCAGCCCGCGCAAAGGGCAGAGCATCGAGTTCGCCGACTTCCGCCCGTACGTGCCCGGCGACGACTTGCGGTTCTTGGATTGGAATCTGTACGCCCGGCTCGATCGGCTGTTCCTCAAGATGTTCCTCGAAGAAGAGGACCTGCATCTTTACCTGGTGATCGACGCCAGCCGCTCGATGAGTTTTGGTACACCGAGCAAGCTCGAATACGCCAAGCAACTGGCCGCCGCGCTCGGCTTCATCGGGCTGATCCGTTCGGACCGCATCAAAGTCGAAATCCTCGGCGCCCCGCCGAGCAGCCAGGCGCCCGCCTTCCGCGGCCGCGCCAGCTTGTGGCGGCTCATGGAGCATTTGGCCACGATCGAGCCGTCGGGCGAAACCGATCTGGCCACCGGCATGAAGCGATTCTGTCTGCGCAATCCTGGCCAGGGGATCGTGATCTTGCTAAGCGACCTGCTCGACAAGCAGGGCTTCGAAGAAGGCTTGCGCTATCTGGCGGCCCGGCCGGTCGATGCGTATGTGATTCAAGTCTTGTCGGCCGAAGAGCTCGATCCACCGCTGGTGGGCGACCTGCTGTTGGTCGATAGCGAAGACGGCGACAAGGCCGACGTCACCGTGAGTGCTCCGCTGCTGAAACGCTATCGCAAAACGCTCGACACGTTCCTCTCGTCGGCCCGCGACTACTGCGTGCGCCGCGGTATGACCTACTTGCTGGCCACCAATCAGGTGCCGTTCGATTCGTTGATCACCGGGTACTTGCGCTCGCGGGGGTTGGTGCGTTAGTCGGGGCACCGTCAATCAACCATGCAATGGACCAACTTACTAAGCTGGTGGCAGTGGGGCGTGCTGGCGACGGTGCCGCCGGCGATCGTGCTCTTGTATTTTCTGCGATTGCGCCGTGCGCCGCAGGAAGTGCCCAGCACCTATCTGTGGCTCAAGAGCATCGAGGATCTGCACGTCAACAGCCTCTGGCAGCGGTTGCGGCGCAGCCTGCTGTTGTACTTGCAGTTGCTACTCCTGGCGCTGTTGATCCTGGCCCTGTTGGGGCCAAGTTGGCGCGCCAGCGTCTTGAGCGGCGGGCGGTACGTCTTTTTGATCGACACTTCGGCCAGCATGGCGTCGCAGGACGTGGCGCCCACGCGGCTCGACGAAGCCAAGCGGCGCGTCGCGGCGTTGATCGAGGAGATGCATTCGGGCGACTTGGCGATGCTGGTCAGCTTTTCCGATCAAGCTCGCGTCGAGCAGCCCTTTACCGACAACCGCCACGAGCTGCGGCGTCGGCTGGCCGCGATCGAACAAACCGCGCATCGCACGTCGATCGCCGAGGCGCTGAATGTCGCGGCCGGCTTGGCCGGCGCGAGCACGCCCGGCGCCGAAGGGGACGCGACCACGCCCACCAACCGCCTGGCGCGGGCGCAGATGTTCATCTTCAGCGATGGCAAATTCGCCGACGTCACCAAGACCTCGCTGTCGGCCGTCGAACCAATTCTGCAAACGATCGTCGGCGACCAGCCCCGCAACCTGGCGATCACGCAGCTTGACGCCCGCCGCAAGGAAAGTTCGCTCGATGTCTGGCAGGTGTTCGCCCGCGTGGAGAATTTCGGCCCGGCGCCCGCCCCCGTCCAGCTCGAACTGTATGTCGATGGCAATCTGGCCGACGCCCAGCAGGTGACCGTCACGCCTGAAAAGCCGACCGGCGCCGTGTTCGATCTCCAAGATACCGAGAAGGCCAGCCTCGATTTGCGGGCGACCACGGGCGATCACCTGGCGATCGACGATCGGGCCTGGGCGGTGATCGATCCGCCGCGCAAGGCCAAGGTCATCGTCGTCTCACGAACCCCCAACGAGCCGCTCGAGTTTGCTCTCTCGACGGAAAGTGGCCAGCTCTTGGCCGACACCACGTATCAATCGGCCGCCTGGCTCGACACGCGCGAGTATGCCTCACAGGCGGCTGCTGGCGAGTTCGACCTCTGCATCTTCGACCGCTGCCAGCCGCGCGAGATGCCGGCTGCCAACACGCTCTTCTTAGGCGCAATTCCCCCCGAGGCAACCGGCTGGAAGACAGAACCGCTCGCCGATGTCCCCCAGATTATCGATACCGACCGCGCCCACCCGTTGATGCAGTTGCTCGAATTGGGAGATGTGTTGGTCCGCGAAGCAACGCCACTGGTGCCACCTCCGGGGGGCACGGTCTTGATGCACTCGAGTGCCGGGCCGCTGTTGGCCGTCGCGCCGCGGCAAGGCTACGAAGACGCCGTGCTGGCGTTCCCGATATTTGACGACGAGCAGGTTCCCACCAATTGGCCACTACGCCTCAGCTTTCCCCTCTTTACATTGAATGCTCTGGAATACCTGGGCGGGCGGGGGCTCGATGTCACCAGCCGCGGAGCAGTCGGCCCCGGCGACAACGTCACGCTCGAGCAAGTTCGCACCGCGCGGCAGATTGAAGTCAAAGATCCGCAGGCCAGGCTCGTGCGCGTGGAGCGTAAAGAGGCCGTTCGCCCGATCTTCGACGGAACGGATCGACTCGGCATTTACGAAGTACTGGCCGATGGCAAAGTCGCCGAACGTTTCACCGTCAATCTTTTCGATCCGGTCGAGAGCGATATTCGTCCGCGTGTCGATGCGGCCGTGAGGCTGGGGCAAGCTGAAATTCAACCGGGCGAAGCCACGCGACCGAGCCGCCGCCACGCCTGGAAATTCATCCTATTGGCAACTCTAGGCGTGTTATTGGCCGAATGGTATATCTACCATCGGCGCGTTTATTGGTAGATTGAACGCGTGGGCAAAGGGAGACGCTGTCGATCGAAAGTCGTCGTCACGAAGTTCTGAGTTCGGGCGTAACCCTGACCGAGCGGTTGCGTACTACTTCTTGTCAAGCGAATCAAGCGGCCAGCAGGATTGGCCAGCCAGACAACTTGTTGCTATACGGGGTTGGGGGATCCGCATGAAGAATACGTCTGCACCACCGCGGCGCAAGACAAAAACGCGCCATGGCGAGGGCACCAGCGGTGGACGACTGCTGAATCGATTCGTCGAGAACGACTTCATTCGTAAAGTCAGCTTTGATACCTACCGCGACAAAGTGCGCGACGTCTACGACGGCCCGCAGGGCGCCATCCTGGCAACCTGCAGCAAGCTGTCGCTGCACGAACCCCTGATGGAGCGGTTGCTGCGTGACCACAAATTTGACCTGCGGGGCGCCAAATCGATCCTCGACGTTGGCAGTGGCGCCGGGCAGATCCTCAAGCATCTAATGCGCTTCGCCGATCGCGATGCCTGCATCACGGGCATCGATCTGTCGCACAAGATGTTGCTCCGTGCTCGGCAGCGTTTGCGTGGCCGCCGACCCCGGCTGGCCGTGGGCGACATCACGCGCCTGCCGTTTGCCGACCACGCGTTCGATTGCGTCACTTGCGGCTATGTGATCGAACACCTGCCAGACGCTCGGCACGGGCTGGACGAAATGGCCCGGGTGCTACGTCCTGGTGGCCGCATGTTGCTGCTGACCTCCGAGGACAATTTCGGCGGCGCTTGGACGAGCCGAATCTGGCGCTGCCGAACCTACAATCGTCGCGAGCTGTTCAAGGTCTGCCACGAGCTAGGGCTTGACTGGCGACGCGAGTTGTGGCTCTCGGGCGTTCACAAGGTACTGCGGGCGGGCGGCATTTGCGTCGAAATTGAGCGCCGCGGCTAAGCGGCCGCAAGGTCCGCGCGCGGCATCTTCTTGCAGTCTGTTGATGTGTTGTAGTTGGCCTCCTCGAGGCCGGGGATTGACAACGAATTTTGAGGTCACTGACCCCGACTACAAAACGTTTCAACAGGAGGCTTAGGCAAGAACCGGTTCGGCTACCGGAGTCGTGCGAGGCGGGCCGGCGATCGCCAACTGCCGACACGTCGTCGGCGCCGCGCTTACCAGCAGCCGCTCGCATGCTTGGCAGAAGGTTTGCCAGCTACAGGGTAACTCGAGGACCTCGGCTGGCCCGGCCGGCAAGCGAATCTTGCCGCGCGACTTGACAATCAAGCGTGGGCCGTGGAATGGCGTATCGGCCAACCTGCGCAGTTCGGCGGGGCTCGCACAGCAGGCATTGATGAGGAGCGGGCCCATATAGGCGCTCAACACGCGCGTCCGCAGCTTGATGAAGCGCCGCGGCGCTGCCAGCCCTTCGACGAATCGCTCGACCGCCTCGACGGCCGGTTGACCGAGATTCACCAGCGCCGGTTCGCTGCCGTCGAGCTCGCCGGTCGATTCACAATCGGCAGCCACGAGCGTCCGGCGCAGCATCGCTAGCGACATCAGATCGCCGCGCACGCGCCGCACGATCGTCGCGGGAACCACACTGCAAACCTCAGTTAGTAGTGGTTCAGGCAACACGTCCAGCGTGTCCCAAGGCTCCCAGCCACCAACCGCCAACTCGCCGAGAAAACCGGCCACTTTCAACATCATGAGTTGCTGCTTGAGCGGCGCGGGGAGCCGTTCGACGGCCGCGAAGTCAAGACTTGCCAATTCCAGGATCTCGCAAATCGCCGGATTGATCGACCAGCGGGCCAACAGCCGAGCCAGCACCTCGTCGGGAGTCAGCCCAAAGGCCGACCGCTCGAATGCGGCGAGCGGCTCGCCTGCGTCGCGGGCGCGGCCGACGATTTGCTCGTACTCTTGCGAGTACATACTGGCCAACTGCACTCGGCCCAGTGGACGCATCAGGGCGGCGAGGAATACCGTTTCCAGTTTTCCGTTGAGTGACATCTCGTGGTTCAGTCGCTCGCACGCCAAAGCACTGGCCAGACCGCGTCGCCACGCCAGCTCACCATCGCTCCAGGGCAACAGGTCGGAATAAATCTCGGCCTCCGTGCTCGACGCAACCGCCAAATCACGGACCATGCGAGGACCTAAGCGTGAAACCGCGGCCGACAGGCGGTCGTCGCCGCTGGTTGGTTCGGCCAGGCCTGATCGGCGTGCGGCCGCGCGCAACACCTCGACAATGAGCGCAGGATCACGGGCAACACATGCCGTCAAGTGTTCGTGGTCGACACTGCCGCTGCCCGTTGCCTGAACTACGTCGAGCGCGGACTTGCTGCTGGGTAGTAGTTGCGTAACTCTCGACAGACGTTTTTCGATCGCATCGGCATCGATCTTCGGTGCAGCGGTGGTGCCGCTGGTAATTCGCGCCGGGTTCTGTGCTGGATTCGGCAATGCCGTGAAGCTATTCTCTCGTGTTCGGCGTCGTTCCAGGAGGAGAGCGATCTTGGCCGAGAGCAGCCCATACTCAAGCGGCTTGAAATGAATATCGTCGACGCCCCGTGCCAACAGATCGTCGGTAATCCGCGAATCGAGTACGCCCGTAACCACCACCACTAGGGGACGCGGTCTGCGACGAATCAGATCGGAAGCGAGCGATTGGCCTTTGCGATCAGGCAGCCGCAGGTCGACCACCACGACGTCGTACTCGTTAGTATCGAGTAACTCATTGGCTTGCCGGGTGTCGCCGGCGCCGTGAGATTCCAGATGTCGTCCTTCGAGCGCGCGCACAATCAGATTGCGAGTTGCCGGCTCGTCATCGATCACCAGCGCGCAGAATTTGCGATTTGGCTCGAGGCCAGTATCGGCTACGCGCATAGAGGCTGCCCCTCGTTGTCGTCAGGCCGGTCGTATTGAATTGCTGGGCTTTGAAAACTGTAGTGAGCAACGATGCGGACGCACCGCGATCGCACTCGACAGTCGAAACGTCAGGCAACATTGCTGTGGGATAGTCACCGCCCCACCGCATCGCACACCAATCAGCTAGCCGACCGGTGATTTCCCTTAGAAACGTAGGTCGCGATAAATCGACGGAACCGCAGAATTCTTAGTCGAGTGAAGTAACTGCGTATTATGCCGGCCGAGCTGTCGTCCTTTACACCAATCGCGCCAATTGTGTCGGCAGGAATCGCGACCAACTCCGTTCGGTCAATTGTCCAGTTGCGGGCTCGTCAAAACAACCCCCGAATCGGCACTCCTTCGCAAGCGAAGTGCGGCCGGCCTTGACGGTCGACAATGCGCTCCGAGCCGTCGACCCCCAGAACTGCCAAGATCGTCGCAGCAAGATCGGGCGGACCAACCGGCGCGTCGGTTACAAAAGCACCGCGGTCGTCCGAAGCGCCAAAGACCTGCCCGCCGCGGACACCGCCCCCCGCGACCAGCACGCTGTAAGCATGCGGCCAGTGATCGCGCCCCGTTGCGTCGGTCGCCGCGTTCATCACCACGCGGCCGATCTTGGGAGTGCGGCCAAATTCTCCCATCATCACAACGAGCGTCGAATCGAGCAGGCCACGCGCGTCGAGATCGGCCAACAGGGCCGCCACGCCACGGTCGACCGGCGGAATCAATCGTTCTTTCAGCGTGTTGAAATTGTCCTTGTGCGTGTCCCAGAACGGGCTCTTCACGTCGCTGCCGTCGTCATGCCAGTTGACGGTCACGAGCATCGAACCAGCTTCCACCAGCCGACGGGCCAACAGCAACCCCTGGCCGAAAGGCGTGCGTCCATAGGAATCGCGAAGTTGCTCGGGCTCGCGCGCGAGGTCGAACGCTTGCCGGGCCGGTGCCGAAGTCACCAATTCGAATGCTTGCCGATACATGGCGTCTTGCTGCTGGGCCAGTTCGCTTTGGCTCAGGTTCGCTAGATGGCGGTCGAGGTTTTGCAACAAGTCGTGCCGCTCGGCCAGCCGCGCCAGCGAGACGCCGTGCGGCAGCTCGACGCCCGACACCTGAAAGCTCGTGCTTCCCGGGTCGGCCTTTACGAGCCAGGGATCGAACGTGCGCCCGAGGAAGCCGGCCGTCTCCCCGGCATAATCGTTGGGCAGATCGAGAAAGCGATTCCAACGCGGCAACGTGATCGCCGGCGGAAACGAGTTCCGTCGGTCAGCTAAGCGCGAGACGAGCGAACCGAGCGTCGGAAAATCGTTTTCGCTCGGCGCTGCGTCAAGGTCGGGCCGCGGATGCTCGCGCCCCGTGAACGCGTAGTACAGTCCGTAACCATGTCGCGGATGACCGTGGTTCATCGAACGTACGATCGCAAACTTGTCGGTCTGCCGCGCCAGCAGGGGAAAGTGCTCGCAGATTTGGATGCCGGACACATTGGTTTCGATCGGCTGAAATTCACCCCGAAAGTCGGACGGCGCCAGCGGCTTCATGTCGAAAGTGTCGAGCTGACTGGGGCCGCCAAACAAATAGATCAAGATCACGGCCCGCGCATGGCCGGGGAGTGAAGCCGCCCTGGAATGCTCCGTCGCGGAGAAGTCGGCCGCCGCACCCTGTGCCAAGACTCTTTCGGCCGCCTGGGTTCGCGCCCGACCTGCTAACGCAGACGGCAACGAGATGCCCAGCGCCGACAAGCTCCCCCAGGCGAGCACGTCGCGCCGCGTGCAGCCGTCGCAGAGCCGGCGAGTGGGGCCATTGAGCTCGAACATATAGCCGTCAAGCTACTGCCTGGCCCGAGAATCGCAAAGCAGATTCGTCCGCTGGCCCTGTTTGATCCACTCGTCGAGTACAATCGAGGAACTTCGCTCCTGTCGATCCCGCCTGAAGATGACTTTTCGCCGAGGCAAACCTTGAGACTGTTGCCGCTACCGAAGACCACTCAGCGACCCCAGCCTTCGGCGTCCCCCATGCCCGATCGCTTTCGAAACTACGCGCGTTACTTGCTGCTTGCGTCAATCGTTGTCTGTGGGGCCGCCCCGCAGGCTGGCGCCGTGGCGCCTCCCACCGGCATCAGCCAACCGCCGCGCTCGATTCGATATTTGCCGAAGACGGATGAGCTCGTCGATCAGCCAAGCAGCATTGCACCGCGGTATCGACGGCCTGCTTCACTAGCAACCGCCTATTACGGTAGCCGGCTCACCGAATTTCGCTGGGTCGGCCCTCCAGGTCGCGGGGGGATGTATGAGTTCTTTGCCGAAGAGGCGGCGCGCAAGAAGCTTGACGTCGAGAGCTATCGCTATCGGGCTGGCCGGCGAAACTAAGGCATGACTTCGCGTCTCTCAAGCTTTGCCGCTCGTCAGGCGCGCGGTGCGGCCAGTGCCGGATTGTTCTCAATCTCGACAATCCGACTGACAAACTCCGGAGGCAGCGGCATCGCCTTGCCGGCGGCGTAGTCGACCCACACGCAAACACTCGAGCCTTCCGCCGACAGGGCGCCGTCAGCTCCATCAAGGATCGTATAGCTTAGCGTGAACGACTTGCTCCCCACGGCGGTGCAATGCGTCTCGATGCGCACCGTGCCGGGGTACTTGAGCTGCCGGCGAAAGTTTAGACCGGCCTGCACCATGCCGGGCCCGTCGGTGGGGCGGGTCTTCAACCGTTCCAGGCCGAGCGCTTCGAAGTAAGCAATCCGCCCATCCTCGCAAAACTGAAAGTAGACGCAGTTGTTGACGTGCCCCAGCGCGTCCATGTCCCCCCAACGAATGTCGCGCACCAGGGAGATTCCCGGCGTGGTGGTCGACTCGGTCGAAGGCTCCGACATGCTGATACTCTCGACTTCACTTATAGGGGCAATCAATGCACTGTCGTAGGCAGTTTAACCCGCAGATTCCGGCACCAGAAAGCTCAGGTGCAGTTCGGCGTGCCGCAAATGAAACTTGTTCCACTGACGTGCGTTCAGCCGCCCGATTACGGGATGAGCGATACGTTGCTCAGTCTCGCGCATGCGGGCGAGCCCGGCATGAAACTGCGTAAGGCCTTCTTCGTAGGGCACATCGGTGCTGGGGATGAGCACCTCGGCCGCGCGGCGCGGCAGCTTGAAGCCCGACGGAAACTTGACGTTCAACAGTAGCGGCCGCAAAAAGATCGGGCCGATCACTTTCATCTTCCAGTTTACCGTGAACGGCTTGCCGTCGACGCAGCCAATCATGCCGTTGCCCAAATGCTTCAGCACCATGCCGAGTGTCCAGTTGCCTAACTGTCGATGGGGGATCGACCGCAGACGCTCCGCGTCCGCCAGCACGTCCTCAAATGAGTGAAAACGCAGTTTGCGGCGCCCCTGAACCTGACGCGTCTCGACTCGCGGGCGAGCGGTTTCGGTGGCCATAAATCCCCTCTTCGCGGCATGCCCGTGATACGGGCGGCAATTCGGCTGGTTCGCACCTTGCCGGCGGCGTCTATCGTAGGGGAGAATTGTCCTTGCGAACAGTGTCGGCTCATGCGCCCACTTGTCGATCGAATCTCGAGCAACCGCGCAAGATGGCAGCTGCCCCAGCACTATCGAGTCCGTCTGCGATCGCCGGCGCGAGCCCGCGCATCCTTTACCAGCCGCTGGTGACGGTAGCCGCCGCGCTGGCCGCGGGTATCGTTCTCGACCGTATTCAGCCTGCTCCCGCGACCTGGTGGTGGCTCGCTTCCCTGGCCGCGCTAACAGTCTGGCGATGTTCGACGCGTCGCATCAACGAACGGGCGAGCGCCCTCTTGCTGCTAGCGGCCGTGGCGCTCGCGGGCGCGGCCTGGCATCACCTGCGATGGAATCTGTATTCACCCACGGACATCAGCCGGGGTTTCGCTGAGGACGCGAGTCCCGTTGCCATCAACCTCGTGGCGCTCGAAGCGCCGCGCCGCGTCGCGGCGCCTCCCTTCAATCCGATGCGTGCCGTTACGCCGCCGGAGCGCAGCCGTTTGACGGTGCGCGTGCTGAGCGTGCGAGATCGCGCTCACTGGCGACCCGCGGCGGGAGCGACAACCCTCTCGGTCGAGGGGCATCTCCTGGGCGTACACGCTGGCGATCGCTTGTGCGTCTATGGCCAAATGTCGCGCCCACGACCTCCGGCCAATCCCGGACAGTTCGATTTCGCGCGGCACCTGCGCGGAGATCGCCAGCTCACCCTGCTAAGCACCGATGGACCCGCTGCGGTCTCCGTTGTTGAGCATGGCAGTCGATTGAGCGTGCGACGGTTGCTCGACGACCTGCGGATGAGTGGCGCGCGCTCCGTCGATCGCTACGTACGGCACGAGCGCTCGGCGCTGGCTGCGGCCCTCTTATTGGGGCTGCGCGAACGATTAGACATCGACCGTCATGACGCGTTTATGGCCACCGGCACAATCCACGTCCTCTCGATCTCTGGTTTACACGTAGGGCTGGTCGCGGCCGGTGTCTTCCTGCTGCTGCGTCTGGGCCTCGTCGAACGACGTCCTGCCCTGCTGCTGGCCGTGGTTGCCACATCATTCTATACACTGCTAACCGATGCCGACGCCCCGGCTGTACGCGCACTGGTGCTGGTGTTGACGGCTTGCGCGGCGCTGGCGTTAGGGCGACGCACCTCGGGGTTTAACCTGCTGGGGGCTGCGGCGATCGTCACGCTCGTGCTCAACCCGGCGGATCTTTTTCGCAGCGGAGCCCAGCTTTCATTTCTAGCGGTGGCCGCGTTGTTTTGGGCTGGTCCGCGTGTCGCAACGCGGCGCGAGGCCCTCGATCCGCTTGACCGCCTGATCCGCGACGCCGCATCGTGGCCTGTTCGCGCGACACGTGCGGCCCGCGATACACTCATCCGCGCCGCGCTGCTCTCGCTCGCGGTTTGGCTGGTGACGTTGCCGTTCGTGGCCGCGCGGTTTCACGTCGCCGCACCCGCCGGCTTGCCACTCAATCTTCTGTTATGGATTCCGGTCGGGCTCACGCTATTGGCTGGCTTCGGCGTCATCCTGTGCGGCTGGCTCTTCCCACCTGCGGCCATTGCCTGCGGTTGGGTCTGCAACGTCAACTTGCAGGTGATGGAGCAGTTCATCAATTCGGGGGCGCACTTTCCCGGCGGGCATTTGTGGGTGACAGGACCGGCCGATTGGTGGCTGTTCGGGCTCTATGCCGCGATTGCCGGCGCGGTGATTTGGCCGCGACTGCGCCCGCCGCGGCGGTGGTTGTGGGGCGCATTGGCAGGTTGGTGCGCCGTTGGCCTGACAATCAACACTTGGGTCGCGGACACCCTTACGCGACGAACCGACGAGCTGCGCTGCACTTTTTTGGCGGTCGGTCATGGGCTATCGGTGCTGCTCGAATTGCCCGACGGCCGTACGATGCTGTACGACGCTGGCCATCTTGGCGCGCCCGAAGGAGCGGCGCGCGTCGTCGCCGGCGCGCTCTGGGAGCGCGGCATTACCCAGCTCGACGCCGTAATGATCAGCCATGCCGACATCGATCATTACAACGCCCTGCCCGACTTATTGGAGCGTTTCGGCGTCGGCACATTGTTTGTGTCGCCGATGATGTTCGAAGAAGCTTCGACGGCGGTCACGGCCTTGCGATCGGCCTGCGAGCTCCGCGGAGTGCCAATTACATTCGTCATGGCCGGCGACCGCTTGCGCGTCGGTGGCGAGTGCCGCTTGGAGATTCTCCATCCCACGCGAGAGGGTGTGTTGGGGTCCGACAATGCCAATAGTCTGGTGCTGGCGGTTGAATACGGGGGGCGGCGTATTCTGCTCACCGGCGATCTCGAAACACCAGGATTGAACGCCGTGCTTGCCGAAGAGCCGCTCGATTGCGACGTGCTCTTGGCGCCGCATCATGGCAGCGTGCGCAGCAACCCGCCCGGCATGGTCGCCTGGTGTCATCCCGAATGGGTCGTCATCAGCGGTGGCTCCGGCGGCGATCGCGAAGGAACCGTCGAGCGAGCCTATGCCGCCGACGGCGCAACCGTGCTGCACACGGCCGAACGCGGTGCCGTGACAGTGACGATCAGCCCGGCATCGCTACAAGTAAGCGCCTGGCGCCCGGCACCAGAATGAGATTCGCTCAAGCCCCGGCGCCGCGGCTGCATTCACCGCGGAAGCGTTTGATGTCTTCGACCTTGCCCATGACGATCACAGTATCATCCGACTCAAACGCAAAGCTCGCGTCGGGGTTAAAAATCAGCTTACCGTCGGCTCGCTTGACCGCTACGACCAACAAACCGTGCCGCCGCCGCGCTTCGGCTTGCTCGACCGTTTTGCCAATCAACGGGGCGCCCGCGGCAATCTTGAATTCATCCAGCTCGACATCCATCGAGCTGTGACCGACGACCAACTCGAGGAATTCGACCGTAGAGGGGCGGGTGACCATCGCGGCCATGCGTAGGCCGCCGATCGCCGCCGGCAGCACGACGCGGTCGGCCCCCGCCTGTATCAGTTTCTTCTGCGTTGTCGGCAACTCTCCGCGGGCGATGATCCGCAACTTCGGATTCAGATTGCGCGCCGTCAGGGTGATGAACACATTGGCGGCGTCGTCGGGGAGCGCTGTCACCAGGCATTTCGCCCGCTGGATGCCGGCCGTTTCGAGCGCGGCTTCCTCCGTGGCGTCGCCAGGCAGAGCCAGGTAACCGTTTTGACGAGCTTCGGTCACGGCCCGTTCGTTGCGCTCGATTACCACGAACCGCTCGCGCTCCCGATGCAGCTCATCGCTCAAGATGTGACCGATGCGTCCATACCCGCAGATGATCGTGTGCTCGTTGAGGTTTTCGATGTCGTAGATCATTCGGCGTTGTCCGAGATAGTTCTCGATCTCCCCCATCAGGGCCAATTGAAACAAGCCGCCCAAAGCGTAACCCGACGCGGTCAGCCCGAACACAATCACCCCGATGGTGTAGAGCCTGAGCCCCGGCGTCAGCGGCTCGACTTCGCCATAGCCGATCGTCGAGATTGTAATGACGACCATATAGAGCGCGTCAGTCCACGACCAGCCGGCCAATCGATACCCCACCACCGACAGGACAATGACGACCGCCAGCGCAATCACCCCCCGGATAATTCGGCGGAGTGATGGGCTCATGCTCGCGGCGCCCCAATTGGGTGAGCAACGTCTCTACGGAAAGTTTGTGCTGAGAGGCATAGTGCCCGCGTGGACCCGTCCGACCTAAGTATGATAGTCGGCGTTCAACCGCACATACTCGGCAGTGAGGTCAGTCGTCCAGAATCGCACACGACCGTCCCCGTCAGTCAGATCGATGGCCAAGTGGGTGTCTCGCTGATCGCGGATCGATGCCGAAACATCGGCCGCCTCGAATTCGACGGGCGCCCCACGCTCGTAAAGCAGGTGCCCGTTGACGTGCAGCGAGATACCGGCCGCGTCGACCGGCACGCCGGCATAGCCGACCGCCGATACGATCCGCCCCCAATTCGGATCGGCCCCCGCGATCGCCGTTTTGACCAGGGGGCTTTCGGCGACCGTGCGAGCGATTTTGTGCGCGGCCTGCCGGCTGGCCGCGCCCGTCACATCGATCGTCACCAGGTGCGTGGCTCCCTCGCCGTCAGCCGGAATGGCCCGCGCCAGTTCGACGCACACTTCGCCGAGCGCGGCGCGAAATGCCGCCAGGTCGCCGGCCGTCAGCGCGCCACCCCCCGCCGCCCCGCTCGCCAAGAGCAGCACGGTATCGTTCGTGCTCATGTGACCGTCGACACTGATGCAGTTGAAGCTGTCGCCGACGGCTTCGCTCAACGCACGTTGAGCAGACTCTTCGTCGAGCACGGCATCAGTCAGGACAACGCCCAGCATGGTCGCCATGTTGGGGCCGATCATCGCCGCCCCTTTTGCCATTCCGGTCAATTGCACTTCGCGATTGGTCAGCAAAACGCGACGCCCCGCGACCTTGTGCCGGGTGTCAGTCGTCAACATACCGCGAGCGGCCGCTAGCAGATGGCTTTCATCGGCAGCCAGTTGGCGGGCAGCCTCGGCAATGCCCGCGGTGATCTTCTCCATCGGCAGGAACTTGCCGATGACTCCCGTCGAGAGCACGAGCGCTTCGGCCGGAGCAGCTCCCACGACGGCGCCCGCTAGGCGGGCCATCGTGGCGGCGTCCTCATCGCCGCGCGGTCCGGTGCACGCATTGGCATTCCCCGAATTGATGACGATCGCGCGAATGGCGCGGCTGGGAGTGTGGCTGCGGTTCCAGCCGACCGGCGCCGCGAACACCTTATTCTGGGTGTAGACGCCGGCAGCCACGGCCGGCGCATCGGTCACCACCAGCGCAAGATCAGGCTTCGTGGGATTGCTCTTGATGCCACAATGCACCCCTGCCAAGCGAAATCCCCGCGGTACAGCAATTGACATTCGGCTTGAAATCCCCGCAAAAAAGCTGGTGAAACGCTGCGTCCCACCGAGCAGCCATTCGATCCGTCTACGCCGGTGTCGGCACGACGCCTAAAGCAGCCCCGTCGTTTCCGGGAAGCCGCACATCAGGTTGAAGTTCTGTACGGCCGCACCGGCGGCGCCCTTGATCAGGTTGTCCAGGCAGCTAATTAGCACCACTTTACCACGCACCAGGCGAACCGTGATGTCGCAGAAGTTTGTGCCCGTGCTGTCTTTCGTCCCTGGCAAATGATCGACGACACGCACGAAGGGTTCGCTCGCGTACCGGCTGCGCAGCGCGTCGAACAGTTTCTCCTCCGAAATCGGCGCGCGCGGCTGAGCATAGCAGGTGCTCAAGATCCCTCGATCCATCGGCACCAAATGGGGAGTGAAAATCACCTGCGTCGCGTGACCGCTGGCCCGCGTCAAGATTTGTTCGATCTCGGGCGTGTGGCGGTGCCTGCCCACGTTGTAAGCCGACAAGCTCTCGTTGCACTCGGGGAAGAGCGTGGTCAACTTCGGACTGCGCCCCGCCCCCGATACACCGCTTTTGGAATCGACGATAATCCCCGCCGGCTCGATCAACCCCGCGGCCAGTAGCGGTGCGAGGGCCAGAATTGCCGACGTAGGATAACAGCCCGGATTGGCCACCAAATCGGCGTCGCGAATTTTTTCGCGAAACCACTCCGGCAGCCCGTAGATCGTGGCACCCAGGCGCTGGGGATCGGCGTGCTTCTCGCCGTACCATTCTTCGTAGGCAGCCGTCGAGTCGAGCCGGTAATCAGCGCTAAAATCGATCACCCGCAGCCCGGCACGAAGCATTTGCGGCACTAGCGTCGCCGTGACGCCATGCGGCAGGCAACTGAAGACATAGTCGGCCCGCGCAGCCACGGCCAGTGGCCCGAGATCCTGGCAAGCCAGATCGATTCGCCCATAGAGCGAAGGATGCACGCTGGCGATCGACGGGCTTCCCTCTTGGCGGCTAGTGAGCGTCGTGATCTCGGCTTCGGGATGGCGCAGCAGCAGCTTGATCAGCTCGAGTGCCGAATAACCGGTCGCACCGAGAATGGCCACGCGTGTCATGTTGTGCCGATTAGGCCGAGGAGGGAAGCATTATCACGGGCCCCACACATCGATCGCCACGCGCCGACGGCAGGATTAGCGATCACCGGGTCAGTAACGACACACCAGCCGCGCCACCGGTTCGCGGCATTGAACCGGTACCCCCGCCGACGCGTCCCCGATTCAACCGCTACAATCGTGGGGCCAAGTATAGCGCTAGTCGGCCAGAGGGCCAAGTGGCACGCAGCGCCCGACGCGAAGCGCGGCCCCTTGCCCCGGGAGTGGCTCACTTTGCTCTTCGACGGCCCGTCGTGCTGATTAGAATGACAAGGATGGTGCCGTTCCAGAACCTGCAACCGCTCGCCGAAAGCCTCGCCGCCGAAATGGCCGCCGCGGCCACGCGTGTGCTGGCCAGCGGCTGGTATGTGCTGGGCCCAGAAGTCGACGCCTTCGAAGCCGAGTGGGCGGCCTACCTTTCCTGCGGCGCAGCGCATGCAGAGACCAAAGCGAGCAACGCTTCCGCAAAGCCCATAGTGCCATCGGGCAACGGCACCGCACTTGGACAATCGGCCACTCCGCTGCATGCGATCGGCGTGGCCAACGGTACAGACGCGATCGAGTTGTCCCTGCGAGCCGCTGGCATTGGTCCTGGCGACGAGGTCATCACAGTCGCCCATACGGCCGTGGCCACGATTTGCGGTATCGAACGTTCCGGCGCGCGCCCCGTGTTGGTCGATATCGAGCCGCGCACCTTTGCAATTGATCCGGCCGCCGTGGCAGCCGCTATCAACCCGCACACGCGGGCGATCGTGCCCGTGCACCTGTACGGTCAAGCGGCCGACATGACGGCGATCGGTCTGTTGGCCGATCGACACGCGCTCTTGGTGGTTGAAGACTGCGCTCAAGCGCACGGCGCGCGTTGGTGCGGACAACTCGTCGGCACCTTCGGCGACGCCGCGACCTTCAGTTTTTACCCGACCAAGAATCTGGCGGCCTACGGCGATGCGGGAGCCGTCGTCACTCGTGATGCGAGGATTGCCGCCCGCGTGCGGCGCCTCCGCAGCTATGGACAGACTTCACGCGATTCGTCCGCAGAGCGCGGCACCAACAGTCGGCTCGATGAACTGCAGGCAGCTTTGCTGCGTGTTCGCTTGCCGTATCTCGATCAGCACAATCACAAGCGGCGCGAGCTGGCCGCCGCGTACCACGCCCGGCTGGAAGGAGTCGAGCTACCGTTTGAGCATCCGCTTGCCGAGCACGTCTATCACCTGTTTGTTGTGCGGCATGCCCAGCGCGATATGCTGCGCGCGCAGTTGGCCAAGACCGGGATCGGCACGCTGGTGCACTACCCAATGCCGGTTCACTTGCAGCCGGCCTATGCCGACCTGGCCCGCAGAGCTGGCTCGCTCCCAATCACCGAACGGGCCGCGTTCGAAATCCTCTCGTTGCCTTTATGGATCGGCATGGATCCAGAACAGATCGAGGAAGTCGCGCAGGCCGTTCGCAATGCAACCGCGGAGGCCTGTCGATGACCGCGACCGCCGCGTCTGCTGCCTTTGAAACTGCTTTCCGTGGTCGCCGCGCCATGATCACCGGCGGCATGGGCTTTCTCGGCAGCAACCTGGCAATCGCGCTGGTGGAGTTGGGCGCCGAAGTAACAATCGTCGACGCGATGATCCCCGGCTATGGTGGCAACCTTTTCAACATCGCGCCGATCCGCGATCAGGTGACCGTCAACTTCGCCGACATCCGCGATGCCCACGTCATGAACTACCTGGTGCGCGGACAGGATTTTGTGTTTCACCTGGCCGGGCAGGTCGATCACATCCTCAGCCTCACCGATCCATTTCCCGATATCGACATCAACGTCAAAGGGACCGCGGTTGTGATGGAAGCGTGCCGGCACCATAACCCCGGCGCCAAGGTGATCTACTCCGGCACGCGTGGGCAATACGGCAAACCGGCGTCGCTCCCGGTCAGCGAGACCGCGGCCACGCAGCCGCTGGGCATCTACGAAATCACCAATCTCGCGGCCGAGAAAATCATCGAGGCCTACCACCTGGTGTTCGGCGTGCGCTCGGTGCTGCTGCGAATCACAAACACGTACGGGCCCCGCGCCCAGATGCAGCACTCGCGCTACGGCGTGGCCAACTGGTTCGTGCGGCTGGCGCTCGATGGTCAACATATACCCGTGTATGGCAGCGGTCGGATTCTGCGCGATTTCTTGTATGTCGACGATTGCGTGCAGGCGCTGTTGACGTGCGCGGCCGATGAGCGGGCGTTTGGCCAGGTCTTCAACGTGGGAGTCGACGAGCCGTCGACGTTCGCCGCTCTGGCCGAGGCCGTCGTGCTGGCCGCCGGCCGCGGAACCTGGGAGCTCGCTCCCTTCTCGCCCGAGCGTCAGGCCCAGGAGCCGGGCGACTTTTACTCCGATATCAGCAAGATTCGCTCGCGGTTAGGCTGGTCGCCGCGCACGTCGCTTACCGACGGCTTGGCGCGTACCGTGGCGTTTTATCGCGAGCATCGGGCACATTACTGGTAACGACCGGCAGCTCTCAATAGGCCCTGCATGACCTCCGCGACCAACGGCCACGCCATGCCGAAACTGACGCCGCTGGCCCCCGACTTGCCACGGCTGCGCAAGCTGCTGGCCGACAATCTCTCGTGGACGCCCCACGATTACATCCCGGGCCTCTCACGCAAGGGGGACCGTGACCTCTGGGCCGAGCAATTGACTGGTCCGTTGTCGCCCGAAATCGACCTGCGCTTCGGCTGCACGCTGGCCGGCGGCACGAGCGTGGGGCTCTTCGCCGAGTACCTCCCCTGGGACAGCGAGTTTTTTGGCTATGGCGTCGCGCGGCTCAACGGCATTTGGCCGTTGGCGCCGCCGCGGCTCGAACCGGCGCTGAACTACGGCCCGGCGCTCGCCGCGTTGCTGCATCGCGCGGTTCATCGCGACGTGCGTTACCTGTTCGCGCAAGTCGATCCGCGCGATCTGCCCTTGTTGCGCGCACTGGGTGAACTTGGGTTCGCGTTGATCGAGACGCGCTACTACCAGCATGGGCCAGTGATCGTGCCCCAGATGCCCGAGCGTTACCCTGTGCGGTTGGCTCGTGAAGAAGATATCGCCAGCCTGGCCCGGGCAGCGAGCCAGACGGTAAATCTCTACGATCGGTTTCACGCCGATCCATTCATCCGACCCGAGGACGCCGCGCGGCTGATGGAACGTTGGGTCGAGCAATCGGTGCGCGGCAAGTTGGCCGACGTGACGATCGTGCCCGACGTGGTCGATCCCGGCGCATTTGTGACTTATCGCTATCATCGCGACAAGTGGAGCCGTTGGGGCGTCAATCTCGTGCAAGGCGTGTTGTCGGCAGTCTCGCCTGAGTTCATGGGCTGGATGGGCAAACTGGCTCCCGAAGTGAATCTGCATCTCCGCTCGATGGGGGCCGAATACTCGTTCGGCAGTACGCAAGTGACCAATCGGCCGATCATTTGGTTCGCACAGGAAGCGGGCGCCCGCTTCGGCAAGTGCGAACACGTGCTGCGCATCGTGCTCTAGGTTGTTAGCTCAACGGTCTGCTCACTAATCGGCTGGCCGAATCGCTCGCGGGTCGCGATAATTCGGGCAAGGGGGCGTTTGCCAGCGGTTAAGGGCGTCCGCCAGCGATCTCGTCAGGAGGGAAGCGATCATGGCCAGCCAATCTTCGCGTCGCGATTTTCTCCGCACATCCGCTTGGGGCGGGGCCGCCGTCGGGGCCGGCCAGTTGGGCTTTCTGCGGTCGCTGCCCCGTGTCTCGGCCGCCGAGGCGCGTCTCGCTCCGACAGCCGTGCAATTCGACGCCGGCATCGAGCCCGTCGTTGAGTTACTCGAAAAGACGCCGCGCGATCGCTTGCTCGAAGAAGTCGGCGCCCGGGTGCGCGGCGGATTGTCGTATCGAGAGCTGTTGGCCGCGCTCTTGCTGGCAGGTGTGCGTAACGTGCAGCCGCGACCGCACGTTGGTTTCAAATTCCACGCGGTGCTCGTGGTGAACTCCGCGCATCTGGCAAGTCTGGCATCGCCCGATGAGCATCGCTGGTTGCCGATCTTCTGGGCGCTCGATGAATTCAAAGATGCCCAGGCCGACGATGAGCGCGAGGGAGACTGGACGATGGCGCCGGTCGACGAAGCGCGCGTGCCGTCGCCGTCGAAGGCTCGTGCGGCGCTTGTCGAGGCGCTCGATCAATGGGATGTCGAAGCGGCCGACGCGGCCATTGCCGGGCTGGCCCGCTCCGGGGGCGCCGACGAAATTTACGAACTGCTCTTCCGCTACGGGGCCCGCGATTTCCGCGACATCGGCCATAAGGCGATCTTCGTGGCCAACAGCCGGCGGACGCTCGACTGCATCGGCTGGCAACACGCCGAACCGGTACTGCGGTCGCTTGTCTACGCGCTCTTGTGTCACGATGGCACCAACCCGGCAAATGCTGATCTAGAGCCCGATCGGCCGTGGCGCGAGAACGAAGCTCGCGCGGCGGCTATCCGCGGCGAGTGGCTCGATGGCCAGCTCGACGACGCGGCCACGCACGAGATGCTGGGCACGCTGCGCACCGCATCGGCCGGTGAGGCGTGCGATCAGGCCGTGGCTCTATTGAACCGGGGCGTCGCGCCGCAATCGATTTGGGACGCGCTGTTTGCCGGGGCGGGCGAACTGCTCGTGCGTCAAACAGGCATCGTCGCTTTGCATTCGGTCACGTCGACGAACGCCTTGCACTACGCCTTCTCGGCCAGCGACAGCGACGACACGCGCCGCCGGCTGCTGTTGCAAAACGTGGCCTTTTTGCCGCTCTTCCGCGACGCCATGCGCGGGCGCGGCAAGGTCGAACCGTGGCAGATCGAAAGCCTGGAACCGTTGCCTCCCTCGAACGGCAGCTCGGATGCGAGTGGACTCGGTGCCATTGGCGAGATCTTCGCCGATCTGAGCCGCGACAAGCTGACCGCGGCCCGCAAGACCTTTGCGTATTTGCAGTCGAATTCGCCCCCGGCGCCGCTGATCGACGCGGCCCGACTGCTGATCTTTTTGAAGGGGACCAACTCGCATGACTACAAATTCAGCTCGGCGGTGCTTGAAGATTACAATCACGTGTCGCCCGGCTGGCGCAACCGATTCTTGGCGGCCAACGTCGTGCAGTTGCGCGGCTCGCAAGCGCCCGACAATCGCCTGGTCGAGCGGACCCGCGCGGCGCTGGCCGGCTCGGCCCCGGCATAGTGTCGATCGTTGCGTGCCCATCTGTCTCAAAACTGAAGGGTAACTTACCTACCGATGCGTCTGACATTTTTTGTATTGCTCACGCTGCTAACAGCAGGTGGATCCGCCGCGACACTTGCTGACGACCCGCTTCGCGCGGTCGACGTCTATGTTGCCGGCCGAGACGGTTATCACACTTATCGCATTCCCGCGCTGCTGCGGGCTGCCGATGGCACGCTGTTGGCCTTTTGCGAAGGGCGCAAGACCGGCCGCGGCGATCATGGCGATATCGACCTGCTGTTGCGGCGCAGCAGCGACGGTGGCGCCACGTGGAGCCCCACCCTGGTCGTTTACGAGGAGGGTGGCGAAAAGAAGGTCACGATCGGCAATCCGTGCCCTGTGGTCGACAACACGACCGGCACGATTTGGTTGACGTTTTGCCGCGACAACCGCGACGTGCTCGTCACCAGCAGCACCGACAATGGTCGCACCTGGAACCCGCCGCGCGACGTCACGCGCGACGTGAAGCCGGCCGACTGGAGTTGGTACGCGACCGGGCCGGGCGTCGGCATTCAGCTCACGCGCGGCGAACACCGCGGCCGGCTGGTCATCCCCTGCGATCATCGTGAGGGGGACGCCACCAAGGGGCCCAAGTGCTCGCACGTCTTCTATAGTGACGACCACGGTAAGAGTTGGCAGCTCGGCGGCACCGTCGCCCAGCATACCGACGAATGCCAGGTAGCCGAGTTGGCTGATGGCGAGCTGTTGATCAACATGCGCAATTACCTGGCCCGCGACGGCGGACAGCCTGACCGCGGAGGCATGCGAACGATTGCCCGCAGCGGCGATGGGGGGCAAACGTGGTGCAACTTTGACGTCGACCGGCAGCTCGTCGAGCCGCTCTGCCAGGCGAGCCTGGTCGCCGCGCCGGTGGCGGGCAATGCGGACGAAGTCGTGCTCTTTTTCTCGAACCCGGCCACGCGCGACAAGCGCCGCAACCTGACCGTGCGGGCGAGCTTCGATGGCGGCCGCACATGGCCCGCCCTGCATATCGTCGATTCTGGCTCAGCGGCCTATTCGTCACTGGTGGTGTTGCCCGACGCGCGACTGGGGTTGCTTTACGAACGCGATGACTACCGCGCCATCACATTCGTCAGGTTGCCGCAGAAGCTGTAACGCCACGGCGGTCGTGGTTTTGAACAAATTACAGTGCTTTGCGTTTATGAAATTGGGTATTCCGGCGTCATTGCTTGTTACCATTCAATGAAAATCCCGCGACCGCACGCGCAGCTCCGCGATGCGGTCGCTCAGATCGTCGATTCGGTTGACCACCACGTGGATCACGCGCCCTTGCCGCTCCAGCTTGCCGTGCGCGATCATCGCTGTGGCGGTGCGGGCCGCGCGATGAAAGCGCAGCCAAACGTCGGAGCGCACGATCAAGTTGGCCTGGCCCGTTTCGTCTTCTAAAGTGACAAACGTGATCCCCTTAGCAGTGCTGGGGCGCTGCCGCATCAGCACCACGCCCGCCACGCGTACGTGCCGCCCCACGGGCCAGGTGGCCAACTGCTCAGAGCGCAACACCTTCAGTTGGTCTAGATCGGCGCGGAGAAAACTGATCGGGTGGGCCCGCAGCGACAGCCCGGCCGATCGATAGTCGGCCCGCACTTCGGCGGCCGGTGACAGCGCCGGCAAGTCGACCGGAGCGTTGCTGGTCTCATCACCTTGACCTACGAAGAGTGGCAACTCGGGCTCAGACCCCAGCGATTGCCAGAGTGCATTACGGCGATCAAGCTGCAACGATCCGAAGGCGTCGGCCGCGGCCAGTCGCGACAGCGCGGCCTGGCTCAACGCTGCGCGGCGTGCCAAATCCGCGATCGACGGAAACGGCCCATCGCACCGCGCGGCGACGATCGCGTCGGCTGTCGCTGGCGACAACCCGGCAATCATTCGCAGGCCCAGACGCAGGGCAAGCGATACTCCCCTCGCCCCTTGTGGGTTCGCTCGGACTGCTTGCAGGTCCGAGCTTAACAAACCAGGGGTTGGGGGTGAGGGGTACAATGCGTCGGCACTGCTGGCCAAGCCAGCCGTGGCACCCGATTCACCAACGACGCCCTCCAGCGTGCAGTCCCAGTCGCTGTGGTTCACATCGATCGGCCGCACCGGTACACCATGATTCCGCGCGTCGCGCACCAGTTGCGCCGGAGCATAAAAACCCATCGGCTGGCTGTTGACTAATGCCGCCGTGAACGCCGCCGGGTGGTAGCGTTTGATCCACGACGACACATACACCAATAGCGCGAAGCTCGCGGCGTGCGACTCGGGAAACCCGTACTCGCCGAAACCACGCAATTGCTCGAAAACTCGCTCAGCGAACTCGGGCTGCAGCCCGCGGGCTTGCATCCCTTCGATCAGACGGCGGCGAAAGTTGTCGATGATACCCGGCCGGCGCCAGGCCCCCATCGCGCGGCGCAATTGATCGGCCTCGCCCGGCGTGAAGCCGGCTGCCACGATTGCCAGCCGCATCGCCTGCTCCTGAAAGATCGGCACGCCGAGCGTTTTGTGCAGCACCTCGCGGATGGTGTCGTTGGGGTATTCGATCGGTTCCTCGCCCGCGCGGCGCCGCAAGAACGGGTGGACCATGTTCCCCTGGATCGGCCCGGGGCGCACGATCGCGACTTCGATCACCAGGTCGTAGAACGAACGCGGCCGCAGCCGCGGCAGCATGCTCATCTGCGCGCGGCTTTCAATCTGAAACACGCCGACGGTATCGGCGCGGCAAATCATGTCGTACACGCGGGGATCTTCGGCCGGCACCGTGGCCAAGTTCCACCGCTGGCCCGTGTGCTTTTCGATCAGGTCAAACGCGCGATGGATGGCGGTGAGCATGCCCAATGCCAGGCAGTCAACCTTAAGAATGCCGAGCCGATCGAGATCGTCCTTGTCCCACTGAATGACCGTCCGCTCGGGCATGGCCGCGTTTTCGATCGTCACCAACTCGTCGAGCGGACCTCGCGTGATCACCATACCGCCGACGTGCTGCGACAAGTGCCTTGGAAAACCCTGGATCTCGTGGACCAGGTGGAGCAACCGTCTCCCGATGGCCGATTCCGGGTCAAGGCCCGCTTCCCTGGCCCGCTCGGCCAGTTGAGCGCCGTCGTGGTAGCCGTCGATGACTTTCGAAAGGACGTCGACGCGGTCGAGCGACAGGCCCAGCGCCTTGCCGACGTCGCGGACGGCCGAGCGGGGTCGATAGGTGATTACTTCGGCCGTGATGCCGGCCCGGTCGCGGCCGTACTTTTCATAGACGTATTGCAACACCTCTTCGCGGCGCTCGTGCTCGAAATCGAGATCGATATCGGGGGCTTCGTTCCGTTCGCGACTGACAAACCGCTCGAACAATAAATCGATGTTGCTGGGATCGACCGACGTAACTCCGAGCGCATAGCAAACGGCCGAATTGGCCGCCGAGCCGCGTCCTTGGCACAAGATGCCTCGACCGCGTGCGAACTTCACGAGATCCCACACCGTGAGAAAATAGGCTTCGTAATGGAGCTCCTCGATGAGCGCCATTTCGTGCTCGATTAGCCCGTGGATTTTGTCGGGAATGCCAGCGGGATAGCGTTTGCCGGCGCCCAACCAGGCGAGCTTACGCAGGTAATCGATCGGCTGCTGGCCGGCGGGACAGAGCTCTTCGGGATACTCGTAGCGCAGCTCGTCGAGCGAGAATTGGCAGCGGCCGGCGACTTCGAGCGTGCGTTCGATCGCGCAGGGCAAGTTGCGAAAGCGATTAGCGATCTGCTCGCGCGGCTGCACGTAGCGCTCGGCGTTGGCGAACAGCAGTCCCTCGGCTTCGGCGACCGGTACACCGTGACGAATGGCGACCAATACGTCGTGCAGCGACTGACGCGCGGCAATGTGATAGTGGACGTCGCCGGCAGCCACCAATGGGACGCGCAAATGCTTCGATAATTCCAACAGCCACGCCACGTGCAAGTCGTCATCGGAGCCCGCGGCAAGCTCCGCCAGCAAGTAACAGCGGTCGCCGAAGATGTCGCGATAGGGCGTCAAACTACCTAGCGGATTCGATTGCCAATCGCGGAGCCCGACGGCACTGGCAGAGCCAGCACCCGGAAATCGGCAAATGGTTTCACCCCTCTTAGGGTCGGCCTCGTATGTTTCGGCGTCCCGCGGTCGAATGATTACGCCCGCCAGCAGGCCCGCCGTGCCGGCGGCGATCTCCTCGATCGAGAGCTGGCATTGGCCTTTGGGAGCTTGCCGACAACCGCGTGAGAGCAGTTTCGCGAGCCGAGCATAGGCCGCGCGATCAGGCGCCCAAAGCACTAGCGGTGGGGCGTCAACCGGATGAATCTCTGCTCCGACGATGAACTTTAGCCCGCACTCCTTGGCCGCGACATGTGCGCGAACTACCCCTGCCAGACTATGCCGATCGGTGACGGCCAGTGCCGTGTAGCCTTGCGCGAGGGCTTCGTTAACCAACTCGTCGGGATGCGAGGCCCCTTCCAAAAATGAGAAGTTCGACTTCGCATGCAGCTCAGCGTACGCAGGGCCAATCAACGCGGCGTCGATTGACGGCGCCAGCGCAGCGCGACGTTTGGCAGGAGCGGGATCGGGCATGTTGAACGACCGCAGGATGGAGCTGGCGACGTGCGACGACTCAATTCTATCGTGCGGCGTCCCCAGTGGACGTCACCAGCCGTTCGATCAACTGGCGATTTGCCTCGGGAAATTGATACCGCGACAGCTCGTGGCGCGGCACCCAGCGGAACGGCGCAAGCGGCGCGGCATCGGCATCCACCAACTGGCAGGCGAAGAATCGCAACTCGAGCCGGCCGTAATCGTAGTCATGCACTTCTGGCGAAAACTCGCCCGCGACCCGCACCGCCAGCCCTGTCTCTTCCCAACATTCGCGCACGGCCGCAGCGGCCGCCGTTTCGCCGGCGTGGACTTTGCCGCCCGGAAACTCCCAATAACCGGCCAGTGGAACGTTGGGCGGGCGGCGTCCGATCAGAAACTCTCCCGCGCGTTCGACGACCGCCACCGCGATGCGCGTCGCCTCGTCGCTCACGGGCGGCGCTCACGCGCGTAGCGCACGCGGCACCCACGAGCCACGGTTTCGGCAGTTGCCGGCTTGTTGCCCGCCAAGGTCGCTTCAATCGCCGGTTTGAGGTAACTGACCGTCACCTTATCGACGTTGCTGTTGTCGTCCATACCGCCCATGTAGACGATTTTGCGATCGCGATCGAGCACAAAGAACTCGGGGGTGAAGTTCGCGCCGTATTTGCGGGCGATCTGCTGCGACTCATCGTACAAATAGGGAAAGGGAAAGCCCTTCTTCTCGGCGCGCTCCTTCATTTTTTCGAGACTGTCCTCCTTGATGCGATTGACGTTGATGGCCACGAGCGCGACCTTGCCGTTGGCGCCGGCGAACTCCTTGGCAATCGCGATAATGCGATCTTCGTAGTCGACTGCGACCGGGCAACTGTTGCAGGTGAAGACCACGACGACCACTTGCTTGTCTTTCAGGTCGTCGAGCGAGTGCTGTTGGCCGTCAACGCCTGGCAGCTTGTTCCAGGCGGGAGCCTGATCGCCGATACTCAGCACGTCATTGAACTCGCCGGCCCGCGAGAGCGCGGAGGTGACAAAGATTGCCCCAAGGCAGGCCGCCACGGCATACCGCCAACAGCCGTAGCGACGCAGAAACGTTCGTCGAATCGAGAGCATCGTTGGCTCCTTAACAGCGAGCATAATCCAGCTCAAATGGTAACGATTCTGATAACTCCGCACACCCTACCGGCAATTCGCCGGGAGAGCTGAAATAGATGAAAAGTCCGTGAATTGCGGCCCTTAGCTAGCGACGACCTTGACACCTGGGTTTCACAGGCACTAGATTCACACTTGCGGAAGGTCGCACGACGGTGGATTGTTTGCCGTGATTGCGGCCCCTGCCTGCCGGGCAGCCATCTTACTCCGACGATGCAACCCGCCTAGACACTGGCACCGGCAGTCGGAATTAGCGATCAGGCTCATGCATGTGTCGTGACGCTCGCCCTTCGAATGCGAGCAGCTAGTTCCACTTAAGCCAGACTTGACGCGCCGCAGGTTAGTAACGCTTGGGGCGCATACGCGGGTGGACCCGCTGCTTTCGCAAGGATGTGACGACGATGATCACCATCAGACGAACCGCCAACACCCAGGTCGACCAAGTTCGCTCGGCCCTGGCTGCTAGCGCCGTGTACGATTTGCGCCGCTTGCTCGTGATCGAGACCGATGACGGGCTGATCCTCCGCGGCTCGGTCTCGAGCTACTATCACAAGCAGCTTGCACAAGAGACCGCACTCGCCGTGGCCGACGTGCCGGTGACCAATTCGATCGCCGTCGCGATTTGACCTGGTTCGGTTTGGCGGGGTAGTCACACTTTGGAACCAATCATGGAAGAACGCGCGACGACAATGCCGAAATCCTACTCCGGCAGTGGCTCGCTGCCGACTTCAGTTAGCGAAAAATCCCCCGCCGCGCGTCTGAAGCTCGCCAGCGACTTGGCCCAACGCGTGCGAGACGAAGCCAGCGGACACGTCCGTGGTCTCGCAGTCGAAGTGCACGACGATTGCGTAGTGCTCTCCGGTCGGGCTCCAAGCTTCTATCACAAGCAATTGGCTCAGCATGCCGTGATGAAGCATCTCGGCGAGCGGCGGCTCGATAACCGCATCGAAGTCATTTGGTCGGCAGCGGCCTTCTTGGATTAGGCGCTGCTCGCGTTTCTCCCGCGATTGTCAGCGTTTCGCTGCACGAGCGTTTCGCCGTTTATGCGGCGGCCGAGTCGTCGAGAGTCAACAATCGACGTACTGCAGCGAGCACCTCGTCGACCGACAACTCGCGCATGCACTGATGATGGCCTAGCGGGCAGACGCGCTGCTGACACGGCCCGCATGGCACGCTGCGCTGCAAATCGATGGCGCGCGGATGATAGTTCTCGCTCCACGCCCGATGCGTCGGGCCGAAGAGCGAGACCGTCGGCACGTCAAGTCCCGCGGCCAGGTGCCGCGGTCCACTATCGGTCGTCACCAGCAATTGGCAACGCCGCAGTATGCCCTTGGTTAAACCCAGGCTCAGTTGTTCATCTGCCAGCGATACCACGCGCGGCGAAGCGCATTCAATGGCGATCGATCGCGCCAACTCGCGCTCCTGCGGGCCGCAGATGACAATCACTTGATGGTTGGGCGAATTGATAACGCGCTTAGCCAGCGAGACGAAGTACTCGCTTGGCCAGAGTTTCGCCGCGCCAAACGCGCCGCTCGAATTGAGCGCCACGACCGGGCCACCGCTCGCCAGTCCCAGGCGTGCCCATACTTGGGCCGCGGCCTGCTCGTCGGCCGGCGTCGTGCCCAATTCAAGTCGCGGCGATTCTTCGGGGCAACCGAGCGCGTAGGCGAGCGCAAGATAGTCGTCGAGAACCGGCGATGGCTGCCACTTCGTTCGTCCCCACCATTTGCTGTTCGAGCCGGGCTCGCGCTTTGCGAACAGCCGCTTCGTCAATAAGCGACCGCGGCCATAGCGATCGTAGCCGATCCGCTGGCGGGCGCCGCTTGCCCATGCCCAGAGCGCCGTGCGAAACGAATTGCTGAAGAGTACAGCGGTATCGAGCCGCGCCGCGCGCAAACGCTTGAGAAATGGCCAGCCGCGGCGTGATGGATCGCTGCCCCGCGGCTCGAAGTCGATCAGGTCGTCAAGCCAACGGGAGCCGGCAAACAGATCCCGCAGAAAGGGACGACCGACGCCGACGAGCGCGGCTGCCGGGAAGCGCTTCCGCAGCGCCCGAAGCGCCGGCGTGGCCATCGCGGCGTCCCCAACCCAGTTCGGCAGGAAGAGACCAATGCGACGCGGCTCTGGCTGCACAATGGAATGGCACGCTTCCGTCGCAGGCGCGGCGTGCGCTGAAAACCGATCGAGCGATGCCATGCTCGCGGCCTCGCTCATGCCGCCGAGCGGTGATTAGTGTCGATCTTCGCAGTGATGCTCTGCAGAATATTCGTCGTCGAGACACCGTCGATGGCGCCAGTCACGGTCACCTGTCCACCGTAGGCCTCGACGACCTCGTGCCCCACGACCTGGTCGGGCGTGTAGGTACCCCCTTTGACGAGCACGTCGGGGCGAATCTGCCGCAACAACTCGTGCGGCGTATCCTCGTCGAAGATCAGCACGTAGTCCACGACGGCCAGCGCCGCGAGCATCGCCGCGCGATCTGTTTGTCGAATCACGGGACGCGTATCCCCTTTGAGCCGACGCACGCTGCCATCACTGTTGATCGCCACAATGAGGTGATCGCCCAAGCGCCGCGCCTGTTCGAGATAGCTGGCGTGCCCGACGTGCAGTAGATCGAAGCAGCCGTTGGTCAACACCAGGCGATGACCCGCGGCGCGATGGGCTTCGGCGGCGGCCACCATCTGCGGGAGTGACACAATCTTTCCGACCGACGAAGCTTCGCGCGAGATCAGTACCGAACGGATCTCGCTTCGCTCGACAATGGCGACGCCCACTTTGGCGACTTCGAGCCCCGCGGCGACGTTCCCAAGCTCGATCGCTTGCGCGGCCGTGGTTCCACCGGCCAGTGCCACGCCGATCATGGCCAGCACCATGTCGCCTGCGCCGGTGATGTCGTACACGGCCCGGGCTTCGGTCGGGAAGAGTTTGCCGGAGTCAGACTGGAGCGAACGTGGATCAACGCTTTCGGCTGACGGGCGGCTAGTCGCTGAGTTCTGCTCCGGCGATACCAGCGCCATGCCGTCGCGGTCGAGCGTGACGATCGCCATCTCCATTGCCAGGCTGTCGCGCAACTGCTGACCGGCGCGAAAGGCGTCGGCCGGCGTGACAATCTTGATGCCCGTGGCCAGCTCCGCCTCGAGGCGGTTGGGAGTCATCGTGGTTACACCACGATACCGTTGATAGTCGACGCCACGGGCCGGATCGACGATCACCGATACGCCCGCTTGCCGGGCCGCATCAATCAAAGGGCGCAACAGCGACGGCGTGCAGACTCCCTTGTTGTAGTCCGAAACCAGAATCATCTGGAATTGCGAGATCGTCGGCAGTAGCCGTGCCAGCAGTTCTTGCTCACAAGTTCGCGGCAACGGATCGCAGACTTCGCGATCGACGCGCAGCATCTGGTGAGGGTGGCGATTGGCCGCACGGCCAATGAAGCGTTCTTTGACCGTGGTGGGGCGCGTCGCGTCGACGATCACCGCCGAAGTGTCGGAGCCGGCCGCCCCCAGCAGCGCGACAAGTTCGCGGCCATCGGCATCAGAGCCAATTACGCCCGCGCAGGCGACCTCCGCCTCGAGCCCGGCCAGCATGTTGCACACGTTCGCCGCGCCGCCGAGCCGGGCTTCGCGATGATCGGTGCGCAGCAGGATGACTGGCGCTTCTTGACTTACGCGTTCGGCGTTTCCCCACGTGTAGCGATCAAGAATCAAGTCGCCGATGACCAGCACGCGCGGGTGGCCCAGCGAATCAAATGTCTCGAGCAAGCTTGCCTGATGTGCCATCGCTCGGCCGTCGTCCTTGACTGCGAGTGTGGTGCGAAACCGGGAATCAGCGGCGGGTTATACTCCGCCAGCGTGGAGTGGCAAAGACGAACCAGCGCCGAACCGCCAGGAATTGGTAAACTAGCGATTTTAGACAACTTGCGTTTGGTCTATCGCCACTTTGGTGCCCGTTGTTGCTCGACCTGGTTGCGCGCCAGGGGAACGACCCGCTGTTGGTCGAATCGGGCGGCGGCGAGTATGGTTGGCGCGGAATTAGTTCGCCTGTCGCCCAGAAATGCGCAGCCAGACGCACACGCAGGATCGCCCGACGCCATGAGCCGATACCCGCTCTTCGATCGCAGCCAGATTCAACTTCGAGATGTCGGAGAGCGAGGGCACGACCTGACGCTGGCCGCGTGCCGGCGCCTGGATGGCCCTTTCAACCGGTACGAGCATCCGGAGTTCAGCGAACTGGTTGCCGCTCTGGTTGAAGCGCGCCGTCGTCAGCGGCCCGTGATGGCGATGATCGGCGGCCATCCGATCAAGCTGGGGCTGTCACGCTACCTGGTCGATTTGATCGAGCGCGGGTTGATCACCCACCTGGCGACCAATGGTTCCGGATCGATTCACGACTACGAATTAGCACTCGTCGGCGGCACTAGTGAGGACGTGCCGAAGTGGATTCGCGCGGGGCAATTCGGACTTTGGCGCGAAACGAGCCGACTCAATGACATCATTGCCGAGGGCGCTCTGCGCGGCGAAGGCCTCGGCGAAGCGGTCGGCCGCACGATTGAAACCGAGCATTTCCCCAATCGTCAGATGAGCATCGCCGCGGCTTGCTGGCGCGCCGGCATCCCATTCACGGTACATGTCGGCGTGGGAAGCGACATCATTCACTCCCACCCTAACTGCGATGGCGCGGCGCTCGGCGCCGCGAGCTACACCGATTTTCTAATGTTCGCCCGCACAGTGCAGGATCTAGAAGGGGGCGTTTACCTCAACATAGGCACTGCGGTCGCTGGCCCCGAGGTTTATCTCAAGGCGCTGTCGATGGCGCGCAACGTCGCCCGCCAGCGCGGCGAAGAGATTCGCGATTTCACCACGGCCGTGTTCGACCTGGTCGAGTTACCAACGGGTTATCGGACTGGTCCCCCAGGCAAGGATCATCCGCAGTACTACTACCGACCTTGGAAGACGATTCTGGTGCGCACCGTGGCCGACGGTGGGCGCAGCTATTACTTCTGTGGCGATCACCAGCAGACGATTCCCACGCTGTGGAGTGACACCGTGGAGCAATACAGCGGAACAACACAGTTGCGGGGATGAGGTCGCCCAGTCCGCTCGGCAATCCACATCTCGTTAAGTCGCCGTCGTCGGCAACACCGCGCTGAGTCGCGCCGCTAGCTCGTCTTCGCCGACGAGTAGTTCCAGCCCAACTACCAGTGCCCAAAGCGGCTTGCCGCCCAACTGGTCGACGGCTACCTTGACGAGGTCTTTGTGCGTGGTGACGACTGCCGCGGCGTTGCTCGCCTCGGGCCAGCTTGTTAGCGACTCGATGTCGCTTCGCTGATAAGCAAAGTGGTCGGCAAATTCACGGAACGCCACGACGTCGACCGCCGCTGCTTCCAGCGTGCGGCGATAACCCTGGGGATTGCCTATGCCGCAAAAGGCGGCCACACGCTCACCGGCCAAATAGCCTAGCGGACGTTCATTACCGCTGGCGGAGCGCCATGTGCGCGGCGCGTGCCGGGTTTCAACCCAGGTGGCGTGCGGCGCGAAGTCCTGTGCGCGCCGCCGAATCTCGGCGCGACGCTCCGCAGTCACCAGGTCGGCGCGCGACAGCACCAGCACGTCGGCGCGGCGCAAGCCGGCGAGCGGTTCGCGCAACAGCCCACGCGGGAAGACGTGTTCGCAGCCGAACGGTTCCATCGCGTCGAGCACAACAATATCCAGATCGCGCGCCAAGCGGCGGTGCTGAAAACCGTCGTCCAGCAGAATGAGCTGGCTCTCGAATTCTTCGATCGCGAGCCGTGCCCCTGCCACGCGATCGCGGTTCTGCACGTGCGGAACATCGGGGAGCTTTTGCTCGAGCTCAAGCGCTTCGTCGTTTGCCTGGCCAGCAGTCGCTCCGTAACCTCGGCTCACGAGCGCCACGCGCACATATCGTTGTCGGTACCAGCGGGCGATCCATTCGACGAGCGGCGTTTTGCCGGTCCCCCCGAGCGTGATATTGCCGACGCTCACGACCGGCGCGCCCACTCGGTGGATCTCGGCCTGCCTACGGTCGTAGCGGCGATTGCGGATGCGCATCGCCAGCGAGTAAGGCGTTTCGGCCAAGCGCAGCGTCGCGCGCAACACTGCCGCCGACAGGCCCCGCTGCCGGCCGCTGACCAACGAATGAAAGGTCGACGCGGAGAACAAATGCGTCTCCGGTAAGACCGCTAGCCCTTTAGGCGGGCACAAATCGCGTCGGTCATTTCCTTCGTCCCGACGGCGCTCGGATCGTCGCGCGACGGCTTCATGTCGTACGTAACGTATTTCCCCTCGGCGATCACGTCGGACACGGCCCTTTCGAGCCGATCGGCCGCGGAAGTCTCTTTCAGGTGTCGCAGCATGAGCACACCCGAAAGAATTAGCGCCGTGGGATTGACTTTGTTCTGACCCTTGTACTTCGGCGCACTGCCGTGCGTGGCTTCAAACACTGCGCCGTCGGGGCCGATGTTCGCACCGGGTGCCACACCCAATCCGCCGACCAGGCCAGCCGCCAGATCGCTGAGGATATCGCCATACAGGTTCGGCAGCACGAGCACATCGTACAACTCGGGCTTCTGCACGAGCTGCATGCACATGTTGTCGACGATGCGATCCTCGAACTCGATGTCGGGATAGTCGGCCGCCACGCGCCGTGAGACTTCGAGAAACAGCCCGTCGCTGAACTTGAGGATGTTCGCCTTATGGACGCTGGTAACTTTGCGACGCTTGTTGGCCCGCGCGTAATCAAAGGCACAGCGCACGATACGCTCCGACGCCGATACGCTGATCGACTTGATCGTCAGCCCCGTCTCGGACACGCCCGTCTTGATCTTGCTCGCCTTGCTCTTGGCATTGATCTGCTCGATGATCTCAGCCGTCTCGGGCTTGCCACGCTCGAACTCGATACCGGCGTACAGGCTCTCGGTGTTCTCGCGCACAATCACCAGGTCGATTGGCTGGTCGGCAAATAGCGTGCGAACTCCCTTGTAGAGCTTACAAGGGCGAATGCAGGCGAAGAGCCCAAACGCCTGCCGGAGATGTACGTTGATGCTGCGAAACCCGGTGCCGACGGGCGTCGTGATGGGCGCCTTCAGGGCACAGTGCGTGCGACGCAAACTATCCAGCACGGCCTGTGGCAACGGCGTGCCGGCACGCTCCATGACATCGACCCCGGCCTCCTGCACGTCCCAATTGATTTTGACGCCGGTGGCATCGACCGCACGGCGGGCCGCCTCGGCCAGGTCGGGGCCGGTGCCGTCGCCGGTGATCAAGGTCACTTCATGGGGCATCGTCGCTTAACCTCTTTGGCTAACGGAAGATGGGTGAAGGGCCCCAAACTAACAAATGCCCCGCGGAGCGTCAACGAGGCACCCCTGTCGCAGGCGACGACTTATCTGGCTGCCAAAGCCCGCGAACGTTAGAACCATGCGATGCTCAAGCCACGTCTTCGATTCGTCGACTCCGTGTTCCACGATGCAACGTGGTTCATCCGGCTTCGCCAACTTGCGCTGGCCATCGTTTTCTTGATGCTCAGCATCTCCATTGGTCAGGCTGCTGAGCCGCCACAGCTCTCCCCCTCCGCGCCACTTAATGCCGCAGTAATCGAGCAACTCCGCGAGCGTCTGAAGTCGGGCACCCTGCACTGGGGGGGCGACGCCGAAGGTGGCGCACCCTATCAACTGCGCGATCCCCTCGATCCCGAGCGCGTGATCGGTTTTGAAGTCGAGCTGATCGACGCAATCGCCGCACAATTCTCCCGCTGGCTCGGCAGCTCGATCCGCGCCGAATTCATCCAGTACGAATGGGTTAGTCTGCCGTTGGGGCTCGACAAGCACGATTTTGACGTAATTGTCAGCGGGTTCGAGGCGGGCCCACGCTGGACAGCCGCTTATCGACTATCGCGCCCGTACTACGTTTGCCACCAGGAACTGGCGATTCGCAAGAACGAGTCCGAGCGAATCAAGACCCTTGACGATTGCCGCACGCGCATCGTCGGCACGTTGGCCGCCAGTGCCGCCGAACGCTTGCTCACGTCGCGCGGATTCACCGATATCGTGTCGTACGATGGCCAGGTAGAGCCTTATCTTGACTTGGAGTTGGGACGCGTCGACGCCGTGCTCTTGGACTCGCCGATCACGACGTACTATGGCCGCACCAATCCCGCCTTTGCCTTCTTAGCGGCACCGCAAGGTGAAGTTCAGTACGTACTGGCGGTTGCTCGGCGCGATGAGCCCTTGATCGTGGCTCTCGATGCGGCGCTTGGCGCGTTGATTCGCGACGGCCAGTTGCGCGACATTCTTCGGCGCTGGCGACTTTGGAACCCGGCGCAAATCGCGCTCGCTCAACCGCCGGGCAATGCGACCGAACTAGCGGGTCTTGGTTTCGACGCGGCGGGCAAGCCGCTCGGCGGCATGGAGACTCCGCCGGCCGACGCCACCGACGTGAATCTGGTGGCTGCCTCGGCTCGCGATTGGACTTTCGCGCGGTACGCTCCGCTGCTCTTGGCCGCGGCCGGCACGACCGTCACGCTCTCGCTGGCCAGCATGTCGTTGGCCATGACCGGCGGGTTAATCGTCAGCTTGTGTCGTCTGTATGGTCCGCGCCCGCTGCAGGCCGTGGCGCTCGGCTACGTTGAGTTCTTTCGGGGAATTCCGCTCCTCTTGGTGCTTTTCTTTCTCTATTTCGGACTGGCGAACTACGGCGTCGATCTGCCGGCCACGCGCACGGCCGTGCTCGGCTTCGGACTGACTTATGCCGCTTACGAGGCCGAAGTCTATCGCAGCGCCATCCGTTCGGTGCCGCGAGGTCAGTGGGAGGCGGCGCTCGCGCTGGGCATGTCGGGACCGCAAGCGTTCCGCAAGGTGATCTTCCCGCAGGCGCTGCGGACTGCGCTGGCGCCCATGACCAACGATTTCGTCGCCCTCTTCAAAGACACCAGCCTGGTGAGCGTGATTGCGGTTCGCGAGCTGACCAAGGAATACTTGATTCTCTCGCGGTCGAGCTTGAAATTCGTCGAGCTCGGGCTACTGACGGCCGCGCTCTATCTGGCGATGTCGATCCCGCTGGGATACTTGTCGCGGTGGCTCGAACGTCGTTGGGGCGCAGTTTAGAGTGCGAACTCGGCGATGCGACTAATTGTCGCCGTCCGACTCGCCGCCCGACGTCTGCATGGCATCACCGGCGCTTTGAAACGTCTGACCCGTGCGGTAGCCCAGACAATTGACGGCAGAAGTGCAGACCCCCAGGATCAACGCCAACATAATGGCGTACTCGGTCGACGTGACGCCGTCCGAATCGTCATGTAGATTTCGCCAAGGGGGCAGAATGCCACGCATGAAACCATGAAGGGTTAGCTGCCGGCCCCACTGATCGACGCCGCCGTGCGGCTGAAGCTGCTCTTGGTGTTCGTGCCAAACGTTTGAATCGCGGTCAGGCAGACCAGCAAAATCAGAGCCAGCATCACGGCATACTCGACCGCGGTCGGACCGTCTTCGTTACGGACAAACTCGCGAATACGTCGCCAGAGGGGAAGCATGGTGATTCGTTCCTTGCCGCAAAGCCTTGACTGAATGCCCTTGGTTGCTCCGATCCGTGGCCCGGGCCACAGGTTTGCCCGACCTCGGGGCTGTACACCGAAGCGTAGGTTAAGGAATTGCAACATGCGGCCCTCGCCACCCCAAAGATCGCGCCTGCCTGCGCGGAGGATGCGCTTGGTATGAATGTCCGGCCACAGGGCCGGCAGAGTCGGCACAAACCGTTCGTGGTTCGCGAGATGCTGAAGACTTAACGGCGAACAAGGTCCCGCGGGCAGGCGTTTAAGCCCCATCCATACGCCAATGGCACGTCTGCCGAGAGACGGCGCGCACCACGGCCTCCGGTTGCCACGGCCGCGGCCCGCTTAAAGTTGCTTGCGCAGCTCTTCCAGCAGCTTCTGCGCGTCATTGCGGTAAAAGAACGGCGCGGTCGATTCGATCGCCTTCTCGAGCCAGCGCTTGGCCTCGACGTTCTGCTTGCGCTCGGCACTGAGCTTGCCGAGGTAATAGGCTGTGTCGGGCGTGACGACTCCGGTCGAGGTAGCCAATTGCATGGCCTTTTCGGCGCGATCGAGCTTGCCATCTTTTAAATAGAGCCAGCCCAACGTGGCCGCAGCTTCGGGCGATTGCGAAAACCGCTGCGCATTGTCCTCGGCCAGGGCCAGACCGCGCCTCCGTTTGCTCTCATCACTTTGTTCCGACAACACCAAGGCAAGTTGATTGCGAGCGGTGAAGTTGTCGGGCGACGCGAGATACGCCTGGCTGAGGTACGTCTCGGCCTGGGCATAATCCTTCTGCATGCGCGCCACCAATCCGAGCACAAGCTTGGCCTCGAGTGAGTCGGGGGCGACGCGCAGCGCCTCGTCGGCCTGCTTCTTCGCTTCGTCGAGGTTGCCCGTTTCAAGATACCACTCGGCGACGCCGGATCGGGCGCGGGGGTCTTCGGGAGCTTCCGAGATGGCGAGCTTCATCCAGTCGGCCGCCATCGCGCGGTTCTTGTCGTCGACGCCAGCCTGGTGATAGAGCCGGCCCATCGCAATCTCGGCCGGTGGCATCTGCGGATTGTACTTGGCGGCTAACTTGAATTCGGCGTACGCCTCCTTCGGCTTCTGCAAGTTGAAGAGCACAAGCCCTAGCCGACGGTGCAGCACCGCGTTCTTGTCGTCGAGCTTCTTCCAGGCTTCCAGATGGTCACGGGCGAGCACCCACTGGCCGCGGAACTCGGCTACGGCCGCTTGCCCCGCCTGCGCGCGGATTGCCAGCGACTTCTTCCGCGCCGACTTTTCGTCCAACTTCTCCGTTAGTTCGGCGACCTTGTCGAAGAGCATTCCCGATTCGACGATCCGTCGCTCGGCAAATGCCAGATCGCCCAACACGGCATAAGCCTCGGGGTCATCGGGATGATCCATCGCCGTTTTCTCGAGTTGCACCCGTGCCTGCGGCAACTGATTGGCGCGAATCATCAATTGGGCGAACAATAGTCGCGCGGGGGGTAACTCGGCATGCTTGACGACGGCGCTTTCCAACTCCTTGAGTGCCTTGTCGAACTCGCCTGCCCGGAATAGCGCTTCGGCCTTCTCGACCTCGGCGATCTTCGGTTCAGGCGGAACGACGACGTCGCCGGAAATGGGCTCCGCACGAGACGCTGGCGGCGAGCAAACGATGAGCACGGCGGCCGCGATGGCAACCAGCGCCACGCCTCGACTGACCAAGGCGACTAAGCCCATCGAAAAACCCGCAACTGAATAGGAACGCACCATCGCGAGAATCGAGCTGCGATACATTTAGGCTTTTCCCCAACGAAGAACACCCGCCGGCGCAGAGCGCAACCCACTGCGCGTCGCCGCCGTTCAGTGTGTCAGATCGGCAGGCGATGTCAATTCGCAGGATCGATCAGCCAAGATGGGTGGCGCCCCCGCCGAGCGGCAATAGCCACAGCGCAGCGGCGATTGGCGCCACCAAGAGGCAAATCCCTAGACTGCTTGGCACTGCACCCACCTAGCGGTTGCGATTGGCGAACAAGCCCGTCGCATACCAGATGCCGTTGCTGCCGCGCTTCATATCGAAGGCGAAGAAACGATGCCGGGAGCGTACCGCGTTCCAATGGCCGGGCGATTGCCGCCAGCTATGAACACACTCGATCGCGGCCTCGACAAGATTCTCCCCTGGCCAACTTTCGGCCACGACTTCGGTGGCCAAGGCCCCATCACCCACCCGGGCATTGATGCGGTGGAACCGCGATTCCCAGGAGTGATGCCCTTGCACGTGAATGTTGGCCTGATGCGTCGAATGGCTTTCCGCTTCACCCTTCAGCACCGGGTGCAGCGTGCCGCGGGTGCTGGC
>CAZBWM010000061.1:32672-43760 GCA_964495375.1 uncultured Planctomycetaceae bacterium | reverse complement strand
CGTGGCCGGAGTGCAGCGCCGTGCCGGTTTGCCCTGTGGGATACAGCAGACTCGGCATGCCTTCGATCTGGCGTTGGCTGTCGAGCAGGAATCCGCCTTGCGAGACGACTAGATCTCCCTCGTTGATGCCGTCGAGCACGACGAAGCACTCCCGCCGCTTGCCGGATTCGTCAAGGGCGTGAGCGCGCGGACCGACTTTCAGATCAACCAACTCATACGCGCCGTTGGTCAATCGGTACGTGATTCGCCGTCGGCCGGTATCGAGCACGGCCGAGACGGGAATCGCCAACACACCTTTGTTCGACTTGCTCTCATTCTCGTCAGATTCTGGATCGGCCGGAGTTTCCTTTTGGTCGTCGGCTTTTTCGGTGGTGCCCGCGCCCCGTACCCGTTGCTCCGGCACTTTCTCCAATGGCATCTCGCAGATCGAGCATTTGCCCGGCTCGCGCTGCTTGACTTCGGGGTGCATCGGGCAGACGAACATGCCTTCGAGACCGGTCGGTTCGGGCGAGCCGTCCGGCCGCAGCTTCACATTGATCGTCGCTGTCGCGAACATCTGTGGCTTGAGGAGCCGGTCCGAATTCTTGATGTTCACACGGACGCGGATCGTGCGCGACGCGTCGTCGAGGAATGGGTCGATGAACATGATCGACCCCGCGAACATCTCACCAGGATATGACTCCAATTGCACATCGACCGACTGCCCGAAGCGGATCCACGAGACGTCGAATTCGTAGATGTTGAGATACAGCCAAATCGGGTCGAGATCCGCGATGCGATAGACTTCGTCGCCGGTATTGAGGTACTGGCCGACGCGGACGTTTTTCTCGATAACCGTGCCGCCGAACGGCGCGTAAATTACCAAGTGATCCTCGGGCGCGCCAGTGCGCAATAACTCGTCGATCTGCTGCGGCGTGATGCCCCAGAGCTCCAGGCGACGTCGGGCGGCGTTCGATAAACCGCTCGCTCCGGCTCCTGGCCGCGCACGGGAATCCTGCTCGCTGCGAATGGCGTTCAGGAATTCCGACTGCGTAGCCAGCAGGTCGGGACTGTAGATGCTGACGAGGTGATCCCCCTTCTTGACCTCGACGCCGGTGAAATCCACGAACAGCCGATCGACACGGCCATCGACGCGTGACGTGATGTACGCCACCTGCCGCTCGCTGTAGTCGAGCTTGCCGACCGTGCGAATCTCCTTGAACAGCTCGCGCCGCTGAACGGGTTCGGATTCCAGGCCGGCTCGCGTTTCCAAGTCGTCGCGCGCGCTCGGTAGCTTCGAGATGGGAATCAATTGCATGCCGCAGATTGGACACTCACCGGGATTCGGCAAGCGAATCTGCGGGTGCATGGAGCAGGTCCACGTGTCACTGCCGGCAGCGCCCTGACCGGTCTCCTTCGACCACCACGCGATCGATGCCACCAATAGGGCGAGCGCTCCCAGAACCACTCCAATGCTCAGCACGCGATGTTTCCAGTTCATGGCAATAAACTCCTGCCGTAGTGACTTCACGACTTGTGACCGAGGTCGCTACCTGATCAGCTTGAAGACTTCAATAGCCGTCACCGGAGTGAGAGCCAGCATGACGATGCTGCGCACTTCGCTCAAGGAGTGAGCCAGCATCGGCGCGCCGTTCAGCGATGCTTTTTGCCAGCACGACCTCCGTCGCTCCCTTTGGGTAGAGACTTAGTAGCCGGCCGTGACAACGACGTATCGCAGTGGCTCTTTGCCAAATCTGTCTCGACAGTCTGCGCCGCAGAAGAAGTAAGGGTGTCCCAGATATTCAGAGTGGGGAGTCGCCGTGGATTTGGGGACTCGCATGCCGCACACTGGGTCGGCAACGAGCACTTCCTCGCCCTTGATGCCACCTTGACGCACGGCAAGGCTGGCTCGCACGAACCTCAACAGGCATCCCTCGATCCAGTCGGCGACCCCATCGTCTCCATCCAAGTCGAGTGGCACGACCAATCGATCAAACCTGTCGTACTTGATGAAGGCCGGAACAATGTGCGATTCGTACGAGAATACGAGCGATGTTACGTCTTCATCATGAAAGACGTAAAACTCGACGCGGGCATTTGCCGGAAAGTGCTCCATGTAACCCAGCCAGAGCTCGCAGCGAAGGTCCTTTTTGTGCCTACCCAGGCTCGCGTTGGGGTAGTAGCTCGCGACTTTCTTAACACGAGGAAGGGCCACACCTTCCATGAAATGGTGAGCTCGCTGCTCGTAGCGCGCGAGACGCGATTCGAACTGAGCCATGTGCTCTGCCGCGCATGCCGGCGGGGTTGTTCGCTCTGCCTCGGCAAACTCAACCTCGATCCGTCGTGAGAATTCTCGGAGATCACTCATGGCACACCTCTGGCTCACTCCAAGTCGACGACACCGAAGGCGATCCTTTGCAGCAGACTGCGCACGCAAGCGCTTCAAGGTAGGCCCCGCTTACTGCGGTTCAATCGTACGTGCTGCGGACGGCGCCTCGGCGCACTATTGAGTATCCGGCTGCTGAAACCCGGCGATCAGCGACGCCACCTGCTCCACGTCGCGCGCCCCGACAACAGTCAGATAACGATTCTGATTCTTCCACGTGGCCGCGAGGCGATTGTCGACCTGAACGATGCTCGTGGGTTTGCCGCTGCAATGGGCGCGAATCGTCGGTCGGTTTGAGAACCAGCCCGGGTCCTCATCGTGGTGCTCGAAGACGGCCAACGTTTCGCCGTCTGCATTCTTGTAAATCGTTTCCACGCAGGTGCAACAAGGCATTCGCAGTACGTACATCTTCTCCAGCCGCAGCGCGTCTCCGCGTGTCGGCAGCGCCGGCCGGTAGCGGAGCTTTTGGGTCGCTTCGTCTAAAGTTACTGCCTGCCCGTCGTATTTGTTAACGATGGTGCGCTGAGCTGCTATTGGGTCGCGCGGGAATTCGTCTAGGAAGGCTCCGAAGGCTACCCTCATCTGCCGCTGCTCGCTCGACTGATAACGCCAAACACCCAGCGCTGCCGAGATTGCCAGCAGCACGAGCGCAGCGGTCGCCAAACGACGATGCACCGACATGGTCCTGACGGTCTGCAAGCGTACCGGTTTGCCCATCGGGGCTTTGCGTTGAAGCTTCGTCTGAAGCTCCTCCCACATGCCAGATGGGGCGGTGGGGTCAATCAACTCCCCTGCGACTCGCGAGATTTCACGAAACGCTGCCAGCCTGGCGGAGCAGTCGTGACAGGTGGCGACGTGCTCTTCGACGGCAGCGCGCAAATCTGGCGACAGCTCGTTGTCGTGATAGGCCGACAGGTTGTGCTGGACCGCCGAGCAATTCATTTAGAGTTCCCAACCGAGTTCGCGGAGCAGCCCTTGCAGTTCGGTCCGGGCGCGATTCAGGCGAGACGCCACCGTCCCCTCGGGAATCCCCAATGCTTCTGCCAACTCCCGGTACGAGAGCCCTTCGACTTCGCGCAGGAGGAAGACACTCCGCAAATCGGGATCGAGCCGCGTGAGCGCCTGCTCAAGCAACTCCCGATGCTGGAGATGATCCGCCTTGTCGGGTGAACGATCTTCTGGCTCGCGCGACAATCTCTCGCACGGCTCACGCCGCGCCCGCCGCAGGAATTGTAGGCACTCGTTTACCGCTAACCGATAAAGCCAGGTTTCAAACCGCGATCGTCCCGAAAACTGCCGCAGGGAGCGAAAGGTCTTCAGAAAGGCGTCCTGAGCTACGTCTGGCGCTGCCTGCACGCCAACCATTCGTACCACCAGGCGGTAGACCGAATGTTGGCAGCGATCGTACAGCTCGCGCTGGGCCTCCGCGTTCCCCTGCTGACTGGCAAAGACGATCGGCTCCAGCGAGTCGCATTCGCTTGGACACTCAACCGCATCGCGGTCTACCACTTTAGATGCGGCGACGAGCGAGTTTCTTCCCGGTCCCAGTGCCATGAAAAATCGCTTTCGAACCATAGCGCGTGATTTAACGCTGTAACACGCCGTGCTTTTTAGCAACAAGCATGCCGCGTCAAGTGTATAGGGCGCTTTGGCTTTCGCCTACGAGATTCAGCGATTCGCAGACCTCTGGCGTGAGCGAATCAGCTCGAAAGTGTGCGTTGACGCACACCAAGTGGCACGGCTCCGCAGCGGTGGCAATTACGGGCTCGTCCCTGACGTAAGCACTTATTGCGTACCACTGTTTAGCGGATATGTGTTCGCGCGGTCGCAGGCCACGCGTCATGCGGTCACACATTGGCGTCGATCTTGCGAAGGAACTGACGGCGTCCGGCATCTAACTCAATTGGACGGCCGAGGCGCCGACGTGCGGTGCCTCGGCCGCTGGGCCAGTCAATTTCGCCGCCCACATGCCTCAACACCTGTTTTTGAAAGGTCATCCGATGAAGCTCATTACCAGATTCTTCCTAGCACTTGCCGTCGCAGTGCTCGCGGTGCACGCCAGCACTGCGAATGCCCAGGCCATTCGTGACGCCGGCTCGAAAATCCGCGGCAGCTCCGGCTATAGCCACCGCGGCGGCTACCGTTCGCTGTGGCATGCCCGCGACTATGCGGGCGATTATCGTTCTTACACGGCGGACGCCCGCCGCGAAAACCGCCCCGTGACGAAAGAAGAAGCTCAGGAAACCGCCGAGGGACTGGGACACAATATTAAGAAGGCTCAAAAGCACTTCGCCGATGCCCGCAAGCATGCCGGCACGGACAAAGAGACCATTGCTTCGCTCGACAAGATCGACGCGCTCCTGGCTGCGGCGCTGAAGTCGCACGCGGAAATGGCTGAAATGTGCAAGCACGAAGAGATCGACGCCGCGGGTACGATGAAGTGCTGCACCGACGCCGAAGCCGCGCTGGAAAAGGCGATCGCCGAGCACGAGAAGCTGCTCAATCGGTTGGCCGCCAAGCCCGCGAAGTAGCCATTTAGGCCGAGAAATACCGGTCGAGCCGCGGATGCGGTGTCTCGGTATGAGCACAGGCCTAGCCTGTGCTCGGCGAGTATTTGTCCGACGACTCGGGAGGGCCCGTGCGCGGAGCTTGCTCTGCGCGCGGCGCCCTCCCGGTACGTCGTGAGTTCGGTACGCCGGATACCCGCGGTGTCGCCCAATCGCGCGACAGTTCTGTTATCGTGCAGTGGGAGCTGACGATCCGCCCGCAGGTATTGACGCCGGCAATGGACCGCCGATCACGCGCTCCAATTCGGCGAGACCAACGTAGTAGGCAGCCACGGCCGCGGCCTGCTCGTTCAACAGGTCGATCCGCTCGCGCTGCGCCTGCACCAAACGGAGAAAGTCGACTTTGCCAGTGATGTACGCGGCCTGGGCGGCACTGACGTTGGCATTCGCGGCGGGAATGATCCGCTGGTCGAACACTTGCACTTCGCGGTATGCTTGGCGAACACGCTCGTAGGCGAGCTGCACTTCATATTGGATCTGCGCCGACAGTAGCTCGACTTCGGCACGCTGCTGGCTGGCGCCAGCCGAGGCCTCGCGCACGGCGGCGCGGCGACGTTCTCGTTGCACCGGCACATTCATGTTCAGCCCCACCTGTCCTTGCAACGGACGATCGGTGCCCTGCCAGAAGGTGTCGTAGCGGCCGACAAGCTCGACGTCGGGCTTGAACTCGCGCTGTGCCAGCGACACGCCGGCCTGCTCCGCGCGAAGCTTGCTCACGGCGGCTGCCAGATCGGGGCGGCTCGTCTGGGCGATACCTAGCAGGTCATTTGGGTCGGGTGGCGCGACCGGCGACGACAATCGGACCGGTGGCGGCGGTAATGGCGTCGCAGGATATCGCAATAGCAGCGTGTTGATCCGCGCGGCAGCAACTCGTTCGAGACGTTCGAATTCGATCTGTGCTCGCTCAAGGTCGGCCAGCTCCACATCGGCTTGCAGCACATCCTGCTGGGGAACGAGATTCGCCTCGTAACGATCCAGTGCATTTGCGCGAAAGGTGCCGAGCGCTAGCCGGTTGGCGGTGTTCAACTCGAGCTGTCGGTGTGCAAGATAGTATTCGTAGTACGCTTGCTTCGTAATCTGCACCAATTGCAGACGGGCATCGCCAACCTGCTGCATCGCGGCGCGGGCTTCATGCTGAACGACGTTGCCACGCAGTTGCCGTTTGCCGGACCAGGGAATCGTCTGTCGGCCCTGCACGACCCAGGCAAAGTCGACGTTTGGTGAGCCCAGCGAGCCAGGCGCCATCATCGTGTCGAGCATCGGATCGGCGAACGACACGGCTTGTGGATACCGGGCCGCGGCCGCGCGCCAGGCTGCGATCGCCGATGCTACCGAAGGGTGCTGGGCCAAGACCATATTCACGAGCACTGGCAACGGCAGCTCGCGATATCCCGCAAACACATCGTCGCAGAATGTTTCGACCACGACCGGCAAGTGCTCGGGAGACTCGCCCGCTCGCGACGGCGCTGAGGGAACCGGTGTCGGCAACGGTTCAGCCGGCGCAACACGCCCAGGTTGCGCCGACGAAGTTGCCTGCGTTTGGATAGCGCGCAGGCCGGCCGACAACTCGTGCGGGGTTGGCGGCTGGGCATGGGCCGGCCGCGCGAAGCGGCAGCCCCAGACCAGCAGTGCGCAAATAATTGCCCGGCGGATCGGCGACATAACGCCTCCGTGCGTTGTCTTCCGTCACGTGCGCGGGCTGGCGGGTTAGCGATTGGGGCGGCGCGCCTTGGCAAGCTTCACCGACCGTAACGATAGAATCGGCAAACGGCGACGCGCCAAGCAATTGTTGCCCAAACGGCTGACAAACTCGACTTAGCCGACAGACTCGCCGGACAATACGACGCGTAGGACATAGTAATCCCCATTCGACAGACCTACTGGTATTGACCGACGCTGACTGACAACTGATAGTTTGGGTAGTCTTTAACGGTTGGTGAGTTGCCTATGAGACCCCTGGTTGGATCGCAGTGGTGGCTGTGTACCGTTTGGGCGATGATGCCCTTGGCGGTTCTGGCCGGCGTGCCGACGTCGCGGTGCCTATGCGCTGCGAGCGAAAGACCTGCCGCTTGCCAGTGCCTTTGCTGCTGTGGGAAACCGGTGGCAGAAGGAAGCTCCAGCGGCAATTGCTGTGGCATGTGCGGCAAAGGTCACCACGACTCGATTCCGAACGATCGACCTCCGATTTCCGTTCCGACAAAACCAAAGTTGGCGTGTTGCCCTTCAGAAAGAGTTACGCCAAACGCCGGGGAATCGCGTTGCTGTGGCGAAGTCGCAGCCGAGCCCTGTATTGTTCCGGTGGCAGTAGCCGTGCCGGACACTTCCGAAGTGAACTTTGGTCTGACGGTGGAAACCGTCGAAACTGCGCCACCATTTCATTCTTCGGCAGCCATTGATATTGGCCACCTTCATGTCGGCCCGTCTGCCGATCTCGTCGTGTGTCTGCGCGCTTTCTTGATTTGACGCGCTGCGCCTAGCGATGCGCACTTTGCCGCGTCGCTCGCCCCTCGTGTCGATTCTCCGTCGTGTTGCCTCGCCTGTCACGGTGAAGGTTTTGCTCGACGATTGGGACTGACGATCTGAGTTCGTGCCTGCGACGGGGTAGCCGCGCCACGGCTGGCGGGTTAGCGCCAAAAAGCTGGCTTTGCGCCGCGGCTGCCCCGTCCTGGGCACGTTCAATTGATGTGGAGAGAGATATGGACCCAATTGCTTCAGACCCTTCGATCGAGGAAGTCAAGCATCGTCTGGCGTCGGCAATGGTCGCTGAACCTCGCAACAATGACGAAGGTGGCCTGCGCGCCCCACCTGGTCTAACCGGTTGGCGGAAGGCCTGGTGGTGGTTTCATTTTCTTATCCTGGTCAAGCTCGCCCGCTTGCGATTCATCGCCGTGCTCATCGCCATCGGCCTGGTGATCACGCAATGGGAGGCGTTGGTCGCACGTTATGAGAAGTGGACGCGCCCCGCGTCCGGACAGTCGGCAGCTCAATCGGGCATCGAGTACTTCTGCCCAATGCATCCGACGGTCATTCGCGATAACCCGATGGAGAAATGTCCGATCTGCTTCATGCCGCTGTCGAAGCGAAAGAAGGGAGACACGCACACGGAAGCCCTGCCTGCGGGTGTCGTCAATCGCGTGCAACTTTCACCGTATCGCATCGTGTTGGCGGGCGTGAAGACCTGGCGAGTCGATTACGTGCCATTGTCCAAAGCGATCAATGCGATCGGCTATGTGGAGTTCAACGAGCGTGGACAGCGCAATGTCTCGGCCCGAGTCAGCGCTCGCATCGACCAGCTCTTTGTCAATGAGACGGGTCAGATGGTCTCGGCCGGCGATCCGTTGGCGTTACTCTACAGCCCGGAGTTGCAGGTCACGGTGCAGAATCTGCTAGCCGCTCAGAAGTCCGACAACGCCGAGTTTCAGCGTAGTGCCCGCACGCGGCTCGAACTACTGGGGATCGACGATACGCAAATCGACGAGATTCTGGCGTCGGGCAAGGCAACTCGGCAACTGACAATTCGCTCGCCGATCAGCGGCCATGTGATCCGCAAGTACGTGCGCGAAGGTGACTACGTTAACGAAGGGAGCCCACTGTACGACATCGCCGATTTGTCGACCGTTTGGATTCTGGCGCAGGTCTACGAAGACGACATGGCGTTCTTGCCGCTTGAACAAGCGCACAAGCCCTCCGAGGCCACGGTGGGGCTGCCCGTGGTGGCCACAACACCGGCACTGCCGAACGAGAAGTTCCAAGGCGCCTTGACCTTCATCTATCCGCACGTCGACCAGGCGACGCGCACGGTCACGGTGCGCTGCGAACTGCCGAATCCTGGGCATAAACTGCGGCCGGGCAGCACGGCGATGATCGCAATTCAAATCCCGCCGGAGCGGTTGGCAGCGCTGGCCGCCAGCGCCGCCGAGGACAAAGCCGACGCTGTGGCGCATGCCGGTTCCATTCAAGGTGGTGGACTACTCGCCGTGCCCGAAGACGCCGTGATCGACACGGGTGCTCAGAAACTCGTCTACCGGCAAACTCTTCCTGATACCTTCGAGGGAGTTGTGGTCACGCTCGGTCCCAAGATGACTGACCAACAAGGCGCGGTCTTCTATCCCGTTCTGGAGGGTCTGAAACAGGGCGAGCAGGTCGTCACGGCCGGATCGTTCTTGATCGACGCCGAAACGCGGCTTAACCCGGCCGCCGGCTCTATTTACTTCGGCGGCAGCGGTGGTTCCAAGGCCGAGTCAACGTCCGTCGTCCGTCCTTCAACACCAGAGGATCCCGAAGCGAAGATCGCGACGGCGCTGGCCAAGTTGTCGCCGGCCGACCGCGCGACGGCCGTGGCACAGCGTTTCTGCCCAGTGCTGCCCACCAGCTTACTGGGCTCGATGGGAGCGCCAGTGAAGCTCTCGATTGGAGATCAGTCTGTTTTCGTCTGTTGTGGCGCTTGCAAGAAGAGCGCCTTGGCTGATCCACAGAAAACGCTTGCCCGCGTGGCCGAGCTGATCTCGGCCAGCAAGGACTCGTCGCCATGATCGAACGACTGATCGAGTTCTCAATTCGCAATCGCTTCCTGGTGTTAGCCTTGGCTGCCGGGCTAACCGTCGCCGGCATCTATGCCACGCTGCACACACCCGTCGATGCGATTCCTGACCTGAGCGAAAACCAGGTGATCGTCTTTACCGACTGGATGGGGCGCAGTCCGCGTGAGATTGAGGACCAGGTTACCTATCCGCTCTCACGCAAGCTACAAGGCCTGGCGGGGGTGCGCGCCGTGCGTTCCTCGTCGGAGTTCAACTTCTCGATGATCACCATCATCTTCGAGGACAGCATCGACTATTATTTTGCTCGGCAGCGCGTCTCGGAGAAGCTCACTGGTGCCAATACGTTTCTCCCCGACGGCGTGGTTCCCTATCTCGCGCCGGACGCAACGGCCTTGGGACAAATCTACTGGTACACCGTCGAACCGAGTCCGCAACACCCGATCGAACCGGGCAAGCTGTGGGCCCTCAACAAGTTCTACGTCGCGCCGCAGTTGACTGCCGCCGCGGGCGTGGCCGACGTGGCGACCGTCGGCGGCGCGCCATTGGAATACCAGGTCGATGTGCGGCCCGAGGAATTGCGCGCCTACGGCATCAGCCTGGGCGAGTTGTACGCTGCCATCTCCAAGAGCAACCGCCCCGCAGGCGGAGGCGTCGTGCAAAAGAACAACGCCGAGTACATCGTGCGGGGCGTCGGTTGGATCAAGGACAAGCACGACATTGAAAACACTGTCATCAAAGAGATTAAGGGGACACCGATCTATGTCCGCTCGGTCGCAACCGTGCAGATGGGCGTACAGTTCCGCCGCGGCGTGTTCGAAAAGGACGGCAATGAGGTCGTCGGCGGTGTCGTGCTCATGCGCCACGGCCAGAATCCGCTGGTCGTTACCGAAAACGTCAAGCGTAAGATTCAGGAGCTGCAATCCGGCTTGCCACCCGGTGTGCGGTTAGTTGCCGCCTACGATCGCACGCGGTTAATTCACGGTGCGATCCACACCCTCACCGAAGTCATGTGGCATGAAATGCTCATCGCTGCCGTGGCCATTCTATTGATCCTCACGCACGTCCGCAGTGTGTTTGTCATCTGCGTGACGTTGCCGCTGGCCGTGTTGAGCGCGTTCTTGATGATGTGGGTGCTGCGTGTACTGGGAATCGTCGACATTCAAGCCAACATTATGTCATTGGCCGGGATCACGATTTCGATCGGCATTCTCGTCGACCAGGCAATTGTAATGACCGAGAACGCCACGCATGCGCTCAAGGAGCACTTCGGCGCCCGCAAAGTCACCGGTGATATCCGCGAGCTGGTGCTGCCCGCCTGCCGCACCGTGGGCCGACCGATTTTTTTCTCCGTCATGATCATGTTGCTGTCGTTTGTCCCGGTGTTTATGCTCTCGGGGCGCGAGGGAAAATACTTTCATCCGCTGGCGTTCACCAAGACATTTGCGCTGTTGGGCGTCGCGATCATATCGGTCACGCTGGTGCCGGCCCTGATTCCGACCTTTCTCAAGGGCCGGCTACGGAGCGAAGAAGAAAACCCCATCGTTCGTAGCTTCATTAATATCTACAAACCGCTTTTGACCTGGGCCTTACCACGCCGCAATCTGGTGATGTGGCT
>CAZBWM010000061.1:0-32572 GCA_964495375.1 uncultured Planctomycetaceae bacterium | reverse complement strand
TCTACAAACCGCTTTTGACCTGGGCCTTACCACGCCGCAATCTGGTGATGTGGCTGTTCGCGGTGCTGCTGATCCTGGCGGCGGGGATTTTTCCGCTGCAAGCCGTGATTGGCCAAGGCGCCTCGGCCGAGGCCTGGCGCAATGCGTTTCTCGTCACGTTCTTTCTTGTCACCGTGCTAACGGTTATTTCCACCCGCGGTGCGTTCTGGCAGGCGCTGTCGCTAGCTAGCCTGGTGGTCATCGGCCTGTGGTCCTACCACTTCACGAAGATTGGCGTGGCCTTCATGCCTGCGTTGGACGAAGGGACGACGCTCGACATGCCGATCACCGTGCCGCGCGCCAGCGTGACGCAAGTATCCGACGATCTTAAAGCTCGCGATGCCTTGTTACGTGGTTTCCCAGAAGTTGAATCGGTCGTCGGTAAGGCCGGCCGCGCTGATACACCGACTGATCCTGCGCCGCTCGACATGGTTGAGACGTTTGTCAACTTTCGTCCCAAGCAGCTCTGGCCAAAGCGCGTGCTCAAGTACGTGGACGCCGTGCGGCAGACTCAGGCGGCGCTCGAGTTGCTCGTCGCAAAAGGATTTGTAGCCGCGCCAACCAGCTCCGCCGATCGCGACTCGCTCGTCAATGAAGCTGGCCAGAAGGCGCTCGAACGCTTTGACGAAGTGCAGCGCGAGCTGGCATTGCTGCGCTACCAGGAGTTCGAGAGGACACTCGGAACCCAGCTCGTGCGCTTGGCTGTGACCGATCTCGTGCGGCGATTTCGTGAGTCAGGCCAACTGAGCTGGCGGCAATTCAAGGGCGAGAGCATCCCGCAGAAACAGCGCGACGAGCGCGAGATCGAGGAACTCGTTTCCCAGCTAGCGCCCGATTTCGGCGTGGCGCTGGCTCGCCAGCCCGCCTTGGAAGATGCGACGCGATTAAGCCAGGTGGTCGCGCGAGAACTCGCAACCGCGGGGGCAATCAAGGATGTGACGCAGGCCCTGGAGCTACACGAACCTTGGGCCAGTCGCTGGACGCACGCGATCGCGGAAGCCATGGGCGCCGAACGTAAGACGCTTGCCGGCGAACTGCTGCACAGCATCGAGAGTGAGCGGATGCGGCTCTGGGAAGCCCGCGTCGAGGAGGTCAACTGGGAACTGTTCGATCATGGCGTGCGGGCCTTCACCTGGATTGCGCTGGAAGAGCTTGTTCAGGCGGCGCGGTCTGCCGAGCTACTCGAAAAGGCACCACATGGCAACCAAGCGAAGCGATTTGCCGACGCCGCTGTGCAGGAGCAGCTTGGCCACGCACCGGATTCGAGCGTGCTGGCGCCCTTCGCTCCGCTTCGCGATGGATTGGAGAAAGAGTTTGCCGCCCGAGTCTTGTTCTGGCCGCGGCAGACTGGTCCCAAGGGAGATCTCGTCGATGACGAAATGAGCCGCGTGTTGCAAGTCCCCGGCTGGAGCAACATTTTTACGCAGCCAATCATCAATCGCATCGAAATGCTCTCGACCGGCGTGCGGACCGACATTGGCGTCAAGGTCTTCGGGCCCGACCTCGACATTGTCGATCGCGTGTCGAAGCAGGTGGAAGCTGCCTTGAAACCGCTCAACGGCGCTCGCGATGTCATCGCCGCCCCTATTACCGGCAAGGGCTACTTGCAGATTGAGCTAGATCGCGAAAAGGCGGCTCGTTACGGCATCGCCGTCGACGACATTCAAGAAGAGATCGAAGTCGCCCTCGGGGGACGCGCAGTCACCTATACGGTCGAAAGTCGCGAGCGTTTCCCTGTGCGGCTGCGCTATGCGCGGGCCGAGCGTCAGGACGAAGAGAGCATTCGTCGCTTGCTTGTCAGCGCGTCGGCGATGCAGGTGACGAGTGTCGCGATGGCAGAGGATGAGAGCACTTCGCTGGCCCCGCGGGTTCCCGGCTCGGCTTCGATGCTCGCATCGCGGCCATCCGGCGACGGCCATGCTGCCACTCCCCCACATGCGGCACGTGGCCCGGCCCTCATCCCTTTGGCGGCAGTGGCCGATGTGCGCGTCGTCGAAGGGCCGGCCATGATTCGCAGCGAGAACGGGCAGCTCCTGAATTACGTGACGCTCAACGTGCGCGGTCGCGACATCGTTGGCTTTGTCGACGAGGCCCAGCGCGTCGTAGCCGAAAAAGTGCGTCTGCCCGAGGGCGTCCATCTCCAGTGGAGCGGCGAGTTCGAGCATCAGGTGCGGGCGGCGCGCACGCTGTTGTTCGTTTTCCCGATCGTGATCCTGTTGATCTTCGTGATTTTGTACTTCACCTATCACGACCTGGCCGATGCCGCTCTGATGATGTTGGCCGTGCCCGAAGCCTTGGCCGGCGGAGCATTCTTCTTGTTTTTGTTCCCCAAGATCATGGCTTGGGACTGGAGCGCGCCGCCCATGGACTTCAGCGTCGCCGTCTGGGTCGGCTTCATCGCCTGCTTCGGCATGGCGACCGAAACGGGCATCATCATGCTGGTTTATCTGCGAGAAGCGATCGAAAAGCGCGGTGGGCTGGAGAATATCCAATCACTTGAAGAACTGCGACAAGCTGTCATCGAAGGAGCCGTGCATCGCCTGCGTCCCAAGCTCTTGACCGAGGGCGTGGCCATCATCGCCATTTTTCCAATGGTGTTTGCTAAGGGAGTCGGCGGAGAGATTCTCGCGCCGATGGCCCTGCCGGTTCTTGGCGGACTGTTGATTTCAGACGAGGTGGTCGATTTATTCCTGCCGGTAAGGTTTTATTGGGTGCGGCGGGCACGATGGCTGAAGCTCCGCCGCGTCGAGGTGACAGGGTAAGCGAACCAACTCGGCACTTTGGGCATATCGCGCCGACGCCTCATTGCCCTGCAAGAGTGGCGGGATTTGAACCCGAGTCTGAACATGCCTCAAGCAATCGCACCTCTTGCGGTTCCGCCGATTGCAAAACGTGCCACGCTGCAAATGCTCTGCATTCTGGGCGCCTTCAATGGCTCGATACGGCACTGAATGACGCTGATCTGTGGCGAGTGATTATGGCGTGGGATGCCTTGCCACTAGCGGTTCACAAAGCCATGCTCGCAATGGTCTGGTCGGTAGATATGTGAGGGTGAGTAACTTCGTAGCCTCTGTCCCGGCTGCGGAATTCAAGATCGCCTCGAATTATCCTGGGCGGGCATCGGTGTGCGTCGAACTTCCTTCCAAAAGAAAAATCCAGCCAACGCGACACCCGCGAAAACCGCGCCGGTGAGGAAGGTCGCCGTCGGGCCGAAGCTGTCCCAGACTGCTCCGGCAATGATGCTGGCCAGTAACATGGCGATGCCGCTGGCTAGATTGAAGACCCCATAGGCCGTGCCGCGTAAATGCGCTGGCGTGGTGTCCGTCACCATCGCCGCCAAGAGACCTTGAGTGAATCCCATGTGCAGCCCCCACAGGCCGACGCCGAGCGCCAACAGCCAGAGGCTATCGCTAGCGCCGAGGACGACATCCGCCGCGATCAGAAAGCAAATGCCGATCGACACGATGCTGTAGCGGCTCTTGCCTTCGTCAGACCACTTCCCTGCCGGGTAAGCGGCCAGGAAATAGACGACGTTCATCAGAACCAGGACCGCCGGGACTTGGTAAATGGGCAAGCCGATCGACTGCGCTTTGAGTACCAGAAACGCTTCGCTGAAGCGCGCCAGCGTCAACACCCCAGCTACCGCCACCAATTGCCAGTATGCTTTCCCGACATTCCGGATGTCGCGCATACGGAATGCGGGTTTCTCGTCCTCGCTACGGTGGCGCTCTGGCTCCTTCACGCCCATGGCGAGGATAGTGACCGAAATAAAACCGGGAATCACAGCAATCCACAGTGCGGCGCGGATATTGTTCACAAAAAACGCCATCGCGAGCATAGCAAGCAGCGGGCCGATGAACGCGCCCGCAGTGTCGAGCGATTGCCGTAGGCCGAAACATGCGCCGCGTATCTCCGCCGGGGCGATATCGCCGATCAGGGCATCGCGCGGCGCGCCGCGTATTCCCTTACCGATCCGATCAATAAAGCGCGCAGCGAACACCGTGCTCACCGTGTCGGCGATCGGAAACAACGGCTTGGTCACGGCGGCCATGCCGTAGCCGATCAGGGTCAGCAGCTTTCGCTTGCCGAGATAGTCGCTCAGCGTGCCGGAGAAAACCCGGGTAATCAGCGCTGTCGCCTCGGCGATGCCTTCCACCATTCCTACCGAGATCATGCTAGCTCCCAGCGTTGTGACCATGAAAACCGGCAGCAGACTGTGCACGAGTTCCGACGAGACATCCGTGAACAGGCTGACGAAGCCCAATGCCCAGATAGCCCTGGGGATTGAGTATAGGCTGGCAACTCGGCGATTATCCCACGGCGTTATCATCGCGGGCGGCCCCGGTGCGTTTCCAGGATCGAACGAAGACGATGCGGTCGCAAGGAGGTGATCATGCTAGAAGGAGTGATTCTCGTCGACGCGAAAGCGGTTACTTCTTTGCCGGCTGGTGATGGACTCGACGCAATCGAGCCTCGCCATAACATTCGTTTTGTCGGTCAAGGCATAAGCCTGTACAGTGCGTCGCGCATCTGGTCGCAGCATAGAGCAGCGGCTGAAATTGCGCCATAACAATCGGCGCTCTAACCGGTCTACAAGCAGAACGAATTTCGCGTGCCACGCTGACGGGCACTTGCAAAGCGAAACTGTAGCCGAAATCGCTGGAGCTTTCGATAGATTGCCTGTGGCAACCGAGGACGCTTTCGCGACGTCGCGCATCGCTGCCTAGCCGGTATTCGCGCCATCCGAAAAATTCAGCCTGTCACTGGCCGACAGCCGAATGACGCGGCCCTGAACGGTGCCATCGTCCCGGCGTCGCCATTCCACAAGGCCAGCATGTTCCAACGCATTCATGATGTGGCCGTTCAGTGTCGCCAAGTTCTCCGCCTGCGTGCGCAAGTTATCTGTGCGTGCAGAGAGGTCGCGTTGGATGTGGCTCAATTGCCGGCCCGCCCGCCAGTGAAAGAACAGGGCAACCATCCACGAGGCGACGATGCCGCTGAACAACAGGTTGCCCCACGAGCCCCTAAGAAAATCAAGAATCGATTGCAACGCAGTGATTCCTTTCGATTGAATGACGCTGGTCCTGCGAACGCCTATGGAGAGGTAGCTCGAATCGTGGCCGGAAGCAGTTGCTGGGTGGATGTGTCTTGCAGTTGATTGAGCAAACCAAGCTGGCGCGCGCCGCCAGGACGCGGAGCAGGTTAAATTCGCCTTGCAATGGGCTGGCACCACCCGTTATATTCGAGTATTCGAATATCCTCAATAGGTCTTGGCGTATGACTGAAAAAGATCCACAGCTACTTGCCGAGCTGATCAAGGCATTCGCCCATCCAACTCGGCTGCTAATTCTCCGTGAATTGCTGACTGGCCCGAAGTGCGTCACGGACATCGAAGATCTTGTGCCAGCCAGGCAGGCGAACATTTCGCAGCACCTCGCCGTCCTGCGTTTCGCGAGGCTCGTGGACAACGCGCAGGAGGGGGCGCTGCGGTGCTACTATCTTGCGCGACCCAGGCTCGTCCGGCAGCTTCTAGCTGTCGTGGACCGCGACCATCCCGTGATCAAGCGATCGGCTGACGATATCAAGCGAGAAAAGGAGCGGAATGCTGGGCACGCGGCCAGGTCGGGATTGCGGACGCGCCGGCGCGCAAAGGTTGCGACCTGATGCAGCAGATCTACCTAGACTACAACGGGTCGACGCCCATTGCCGAGGCGGTCCTCGCGGCAATGACGCCCTACTTGAACGGATGTTTTGGGAATCCGTCTAGCACACACTGGGCGGCAGACGAAGCCCGCGATGCGATCGAAAAGGCCCGTGGTCAGGTTGCGACATTAATTGCAAGCGACCCAACGGAAGTGGTGTTCACGTCCGGCGGGACCGAGGCGAACAATCTGGCGATCAAGGGAGTGTTCTTTGCCAAGCGGCCCGCCGTTGCGACGCCACACTATATTGCGTCGGCCATAGAACATCCGTCGGTCTTGGTATCACTGCGTTTTTTGGAACGCCAGGGGGCCGAGTTGACGCTCATTAGCGTCGATCGATACGGCCGCATCAATCCCGATGACGTTGAGTGCGCGCTGCGTCCCAATACCGTGCTCGTCTCGGTAATGCACGCCAACAATGAGGTTGGAACGATTCAGCCGATTGCCGAGATCGGGCGAATCTGCCGCGAGCGCGGCGTACTGCTTCATAGCGACGCGGCGCAGAGCGTCGGCAAAGTCGCCGTGGACGTGCAGGAGTTGCAGGTTGACCTGCTGACAATCGCCGGGCACAAGCTGTATGCCCCCAAAGGCATCGGCGCGCTCTTTGTGCGCGAGGGGATCGAGCTCGAATCGTTATTGCATGGCGGTCAGCAGGAGGCCGGTCGCCGCGCCGGGACGGAGAGCGCAGCGCTTATCGTGGGATTGGGCACGGCCTGCGAGCTCAGCCGCCACTGGGTTGATTGCGGTGAGAATTGTGAGCTGCGTGACCATTTCTGGAACCTGCTTCGTGAGGCGTTTGGTGACTGCATTGTTCTCAATGGTCATCCAACGTCGCGATTGCCCAATACTTTGAACGCGAGTTTCCTCGGTTGCGAGGGAGACGCGCTTCTGGCGTATATGGAAGGGGTGGCCGCATCCACTGGCTCGGCCTGCCATGCGGGCCACGTTAAGGCCAGTCCGGTACTGACTGCCATGGGGGTCGAGCCCTTGGTCGCAACTGGGGCCATCCGCTTTAGTTTGGGCAGGGCGACGACCCGTGCGGAGTTGGAAGAGGTCGTCGAGCGACTTCGGCGTGTTGTGCAACCGGGAAGCGCGGCAGCGGGTCCCGTTGGTGCGTTGATCACTGACTGTTCCATAACCGCTGATCCAACTCCCAGGCCGTTGGCCGGAATGACCGGCGACGAAATCATGGCCGCCGTCCGCGACCGGTATGGACAGGTAGCCGAGAAACCAAGAGAGAAGTTCAACTTTCCGGTCGGGCGCGCCTTCGCTGAAAGCGTAGGCTATGACCCGGCACTGCTGGCAAAGCTGCCAGAGGGATTGTCGGAATCGTTTACCGGCGCGGGCAATCCGCAACCGTTTGTCGATGCCAAGCCAGGCGATATCGTGCTCGATCTCGGCTGCGGTGTGTGTCTGGACGTGTACCACTACGCTCGCGGGGTCGGGCCGCAGGGTAAGGTATTCGCCCTGGATTTTTCGGAGGCAATGCTTCACAAGGCGGAACTTAGCCTCCGCGCGGCCGGAGTCAAAAACGTGGCATTTCTCCACGCTTCTGCCGATCGGATTCCGCTGCCGGATTCAAGCATCGATTTGGTGACCGCCAACGGAATCTACAACCTTTCGCCTGACAAGGACGCGGTGATGCGCGAGGTGGCTCGGGTGCTGAAGCCCGGAGGACGGACTGTCTTCGCCGAGATTCTTGCCAAAGAGGAGCTTCCGCACGACCTGAGGTGCAACATGAACGACTGGTTTCGCTGTATTGGCGGAGCCCTGACGGAACACAAATTCTTCGAGCGATTGCAGTCTGCGGGTCTTTCGAATCCGCAAGCCCTTTGGCGCGGTCGAAACGCTCGCACGGGACACCCACTCTCGATTTGCGCGGTGATTCGTGCGGAGTGCCGCAAGGGGTAAAGCAACATGCGACATCTTGCCTTGGCATACGGTCTTCTTTGTTACGGAGTCTTCCTAGTCGCGTTCCTGTACGCGATCGGGTTCGTGGGTGATTTGTTGGTTCCCAAGAGCGTTGATGCGCCGATCGTTAACATCGCATGGCCGCGGGCGTTGATCCAGGACGCACTTTTGCTGCTGCTATTCGCCGTACCACACAGCGTCATGGCCCGCCCCGGCTTCAAGTCGTGGTGGACGAAGTTCGTGCCGTCGCCCATTGAGCGCAGCACCTACGTACTCAAAAGCAGCCTGCTGCTGTTTGTGCTCTATTGGCTTTGGATTCCGATTCCCACGTTAGTCTGGGAAGTGAGCCTTCCAGCCCTTCGGGTATTGATCTGGGGGCTGTTCTGGATCGGTTGGTTGTTGGCACTCGTGTCAACATTCCTGATCAATCACTTCGATCTGTTTGGGCTGCGGCCGGTCTACTTGTTCTGGATGAACCAGCCTGATGAACCGACTCGCTTTCGCACGCCATTTCTGTACCGCTGGGTGCGGCATCCACTGGTCCTTGGATTCTTGATCGCCTTTTGGGCGACCCCCACGATGACCGGCGGCCGGCTACTTTTTGCGGTCGCTACGACGACTTACTGCCTGATCGCCCTGCAGCTTGAAGAGCGCGACCTGCTGAAGTTCTACGGTGAGACGTACCGCGACTACCAGCGACGGGTTCGCATGCTCATGCCGATTCCGCGCCACACGCGTGTCGAGGAATGACAATTCGTATGCAGTTGAGGAGAATGCCATGAGTCGAAATGTCCGTAGATTGGCCACGCGTTTGGGTCCTTGCAGCGGAGCGCTATATCTCGTGCTGATCGTGACCGAGACGTTCGCGGATGAACCCACGCTGCTGGTCAGGCCCGACGCCTTTGGCACCTTGGTCAATCCGAGCTGTTCGCATTGCATCGATGAAGCGAAGGCCCGAGCGGGCGAGCTTCGCGACGACGATCCTGTTTTGGCTTGGACGCGCGGCAAATATGCAGGCGGCGCAATTCCGATTCGCTTCTTTCTGAACCCCTATCGCGTAATCAGTGATACCTATGGCGTATTCGTCTTCGATCCCGACGCCGGATTTGCGCGGGGCTACGAGCCGTCGCTCGATTTCACGTTCCACGGTTGGCGAAACGGCATTCTCGTCATGCGTCACAAGGATGGCACGTTGTACTCAACGCTCTCCGGCGTCGCGTTTGACGGACCGCGCAAGGGAGAACGGCTCAAGCCGATCGCCACGGTGACCACCAACTGGGGATACTGGCACAAGGCCTTTCCCGGCACTGTGGCTTACCGGATGTTCGAGAAGTACAAGCCCATTGAAGTGCCACGGGAAGAAAACCCCGATTCCAAGAGCACGCGGGGGCCTGCCGATCCACGGCTGCCGGCTGTCGCGGACGTTCTTGGTGTGACCGTCGGTGCGACTCACAAGGCCTACCCGCTTTCGTCGCTGCCGAAGGAGGGAGGCATCATCAACGATACGCTCGCCGGCCAGAGAATTGTCATTCTCTGGCAGCCCTCGACGCAGACAGCGGCGGCCTACGTGCCACTTCTCGATGAGCCAGAATCAAAACAGGCGATCAGGCTGGGATTCGATGCCAACGATCCCGCAGCGCCATTCATTGATAAAGAAACGAATTCGCGGTTTAGCGTCGAAGGCCGCGCTATCTCAGGGGAGCTCAAAGGAAAAGCTCTAGCCTGGGTCGATTCGGTACAATGCCGCTGGTTTGCCTGGTCAGCGGAGTACCCCGAGACTTTGGTTGCCGAGCAGGCCGCTGCGTCGGCGCCCGCCACACGCGACGACAGGAAAGCCGGCGCGCTCGCCGATCACTCAGTGGAAATGGTTCTCGTCACCCCCGACAAGATTACGACAGAGAATCTCGGTGCTTGGCGCACCGAGGGGTTCACCGCGATTGTCGCGCTACTCGACGAACGCCATCCAGCCGTCCTTTACCAGTCGGCCGCATCTGCGGCCCGCGATGCCCGAATTGATCTTTACTATTGGATCGAAGTGGCACGCAACTCAGCGCTCGCAGATGCCCACCCGCGGTGGATGGCATCGCTTGGGATGCACAACGACTGGCAGAAGCGGTTTCCAACGGTCGCTCCACCGAAGAAGGGCGAAGTCGCCAAGGCCTATCCGTGGGTGCCGATCGGGTATGCCGAAGCGTTCAAAGCTCATCTAGACCGAATCGCGACTCTTCTGGCGACAGTTCCCGGCCAGTACACCGGATTGTTGTTGAATGACCTTCAGGGTGGACCGGCGGCATGTGGTTGCGGCAACCTCCAATGCCGCTGGGCGATTGACTACGGAGTGCCGGCGACGGCCACGCCCCACAGCGTCGATGACGCGGCCGCCAGGTTTGTGGCTAAAGTGCGCGAGCTTGCGCCTGGCAAGCTGATTGTGCCAATCTGGATGACAGAGTGCGAAGAGTTGGACCTGCCGGCCGACAAAACACCCGGCGGCAGAAGCACGGGTCTTTGCGGCAGTGTCGCTTGTGCACAGGGAACCTGCCCTAAGGCATTTCGAAGCCAGTGGACGGCACTGGTCAACTCGCATCGTGGACCGTTCGGTTTGTTGACCACCCAAGAGGCGTGCCAACGTGATCCAGCATTTTATAGCAGCCCCACCGGCTGGATTCCGGCGGCGGTCAACTACCTTGATCGGACGTCTGTTTCCAACGATGGGCGAGGTGTGCCACATGATCGGCTTTGGCTCGTCGTTCAAGGCACGGCAATTCGTACTGAAGACGAACTCGCCGCACGCGCCGAGGCCCGACAACTGGGCCCCGAGACAATCGTCGCCGCCCGCGTGACGCTCGATCAATCGTATCAGCCACGCATCATCAAGGCCGAATGACGGTCATCGCTCAATTTGTAGCCCTGAGTTTGGGACTTGCTCATGCACGACAACCCGTACAGGGCGGAAGATGCCCAGGCATTCTTTACTGCCCGCGCGCGGACCTACGCACAGTTCATCAGGCTATTTCGCTACCAGCAAGGCTTACAGGCGGCGGTGGCACGCTCGGGCCTATTGCAGCCAGGAATGCGCGTACTTGAAGCGGGCTGCGGCACCGGAGCGCTAACCCTGGCTTTCCACGAAGCTATGTCCGCGGTCGGGCTTTCTCCAGTCGAGTACCATGCTTTCGATCTGACACCAGCGATGATGGAATTACTGAGGGAATCGCTAGCAGCCAGGGGCGTCAACGGCGTTGAATTGAAGCGGGCTAACGTCCTGTCGCTCGACACGCTGCCAGCCGATTGGCGGGATTACAACTTGGTGCTGACCGCTTCGATGCTCGAATACGTGCCCCGAGAGCAATTTCCGGCCGCTCTTGCTGGCCTGCGACAGCGGATTACTGCCGGCGGTCACATGCTCTTGTTTGTCACACGAGACAACTGGCTAATGCAACCACTGATCGGCCGCTGGTGGCGATCAAATCTGTACACCACTCAGCAGCTCCGGGATGCTTTCGCCTCCGGGGGCTTCGCCGATGTTCGCTTCCTGCGATTCTCGTTTCCTCATTGGCATCTCGCGCCTTGGGGGCATATTGTCCGAGCTTCTCAGCAACACTGAAATCAAACACTACCCAGTTTGGATATGACGATGCCGCCGGCGGAGATGTGGGCCGGCGCGCCGAAGTATATGCCAACTGGAAAAAGTGCTGGATAGTATCCGGATTCTTCAAACGGTATCACTACGATTAGGTGTCGCATCTTGGACGGCCGACATAGCGGGGCTTGCGGCACCAAAAAGTGCCAACAGCGTGCAGCAAAAATTCAGCGAATAACTCATCGAGCCAAACTCCTTTCTTGCAGTCAATGTGGTCACGCTTGACTCGACCGATCGCGTTTACCGATGGTACGATGCGCGCGTGCCCGCTTCTTCCGTCCGCTCGGCCCCCGTTATCACGGTCATCAACCTCAAGGGGGGAGTGGCCAAGACTTTTACCGCCTGGACAATCGCCGGCGTCTACAACGAACGCGGGAAACGAGTGCTTGTCATCGACTGCGATGCTCAGGGCAACCTGACCGGTTCTTTCATCAGCGAGCTGGGTGAACAGCCGGGCGTCGAAGCACTGTTTGATCCGGCCGCCGAGCCCGATGCCGCGGCGCTCGTGCGACGGACAGGATTTCCCCATATCGACCTGATTCCCGCGACCGTGCGGTTGGCTCGCTTCGATTTGCCCGATCGTTCCGCCTGGGAAAAGTCCGACCTGCAGCGGGCATTGGCCGATCCGCTCGCGAAACTGCGAACCCAATACGATTTGATCCTAATCGACTGCCCGCCGCGACTGTCCGTCGTGAGCTACGCAGCGCTTTGTGCGAGTGATTTCGCACTCGTGCCGATGGAAGCCGCCGACTACGGAGCGCAGGGGATTGCGCAGGTGAACGCGGCGATTGCCGATGTGCGCCGGCGCTATAACCCCGAACTAAAACTCCTCGGCTATCTCGTGAGTCGCTTCAAGCGCGCCCGCGCATACCAGCAAACGTACCTGGAGCGTTTAAGAAAACACTTCGGCGAAGATGTATTTCCCGAACCGGTCCCCGATCTGGCATACTACGAGCAATCCGTCTGTGACCGCCTCCCGATCGTCCTCCACCGGCCTCGCTCCAAGGCGGCCGAAATTGTCCGCCGGCTCGTCGATGAAATCGACCGGCGGATCGAAAGGCTCGCGCGCGTCCGCCGGCAGCGCCGCCGACAAAGCGTTCCTCAAAAACGCGGCGTCGCCGTATGAAACCACGGGTGCCTCGACCGGCCCCGAGTTGGGCCGGAGCCGGCTTAAGGGCGCCTTCCTGATTCCCGTTGACCGCATTCGCCCCGATCCAACACAGGTGCGAAAGTCGTTCAACGTCCAAGCAATTGAAGAATTCGCGCGGTCGATCCGCGAGGTCGGCATTTTGCAGCCGATCGCCGTGCGCTACGACGAGTCGAGCGAAACCTATGTGATTATTTCGGGAGAACGCCGGTATCGAGCGGCGCTGCTGGCAAAGCTTCCCGAGATTCCCTGCCTCGTGCGCGAGCCGGGCCAAGACCGGGTGCTCTTGCACCAGATTTCCGAGAACTGGCAGCGGGAAGATGTTGATCCAACCGAGCTGGGCCGCGCGCTGGCGGGGTTGCAGGACGCGTACCAATACACGCTCGATGACCTGGTACGATTGACCGGCAAGTCCAAGAGCGAGATCAGCAAGAAACTATCCATCCTTCATAAGGTCACTCCGGCCGTGCAAGCCGAAGCACAGGCAAACCCCGAGTCGCTCACGGGTGAACATCTCTACGCACTGTCCAAGTTGCCGCCGACCGAGCAGCGCAGGCTGGCGCGCGAGGTTCGGGATAAGCACCTTACAACCGGGCAAACGAAGGAATTGGTCGAAGAGAGGCGCCTGCGTTCGGCCGGTGTGCGGCCGCAGCCCACGGCGACACTCACGCGCCGCTTCCACACGCATCATGGCGTCGTGTTAGTCAAGACGAAGCGCGGCCAATCGAGCGATGACCACATCATCGCAGCCCTGAAGGAAGCCCAGAGGCAAGTGCTTGACGGCCGCAAAGAATAGCAGTCAAGCAATACGTTTCGCGACGAAACGTGTGCTGGCGCAACAAAAGGGTAGTGCCGTCAAATGGGTTCGTCGTTTCGATTGGCTGAGACCGGCGAGCCCTAGTCCAAGCCATTTCGCTCGATTGGCTCGCAGGTCAATGAGGTGTTCTGTTGATGCGCGAGGGGACCGCTCTCCTCAATCACGCACAAGGTAACTTGGTCATGATTGACACCCGTTTCATGGCTTGCGGAAGCCAATTCAGAATCCGTGCGGCTGACGCCTCGTGGAACTGAATGGCGGCGTCGCAATAACCCCAAGCTTTGGGTTCACGTTGATCGTGATGCTCGGTGCCGGGAAGACTGTTTCAAAAAGAGCCCCGTCGTCAAGACGGGGCAGGGCCGAAGCCATCACCCTCGTTCATCCGCCGGTGAAGTAACCGGGATCCTCCGCGCTTTCGCCGAGATGTCGATCAAGATACTCGCGCGCTTCGCAGAACATTTCACTGGCGGTTCGATGCGGGCAGTCGATCGTGCCGTCGGTATCTCCGCAGAAACACGGCACCCAACCAAACGTGTTCGCGAGCCCCGCGAAATCCCAGTCGATTTGAACGAGCAAACTTGCCCCGGTCTCAGACCGCACCACGTACGTCCCGGCCGGGCCATGCTCCAGTGTGATACTCACCGCGACCTCCTTCGAAGTGTGGAAAGGAACTTCGGACCGCGACGACATTGCCCGAAGAACCTGTCGCGCGCAATTGACCCGCAAGCGACGGCACGACGCACAGCACACCACTGTCAAGCCAGTTCGCGCGGCGCCATTGAAGGCTCTTGCTATGCTGAGCCGCAATGCTCGACTCCCCTTCTCCGACGAAGCCAGATGACAATCACGCGACATTGCGATCGAAGCCGCCACGCCGGTCGAACGGCGTCGCCCAACTTTCGCTTGTCGAGCACGCGCTCTGCCCGCTCGACGACAGGCTGTCGCTTCGCTCCCCGCTCGTCTACGACACCGGCCACTTCCGCACCGACGCAAACCACCACGCCAAGTGGATTCCCGTGCGAATCGTCGCGCAGCTTGGCTTGTCGGCCAGCGACGAGTTCTATCTGTGGGGGCTGTTGGCGCTGGCCTGCTCGCAGCCGAACCCGACGCTCGAGTTTTGGGCCACGCCGCACTGGTGTCTTAAAAATCTCGGCATGTTGCACCACTCCAAGGGCGGCAAACAATATGCACGCTTTCGGCAAGTGTTGCGGCGGCTGGCCGGCTCGACGTACTTCTGTGAGCGGTTCTATGATCCCCTTCGCAAGGAGGAACGGGATCGCGCCTTTGGGTTCCTTAAATACGATCTGCCCACGAGCGACGATTCATCACGGGCCTGGCGCATCGTCTGGGATCCCTTGTTCTTCGAATACTGCCAGGCCAAGGGGGGGCGAATGAATTTCGATCTGGCGCTCTATCGCTCGCTCGATCCGGCCACGCGTCGCCTGTTCCTCTTGCTCAGCAAGGTATTTTGGCGGAGACCGACCTCGCCGCGGTTCGACGTGCATCATCTGTGCGTCCATGTCTTGGGTTTCTCCGCGAATCTGTCGGTCAAGTACCTCAAGCGAAAACTGGCGCGCTGTGTGACGAAGCTCCTGGACGCCGATGTCGTCCGACTGCCGGCCGGTTGTTTGACAGCGAGCGACCTGTTCGAAAAGAAGGCTGTCGGGTCGTATGGTTTCCTGCTGGAACGAGGGGGCTATTTTGAACGCTCCCCGGCGGAGACCTCCCACACCAAACGAGACCAGGACTCGCCGCTGGCCGAACCGCTCAAGGCGATTGGCTTCGACGCCCCGATGATTCGCTGGATCGTCCGCACGTTTCCCCAAAAACTGATTCAGGTGTGGAGCGACGTGACCTTGGCGGCCATGGAATCGAAACCCAACGGTTTCTTTCGCGCGTCGCCACAGGCGTTCCTTATCGATAACTTGAAGCAAGCGTCCGCCGGCAAGCGCACCCCGCCCGACTGGTGGCGCGAACTGCGCAAGCGGCGCGACGAGCTCGTGGCTTTCGAGGCGCTCGCCCAGGAAACGGCGAGCTTGGAGGAGTATCGAGAATTGTTCGACCGCGCCAAACGCAAGGCGTTCAAGGAATTCTTGCGGCAGGACGTGCCCAAGGACGAGTACGAACGACACGTCCGGCAATTTGTCGAGATTTACGCAGCGACGATGCCGGCAAGCGAGGCCATCGAGGCGGCTTGCGGCGAGGCCGATCGGCACTTCGCCAGCCGCTTCCAGTTTCCCTCGTTCGACGAGTGGCTCAACGACCGACAAACGCGCTAATCGGCGCACCAGAATCGGTGTACTTGGCGTCACCTTTCTTGCCTGCGGATAGGTGTACCTCGCGTCACCAACTGGTGTACCGCACGTCACCTTTTTCGCTATCTCGCCACCGTTGAAGAGCTGGTGCTTTGCGCTTGGCCAAGCCAACGAGATAACTTCGCGGCTGCCGCGAACGGACTGCGCCAAATAGTTATCAAAGTTATTTACTATTGTCAGCAAATAGCTCGCGGCTCTGGCCGCGACTGCTTGAAAGCAGATTCTTGTTGATCTGAAACGCGACTCCCACCCGCCCTCCGGCGAGGTTGATTCTCGAATCGTAGGTCAAAAAGTTCTGCCACGCGAGCCGCCACCGCCCCGCCGGCAGCGGCGGACTCCACGGCGGGAGCGCCGGCGTCCGGAGGCCGACCAGGCGACGGCTCACGCTAGCGCTCTTACGGCTCTGAGAGGCACTGCGGTCGGGGAGCGGCCAGCGCCCCCGACCCCCCATCACTCGACACGCCGCCCGTCACCGGGACATTTGGCGGCTCGCGCTGGGGGGTCGGGGGCTGCGCTTCGATTCCGCGTGCTCGTGACCGTGAGCGCCGACAACTGGGGCAGCGTGTCGAGCCGCGCCAGGGCCCCCCGACCTGGTGCGCACTGCTCCGCCTGCCCACGGCAGGCGGAGCGCGGACGCGAAACCACCCCGCTGCCAATCAGCAGCGGGACAGCTCTGATCGTTGACGCGGGCGTGCAGCATGAGGCACGCTCGCATCGAATTTTCCCGGCCCGCTCTGTCCAGAGACTACTTTCGTTATCCCGAAACGGCCCGCGTGCGTGATCTGCTGGATGAGGCCGCAAGGCGTTCCGGCGTCAGCCGCGGCCAGGCGTTTGACGACCTGTTGCACGTGAGCATTTGTGCGCTGTCCGGCGGCCAGATGGAAGATCAATACCTGGCTGCGATAGCGAAACACACGCAGGGCCGGAAAGGCGAGCGGGGCTGCGATCGGCTGGCCGAGGCGTTCGGGGCAATTGTCGATATCATGGAGCAGACGCGGACCGACGTCTTGGGCGACCTCTTCGAAGGTTGCATCAGTCATGGTGAGGCAGGCCAATATCTCACGCCCGAGCCGATCTGCGAATTGATGGCGCGCCAGACGATTGGGGAAGCCGACGCCGATGCAACTGCACGGTGGACGGTTGCCGACCCCTGTTGCGGCTCGGGACGGCTACTGCTGGCGGCCGCCAAACTCCAGCCGCATTGGGAGTTTGTCGGGCAGGACGTGGATTTGCAGTGTGTCCGCATGACGGCCATCAATTTGGCGCTGCGCAATTTGTATGGCTGGGTGATTTGGGGAAATAGTCTCGCCAACGAACGCCGCCTCGCCTATCGCACCGGCTTCGACTTCCGGGGCTTCATCTGTGAAACACCACCGGAAGCGTGTCCGCTGCCGGCCAAGCTCCCTTTGTCAGAGGCCCAGGCCCCCGACGTCAATCAGCGGCCGCCGACCAGTCAACTTTTGCTCTTCGATTGATAGCAAATCACCACGCCAGCCCTTGTAGGACAACGAGTATTTCGTCCCAATGAGCAGCGCGGGGCGACGAGTCCTCGAATCGCAAACCTGCCAGCGATGAATGTCAGAACCAAGGTGACTGAGCTTGAGCCCGGCTGGCTGCTGCTTCAATTTGAAGAGCCGAAGCCACCGGCCGAGCAGCGCGCGCTGTGGCTCAACCGCACGCTCGCCGATTGGCTGGGCGATCATCCGGGACGCGTCGTGACGCGCGTGCTGCCGATCGAGTACCGCGGCGAACTCGTCGCGGTTCATGCCTGGCTCGATGCAGTCGATGCGCCCACCGCGGGCGAAATGCAAATCCGGATCGCCGGCGCGCTCGTCCGCACCGTCCCCAAAGAGCACTTGGAAGCGATGCTCCAGAGCGCACGTGAAATCTTCATGCAGCGGCCGGCCGCTGCGCGACTGATCGTCGTCAATCGGCGTAAAATCGCCGTGGTGTTCGATCGCTATCGCCGGCGAGTCTCGCTAGCTCCCTTCGGGCGGCTCAAATTGACCGAAGAAACCAAGTTGGCGTTTCACGAATGGCTGACCAACCCTTCGACCCAATACTTCGTGCTGGAACTGCCCAGTGGATGATGGTTTTGTTTATCCCTGCTGGTTCGCCGTCGCAATTGCTTGCGGTACAAGCGACGCCAGAATTTCGGCCCATTCTTCGTGTGAGAGCGATTCGGGTTGGCGGTCGGCGAAGCGGCCGTCGTGACTGGTGCGATACCAAAGTTGGCGCACTGCGATTCTGCGTTGCAAAAGAAGCGACATTTGCAACACGCCTTCTTCGCCCGGTTCGTCGCAATCAAGCATCAACCCGACGTGGGTCTGTCCACAATCGGCCGCCAGTGCGACAATCCGCTCGACCTGATACGGCGTGATCGTGTTCGAGCAGAGGGCGACCGCCGGCGCGCCGAGCATCAGCACCCGCGCAGCGTCGTTCGCGCCTTCGACGACAACGAGTCCGCATGGAAGTGGATTGGAACCAGTAAACCGCTTTCGGACGAGGTGCTCGCCCCAGAGTTCGAGTCCGCGATGAAAGTTTTTGGGCATGATGTACTTCACCGGCTCGGGGCCTTCGCGGCCACCGGCGATCCAGCGGCGGAGTTTCTCTTCATAGCGCGGGTCGCGGGCAAAGAAACATAATACCTCGCCGGCCGGCGAATGGAACGGATAAACGATCTTGCCGCGCAGCAGTGACTTGCTCGACTGCGGCAGGTAGCCGATCGAAAGCTCCCGGCAGACGTCCGGTGTCAGGAAGGGCCTCATGCGAAAATAGGCCGCCGCTTCGGGCGTCATGGATGCCGGATCAGTGACGAATTCGTTGGGCAGATCGACCAGCGCCCGGATACGCTCATTATCTGATTCCGCCAACGGCATGTTCGCGGCGGGACGCGAAGGTGTCGTTGCTGGGGATGTCAAAGGCTTCGCGGCAAGATCGCCGACGGTTCTTCCCTGCGCCATCGCTTCCAAGTCACGAGCAATCTCCTTGAACCGTTCGCCGCGCGGGCGGCCGCCGGCATGCTCGCCCGGCTTCATGAGATCGCAGAGACCAATCAGGTTGCCGCCTTTGCCACAGCCATACTGAAAGCACTTCCAGACCTTGGTCGCCGTCTCGGCTTGAATCGCCAGTGCGCGTTCTCCGCTCGCCTCGCCGCGGCCGCAGTTTAAGAAACAGCGCAGCCGCGTTTCCTCGCCAATTCGCTTCACTTCCGGCAAGGTGATCCCGTAAAACGCTGCCGCCTGTTCGAGCGAGATTTCTGGCAGCAGGCGATCGACATCGATGTAGGCATTCTTTCGTTCCGACATGCAAGCGGGATTGAAGGCAGACGAGGCGCTCAAACGCTACCATGTCGGCATCGCCCATGCCAACCAACCTGTCCCACCTACTGACCCGCCGCGACCACTATCTACTCGAGGCGTTGGATTGGTCGGCGTTCACCGCGCGGCAGCTCTTAAAGCTCAGCGCCGTGTGGGAGCAGAAGTTCAACTCGCTGCGCAACGTTCGCGAGCGAGCTCAGGTTCTGACGGCGCTCAAGCTGGTGCGCACGTTCCGCTACGCCGGGCTCCACCCCGGTCAACCGGAGAACTACTACGTGCTTTCTCGCGCCGGTTTTCAACTGCTGTATGGCACCGACGCGCGGCTCCCTGGCGCGGGACACTTCGAGAAGATCGGTATTTCGCGGCAGGCCCATTCGCGGGCGCTGGCCGACTTTTTGGTCCACACGCGCCTTGCGGCGCACACCAGTGGCGTCAACGTGACGGGCTTCCACCGCGAGAATACCTTGCGGCTGGAGAGTGACGGGCAAACGGTCTATCCCGATGCGGCGTTCGTGCTCGCCCTGCCTGACGGCACGGCGTATCGCTACTTCGTCGAAATCGATTGCGCCACCGAACGGCTCCGCTCAGAAGTTTCCGACCGCACCTGGCAGCGGAAGGCACGCCTTTATGCCCGCGTGCAGGAGCGGTTTCTACGCGACCGCTTTCGCGTGCTGATTGTCACCGCGCAGAGCGGCACGGAGCGATTGCGGCACATACTGGACACTGCCGCCCAAGAGCAACGGAACGAGGAGCAGACGCTTTTCTATGGCGCGACCCTGTATGGTTATCTCGGGAGTTTTCCAAGCCTGACGACTCCGGTGTTCACCGACCCTGGCGGTCGGAGTCATGCGCTGGTCCCACATGCGATGACAAACCAGTTTGTCCCGCTTGACAATCGCCATCGTTTGCAGCTCGCAAAAACGGCCTGCTAGACTGCCTGGCCTGCCGGCCGATGCGCGACCGGCGCTTGGAGTGCGGTGATCGGCTGCGCTCCCCTCTCCGTTCGTCGAGGCAGCTCGAATCGTGTCTGGCGGCGGCCCGACGAGCCGCCGTACTCTGGCATCCTGTGCGCCTATCCGGATTGCGATGTGTGCTGGTTGCCAACAGCATGAGACCGCCGGCAGCCCCCGCCCTTGGCCTTTGACGCACGGGCCGGGGCGGGCGGATTGATGCTGTCGTCGGCGTCACGCGATCGTGCCTTCGTAGTTCAATTCGCCAGTTCTGATTACTTCGCCATCTCTCGTCAGGGCAATTCCGTTGCGCACCCAAATGAACCGCCCGTCAGCAGCTTCCTTACTCAATTCGCAACTCGTGATCGGAAACCGGATATCTTGGCGAACGGCGATGCGATTCTCGCCACGATGCTCAATGGACATTTGCTCCGGGCCGTTCCACGCACTGATGCGCACGCGCTTGTGTTGACGGATATTTGCCATCAAATCGATCAAACGGCCACGATGGAGTTCGATGCCAAACAGAAGCTGCGAGCGCTGACTCCCCAGCTTCACGCGATAAGGTTGCAGCAGTAGTTGCTCGTTTGTGAGAAACTTTCCACGCCTGGACTTCTTATCCAGAATCAATTGCCCGCGCAGGCGTTGTTCGGCGAGTCTATTTCGAAAGGTGAGCCGCACGATCAGCTCGGCGTTCACGTTTTGCGCATGCACAATCCCGTGGCACTGTCGGCAAAGCAGCACGCACTTATCAATCTCTTCAAGTTGTTCGGTGGAGATCGAGCGTCGGATGAGATTGGCGTATTGCGGATGTTTCTTCTTGGGGTCAATGTGATTCAGCTCGAACAACCGATGAAAGGTACCCCACTGCTCGACCATGGCTTGGACGCCGAGGCCGCAGGCAGCGCAACAATCCCCCTTGTAGGCGTACAGTTGGCGTCGATTTGCCATCTTGAGATCCCTTCGGTGCTCCGGCTGACTACGCAGCCCAGAGTTTCTGGTGCTAATCTTTTCGGGTGATGTTGGCAATCCGGTCAACGGCAACCAATCAACGTGGCCCGCTGTACGCCGAGCAGGCGTTAGCGGCGATCCATCAAGCGAATGCCAGGCGGCTGCCGTTACGCCTGGTGTTCGGTGTTCGCGATGACAATGTCGGGCTCTTCGTTCTCGGCGACGATCGCTTGCAGTCGATCGTCGAAGTTCAATTCTATGCGCAGTATCCCGACTGCGTCATCGATCGTCTACCCGACGACCCCGTCCAGCGCGCCGCGGAGCTGGGGATGATTCAGGCCAACCTGAATCTCCTTCCCGATCTGTTCCCCTGCCGGCGGTACGCGCAGTTCGAGGACGCGCTGAATCGCGTCACGGCTGATCCGCTAGGCGGGATTCTTTCGACGCTCGCGCAGCTTGAGCGCGACGGCTTGCAAGGTCAGATCGAATTGGAGGTGCGCCCCGCCGGACGGTCCCGGATCGCACGAGCACAGACCTGTCTGCACCGGCTGAATCATCCCTTCTTCCGCTCCAAGCCTCGTTTGGCACATTTCTACGCCCGGGCGGCCCTGTCGCCGCGCCGCTTGCTACGGATTATCGCCAGAATCATTTCCCTGCCCGCCCGGAGGCCCAGCGACCGCACGAGTCACCAGGCAATCGACGTCTCTGCGTCGCGTCTCCACGATCGCGAGGACGATTTGCAAGCCGCGGCCGACAAGCTCGGCCGGTTGTTGTTTGAGGCGCGGCTGACCGTCTCGATTTCTTTTCCCACGGCTCGGGAAGAGGAAGCGGTGCGGCGGTCGCGCGAGTTGGCCGGCGCCTTGGGACATTTCAGCTCGCCGCGCACGGCGTGCTTTGTCGCCGGCCGGCCGGCGAAGCGACGGCGGCGCGGGCCGGTGTTTCTGCTGTCGACCGAAGAGCTGGCGACGCTGTTTCACCCGCCGACGCAGACCGTGCAGGGTTCGTCCGTGGCGCGCGTCGAGAGCCGCCAGTTGGAACCGCCGACGGCATTGGGCAGGCATGCGGCGAGGCCCGATGCTGTGCCGCTTGGCCGGGCGCAATACCGCGGTGAGCGGCGGGACGTCACGCTGGCAATCGACGATCGCCGGCGGCACCTGGCCATTTTTGGCAAGACTGGCACGGGCAAGACGACACTGTTGCAGAATTTGATCGCGGCCGACATCCGGGCCGGCCGTGGCCTGGCCGTCGTCGATCCGCACGGCGATCTGGCCGACTCGCTTTTGGAGTTGATCCCGCGGAACCGCACGAACGACGTGGTGCTGCTTGATGTGGCCGACGCGGAGTATCCGTTGTCGTTCAATCCGTTGGATTGTCGCGATCCGGCGCAGCGTCCCTTGATCGCGTCCGCGATGCTCTCGGCCTTCAAAAAACTCTATGCCGCCATGTGGGGTCCGCGGCTGGAGCATTTGCTGCGCAACGCGCTGTTAGCGCTCCTGGAAGTTCCCGGCTCTTCACTTGTACAGATATTGCCACTACTGACCGATGAACGTTATCGGCAGTCCAACACACGACGGCTCCGCGACCCGGCGGTGAAACGGTTCTGGGAACAGGAGTTTGCCGCCATGCCGCCGCGCTTGCGCGGCGAGGCGATCTCGCCGGTACTCAATAAGGTCGGCCACTTCGTCAGCAGCCCGCTGTTGCGGAACCTCGTCGGTCAGCCGTGCAGTACGCTCGACCTGCGGCAGGTCATGGACGAGGGCCAGCTTCTGCTCGTGAACCTCGCCAAGGGCCGCATTGGCGAGGACGCCAGTGGTTTGTTGGGCGCGCTGGTGGTCACGGCCTTGCAACTCGCAGCCATGAGCCGCGCAGACGTTCCGGAACATCAGCGGCGCGACTTCTTTGCCTACGTCGATGAGTTCTCGAATTTCGCGACCGAGTCCTTTGCCTCGATTTTTTCCGAGGCCCGCAAGTACCATCTGGCGCTCACGGTGGCGACCCAGTATATCGAGCAACTCGATGAGCGGACGCGGGCGAGCGTCTTTGGCAACGTCGGCACCACGGTCGCTTTCCAAAGTTCCCAGCGCGACGCCGAGGTGCTCGCCGAGCAATTGGGCGGCGAATTGCTGCCGCCCGATCTGCTGACGTTGCCCAAGTATCAGACGTATACTCGGCTGCTGATTGACGGCGTGCCGAGTCGGCCGTTCTCGATGCAGACGCTGCCACCGCCAACGCCACGCGGCGACGAACAGTTGGCCGAGGTCGTTCGGCGTACCTCGCGTCATCGCTACACGCGCCCATTGCGGGAGGTGGAACGTGAGCTCGCCGGCGTGTTGGCTTGAGCGCGCCAACGGAAGTATTGCCGAAGCGAGATCACCTGAGGCAAGCTGCCGTTGATGGAAACGCCACAGCGCGATGAGCAACCACTGGCGGCCTTGGGAGAAATCCGATCGTTCATCGAAGAGCAACTGGCATCCCTGCAGGATGGCCTGGAGCACGCCGTCGAGGTGATGCGCGAGCAAACCGAGGAAATCGGCACGCTGCGCGATTCGATTGATGAGATCCGCGAACTTTTTCAATGGGCGCTCAACAACGACAAGATCGAGCGAGCGCCGCCGTTTTACCTCACCAGCATGCCCCTTGATCCGCTGGCGCCCGATTGGTCGGCACGCGTCAACGGAGTCACCCGCAGTATTTTCGACGCCTACAAGCCTGGCGCTAACGAACCCGCCAAAGAACCGGACGCAATCACACCCCCGTTAGCGCAACCCATCGACGAGCCGTTCGAGCTGCACGCCAACCCCGCCACGTCCCAGCAGCAACAGCGTCTGTGGTGAGCGATCGGATCGCGCACCCTCCCGCAACCAATTCGACTTTTGAGCCGATCGGCGTAGAATCCGGCCCACAGCTCTCCCCTATGCTCCCCCGCAAGACGCTCACTTACATCGCGCTCGCCTGTTCCACGTTCTACGCTTTGGAAACGGCGCTCGTCGATCAGCAACTCCCCCGCGTGCCGCCGCTGGTGCTGACCTTCTGGTCGGGACTGGGCATCACGATCTTGTCGGGCCTGATGCTATTGGTCGGACAGCGAGGGGCCGTCTATCTGCCCTCAGCTCAAGAGTGGTTGTTGATTGCCCTGGTGACGCTGCTGTTCTTTGCGGCCGACTACACCCACTTCTATGTGTTGCATCTGCGGGCCGGCGCGGTGCTGTTGTCCACCACCTATCTGTTGATCCCGGTCATCACGTCGCTGCTGGAGCTCCAGGCGCCGACGCTCCCCCTGGTGCTATCCTGGATTTTGGGATTCTTTGCCATGCTTCTGCTGTTCAGCAAATGATCTCCCCTGCTTCTCTCGCCTAGCGCATGGCCGACGTCCGCCAGCAGCGGCTGCGCGCGGAGTTTGTGCGACTCAAGCGGCGCGCGCGGCGGATCGAGCTCTACGAGCACCCGGAGCTGTACGACCTCGCGTATCCTGGCCCAACGGGCGATGTGGCGTTCTACCGCCGCCATGCCAGGCGAGGCGACGTGCTCTATCTGGGCGTGGGCACCGGGCGCGTTTTTACTAAGAGTGCCGCCACGAATGAGCGGCTCGTCGGCCTCGACTACAGCCGGCCGATGCTGGGCGCGATCGAGACACGGCGTCCCGGATTGCGGATGCGGCTTCGTCACGGGAGCGTGCTCGATCGAGAATTGTATGAACAGAAGAGTTTCGATCGCATCCTCGCGCCCCACTCATTCTTCACGCAGTTTGGGGACGGCGAGTTGACCCAGGCCCTCGACAACTGCCGCCGCTGGCTTAAGCCCGGCGGACAATTCGTCACCGACAACTTCTCCCCCTTCCGGAATCCGCCGCCGGCCAGACGACTGGAGCGGTTTCGCCGGCGGCGCGGCAAGGATTGCGACGTTGTGACGTACCTCGAGTACGAGCCGGTAGGTCAAGTCGTGCGGGAATGGAATTTTTTTCCGCGGCGCGATCGTCGAGACGTGCTCATGGCGTCGATCACGCTCCGCTACTACTACTCGGCCGAGTTCGCGCGGATGTTGCGGGCGGCCGGCTTCGCACACGTGCAGGTCCAGGGCGGCTTCGCGGGGCGATCCGTGTCGCTGGAGTCGAGCGAACTCGTTTACATCGCCTGGCGGTAGGTCTACGATTCTTGACACCAGATGGAGCGCCCGCCGGCCACACCATCGCGCGACCTGCCGCTGTCGAGCCTGGCACTCTTGGCGCTGGCCCTCAGCGTGACGACGGCTCTGACAATCGCGCTGTACCTCAACACCCAGAAGTTCTTCGACCGCGCGATTCGCGAACACTTGCAGTCGATCGTCCGTGGGGCAGCCCTGCAATTCGAACCAAGCGATTTGGATCAACTTCGCTCACCTGCTGATACGCGCAAGCCAATTTACCGCCAGGTCGTCGGACGCTTGCTCAGGATCAAACAGACCAATCCCAACATCCGCTTCGTCTATCTTCAGCGCAAGACCAGCGACCCCAACACGCTGCTGTTCGTGGCCGACGCCGACGCCATCGATCCCGAGCATCCCGTGGACTTCAACGGCGACGGCCGGATCGAGGCGGACGAAGTGCTGAGCTTGCCAGGGGACGAATACGACGTTGCGGACTATCCGCGCTTCATTCAAGTCGCGTTCCGCGAAACCTACGTCGACGACGCGCTGTCGATCGATCAATGGGGCACCCACCTCTCGGCCACCAATCCGATCAACGCCAATTACCTGGTCGGCATCGACGTCGATGTCTCAAATTACGTCCGCGAGACGACGATTGCGCTACGGGAGTTTGTCGGATTCGTCGTGGCGCTGTTGGCCATTCTGATTGGGCTGACGGTCTTCTTGATCCGCATCTGGAGCAGCAAGCTGGCGGCCCTGCGCGAAATCGACCGCCAGAAGGACGAACTGATTAGCATCGTCAGCCATCAGTTGGCCAGCCCGATTGCCTCCGTCCGCTGGGGCCTGGACGACCTGCTCGCGGGAGAGTTCGGCGCGTTGCCCGACGCGCAGCGCGCGCACGTGGCGGAAATGCTGCGGGCGATGGAGAACCTCGGTGAGCTGACGCATCTCTTGCTGGACGTCTCACGGATCGAGCTGGGGCGGATGAAAATCAAGAAAGAAGCGGTGGACCTCGACCAGTTCTTCGACGATTTGATCGCCAACGCCCAGGAATTGGCCCGGCACCAAGAGGTCCAATTCGTCGATGGAGTGGCGCCGCAGTTGCCTACGGCGCTCCTCGACGCGCGATTGCTGCGGATGACGATCGAGAACTTGCTGTCCAACGCTATCAAGTACACGCCAAAGCAGGGTAAGGTCAATCTCGACGCCGAAATTCAGGACGGTAAACTCCTGGTCGAAGTGACCGACACCGGCCTGGGCATCCCCAATGCCGATCAGCCCCGCATCTTCGAAAAGCTCTTCCGGGCGTCCAACGTCCAGCAGGTCGACGGCAACGGCTTTGGGTTGTACGTCGCCAAAGGGGCCATCGAACAGCAGGGGGGCCGGTTGTGGTTCACCAGCCGGGCAGGCCACGGCACGACGTTCTTTGTCGAGCTGCCGTTGGAGCTTGCTTCCACGCCATGAGCACTGCTACGCTCCGGCCACCATGCCCACTGCCACTCCGACACCGGCGAAAAAACGAGTGCTCGTGATCGAGGACGATCGCAACCTGAATCCCTCGCTGGTGCGCAAGTTTGCGAAGCTCGGCTTTGAGGCGGTGGGGTGCTTCGACGGCCAGGAAGGGCTTGAGCACCTCGCGCGCGAGCCGTTCGACTGCGTGCTGTTGGATTTGATGATGCCCATCAAGAACGGCTTCGAGGTCCTAGAGCAGAAACCCCAGACGCCCAACGCGCGGACGCCGGCCTACGTGCTGACGGCGCTCGGCCAGGAAGAAAAGATCGCTCATGCCCGGGAACTGGGCGCGCGGGACGTGTTCAGCAAGTCGGAAATGTCGCCGGCCCAAGTGGTCGAAACGATTCAGACCGAACTATCGGCGGACCGTTAGCGCAACGGCCGCCGCCGACCTCGCCGGGGTGAATGCCGACGAGCAAGTTGTCGAAAAGCCGGATGCGAGTGCCTACATGGCGGCCGCCGATCGAGCGCGGCACGCGACTGTTTAGCAGTCCCGCCAGCGACTAGAATGGGAGACGAGCCTTCGCCGCCACACGGCGACGGCGACAATTCGAAATGACGCGCGAGCGTCAAGACGCTGCTTCCGGAAAAACCGGCAAAGTTCTACGTAAAGAAGCAGTGCCTTGAAGCCGCGCCCCGAAAGGGGCGTCGGCCAGGGCACGTTCTTTACACCCCTTGCCGGGGGTTTCCGGAGCGTCCTTGGTTCGACGCCCTCTATTTTTTGGGGACGCGGCGATGGCCGAGCATCGCGAGAAGCCCGCCAACAAATTCCTGGAAACGTTGCCACCGTTGCCCTTGGATGATGCTCACTGGCAAGCCATCTGCACAGCCCTGCGACTCTCACCGCGGCAGATCGCGGTTGTCGAATTGATGCTCCGCGACGCGGGCAACAAAGAGATCGTGGCTGCATTGGGCATCAGCGAGGGGACGCTCAAAACCCAGCAGCGGCGTATCTTCCGGCGCACCGCCACGCACAGTCGTGTGCAACTGGCGATGCGCGTATTGGCCGTGTCTCACGAAGTCGACGGCCAGGACCGATGTCGTCCCGTGGGATGACGCTCCTGTGGATGACGCCCGAGTGGGCGACTTTCGACGCGCCCAGGCGGCCGCTAGTCTCGGTGTCGCGATCGCAACCGACAGGTCGGATTCCATGAAGTGCGTGTTGCCGGAGCCGCCTCGGTTGGAAGCTCCTGGTTTTGCGAGGAGAATTCGATGAAGCAGAGTATTGTGGTTCTGTGGTTGGGGCTGGTCGGTTCAGCCTCGGCCGATCAGATTCTGGTCGATTTTCAACTCGTGCCCAGCCAAAGTCTGCTCCAAGTGGGCGGCTACGCGCAGTTCGGCACGCAGCAGTACCCAGCCACGCCGCAAGCGGACGGCTCGTTCGTCGCGCAGTGGGCGGGCACCATTCACGCTTCGGTGAATCGCTCTGGCATCGACCCGATTGCGATCGAGATCAATCCCTCGACGATCGACGCCCTGCCCAGCGGCAATTGGCAACCGAACGGGACACCGGCCGACTATGGATTGACGGTGATTGGAGTCAATGGCGCGATCCGGGATTTCACACTCGACCTGTCGCAACTGGGAACCAATCTCGGCGCGGGGGGCACGTTTGCCGCCGCCTTAGACGTCCTGGGCAACGGCACGCTCGATGTGGCCACGGGTAGCAGCTATCCGATCACCAGTGTAGGCTCGTTCACGCCGGGTCTGGCCTCGCTGACCTCGGCACCTTTGCCCAACGGCGACAATCTCTGGACGCTCGTGCTGCCGGTTCAGATGACCTGGGTTTTGCCCGACGATACCCTAACGGTCGTCGGAACGTTGGACGGCACGATCACCGCGACGGCCGATGTTCCTCCGCCGCCCGTGGTGACCTTTCCCGAGCCGGCCAGTTGGACGCTCGTATGCGTTGGTCTTACCTTGGTAATCGCCTGGCGTCGCTGGCGAGGCTAATCGGAAGCGGTGTTTCGTTTGCGGCCAGAGGGCCGCGCAAGTCGCAGCCTATTTTGGTTTGTTGTACGCCAAAAAGACTGCTACTCTGCGCGCATGTCTGATCTCTCTGCCGATCCACCGGCGCTCTCACCCGAGAACTTGCCGCGCTTCCACTACTTCGACGACGACCGCGCCGTGCACTATTACCATGCGTCGCCGCGCGCGACCCAGAGCTTCGGACATCCGCGGATCGTCGCCGCGATCAAATCTGTCATCGCCGCCGGCAATTCGCCTGCGCCCGGCGTCCAGATCGACCGGATCCATGCCGAGGGATACGTCGACCCGCTGGCGATCGTCCGCTTCCCTTCCGACAGTACGGTCTACGTGCTTCTTGAGTCCGAGTGCGACCAAATTCTGCACGATGAACTCTCCTGAGCCACGGCTGCGCCGCCGACCTGCCTGGCCTCCCGTCGCCAAGGAGGATTGCGCGCGGCTGCGTTGTGTGCCACGATCGGGCCACGCAGTCTCAACGATTGCGAAACTCATCTGAGCCGCTGGCTCACAGAGCAGTCGTTCCTTATCTCAACTGGAGGTGGCCCATGGCCAAGCAAACTGCGCGCCGCGAGCGCCCGAAGAACCGTCCCGAGAAAAAGATCGGCCCCTTTGCGGGGGGCATTGGAGTCGCGATCTGGGTCAACCACGTCGAGACCGATAGCGGCCCCCGCGACATCCGCTCCATCACGATCGCGCCCCGGCGCTACAAGGATCAAGAGAGTGGTGAATGGCGCGATGCCACGTCGTTCCGCGCTGCCGATCTGCCCGCCTTGATCTTCGCTCTACAAAAGGCCCAGGAGTACGTCTATACGACGCCGTTGCCGAAAGACGGTAGCGAGCAGGCCGATGAGGCAGGCGACGGCCGCGACCCGTTCTGAAGTGCCATAGGCTCGGAACATTAACCCCATATCGACCGATATGGGGTTACTTCAGGCACCTTGCTGGCGTGCTCAATTCCAAGTTGTCGCGATTGGAGGCGGCCCAGCCGACCTTGCAACGCAGGACACGCCCTCCTTAGCGCGCTGGGCACCATAATACGCGGTGGCGAACTGCTCCGCGGGGTGCATCACTTTACTCAGTACGCGAGCGACCCAACCCTGCCTTTCGCGTCTGATGGCGAAGTTGCTCGATAACCTGGTCGGAAGTGAGCTACTAGCCGACGGAGGAAAGAACTAGAATGAGACACCTGGGCGACAGCGGACTTGCTGCGATTCGACGAACGTTCATCCGCAGCCGTCCCCGAGGTAGTTGCGGTGCGAGTGCATTCGCCTCCTAGCGGCGTAGGTTGGAGTTGTCGCTCCGGCCTCTAAAGCCGCTGATGGTAATCCAGCAATTTCGGCCCAAGACGTCCTAGTTGAACAATGATCTCACCACCCCAGGTTCCCGAAGACTTCGTCCGCGCCAAGGCAGACTATTTCGTCGACGTTCAACTCTGGCCGCGAGAGACGAAGCTAAATCCACATGGGTGGCTGTCGAATTTCGAAAACGATGAAAGAGATCACGCAGTTCACCTGCTCAACGCATTCCTGTACTATTCTGGGGACCTCATCGACGAACTCTTCAAGGCTGCATTTCAACAATTAAGCCGCCACATTGTACCAATCAACGGTCCCTACGTAGCAGCGCAGGCCGCATGGCGCCAGTTTCGATCCGACGTCATCGTCACGCACGTAACGGGAGAAGAACCGAGCAACACGGACAGCGGATATCTGTTTGCTCGAAAGTCCCGTCAAGTGCTCGGCATTGCAGAAGACAACATTGTCGCTCCAGAAGTAGCGCTCCGGCGTCTATCTGATTCGGGCCCTCGGCCGGTGCTTTTCGTCGATGACTTCGTTGGTTCAGGTGACCAGTTTATCACAACTTGGCAACGTGATGTTGAACTTCGGGACGGATCGACTCTGTCGTTTGAACGATTCTGTGGATTAAGCGGCGCATCGTTCTACTACTGTCCACTTTTCGTCGGAAGCACGGGGCAGGATGCTATCGAACACGCTTGTCCGACCGCCGTACTCTGTCCTGCGCACCTTCTGTCGGATCGCTACAGCGCACTTTCAGATGAGTCAATTGTCTGGCCGGATCATCTGCGCGCATCGGCACATGACTTCCTGGAGAACGCAAGTCGTCGCGCCGGTATCGTCGGTTGGAAGGGCTACCACGACCAAGCCCTGACTATTGCCTTCGAGCATGGCGTGCCGGACGCAACACTCCCCATCTACTACCACGACGACAATGGATGGACTCCATTGATCAAGCGAACATGAGCACTGAACAACAAACGTCGTTGGCGGAGCAACTGAGCCAACTCTTCGGCAGCTACAAAGCCGAATGGCTCAAGGAACAGTTGTTTGAACTCTTCACGGAACCGGCCTACTTTCCAGAATTGACAACAACCCGGTCTTGCATATTGGAAGGTGGACGCGGCACAGGGAAGACGACCGTACTGCGCGGTTTGTCATATAAAGGGCAGTTTGCGCTTCGAAAGCAAAAGCCATCCGACATCGCACAGTGGAAGTGGTTTGGACTGTATTACCGTGTCAACACCAATCACGTAACGGCCTTTAGTGGCGAACTGACGGAGGAACAATGGACTCCGCTCTTCGCGCACTACATGAACCTTCTGCTTGCTGACCTGATTCTGGAATTCCTCGAATGGTACGAGTTAAAGACCGGTCACGTCGTTCAGTTTGAGGCCACGGAAGCCAATCGTGTCGCGACCTCACTTCATCTGCCGACGTGTGCCACTCACCGGGACATTCGACACCATCTTGCCGATGCGCGGGTCGCATTCGAAGCCTACGTCAACAACGTCGTAGACGCAGAACGACCCCCGCTCTCGATGCAAAGTGCACCGATCGATCATCTGTGTGCAGTCATTCAGTCACTTGAACCCTTCAAGAACACTCAGTTCTTTGTGCTCCTTGACGAGTTTGAGAATCTGCTCAATTACCAGCAGCAGATCGTCAACACCCTTATCAAGCATGCTAGCGATTCATATTGCTTCAAGATCGGCGTTCGTGAACTCGGTCGTCGAGTCCGATCCACGCTGAACAAGAATGAACAGTTAATCCACCCTGCGGACTACGTGCGAATCAACATTAGCGAGAAACTACAAGGACGCACATTCCGCGATTTTGCGTTGAACGTCTGTCAAGCTCGGCTTTCGAGAATTCAGCTCGACGGCAAGCCAATTGTCGAAAGCTTGGAGAAGGCCTTCAGCGGTTTGACAGAAGACGAAGAAGCACAGCTACTGGGTGTCGATCCGCTCGCCTCAAAAGTCAACGAGTCACTGTCAGATTCTTGCAGCAAAGAGCAAAGTGACTTCCTAGATCAGATGTCCCCGCTTGAACTGTACTTCCTCAATCATTGGGCCGAATCTCAGGGTTGTACTGTCCAGCAAGTACTCGATGAGGCAGCTACGGATCCGGCGAAGTGGCATGAACGATTCGGCAACTACAAGCACGCCATGCTGTACACGATTCGGCGAGGCAAACGCGGTATTCGGAAGTACTACTGCGGATGGGATACATTCACGCTAATGGCGGCAGGCAATATTCGGTACGTCTTGGAACTCGTCGACCAGAGCCTCCTTGCCCATTACCACGAGGGGGGGGCACTGGATACCGCAATTCCCCCGAAGATTCAAACGACCGTTGCGCAGCGTGTGGGCAATATGAATCTCTCTGAGTTGGAAGGGCTGGCTGTCGATGGCGCTCAACTGACGAAACTCTTACTGTCCTTGGGACGTGTGTTTCAGGTGATGGCAAGCGATGCAATTGGGCACGCACCAGAAGTCAACCAGTTTCAGGTGTCATCCGGCCAAGATTGCGACGAGTCGGCAGACGAGACGTCCGCGGCGGTAGAGCGTTTGCTTACATCCGCCGTGATGCACTTGGCGTTGTTGCGCTCGTTGGGCAACAAGCCAGGCGACGTAGGCGACACGAAGGACTACGACTACATGATGCACCCCATTTACAGCGCCCTTTTTGAGTTCAGTCCACGTCGAAAGAGGAAAACTACTTTGTCACCCGATGAAGTTCTTGGATTAATTCGTCGACCTAAAGAGACGATTCGAGCTGTGCTTCGTGCAAATAACCGATCACTTGATGTCAAACTTCCAGAACAGCTGACACTGTTTGAGCGATTCTACGATGCGGATTCGGGCC